>JAGOOP010000055.1 GCA_017992455.1 Candidatus Omnitrophota bacterium | reverse complement strand
GCGGTATTGCTGATGACCCGAACCGGGTCGAGGCTGACCCATGTCGGGCCGGCGGTGATCAATATGCGTTTACCTTTCAAAGACATGATCTATAATCCGATCTCAGCCAGTATCGCCTTCATGTCGGGCTTTACGGTCTTGGGCGGCTTGATGGATCTGATCGCGCGGTCAGGGTCTTTGAGGCCGTGGCCGGTCAGGATACACACGATCTTCACAGCGTCTGCCGCAACGGCCTGTTTCTTGAAATATCCGCTGTGTGAGAGTTTCTGCAGTCCGGCGATCGACGCGCATGACGCCGGTTCGGCGAACACGCCTTCTTTCAGGGCCAGCAGTTTATATGCGTCGAGGATCTGGTCGTCGGAAACAAAATCGATCTGTCCTTTTGATTCATCGCGCGCCGCGACCGCCTGTTTCCAGCTGGCAGGATTGCCGATGCGGATAGCGGTGGCGATCGTTTCCGGGCATTCGATCGGAAATCCCCTGACGATGGGCGCCGCCCCTTCTGCCTGGAAACCGAGCATGACAGGCAGCTTTTTTGCTTTGCCGATATCGCGGTATTCTTTATAGCCTTTCCAGTAGGCGGTGATATTGCCGGCGTTGCCGACAGGCATTACCTGGAAATCAGGCGCGTCTTCGAGGGCTTCGATCACCTCGAACGAGGCGGTTTTCTGGCCTTCGATCCTGAACGGATTGATGGAGTTGACCATCTTAATGGGATATTTTTGCGTGATCTCTTTGACCAGGGTCAGGGCATCGTCAAAATTCCCGTCGATCTGCAGAACGGTCGCCCCGTGAATTAAAGCCTGGCTGAGCTTGCCGAGCGCGATATGGCCTTTGGGGATGAGCACGATACATCGTATGCCCGCTTTTGCGGCGTATGCGGCGGCTGACGCAGAGGTATTCCCGGTCGAAGCGCAGATAACCGCTTTTACCCCTTCTTCACATGCCTTGGATATTGCCATGGTCATGCCGCGGTCCTTGAAAGACCCGGTGGGGTTGGCGCCCTCGTATTTGAGATAGACCTCGAATCCCGGGCCGAGGCTCGCGCTTAAGAAAGGCGCATAGATGAGGGGCGTATTGCCTTCATTGAGCGTGACGACCGGCGTTGTATCGCTGACCGGCAGATACCGGCGGTATTTGTTGATGAGCCCGGTATATATCATCAGACGTCTTCTATCCGTATGGCGACGGATTTTTCATGTATGATGTTCATCTTGTCGATGATACGGAGCGCTTCCCTGAGATTTCGTTCCTTCGCTTCATGGATGACCATGACGATCGGCACGGCCTTGGCCCTGCGGTGCGCCTTCTGGCTGACCGAGGCTATGCTGATGTTCGATTTTGCGAGTATTCCCGCGATCCTGGCGAGAACCCCGGGCTTATCGAGCGCCATAAAGCGGATGTAATACCTGGAATCGATCTCATCGATCTTCGATAATCGGTGTATCGATCCGTCTGCAGCGACGTTCAGGACAGGCCTGAAGAGCCCTGCTTTGATGCCCTGGGTCAGGTCGACCAGGTCCGATACGACCCCCGATGCCGCGGACGATTGTCCTGCGCCCGGTCCGTAGAACAACAGGTCTCCGGCCAGGTCCGAACCGACCGCAATGGCGTTATTGACGCCGTCGACGGATGCGAGCAGATGCTCCTGCGGGATGAGGGTCGGATGCACCCGCACTTCAAGCTCATCCTCGTCTTTTTTCGCGATGGCCAGCAGTTTGATCTCGAATCCGAGCTCTTTGGCATAGTTGATGTCCGAGAGCGAAATGTGCGATATCCCTTCGATGAATATCTCGTCCATGCTCACCATGCGGCCGAAGCACAGGTATGCCAGAAGGACCAGTTTATGCGCCGAATCCATGCCTTCGATGTCGAGGGTCGGGTCTTTTTCGGCAAACCCTTTCCTTTGCGCGTCCTTGAGCGCTTCGGCGAACGAGCAATTATTGCCGGACATGGAGGATAAAATGAAGTTCGACGTACCGTTGACGATGCCCAGGACGCTCGAAAACCGGTTTGCAACAAGGCCTTCCCTGACTGATTTTATGATCGGGATCCCGGCGCCGACCGCCGCCTCGAAATAAATACATTTTGCGCAGTCTTTCGCCAGAGCGAATAATTCCCTGCCGTGATGCGCCAGAAGGGCTTTGTTCGCGGTGACGATGTTCTTGCCTTTTTTCAGCGCGAGCGATATGAACTCTTTCGCGGGGTTTATCCCGCCCATGAGCTCTACCACGATGTCGATCTGGGGGTCATTGACGATATCGGAGACGTTCGAGGTAAGCATGTCGCGCGGCACGGAAACGGAGCGTTTGGCGGAAATGTCCTTATCGCAGATCTTCCTGACGATGATCTCGGAACCGATCTTCTCGGCAAGAAGCCGTCTGCGGTCCCTGAGGATCTTGACGACCCCGCAGCCGACATTGCCGAACCCGATCAGCCCTACGTTGATCTTTTTCATTATTTTGCCTTGCCTGTATAATATGTCACCGTTTTTGATATGATCGACCGGTGGTTCTCATCGACCGCCATGAATTCGAGCCGGGTATCGTAAATAAGGTCCCTGGTGATCTCGACCGATTCGATGACCTTGCCGATCAGCATGATGGGGCTGCGTTCGAACGGCAGGCGTATCTCGATCGCAAGGTTCGTTCCGACGTCGAACATCCGGCTCGTCGTCAAGAGCATGCCCCCGAGGCCGAGGTTCTTGGTTTGCGTGATGTCCATGTTGTCGATCTCGTCCAGGACCCGGTATGATACGATGAAATTTGCTTTGATCCTGTCGGATTTACGCCGTTCGATTCCTTGATACGTCATAGAGTTCCTCCTTCTTTGACAAGCACCCAGGCGATGTATGAGCGTATGTGCTTTTTTTGACGTGCGTCAAGCCCGGATAATCTTACATGCGTCCAATGGTTCTTGCCCGCCGGTTCGCATTTGACCACCCTGCCGGTTATTCCCAGCCATGAACGCTCGATCGGAAGCCGTATCCGCAGCCGCAGGTGATCGGATTTTTTCAAGTCTGTGCAGGTCTTGATGCACAGGCCGGTCTCGCTGATATCCCTGATCGCGGTATTGAGCCATCGCAGACGCGAAATATACAGCCCCTTCTTATACTGGACCGAGAAATCTTTGCGGACCCTGACTGATCCTCTCCGGTCATCAAGACGCTCGGGCTTTGCGGCCATAGGTTATCGTTTTGAGATCCACTCTACATATTTCCTGAGCGCTTCTTTGACCTCCGGGCCCGGATTTACGAACTCAAGCCGCGTGATATAGGCCTTTTCCATGATCTTTGTGCAATCGACCACTTTTCCAGTTGTTTCCATCCAGTCCATCGTCGGCTGGGTCGGGATCCGCATTGAGAGCGACAGACAGACGTCGATCTCATAGCTGTGTGCCGTCGTAACTGCCAGGCCGTTCTCGCTGACGTTCTTTGCCGATGATTGTTCCCAGTTTTTCTGGTCACCGCCGGCTGCTGAGCCGAGCTTGACGAAAAACGGCGCATTTACTCTCTTCGACCTTCTTCTCTCGGTAGTCATAGAAGATCCCTCTGCTGTAAAAAATCAAGCGACATGAG
>JAGOOP010000024.1 GCA_017992455.1 Candidatus Omnitrophota bacterium | reverse complement strand
TATCCGCGACGAACAATCTTCCCGAGGTCACCGGACGGATCTGCCCGGCTTTATGCGAATACGCATGCGTGCTCGGTATCAACGACGATCCGGTCACGGCGCGCGAGAATGAGCTCGGGATCGTCGAATACGGGTTCAAAAAAGGGCTGATCAGACCGCGGAGAGTCCAGAGGCGCACGGGCAGGAATATCGCGGTGATCGGTTCGGGCCCCGCAGGCCTTGCATGCGCCGACCAGCTGAACCGGGCAGGCCATCGCGTGACCGTGTTCGAGCGCGATGCGCGATGCGGCGGAATTCTGCGATACGGGATCCCCGATTTCAAACTTGACAAACGTGTCCTTGACCGCAGGCTCAAGATATGGGAACGCGAAGGGATCAGGTTCCGGGCAGGCACACATGCCGGCGTCGATGTCCCGGCAGCGAAGATCATCAAAGGTTTTGACGCTGTGTGCCTGGCAGGCGGCTCCCGGCAGCCGAGGGACCTTGCCGTCGCCGGCAGGGAATTAAAAGGGATCCATTTTGCGATGGAGTATCTGATCCAGTCGAACAGGCGCGCCGCAGGCGAACATATCCCCGTTGACATTGCCATTGACGCTTCAGGGAAGTCTGTGGTGGTCATCGGCGGCGGCGATACCGGAGCAGATTGCGTCGGCACTGCGCATCGCCAGGGCGCCTCCTGCGTTACCCAGGTCGAGGTCCTTGCGCAGCCGCCCGCATGCAGGCCTGCGAACCAGCCATGGCCCGCATACCCCCAGCTTCTGAAACAGACGACAAGCCATGAAGAAGGCGGAGAGCGGCAATGGTCTGTGCTGACAAAGCGGTTCATCGGAGAAAAGGGGCATGTTGAGGCGCTTGATTGCGTGCGGGTCGAGTTTGTCAAGGATGCGGCAGGGTGCATGCAGATGAGAGAGATCCCTGGTTCGGAGTTCATCCTTCGGGCAGACCTGGTAATCCTGGCAGTAGGATTCGTGCATCCCGAGCACAAAGGGCTGCTTGCCGAACTGGGAGTTGCATTCGATCAACGCGGCAATGTCAAGACAGATGAAAAATATCACACCTCTGTCAAAAAAGTTTTTTGCGCAGGGGATATGCGCCGGGGCCAGTCGCTTGTCGTGTGGGCGATATCGGAAGGCCGCAAAGCTGCTCGCGCCATCGACGAATATCTGATGGGGACAAGCAGGCTGCCTCAGACGTAAGGGATTCCATATGTGCGGAATAAGCGGCATCTTTAATCTGGAACATGACGAACCGGTCGATACGCAGACGCTCAAACGCATGGTCTTCATGCTGCGATCTCGCGGGCCTGACGAATTCGGCCTGTATTGCGACTGCCATATCGGCCTTGGCCATGCCCGGCTTTCCATCATCGATCTTGCAGGCGGGTCCCAGCCTATGCACAACGAGGATAAAAGCGTATGGGTCGTGTTCAACGGAGAAATATTCAATTACGTGGAATTGCGCGCGGAACTCGTTGGCCGCGGCCATAGTTTTTATACGAACAGCGATACGGAGGTCCTCGTCCATCTCTATGAAGAAAAGGCAGAAGGCATGTTCTCTGATCTGAACGGCCAGTTCGCCTTTGTCATCTGGGATAAGCGTACGCGCAGGCTCATGGCAGCGCGGGACCGTATGGGCATCAGGCCTTTTTTTTATACCGTTACAGGCGGCCGATTCATTTTTGCGTCGGAGATAAAGGCATTATTTGGGGATCCGCGCGTCCCCAGGTCTCTGGACGCCAGGGGTCTCGATCAACTTTTTACGCTGTGGGCTCCGGTACCGGGACGGACTGTTTTTAAAGGCATTAACGAGCTCGCTCCTGCGCATTATCTCATCGCGCAGAATGGCAGAGTTTCCACGAAGCGTTACTGGCAGCTCGCCTATACCGGGCCGGACCGCATCGCGGCGCCGGAGGAAGGATTTTATGCCGAGCGCCTGGAGTATCTGCTCAAGGATTCCATCCGCCTGCGTCTGCGCGCGGATGTCCCGGTGGCATCATACTTAAGCGGCGGCATTGATTCATCCCTGATCAGTTCGCTTGTCAAAAGGTTCTATAATGACCGCCTGCAGACATTCTCCGTCAGCTTCAAGGACAGGGATTTTGACGAATCATCGTTCCAGAAAAAAGTGGCTGATATGATCAAGACAAGCCATCAAGAAATTTCGTGTTCCTATGATGATATTGCGCGCGTCATGGAAGACGTTGTCTGGTCGGCTGAAAAGCCGCTCATCCGTACTGCACCCGCGCCGTTGTATCTTCTTGCCCGGCTTGTGCGCGCGAGCAACATCAAGGTTGTGCTGACCGGGGAAGGAGCGGACGAGGTGCTCGGAGGATATGATCTGTTCAGAGAGAATAAGATACGCCGCTTCTGGGCGCAGTATCCTGATTCGCGGCTGCGGCCGCTTCTGATGAGAAAGCTCTATAGTTATATCCCGAATTGGCCGCGTTCCGCGTCCGCATTTTTAGAAAATTATTACCGCACGAGCCTTGTGCCGGCAGATATCCCGCATTATTCCCATATGCCCCGATGGGAAATGTCTAGCCGGATCAAATCTTTGTTTTCCGACCGGTTAAAAGAGGAGATCGGGGCTTCAAGCGCCATAGAGGACTTTGACCGCAGCCTGCCTGATGGTTTCATGCGCTGGGACAGTCTTGCCCGGGCACAGTATATCGAGATGCAGACGCTTCTGTCAGGCAATCTTCTGTCGTCGCAGGGCGACCGCATGATGATGGCGCATTCGGTGGAGGGAAGGTTCCCGTTCCTGGATTGGCGGCTTGTCGAGTTCGGGTTCAACCTGCCTGCGCATCTTAAGATCAGGGCCCTGAGGGAAAAATACCTGCTCAAAAAGATCGCCCAAGGGCATGTGCCCATTGAAGTCATCGAACGCGTAAAACAGGCATACCGCGCGCCTGACGCAATAAGCTTCCTGCATGGCAGAGGGAATGCGTATGTGGATGATCTGCTGAGTAAGGAGGCATTGCAGCGGTCGGGTTTATACGATCATAGCCGGGTCGCGATGCTCGTAAAGAAACTGCGCAACATGGACGCCCGGTCGATAAGCGCGCGCGATAACATGGCAGCGGTCGCTGTCGTGACCACCCAATTGCTGGAAAAGCTTTATATCAGGGAGTTTTCTCTGCGCCTGAATGAAGCGCTTCCGCAGGAGCTTGCATCATGGAAACCACCGGCATACCGGGACTAGATAAGGTCATCAACGGCCTGCGGCTCGGGGATAATGTGGTCTTGCAGATAGATACGATCTCCGACTACCTGTATTTCGTGCGTCCGTTCGTCAAACAGGCGCGTGCGGACGGGAAAAAGGTGGTATACCTCCGGTTTGCAGGCCATCCCGCACTATTTACCGAGGCGGATGATGTGACCGTCTATGCCATTGACGCGTATTCCGGTTTCGAATCATTTTCTTCGCAGGTCAATGCCATTGCCACGCGGCACGGTATCGGCGTGTATTACGTTTTTGACTGCCTGTCCGACCTTTTGCCCGCATGGTCGAACGATTTGATGATCGGCAACTTTTTCAAGATCACCTGCCCGTACCTCTATGAGCTCGATACGATCGCGTATTTCTCGATCCTGCGCAATAAACATTCGTTCAAGACCATCGCGCGCATCCGCGAGACCACGCAGCTGCTCATCGACGTGTATAACTATAAGGACGATCATTATATCCATCCGCTCAAGGTCTGGAACCGCTATTCGCCCACGATGTTCTTGCCTCATATGAACACCCGGGGCAAGTTCGTTCCGATCGCCAACAGCGTCGATACGGCAAAGCTCTTCTCCGCGATATTCGCAAAAGGCTCGAAAAGCACGAAGCGCAATCTCGATTACTGGGACCGGTTGTTCCTGAAAGCCGAGGACCTCGCAACAAAGCCGGACGCCGTTGAGGAGAAAGCGCGTATGGTCGAGCAGCTCTGCCGAATCATGATCGCCCGCGAGGAAAAGGCGCTTGTGCTCGCACGGGAAAACTTTACCCTTGAGGACCTGCTGAATATCAAGGCGCGCATGATCGGCACCGGCTATATCGGCGGCAAATCGGTCGGCATGCTCGTTGCCCGCAATATCCTGCTCAAGGATGCGCCGGCGCAGTGGAACAAGCTCTTTGAACCCCACGATTCCTTCTATGTCGGCTCCGACGTTTTCTATACATACATCGTCGAGAACGGCTGGTGGAAGCTGCGCATGGAGCAGAAGACAAAACAGGGGTATTTTTCCGTTGCCGAATCCCTGCGGGAGAAGATGCAGAGCGGGGTGTTTCCCGATGAGATCAAAGAGCAGTTCCAGCAGATGATCGAATATTTCGGCCAATCCCCGATCATCGTGCGCTCGTCGAGCCTTCTTGAGGACGGGTTCGGCAATATTTTCGCAGGGAAATATGAATCGGTGTTTCTCGTCAATCAGGGCACTCCGGAAGAGCGCTATGCCCGTTTTGTCGACGCGGTGCGCCGGATCTTCGCCTCGACCATGAACAAGGACGCGCTGGCCTACCGGTTGGGCCGCGGCCTTGATCAGGCTGACGAACAGATGGCGCTTCTGGTCCAGCGCGTGTCCGGCTCGTACCGCAGCCATTATTTCTTCCCCGACCTTGCGGGCGTGGGCATTTCCTGCAATACCTATGTGTGGAAAGAGGGCGTTGATCCGAACGCGGGGATGCTGCGGCTTGTCGCAGGCCTGGGCACACGGGCGGTCAACCGCGTCGAAGGCGATTATCCGCGGATCGTCGCACTCGATGAGCCGCTCCTCAAACCCCATGCGGGCCTCAACGATACGAGGAAATATTCCCAGCATGAAGCGGATGTTCTGGATCTCGACGACAACCAGCTTAAAAGCGTTGCGATCAACGGCCTCATGGCTGAAAAATGCGATATCAAGATGGAGCTTATAGGGATCAGGGATGAGGAGGCCGAGCGGCGCCTGGCAGCGTCCGGAGGGAGGGCGCGCCGGCCTGGATCCTCACCTTCGACAGGCTGTTCCAGTCCACGCCGTTGGGGGGCGTGATGGCAAAGCTCATGAAGACGCTCGAAAGCCGTTACGGATATCCCGTTGACATCGAATACACGGTGAACTTCAAGCCGGGCGGGACCTTCCAGATCAACCTGCTCCAGTGCAGGCCCATGCCGACAAAAGGCATGGGGAAAAGGGCCGAATTCCCCGCTTCGATCGACCGAGCAAAGATCGTATTCCAGTCAGTCGGAGGTTTTCTCGGCGGAAATATCTCCCAGGCAATACGCAGGGTGGTCATTATCGATCCCCGGGAGTACGTTCGGCTGACGCAGGCGGGCAAGTATGATATCGGACGCGCCGTCGGCGAGCTGAACCGCCTTATCAGCAACAAGGAGGAACTGCCCTGCGCGGTTTTCGGCCCGGGCAGATGGGGCACCACGACCCCGTCCCTCGGAGTGCCGGTGACTTTCAGCCAGATATCGAATTTCACTGTCCTGGGAGAGGTCGCGTTCAGCGAGGCCAATTGCTGCCCCGAGCTGTCGTTCGGCACGCACTTTTTCCAGGACCTTATCGAAACCGGCATATTTTATGTCGCTCTGATGCCGGAGCGCAAAGAATGCTTCTATAATACGAAATTGATATCCGGCTGGCCGAATGTATTGAGGACGCTCGTGCCCGAATACGGCCGTTACGATAACGTCATCAAGGTGTTTGATGCCAAACATACGGGCCTGCGGATCATTGCGGATATCGTTTCCCAGCGCATCGTATTTTTCTTGCACGAGGGGGTATTATGAGCTATACTTACTGCCGTAGTTCAAAGGCGAGCTATTATTTTCCGACAATGGCGTTTGCGGCAGGGACTGCCGTCAAAACGCCGTTTTTCATGTTCAGCAGGAATTGAGGTCCGGACTATGTCAAAATTCATATTCATAACCGGCGGGGTGATCTCGAGCCTCGGCAAAGGCATTGCAAGCGCATCGATCGCCAAGATCCTTGAACTGCGGGGATTGAAGGTCTCGCTCATGAAGCTGGACCCGTATATCAACGTGGACCCCGGCACCATGAACCCGTATCAGCACGGAGAGGTCTATGTGACCGAGGACGGCGCTGAGACCGACCTGGACCTCGGCCATTACGAGCGCTTTACCCATTCGGTCATAACGCGTTTCAACAATATAACGACCGGCCAGGTATATAATGCGGTCATTGCAAAAGAGCGCCGCGGGGATTATCTGGGCAAGACCATTCAGGTCATTCCGCACATAACCAATGAGATCAAGGACCGGATCAGGAAGGTCGCCGAGGTATCAGGGGCTGATATCGTGCTTGTCGAGATCGGCGGCACGGTCGGCGACATAGAATCGCTCCCCTTTCTGGAGGCGGCGCGCCAGTTCAGGCACGATGTCGGGTTCGATAATTCCCTCTATATCCATCTGACCCTGGTGCCGTATATCCGCGCGGCGGATGAGATCAAGACCAAGCCGACGCAGCACAGCGTGGGCACATTGCGCGAGATCGGCATACAGCCGGATATCCTCCTGTGCCGCACCGAGCGGCCGCTGTCAGCCGAGGTGAAGGAAAAGATCTCTCTGTTCTGCAATATCAAAAAAGAGTCGGTCATCGAATGCCGCGATGCGGCGACGATATACCAGATCCCGCTCGACCTCAAGAACCAGATACTCGACGAGATCATCATGTCCCATTTCCATTTTATCTGCAAATATTCGGAGATGAAGGAATGGGAAAAGAACGTCGTGGAAAAAGTGCTCGCTCCGAAGGACAAGGTCACCATCGCCTTTGTGGGCAAATACATCGGCTTGCAGGACGCATACAAGTCGATCTATGAGGCGCTTGTCCATGCGGGCATCGCCAATGACGCGAAGGTCGAGATCAAAAAGATCGATTCGGAAGACCTGGAAAAACCCGGGAGTAAAGATCTGTTAAAAGGCGTTGCGGGTATTCTTGTTCCGGGCGGATTCGGCTACCGGGGCATTGAGGGCAAGATCAAAGCGATCCGGTATGCGCGGGAGAACAATATCCCGTTCCTGGGGCTGTGCCTGGGTATGCAGTGCGCGGTGATAGAGTTCAGCCGCCATGTCATGGGATACAAGGACGCCAATTCCACCGAATTCAAGCCAAAGACAAAATACCCGGTGATCAGCCTGATCGAGGAGCAGAAAAAGGTCAAGGACCTCGGAGGCACGATGCGCCTTGGCGCGTATCCGTGCAGGATCAAAAAAGGCACGGCCGCGTTCGCGGCGTACCAGTTGGGATCGATCAGGGAGCGCCACCGCCACCGCTACGAGTTCAATAACGGGTTCCGGCGCGCCATGGAGAAAAAGGGGCTTGTGTTCTCCGGCATATATCCGGCAAAGAACCTTGTCGAGATCGTCGAGTTAAAGGGCCATCCGTTCTTCATCGCCGTGCAGTTCCATCCGGAATTCCAGTCAAGGCCCGACGAGGCGCATCCTCTGTTCAGGGATTTTGTCGCAGCGGCATTACGCATCTCAAAGAAGAATAGGCCATGAAAGCCATACTGGCATTATCAGACGGGACGATATACAAAGGCGAGTCGTTCGGCGCTTCCGGAGAACGCTGCGGCGAGGTCGTGTTCAATACAGCCATGACCGGATATCAGGAAGTCATCACTGACCCGTCGTATAAAGGGCAGATCGTTACCATGACGTATCCGCTTATCGGTAATTACGGCGTCAATAACGAGGACGCAGAATCGCGCAAACCGTTCCTTGAGGGGTTTGTGGTGAAAGAATACTCCAAGGTCCATAGTAACTGGCGCAGCGCCGGATCCCTCGGCGATTATCTGCGGGAGCGCAATGTCATGGGGATCGAAGGCATTGATACGCGTTCTCTCACGCTCCATATCCGCCAGGCAGGCGCCATGCAGGCGGTCCTGTCGACCGGGGACCTTGATGAGAAACGTCTTGTCGCAAAGGCCAGGAATTCGGCCGGCCTTATCGGCATCGATCTGGTCAGGGAAGTGACGATCGATAAGCCGTATACATGGTCGCCGTCGCCGAAAAAAAATACGAAGCTTCTCAGCGTGGTCGTGCTTGATTGCGGCTTGAAATATAATATTCTGCGCTGCCTGATGAACGCAGGATGCAGGGTGACCGCAGTGCCTGCGCGCACGACCAGCAGGGAGATCCTGGCGCTTAAGCCTGACGGCCTGATGCTGTCGAACGGCCCCGGAGACCCGGCAGCTGTGGATTATGTGGTGAGGACTGCGCAGGAGCTTTTAGAAGAACTGCCGATATTCGGCATATGCCTCGGCCATCAGATGCTCGGCCAGGCGTTCGGCGGAAAGACGTTCAAACTTAAGTTCGGCCATCACGGAGGCAATCATCCGGTCAAGGATGTCAAGACCGGCAAAGTCGCGATCACAGTCCAGAACCACGGGTTCTGCGTGGACATCGATTCGCTGAACAAGCGCGATATAGAACTGACCCATGTGAACCTGAACGACAAGACGCTCGAAGGCCTGCGCCATAAGAAGCTGCCGGTCTTCTCGGTGCAGTTCCATCCTGAAGCAGGGCCCGGTCCGCACGACGCTTCGTATTTGTTCGAGCAATTCGCATCGCTCATGAGGAAAAAGAAATAAAATGCCCAGGAGACGCGATATCAAAAAGATCCTTATCATCGGCTCAGGCCCGATCGTGATCGGCCAGGCATGCGAGTTCGATTATTCAGGCACCCAGGCGTGCAAGGTCCTGCGCCAGGAAGGGTATGAAGTGGTGCTGGTCAACTCGAACCCTGCAACGATCATGACCGATCCGCAGACAGCGGACCGCACCTATATAGAGCCGATGACCGTCGGATCAATCGAACAGATCATCGCGCAGGAGCGGCCGGACGCCTTATTGCCCACGCTCGGAGGCCAGACCGCGTTGAACGCGGCGGTCGGCCTGGCCGAAGCGGGAATATTGAAAAGATACAAAGTCGAGACCATCGGCGCGAATATCAAAGCGATCAAAAAAGCAGAGGACCGCAGGCTGTTCAAAGAGGCCATGGAGCGTATCGGCCTTGACCTGCCCCGCAGCGGCAAGGCATATAATATAAAGGAAGCGTTCGCAGTTGCGCAGGAGATCGGATTCCCGCTCATTATCCGGCCGAGCTTCACCCTTGGCGGCACAGGCGGAAGCGTTGCGTATAACCTTGAGGAATTCAAGGACAAGGCAAAGACGGGCCTGGAATCGAGCATGATCGGCGAGATCCTTATCGAGGAATCCGTGGCGGGCTGGAAGGAATTCGAGTTCGAGGTCATGCGCGATACAAAGGATAACGTGGTCATCATTTGCTCGATCGAGAACGTCGATCCCATGGGCGTGCATACCGGGGACAGCATAACGGTCGCGCCTGCGCAGACCCTGACCGACCGCGAGTATCAGGCCATGCGCGATGCATCGATCGCCTGCATCAGGGAGATCGGGGTCGAGACCGGCGGCTCAAATGTGCAGTTCGCGGTCAACCCCAAAGACGGCAGGATGGTGATCATTGAGATGAACCCCCGTGTTTCGCGGTCCTCCGCGCTTGCGTCAAAGGCAACGGGTTTCCCGATCGCCAAGATCGCGGCAAAACTTGCGGTCGGCTACACGCTCGACGAGATCCCCAATGACATCACCCGCGAGACGCCGGCGTGTTTCGAGCCGTCGATCGATTACTGCGTGGTCAAAATACCGCGGTTCACGTTCGAGAAGTTCCCGCAGGCTGACGCGACGCTGACGGTCTCGATGAAATCCGTGGGCGAGGCAATGGCTATCGGCAGGACCTTCAAGGAAGCGCTGCAAAAAGGATTGCGGTCGCTCGAAATAAAAAAATACGGCCTTGAAACTGCCCTGTTCAAGGACGTCCGGCGAATCGATGTTTCCGATAGCGTCAAAGACCTCATCGTGGAAAAACTGAGGAGACCCAATGCCGAGCGTATTTTTTATATAGGAGATGCGATGCGGATCGGCATGGCCGTTGAAGATATCCATGTGTTGACCATGATCGACCCGTGGTTTTTGCACAATGTAAAAGAGATCATCGATCTTGAGAAAGAGATACTGTTTGCCAAAGGGGATCTGGGCGATGAGCTTTTTATCAAGGCCAAGGAATACGGATTCAGCGACCGCCAGCTGGCCGCATACCTCGGTAAAACCGAAGACGAGATCTGCCGGCTCAGAAGATCCCGCAACATAACCCCCAGCTTTAAACTCGTCGACACCTGCGCAGCAGAATTCAAAGCCGCCACCCCGTATTTCTACTCTACTTACGAGAAGACGCTTTAGCTAACACCCTACCGGACAGGCAGTTACAAATAAATTCTTTAATGACAAAAATGTGGCCTTAAAAGAATTTATTTGTAACTGCCTGTCCGGTAGGGTGTTAGCTAAAGCGTCTTCTTAGAGGGCGGGTTTGTAGAGGATGCCGGAGACTTTATTCCTTCCGGAATTCTTTGCTTCGTAGAGCTGCTGGTCGAGCAATTGCAGCAGGCCGTCAACGGTAAGGTCCACCTTTGTTTCTATGCTGACAAGGCCGATGCTGATGGTAAAATTCAGCGGCTGGCCCGCAGTGCCGAAATTCGTCGTTTCAACCTTCTTTCTCAGGCGTTCGACCGTGATAAAGCAGCTTTCAAAATTGGTAAAGGGGAACAGGATCATTATTTCGTCCCCCCCGTAGCGGCACGCGACGTCGGCTGAGCGGATATTTTTTTTCATGAACGCCGCAAGGTTCTCAAGCGCCAGGTCCCCGAGCGCATGGCCCTGTTCGTCGTTTATCTTTTTATAGAAATCTATATCGAACATGATGCAGGAAAAACTGTATTCATACCGCTGCAATTTGTGCAGTTCCTGCCCGAGCGTTTCGATGAGGTATCTGCGGTTATGGAGGCCGGTCAGCTCGTCCGTTATGGAGAGCTTTGCAAGAAGGTCGTTCTTGAGCTCGAGCTCTTCCTCAAGAGCCCTTCGCTGCAGAAAGACATTCGCATACGCCGCCATTTCCTCGGGGCTTGTGCGGGAGCTGACAAACCCGTCGATAAGCCCGGAGTTGAGCATCCGGATGCGCTCCTGCGGTTGCTGCTCGTCCTTTGAGATGACAAGGATGGGGACAGTCTCAAGCTTACCGTCTGCCCGCAATGCGATGCAGAGCTCTTCATAATTCTTCAGGTCCGGAAGTTCGTTATACAGGAATATGAGGTCGACCCCGTGGTCGTTGATCAGGGGCATAAGATTCTGCGCAGAGGGGCTGTCATAGAAGGTGAAGAGGCCCGGATTAAGGGAACCGCGGAGGGCGGCCGAGAGTTGTTGCGGGATCCCGACGCCTATGATGATCCTGTTCGCCATGGCGATATTATACGTCAAAAGGGCACGATGAGCAACTGCCTTTGCCAGGGGCGCGGTTTGTGCTATAATACAGGGCATGGAAGATCACATTGTCGTTGACGATAATCCGTCGGTCAAGGATAACGACCGGCTGCCGGTCCGCGATACGCTCACGATCATCCGGTACCGGACTATCAAGAAGAACAATTCTCTCGGATGGTGGTCGGCGATCGTCCTGCTGGAGGATCACGGCAAGAAACAGGTCTGCTTTTACCGCTGGCGCCGCCATAACGGCGAATGGAAGCGGGATAAGAAGCTTCCGTTCAAAACGCGCGCTGAATGGGCAATGATCAAGGATGCGGTCGAAGCGTATATCAACGAGCTCGAATAAAATGGCGGATATTATCCAGACGGGGATCGAGGCGGCGCGCAGTGCCGGTGAGTATCTTCTGGGCCATTTCGGAAAAGAACAAACGGTCCATGTGAAGGGCGACCGCAACCTCGTGACCGACGTCGACCGCGGCGCGCAGGACATGATCATCGGCCATATCACGCGGCATTTCCCTCGGCACGGCATCATCGCCGAAGAAGGAGGGTCGGTCCGGGAACAGGCCGAATACATCTGGATCATCGATCCTTTGGACGGCACGCATAATTATATCCGCGGCGTGGCGGTATTCGGTGTTTCGATCGGCATCGTCCGTAACGGCAGCTATGTCGGCGGCATCATCTATATGCCCTTTGCCGGCGAATTGTATGTCGCGGAAAAAGATCACGGCGCGTATAAGAACGATACAAAGATATCGGTTTCTTCGAACAGCGCCTTAGCTGATTGTTCCGTATCTTTTGACTCGGGATTGCGCCACGCGCCTGCCCGGATGCTGCCGGTGCTCGGTTCGTTTGCCGATCGCGCTTTCAATGTGCGCATGTTCGGCTCGTCCGCCCGGGCATTGAGCTATCTGGCAGAAGGCAAGATCGATGTTTCCGTCGAGTTCGAGGACCAGCCCTGGGACTGCGCCGCAGGCATATGCCTGATCGAACAGGCAGGCGGTAAAGTAACGGACCTGTCCGGCAATCCCATGGCGCACACGACGATCGGCTATGTTGCGACCAACGGCGCTGTGCACGAAGCGGCCCTGGATATTGTCCGGGCCCACGGGTGAAAAGTGCGGGCGTTTTCAAAGCGCAGCCCGTATCATAGCATAAGGAGAGCATGGTGGCATCTGACGATATTTATCTGACGCAGGCGGGATACGAGAAGCTCGTGCATGAGCTTGAAGTCATGAAGAACGAAAAAAGGCGCAGCCTCTCGCGTGCGATCGCCGAAGCGCGCGCTCACGGCGACCTTTCGGAGAACGCCGAGTATGACGCTGCCAAAGACGCGCAGGCGGCCAACGAGGCGAAGATCGGCGAACTCGAATCGAAGCTCAGCCGGGCGCGCATCATCGAGAACGAGAATATCCCGGCGGATGAGATATTGATCGGGGCGACCGCGGTCCTGCTTGACACGGACACGGATAAGGAATATACGTATACCCTTGTGTCCGAGCTCGAGGCCGACTACGCCCAGGGCAAGATCTCCGTTACGTCGCCTCTGGGTAAAGGATTGCTCGGCCATAAACAGGGATCGGACATCGAGATCACGGTCCCGGCGGGAAAGCGCCATTATAAGGTGCTTAAGATAAGCCGTGAATAAATACAAAGCATCCGTCTGTATCATCGGCGCCGGCGCATCCGGCATCGTCGCCGCGATCAGCGCACAGCGCCGCGGCGCGGATGTCGTGCTCGTGGACCGGATGGATCGGATCGGCAGGAAGATCCTTGCCTGCGGCGCGGGCAGGTGCAATCTGCTCAACGAGCACCTTGATGGATCGTTCTATAACGAGGCCGCGCGGCCGCTCGTCGGATCGGTCCTTGCCCGGTTCGGACTGATCGCGATCACGGATTTTTTTCATGATATCGGCCTGGCGATGCATACTGAGGCCGGCCGCGTATTTCCTGCGACGGACCAGGCGTCATCGGTTTTGCAGGTTCTGTCGCTGCAGCTGAAACGGCCGGGCATAAAAGTCCTGACCGGGTTCCCGGTCGCGCGGATAGAGGGCCGGACAAGCGGATTCATTGTCCGGGGGGATAACGGCGGCTGCGTGGAGTGCGAAAAGATCATCGTCGCCGCAGGAGGCAAGTCCTATCCGAAGCTCGGTTCGGACGGCAGCGGTCTGCGGCTTGCGCAGAGCCTAGGCCATTCCATCATCGAACCGGTGCCCGCTGCGGTGCCTCTTATCACGAAGGATCCGCTGTGCCAGGCGGTGCAGGGCCAGCGCATCACCGCGTCCGTACAGGCCGTTATCGACGGACGCGTTGCAGACAGATGCGAGGGGGACCTGCTTTTTACCCGGTACGGCCTTTCCGGCACCGCGATCCTCGACGTTTCAAGGCAGATATCGGTCGCGCTCCACCGCCGCAGCGGCTCAAAGGCAGTCCTTGTCGCGGATCTCGTCCCGTTCATGGCCGCGGACGAATTGAAAGCGGAGATCGCGCGCCGCAGGAAACAGGGATTCCCTCCCGAAGCCCTTCTGGCGGGTATCCTGCCGGAGAAATTCGACCGGCCGTACAGGCCGCTTGCGGCAGGCGTAACGCCCGATGCGCTTGTTTCGGGGCTGAAGGAAAAAAGATTCCAGGTATCCGGGACGCGCGGATGGGACGAAGCCGAATTTACCGCGGGAGGGGTCTCGACGGGCGAGATCGACCATATGACGCTTGAATCAACGCGCGAGCGGGGAGTATATTTTTGCGGAGAAGTCATCGATGTCGACGGGAACCGGGGAGGGTATAATCTCGCCTGGGCCTGGGCATCCGGGTTTGTGGCCGGGTTGACGCAATGATATGAAGGATCATATTCTGAAAAAAAAGGTCTATTACCACGATACGGACGCCGGCGGCGTCGTCTATTACGCGAGCTACTGGAAATTCCTCGAAGAGGGACGGACCGAGTTCTGTCTCGAGCGCGGCTTTGACGTCGGAAAACTGTTCCGCGCGGGCATTTCGTTCGTCGTGGTCCACGCCGAAGCGGATTACAAGGCTCCGGCGCGCTACGGAGATACGGTGTCGGTCCATACCCGCGTCGATTCGGTGGGTAATTCTTCGATCCGGTTTTCGCAGGATATCCAGAACGGCGCGGCGCTTCTCGTTTCCGCAAAGGTCGTCTGGGCGTGCGTGGGAAGCGACTTCAGGTCCCGGCCGGTCCCCGATGAGGTCAGGGCGGCGCTCGCTCCGTGAGATATTTACAATACGGGTGTGATGTATTATAATCATAACGGTGACAGAAGGGATTCTGCATGGCACAATCCATCGGTTTCGATAACGAAAAATACCTCAAAGAGCAGACCGCGGCCATCCTCGACCGCGTGAAGAAATTCGGCAATAAGTTGTATCTGGAATTCGGCGGCAAACTCCTTTTCGATTATCACGCCGCGCGGGTCCTTCCGGGATACGATCCCAATGTCAAGATCCGCCTCCTGCAGAAACTTAAGGATAAGATCGAGATCGTTCTGTGCATTTTTGCCGGGGACATCGAAAAAGGCAGGGTGCGCGGCGATTTCGGCATCACGTACGACGCTTCGACGCTCAAGCTGATCGACGACCTGCGCAAATGGGGGATCGATATCGTTGCCGTTGTCATCACCCGTTTCAACAATCAATCCGCCGCGGTCATGTTCAAGAACAAGCTCGAGCACCGCGGGGTCAAGGTGTATGTCCATTATCCGATCGAGGGGTATCCGGCCAACGTCGACGCGGCGGTGAACGACGGCGGGTTCGGCAGGAACGAGTATATCCCCACGACCAAACCGATCGTGGTCGTCACCGCGCCGGGCCCGAATTCCGGCAAGCTTTCGACCTGTCTTTCCCAGATGTATCACGAGCACAAGCGGGGGACCAACGCCGGGTACGCCAAGTTCGAAACGTTCCCCATCTGGAACCTTCCGCTCAAGCATCCGGTCAATGTCGCCTATGAGGCGGCGACCGCGGATATCCAGGATTTCAACCTTGTCGATCCGTTCCATCTGTCCGTGTATAACAAAACAGCGGTCAATTATAACCGGGACGTCGAAAGTTTCCCCATACTCAGGCTCATCCTGAGCAAGATCGCCGATACCAAGGAAGGCCAGCCCCGGTACAGTTCTCCGACGGATATGGGGGTCAACCGCGCCGGTTTCGGCATCGTCGAGGACCATGTGGTCCAGGATGCCTCGAAGCAGGAATTGATCAGGCGGTATTTCCGGTATAACATGGAATATGTCCTGGGCATAGAGAAACGGGAAACGGTCGACCGGGTGGTCATGCTTATGGAAGAACTGGGGGTGAAAGTGACCGACCGGGCCGTCGTCGCCGAGGCGCGCGCCGCGGCGGATGAGGCGGAGGCTGCGGGCAAGGGCAACAACGGGATGTTCTGCGGATCCGCCATGCAGCTTGCCGACGGCAGGATCATCAAGGGAAAGAATTCGAAGCTTATGCATTCGGCAGCGAGCCTCGTGCTCAACGCCGTCAAGGTCCTTGCCAGGATCCCCGACGAGATCCTTATCCTTTCGCCGCATATCATCAATCAGATCGCCAAGCTCAAGGAGAATATCCTGAATTGCGAATCCGAAAGCCTCGATCTTGAGGAAACGCTCATCGCCCTGTCCATCAGCGCCACGACAAACCATACCGCCGAGCTCGCGATGAAAAAACTGGTGGAATTGCGGGGATGCGAAGTCCATATGACCCATATCCCGACCCCCGGCGACGATGTCGGATTGAAGCGTCTCGGGGTCAATCTTACCACGGACGGCAAATTTTCATCGCGTAACCTTTTTGTTGAATAAGCAGACAACACTGACCGTATGCCCATTACCCTGCAATTTTTAGGAGGGGTGAGGACCGTCACCGGTTCGAGCCATCTTGTCACCACCGATACAGCCCGCGTCCTGCTTGATTGCGGATTGTTCCAGGGCAAACGCGACGAGTTTTACCGGGTCAACACATCGTTCGCCTACAAGCCGAGGGAGCTCGATGCGCTGATCCTTTCCCACGCGCACATCGACCATTGCGGCAACCTCCCGAGCCTCATCAAGCGGGGCTGCCGGTGCCGCATTTACTCGACGCATGCCACCAAAGACCTCTGTAAGCTGATGCTTGAAGATTCCGGCAAGATACAGGAAGAGGATATTCGGTATGTGAACAAGATCAACCGGAGGCTCGGCCTGCCCCTGCGCGAGCCGCTCTATACCAAGAACGAGGCGAATAAAGCCGGCAAGCGCAGGTTCCAGACACTTTCGTACAACCAGAAGGCGCTCTGCGCAAAAAATGCGAGCGTCACCTTCCGCGATGCCGGCCACATCCTCGGCTCCTCCATCGTCGAGCTTGAACTGAAGAACGGCGGCAGCTCGATACGGATCGGATATGCGGTCGACCTTGGACGGGCAGATCTTCCAATGCTCAACGATCCGGTGCTGCCCAAGGGGCTTGATTACCTCATCATCGAGAGCACCTATGGCGGCAGGGCGCATGCGCCGATCGCCGAGGCGAACGACAAGCTTCTCGAGGCGATCACCCGGACGGTGGAACGCAAAGGCAAGATCATCATCCCGGCGTTCACGCTCGAGCGCACCCAGGAGGTCATCTATATCCTTCATCAGTTGTATCAGGAAAAGCGCCTGCCTGCCGTGCCGGTCTATGTCGACAGCCCGCTTGCCTACGAGATCACCGAGGTTTTCAAGTACCATTATGCGTATATGAACGAGCATACCAGGCATGCGATCGATACGGGGAATTCCCCGTTCGATCTGCCGAACCTGCATTTTATCCGGGACCAGCGGGATTCCAAGGCGCTCAACAGCGACAAGCGGCCGATGATCATCATCGCGGCGTCGGGGATGTGCGAATCGGGCCGCGTGCTCCATCATCTCAAGAACAATATCGAGGATTCCCGGAATACGGTCCTGGTGGTCGGATATATGGCAAAGGATACGCTCGGCCGCAGGATCGTCGAACAGAACCGGTTCGTGCGCATTTTCGGCGTGGAGCACGAATTGAACGCCGAGGTCGTGGTCATCAACGCGTTCTCGGGCCA
>JAGOOP010000023.1:9083-17437 GCA_017992455.1 Candidatus Omnitrophota bacterium | reverse complement strand
AAACTAAGTACATTGAGTCGCACCAGGACAGAAGCTAAGGAGTGGGCCTTGGCAGGAGTTCCATAAAACCTAAAAAGGGGACATTTTCACGTTGCTAAGAAGAGGACATTTTTAAGTTGCTATAACACCGTCCCCATTATTTATTTACTTTTATGGCCGGCTATGATATACTAATCCAGATTCGTCATCATCCACCGCCCTATAACTACATCAGGGAGACCATGGACAAAAAACTGTGTATTCTGCTTTTGTGTTGGGGGATGTTCTTTTTCGCTCCCGCGTTCGCGCAGACCGGATCGTCGACCGGTTCTCAGGCTCCGGCAGGGCAGGATAAGACCGTAACCGCTATTGAGGTCAAGGGCAATGCGTCGATCAGCACGAACACCGTCCTTTCAAAGCTGAAGACGAGGATCGGCTCGTCCCTGAACGATAACATCATCAGCGACGATATGAAACGCCTCTATCTGCTGGGGTATTTCAGCGACATCAAGATCGATACGGAATCGTATCTCGACGGAGTCAAGGTGATCATTACCGTGGCCGAGCGGCCTATCATCGAAAAGATTTCTTTTGCCGGCGCGAGGCGTATCGGTATGCAGGAAGAAAAGCTCAAGGAGATGCTCCGTTCGAAAGAAACACAATATCTCGATTACACGGATCTCGCCGAGGATGTCGAAGCGCTCAAAAAAATGTACGAGAAAAAGGGTTTTTCGCAGGTCAGCATAGAGCACGCGGTCGATATAGACGAGGCTGCGAACAAGGCGAAGATCACCTTTACGGTGTCGGAAGGCAAGAAGAAGCGGATCCGCATGATCTATGTGGAAGGCAACGAGAACGTTTCCGATGCACGGATCCTCAAGATCATCAAAACGAAGCGCGCCTGGCTGTTCAATTCCGGTGTCCTCAAGGAAGACGTCCTCGAGGACGATATCGAGCGCATGAAAGCGTTCTATCGGCGCAAGGGGTATATGGATGTGGCCGTTGAGAAAGAGCTCAGGACCGATCCCCGCGGCAGGTTCTGGTACATAACGTTTACGGTCGTCGAAGGGAAAAAGTATCTCGTCGGCGATGTCGGCATCCGCGGGAACAGGGACATCCCGGAGGCCGATATTCGCGCGAAGATCAAAGAGTCCCTGCCCGGCAATGTCTTCAGCCAGGATGCGCTCAAAGGGGATGTCATGGCGGTGCAGGGCGTATATTTCGACCGGGGGTATATCGCGGCGCGGGTCCTCGATACCACTTCCTTGAACAGTTCCACCGGCCGTATAGACATCGTCTTATCCATTGAAGAGAACGGGGTTTATTATGTCGACAAGGTCAAGGTCCGGGGCAATGTCAAGACAAAAGACGTGGTCATCCGCCGCGAGATGAGGATATATCCGGGCGAAAGGTTTGACGGGGAAAAGCTGCGCCGCAGCAAGGAGCGTTTGCAGAACCTCGGGTTTTTCGAGGAGGTCAGCTATGATACCGAGGATTCCGATACCCCCGACAAAAAGGACCTTATTGTCGATGTGCGGGAGTCCAAGACCGGGGCGTTCAGCTTCGGCGGCGGGTACTCGAGCGTCGATCAGCTCGTCGGTTTTATCGAGATGTCGCAGAAGAACTTCGATTGGAAGAACTGGCCGTATTTTACCGGCGCGGGCCAGGACCTGAAGGTGCGCGCGACCATGGGTTCTATCAGCGAGGCGTATGACTTGAGTTTTACCGAACCGTGGCTTTTCGATTACCCGGTCTCGTTCGGGTTCGATCTGTACAAGCATACGCATGACCGCGATTCCGACGTCGGGTACGGATACAACGAGGATATCACCGGCGGCGATATCCGTCTCGGCAAGGAACTGTCCGAATATGTGCGCGGCAGCCTGACGTACCGCCATGACAAGATCAAGATCTCCGATGTCGAGGAAACAGCCACCCAGGACCTGAAGGACGAGATCGGCACCAACGTCGTGAGCAGTATGGAATTCGGGCTGACATACGACAGCAGGGACAATGTGTTCGATCCGACGCGCGGCGATGTGCTCGGAAGCTCCATATTGGTGGCCGGAGGGCCGTTCGCCGGGGATAAGGATTTCTGGAAATATTTCGGCAATGCGTCGCATTATTTCAGCGTCGGGAAAGCCGTTATGGATATACGCGTCCGGGCCGGCGCGGCCGATGCCTTCGACGATACCCAGAAGGTCCCGATCGATTCCCGGTTGTTCGCCGGCGGCGCCTATACGATCCGCGGCTACCGGGAGCGCAAGGTGGGCCCGGTCGATGCCGTAACGGGCGATCCGCTGGGCGGGCGTTCCCTGCTTGTCGGGAATATCGAATATATGTATCCGCTGTCCAGTTTTTTCAAACTGGCGGTCTTTTATGATATCGGCAACGTATGGCCGAAGGTCAGCGATATCGGTTCCGGCGGATACCGGTCGGGCACGGGCCTCGGTTTCCGCCTCAAGACCCCGATCGGCCCGGTCATGCTCGATTACGGGATCCCGCTTGACAAGGAATCCGGCGAAACGGAACGGGGCAACGGCCGGTTCCATTTCAGCATGAGCCACGGTTTTTAAGACAAACAATCATTATCCGCGCCGATCACGGATCAGCGGGATACCGATGGCGGTATCTTCGGTGAAGCCGGGGGGCGGCGCAGGATCAAGGAGAGGAAAAGATGAACAGGAAGGCGTATCTGGCATGTTTGATGGTCGCAGGGATGCTTGTGGCCGCGGGTTCTGCCGCAGCCGCTGAAAAATTCGCATATGTCGATCTCACCAGGACCTTTAGCGAATATTCCAAGACCAAGGATTATGATAAGGTTCTCGGCGACAAACAGGGCACCTATGAACAGGAACGGGAAAAGATGGTCAACGACGTCAAGGCGGCTGAAGATAAAATGAAGCTTTTAAGCGAGAAAGAAAAAGAGGCCAAGAAAGGCGACCTTGAGAATAAGATCAATGCTTTGCGCGAGTACGACCGCGCCAAGCAGACCGATCTGCGCAAGGAGCAGGATGACAAGATGAAGGAACTGCTCAAGGATATCAACGATGTGATCAAACAGTATGCGGAAAAAGAAGGGTATGCCATGGTCTTTAATGACCGCGTCCTCGTGTATCAGGACAAATCCATGGACATCACCGATAAGATCATCGCGATATTGAACAAGGGTTCCAAGAAATAGGATCGTGCATGTCCAAGACACTGAAGGAGATCGCCCGGCTTGTGAACGGCGATATCGTCGGCGACGAGAATGCCCTGATAACGGGCGTTGCCGGCATTGAGGATGCCCGCGAGGGCGATATCACCTTTATGGCGAATCCGAAGTACCATGCGTTCCTTTCCCGCACGCGCGCATCATGCGTCATCGTCGGACGCGATGCGGCTGATGCAGGCGGCAAGACCCTGCTTCGCGTCGATAATCCCTCGCTTGCGTTCACGCAGGTCGTATCGTTCGTCCATCCGCAGGAGATCAGGCATCCCGCAGGGGTGCATGCATCCGCTGTCGTGGCGCCGGGCGCGGTCATCGGCAGGAATGCCGGTATCGGCGCCTGTGCGGTCGTCGGCGAGGGCGCGCGTATCGGCGATAACACGGTGATCTATCCGAACTGTTCCATCGGCCGCAATGCCGTGATCGGCGGTAATACGATCGTATATTCGAACGTTTCGATACGGGAGGACGTCAAGGTCGGCAATAATGTCATCGTGCATGCCGGCACGGTGATCGGGTCCGACGGATTCGGGTTCGTGACGGTCAACGGCGTGCATCATAAGATCCCGCAGGTCGGCACGGTCGTCATAGAAGACGATGTCGAGATCGGAGCCAACTGCACGATCGACCGGGCGCGGTTCGATAAAACGGTCATCGGTCAGGGCACAAAGCTCGACAATATGGTCCACATCGCCCATAACGTCACGATCGGCAGGAACTGCCTGATCGTCGCGCAGGTCGGAGTTTCCGGCAGCACGACGATCGGCAATAACGTGATCCTTGCGGGCCAGGTCGGCGTGGTCGGCCATGTCACGATAGGGGATAATGCGATCGTCATGGCAAAATCGGGCATCAGCAAGAATGTCCCGGAGAACAGCGTTCTCTACGGCGTGCCCGCCCAGCCGGTCAATGAGGCGAAGAAACTGCACGCGTATGTCAACGGCCTGCCGAAGATGCATCAGACGCTGAAAGAATTGAAAGAGCGCATAGATAAACTGGAGAAAAAACAATAATCTTATGAGCAACCAGAATACGATCGCAAAGTCCGTCACTATCAAGGGGATCGGCCTGCATACGGGCAAACAGGTCAGCGCGGTATTCAAGCCGGCTGCCGTGGACACGGGGATCGTGTTCATCCGCACGGATCTTGCCGGGAAGCCGGCCGTCCGGGTCGGCGTCGATGAGTTGACGCGGCGGACGGGAAGCCTGCGGTGTAATTGCATCGGCAAAGATGACAGCGCGATCCTGACCGTTGAACATCTTCTCGCGGCGCTTTCAGGGTTGAACATCCACAATATCGAGATCGAGATCGACGGCAACGAGGTGCCGGGGTTCGACGGGTCGGGGACGCTTTTTTATGACGCGCTTTTAAAAGCAGGCGTTTCGCCGCAGGACAAGGCGTGTGTCCCGTTCGTGGTCCGGGATCCGATCATTATTCACGAGGGGCCTGCTTCGATCATGGCTTTTCCGGCGCCTGATCTGAAGATATCGTATACGCTCTGTTACGACCATCCGCTTCTGAAGGATTTTCTGGAGCTTACGGTGACGCCGGAAACGTTCAAACAGGAGCTCCTGGGCGCGCGGACCTTCTGCCTCGAGGAAGAGGTCGAACGGCTGCGGTCCCTCGGTTTCGGCAAGGGGGCTTCGTACGAAAACACCCTTGTCCTGGGCAAAGACGGCGTGATCAAGAACAAGCTTCGGTTCAAGAATGAATTCGTCCGCCACAAAGTGCTTGATCTCATCGGCGATTTGTACGTGCTGGGCAGGCCTTTGTGCGGCCATATCATCGCGTTGAAAAGCGGCCATTCGCTCAATCTGCAGCTGGTCAAGCGGATCATGGAACAGCAGACGGGTACCGTGGGCCAGGATGTCGAGGTCGTCCCGGGCAAAGGGCTCGATATCACGCAGATCATGAAGATCCTTCCCCATCGCGATCCGTTCCTGTTCGTCGACAGGATCCTCGATGTGGACCCCGGCAAGCGCATTGTCGGCATCAAGAACGTCACCATGAACGATTATTTTTTCAGAGGGCATTTCCCCCAGAAGCCCGTGATGCCCGGCGTCATCATCCTCGAGGCAATGGCGCAGGTCGGCGGGGTCATGATGCTGTCAAAGCCGGAGAACAGGGGTAAACTTGCGTTTTTCATGCTCATCAATAATGCAAAGTTCAGGAAGACCGTCGTGCCCGGCGACCAGCTTGTGTTCGAGGTCGTGTCGGTCAAGATCAAATCGAAGACCGGCCAGGTGCACGGTACCGCGACCGTCGACGGCACCGTCGTCGCGGAGGCAGACCTGATGTTCGCCATAGACGAATCAACCACATAGAGGCGCACCATATGGATATTCATCCGACAGCGATCATTTCAAAGAAAGCGGCTCTTGCCAAAGGCGTCATCGTCGGCCCGTACACGGTCATCGAGGACCATGTGACGGTCGGCGCGGGGACCAGGATCGGAGCGCATTGCGTTCTCACCGGCCACACGACCATCGGCCATGACTGCGAGATCTTTACCGGAGCGGTGCTGGGCGCCCGGCCCCAGGATATGAAGTTCAAGGGGGAGAAATCCTACCTTGAGATCGGAGACCATAACACGATCCGGGAATACTGTTTTTTCAATCCCGGCACGGGCGAAGGCGGCAAAACCGTGATCGGGTCCCATAATCTGTTTATGGCGTTCGCCCATGTCGCGCATGACTGTTCCGTCGGCAACCATTGCATCATCGTCAACAACGGTACGCTCGGCGGCCACGTGGTCATGGAGGATTACGCAATGATCTCGGGCCTCACCGCGGTGCATCAATTCGTGCGCCTCGGCAAGCTCTCGATCACCGGAGGAGTATCGAAAGCGGTGCAGGATATCCCTCCGTTCTCGACGTGCGACGGCCATCCGGCGCGTGTTTTCGGCCTCAATCTGATCGGGCTCAAGCGCCATAGCGTCAACCTTGAATCCGTGCGGTGCCTGAAGAAAGCCTTTCGTCTGCTGTTCAATTCAGGGCTTCCGGTTAAACGAGCGATCGAACAGCTTGACCCGCAGCTGCTTGCCAACAAAGAAGTCTCCTACCTTGTCGATTTCATCAGGAATTCAGCGCGGGGGATCGCGCGCTCTGCCCGGATCGATAATGAGATCGATTCAGAAGAAAAAGTCGCTGTGTAGCCATGGATAAGGTCGGATTGATAGCCGGGAACAGGCGTTTTCCGCTCCTTTTCTGCGAAGCGGCGCGCGCGCGCGGCGTCAATGTCGTTGCGGTCGCCATCAGGGGAGAAACGAGCCGCCGGATCAACCGGTGCGCCGATACCGTTCATTGGATCAAGTTGAGCGAATTTGAACGGGCCTTTGATATATTCCATAAAGAAAAGATCACCAGAGTGGTCATGGCTGGCCAGATAAGCCCCCGGTCATTGTTCAAGCGCGAGGTCCGCGAGAGCAAGGCCATCCGGGCCTTATTCGACAGTATTGCGGACAGCAGGGCGAATACGATCTTCAGCGCTATTGCCAAACGGCTGGCTGACCAGGGTCTGACGCTTATCGATTCCACGACGTTCTTACAGCAATTTGTGCCCGCACAGGGCGTATTGACGCGCCGGCAGCCTTCCGAGAGCCAGTGGAAGGATATCCGGTTCGGAATGAACCTTGCGAAAAAAGTTGCTGACCTTGATATCGGATTGACGGTCGCCGTCAAGCATCAGGCTATCGTTGCCGTTGAAGCTCTTGAAGGGACTGATAACCTGATCCGCAGGGCAGGCAGGATATGCAAAGGGTTAGTGATCGCCAAGGCAGGCAGGCCTGCTCAGGACATGCGGTTCGACATACCCGTTATCGGGTTTAATACGATCAAAACCCTTATCCGGGCTCGGGTTACATGCCTTGCGATCGAGGCTCAGAAAACGCTAATCATCGACATGCAATCGGCGATTGCCCTGGCTGATAGAAAAGGCATAGCTGTTGTTTCTATTTAAAACCTGGGGACGGTTCTCCCCCAAAAGGGGGAGAACCGTCCCCATTATTTTCTTGACAGACTTAAAAAAAAGTGTATTATAAATACTTGAATTAAAAGGAGGTTACCATGCCAAAAGCAGCGGTCAGCAGTTCGAGAGTAAAGTCAACGCAGTTCCAGATCTTTGCGCCACAGGCAAAGAAGGTCAGTGTCGCCGGCAGTTTTAATAATTGGGATCCCAAAAAGGTTACCGCCAAGAAAGATACAAAGGGAAATTGGGCGGTCAGCGTCAGCCTCAAACCCGGGCGTTATGAATACAAGTTCCTGATCGACGGTTCATGGGTGAACGATCCGAAGTGCAACAATGCCGTATATAATACTTTTGGCACTCAGAACTCTGTTGTAGAGGTAAAATAAGCAGTTTGAGCCCCCATCTTTTAAGCAAAACAACATGCGCTGTTGCCTAAAAGGTGGGGGTTTTTTATTTCATTATGAGATACATTTACGGACCAGTGGCATCGCGCAGGCTCGGCGTATCGCTCGGCGTCTCATTGACGCCGCATAAGACATGCCCGTTCGACTGCGTATATTGTCAGCTTGGCGCAACGACTGACAAAACCTCCGAGCGGGCAGCATACGTGCCTTCTGCGGATATCATCGCTGAGGTCAAGGCCTGGATCGAGGCCAATCCGGATCAGCTCAAAACGCTTGCGTTCATAACGCTGGCGGGCGCGGGTGAGCCGACGCTTCATTCCGGGATAGCATCCATTATCGCCCAGATCCAGAAGATAGCGTCCGTTCCTGTTGCCGTGATCACCAATGCGTGTTTGCTGACCGATGCCGCAGTGCGCCGGGATCTGCTCCAGGCGGATCTTATTGTCCCTTCCCTTGATGCCGCCTCCGCAGAAGTCTTTGCCCGGATCGACCGTCCGTTGTCAGGAGTGAAGATCGACGATATTATCGAAGGTTTGGCGGGTTTGCGCAGGGAATACCGCGGCCGGATATGGCTTGAAATCATGCTCGTCAAAGGGTTCAACGACGACATCCGGCATATACGCAAGCTTAAAGAAGCGATCGAGCGCATAAATCCCGATAAGATCCAGCTGACGTCGCCGGTGCGCAGCACGACCGAGAAGGATATCGAACCTGTCGATGAAGCGAAATTGAAGCATATTCAGGAGCTTTTTGGCGAAAAAGCTCAGATCATTTGATCGCTGCGCCCATAGCT
>JAGOOP010000023.1:0-8983 GCA_017992455.1 Candidatus Omnitrophota bacterium | reverse complement strand
GCGCCCATAGCTATCATGAGGAATCCCACGGATGCGAACAGATTTCAGGAGAAATCTGTGAGCGTATATCCGATGGGACAACGAAAATCCGCGCCCATAGCTCAACTGGATAGAGCGCTAGCCTTCGGAGCTGGATGCTGGAGGTTCAACTCCTCCTGGGCGCATTGATTCAAGGGAGGTTCTCCCGCTCGTAACCATGCGCACATTGTCTGTGACAATTTGTGCATACTCGCGGGATTAATTCGCAGACGGCCTTCGGCCTACGGTTTATGTCACTCACTGCGTTCGTTCCATAAGCCGTCTGCTCATTAAAACTCCTCCTGGGCGCATAAGAAAACCGGACACAGAGGCAGATATGAATAAAAAAAGGTCAAGGGGCGTAATTGTCCTGGGTTTATTATTATCGGCGTATGGTTTTTTGACGTTCGTGGGCAATATTATTTCGTCGCTCGCAGCATTCCATAATGAGGCTTTTTTAACAAAAGCCCTGTCATTCGGTGCGAGATTCTTTGCGGTCTTCAGGAATGCCGGTATGCCTTTGACAGAGATAGGCGGACTTTTGAGCGGTATCACCAGAATGGTCTATAGGGAGTATCCGTTTTTGGCGATAGTGTCATTCGTTATAATCCCGACGATCGGCTTTATCGTGTTCCTGGGAGGGATAGGGATCTTGCGGCTCAAGGAGAGCTGGAGAAAAGGCAGTATGGCCGCCTACGCATTGCTGCTATGCACGGTTTTTTGTTCAAGGATATACGTTGGGCTTTACATGGTATATGTTTTCATGGTCGGGAAAATCATTAATTCTCAAGGCCCCGAACTTGTGCTTGGAATAAAAGGGCTCATGCGTTCCGGTTCCGCCATGCTCGTAAAAGATTTTATCGGACATGCTTTTTTGCTTAGTCTGCTTGTTTTCTTTCTCACGCGCCCGAAAGTCAAGGCGCAGTTCGCATAATTAGCCGGAAAATGATTATTGCCAATCCGGTTTTTTTAAGTTAAAATATTGTATCTTAGTGAATATTTATCGATAGGCTCGGGCCGCTAGCTCAATTGGTGGAGCAGGACCCTCTTAAGGTCAAGGTTCTTGGTTCGATTCCAAGGCGGCTCATTTATCACGCCATTCATATTTGAAGAAGAAGAGTTATACGATCATCGAGCATACCGCTGATATTGGCGTTGCGGTCGAAGCAGGCGATCTGGCGGGTGTTTTCGTAAATGCCGCGCGGGCGATGTTCGACATCATGGCCCAACGGCATGCGCATCCTTCCGGATCATCCCGCATAAAATTCGACATTAGAATATCGGCAGAACAGACCGATGAGCTTTTGGTCCGGTGGCTGAACGAATTGTTGTCCCTTTCGGCGACAAAAGACGTGATCTTTGTCGAATACCGGGTCAACCGTCTTGATGACCGCAGACTGGATATATCGGTGTCCGGCGAGCCGAGACGCGATTATACATTCAACACCGAGATCAAGGCCGCGACCTATAATGATCTTGAGCTTGTGCGCAAAGCATCGTTATATACGGCAAAGGTGATATTCGATGTCTGACGAAAATCAGGAGCAGGCCCCCGAGAGTATGGATAACAGGCAGTTCCCTCGTGTCGGCGTTTCCACCGAGGTCAAGTATGCCGTTGTCATCCCGGTATATGAGAACGGCACATCGAAAGACATCAGCCAGGGCGGGTTGTGCCTGGAAACCAAGAAGAGCCTGCCCCAGGGCTCGATTCTCCGCCTGGAATTCGACCTGCCCGGCGACCCCCCCGAACACATACAGGCATTAGGCAGAGTGGTCTGGCAGCGCACGGGCGTTGAAGGAACGTTCTCGACGGGTATCAAATTCTTAACCTGAGCGATCATCCCGCCTATGTCGGACGTATGGCAGGGCCCCTTGGAGAAGATCGACGATCACCGCTGGCGCATTCCCCGGTCCTATAAGCCGGGCATGCGCGTGCCCGGCCTCATTTTTGCCGACGAGAAATTACTGAAAGATATCCGTCATGACAAGGCGCTCGAACAGGTGGCGAATGTCGCGTTCCTGCCAGGCATCGTCGAGGCGTCGATGGCCATGCCTGACATACACTGGGGCTATGGTCCATCCATCGGCGCGGTCTTTGCGACGGATATAGAAGCAAACGGAGTGATCACGCCGGGAGGCGTGGGATTTGATATCAATTGTTTATCCGGTGAAGCAAAGATTTTGCATCGTTTTGGATATACTATGCCGATACAGGATTTTATCGATATATGGCGTGATAGTGATATCCAATGTTTTGATCTCATTAAAGAGCAACTAAAAACTACAAAAATTAATTTGTTCTTGGCGCAACGACCAAAGAGCAAGGTCTTTCGTTTTAAAAGTTCTACGGGTAAAGAGATAATCGCGACAGCTGATCACCCATTTTACACTCCCGATGGAATGAAGGATTGCGGAAGGCTTGTTGTGGGAGACAGGATAGCCATTTATCCATTTGATGGGGTTCCTTACGAGCATCCGGGATCACGATCGATTGTAACGGAAAGTTCTATTGAAGGTACTATATGCAATTTAGGGAAGTCTCCGGAGTCTCTTTCGGGAAGGATCATTATTCAAAAATTAAAAGACCGGGGTCTGCTTCCTTTGACGGCGGATCATCCTAAACTGCCTTATTTGTTGAAGATCATGGGCATGGTGTTTGGGGATGGTACCATGAACTTTATCGGGAAAAAAGGTGACGGGATTGTTGCTTTTTATGGAAAGAAAGAAGATTTATGCGATATAAAAGAGGATTTGACCACATTAGGTTATACTTCCGTTTTGCATTCTCAGTTTACAAAGCTTTTTTATAAGAGGCAAAAAAAGACATTTCTTAATTGGAATCTTACTGTTAATGCTTCAAGCTTAGTTGTTCTTTTAGCAGCTCTCGGCGTTCCTGTTGGGCGGAAAGTGTCACAAACGTATCGTGTTCCCCAGTGGATTGTTGAAGCGCCCCTATGGCAGAAAAGATTATTTTTGGGAAGCTATTTTGGCGCAGAACTTACAAGGCCGAGAAATAAATCCGCTAAACGGGGAAATTTCTGCGCGCCTGTTTTATCCTTGAATAAAAGGGAAGTCTTCCTTTGGAATGGAATCGCTTTTCTTGAAGATATCGCGAAGTTGGCAGAAGAGTTCGCCGTGCGATGTACAGATATCGTAGTCAGGCGTAAACTAAAAACTCGTTCGGGTGAAATATCAGATTATATAGAGTTGATTTTTTCTTCGCAGCCTGAAAGTCTAATAAATTTATGGGGGCGTATTGGATTTGAGTATAATCGTTTTAAAATGCGCCGTGGCAATCAGGCAGTGCAATATCTGAGATTGAAACGACAGGTTATTGCTCGAAGAATCGAGAGTAAATCCAGGATAGTGGCTTTTAAAAGTTCCGGATTAACTTATAAAGCTATTTTGGAGAAGATCAGTGATGAGTCGATCGGATCTCGATTTATCCAGTCGGTAATCCAAAGAAAAGAAGAGGATTTTTGCCCACGAATACCCCATAGTTTTCCATCGTATGAGGAATTTCTCGTTCAATCTATTTCCGGTCTGGGCGATTCTATGATGATGTGGGATCGGATAGCTGAAATTGAAGAAACAGTCGTGGATTTTGTATATGATTTCAACGTAATATGCGAGCATCATAATTTTGTAGCCAATAATTTCGTTGTTTCAAACTGCGGGGTCAGGCTGATCAAGACCGATTTGCTCTTTGACGATATCAAAGATAGGATCAAGGATTTGACGCATGCGTTGTTCTCCGGCATCCCTGCGGGCGTCGGGTCCGAAGGCGATATCAGGGTCAGTTCTCGGGAAGAAAAACATATCCTTTTGAAAGGCAGCCGCTGGGCGGTGGAACAGGGATACGGCACTGAAGCCGATATCGAATGCACCGAGGAATCGGGTTGCATGGACGGAGCCGATCCCGATGCGGTATCGGACCGAGCGTATGAGCGGGGAAGATCGCAGTCAGGGACCCTCGGTTCCGGGAACCATTTTCTTGAGGTCCAGGTCATCGACCAGCTGTATGACCGGGGCCTGTGCGACGAATTCGGCTTTGACCTGGGCCAGGTCACGGTCATGATCCATTCGGGTTCGCGCGGCTTCGGCTATCAGGTATGCGACGATTACGTCAAGTCCATGATCCGCTGCCTTGAGAAGTACCATATCAACGTGCCGGACAGGCAGCTCGCGTGCGCACCCGTCGGCTCTGCCGAAGGCAAAGCGTATCTCGGCGCGATGAAATGCGCGGCGAATTACGGCTGGGCCAACCGCCAGTGTCTTATGCATCTGACACGCAAGGTTTTCGAAAAATTCTTTGCCTCGTCCTGGGAAAAGCTGGGCATGCGCCTTATTTACGACGTGGCGCATAACATCGCCAAGATCGAGACGCATACCGTCAAAGGCAAAAAAATGAAGCTGTGCGTTCATCGCAAGGGCGCGACGCGCGCGTTCGGGCCAGGACAGCCGGGCGTGCCTGACCGGTATCAAAAAACAGGACAACCGGTCATCATTCCCGGGGACATGGGACGGAATTCGTATATGCTCGTGGGCACGCAAGCTGCCATGGATGAGACGTTCGGCTCCACCTGCCACGGCGCCGGCCGTTTGAAATCCCGCTCCGCGGCATTACGGGCGATCGATCCCAATAAATTATTGAAGGACCTCGCATCAAAAGGCATCACCGTGCTTGCCTCGGGACGGGGTACGATCGTTGAAGAAGCCCCTGAAGTATATAAAGATGTCAATGATGTCGTTAACGTCGTGCATAACGCGGGGATCTCAAAACGCGTGTGCCGCATGCGACCCCTTGGTGTCATTAAAGGATAGGAGTTTAAACCATGCTGGATATCCGTTTCATACGCGAAAATCTCGATGCGGTGCGTACGGCGCTCGCAAACCGGAACGCGAAATTCGACCTCGACGCTCTTATCGCGCTTGATGACGAGCGCAGAAAATTCCTTGTCGAGGTAGAATCGCTCCGCGCCCGGCAGAACAAGGCAAACGACGAGATCGGCGCCCTCATCAAGGCAAAGCAGGATCCCAGGCCCGTCATCGCGTCGATGAAAGAAATATCGGCCAAGGTGTCTGAGCTCGAAAAGGTCCTGTCTGTAAAAGACGAGGAGTTGAACGGCCTTCTTTTGACCATTCCCAATATCCCGCAACCGAGCGTTCCCGTCGGCGCGCCTGACAAAGCACAGATCGTGCGGTCCTGGGGCACGCCGAAACAGTTCGATTTCAAGCCGCTGCCCCATATTGATATCTGCCAGAATCTCGATATCATAGATTTCCCGCGGGCCACCAAGATCACCGGTTCCAATTTCATTCTGTTTAAAGGAGCGGGCGCGCGCCTTGAGCGGGCATTGATCAGCTTTATGCTCGATCTTCACACGACCAAACACGGATATACGGAGATCTTTCCGCCGTTTTTGGTCAATCGCAGGTCCATGACCGGCACCGGCCAGCTGCCCAAGCTCGAAGAGGATATGTACCGGCTCAAAGACGACGATCTGTTCCTTATCCCGACGGCGGAAGTCCCGGTGACCAACATTTTCAATGACGAGATCCTCGATGAAGAAAAACTGCCCATTTATTACGCCGCATACAGCGCCTGCTTCAGAAGAGAAGCCGGTTCGTACGGCAAGGATACCAGAGGCCTGGTCAGGGTGCATCAGTTCGACAAGGTAGAGATGGTCAAGTTCGTCAAGCCCGAGGATTCCTACGACGAGCATGAAAAACTTTTGAACAATGCGGAAACGGTGCTTCAGATGCTCGGCCTGCCGTACCGGATCCTTGCATTGAGCACGCAGGACATCAGCTTCGCCTGCAGCAAATGCTATGACATCGAGGCATACGCGCCCGGCGCGGATAAATGGCTGGAGGTTTCGAGCTGCTCGAACTTCGAATCGTTCCAGGCCCGCAGGGCGAATATCAGGTTCAGAAGGAAGGATACCAAAAAGATCGAATTTGTCCATACGTTGAACGGGTCCGGCGTGGCGCTGGCCCGGACGGTCGTGGCGATACTGGAGAACTACCAGCAAAAAGACGGCTCGGTCATTATCCCCGAGTGTCTGAGGAGATATTTCGATGGCGCGGAGAAAATTTCCTAGAAACAGGGATTTCGACGAGTTTGAGAAAATAGACGTGGAGCCGCAGGACGAAGGCGCGGGCCCCGAAGGGCTTCATCTGTCCCCGGAAATGCAGTCGAAGCTGTCAGGCGTCAAGAAGGGGTCGTTGAGCCTTTTAAAACTGATCCTCGGCCTGGTTTTTCTGACGTTCGTATATTCCTCAACGCTTGCGTTTATCGAGGAGTTCAAGAATGTCGGGCCGAAATTCCAAAAACCTTTCTGGGACGGGCTCATTGCGTTCGTTCTTTTTTATTTCTTCGTCTGGGAGCCGGTCAAGCTGTATCAAAGGGGGCAGAAGATCCTGGAGGCGATATTCAGATTTATGGCGCCTTTGGTCAAGGTCGCGCCCTATGTCCTGCCCATCTATACCATCCTGTTATTCTGCCTGTATCCGCTGGTCAATCTGGTCTTCCCGGACGACCGGACGCTTGTCTATTTCATGTTCATGATCGGTTTCAGCATCGCCCTGCACCTGGTGTTCGGCGCAAAGGCCTTGAGGACCAAACAGGGGGATTTTCTCAAAGCGAATTACCTGTTTGGGTTTACTCTCGTATATATCATCAATATCGTCCTTCTCGGGCTCATGCTGAACCTCGTGTTCTCGAAATTCTCGTTCGTGAACTTTTTCAACGCCGCATACATGATCTCACATGATATGGCGGTTGCGACGTTCAAACAGATATTCGTATTGAATTGACGGGTGGGGTGGCAGAGCGGTTGAATGCGGCAGTCTTGAAAACTGTTATGGGCGCAAGCCCATCGAGAGTTCGAATCTCTCCCCCACCGATTAGTTTTTCTTATTCCGCGGCTTAAGACCTTTCCATAGACCCGTCGATTAGCAAATATCCCTTGACATGCTGGAAATATACTGTATACTTTTATACAGAGGGATGTATGAATATGTACAACTAATTGTATGAATAACTACAGAATAAATAAAGCCGGTTTGTTGGACAGTCTTGCGGCGTGGGACGGTTTTCTGAAGCGCAAAGTCCGTCTGATCGCGTGCGGCGGCACGGCTATGATCCTTTTGGGTATTAAAGAATCGACTAAAGACATTGATCTCATTGTGCCCGTAGAGAAAGAACACGACTATTTGATAAAGATTTTGCCGGAGCTCGGATATCGTAACGCGAGCGGCTGGGGGTGGGCAAGGGACGATGGCTTTATATTTGATCTGTTCCGCGGTAAACGGGTGCATACGACCGAGCTATTGGAATCTCCTTTGCAACAGGGAAAGCATACGCTGGTCAAGGAATACGGCCATATTTATTTGGGCGTTCTTAATCCGTATGACATAATTATCACTAAACTATTCAGGGCGAACCAGGTCGATATCGATGATTGTCTGGTCCTGGTGGAACATGAAATAAAAAAGATCGATTGGAAGAAGCTGGATGCGCGGTTCCGGGACACTGCTTCATACGATGTATCGGAGGATAATGTTATTAAGAATTGGGAGCATTTTCTTCGATTGGTGAAGAAGAAAGGATTGAATCTTGAAAAGAAATGATCTGGTAAAGAGATTGGGCGATCTGGGGTTTCCACTTATGGAAGCGACCGAAGAGTCAGACGCAAATTTGACTTTAGCGGATCTCGTCAAATCACGGGACCTTCGACTCTGGGAAGGTTTTCCAGCGGTATTGGCTTTTAGCGCGGAAAGGGGGATGTTCGATTACGAGAAAACCGAAAGCCGGTTTACAAGTTCTTTTGATAAATTACATTTTGGCTTATTGGTTGCGTTGTCGCTCGCGCTTTATAAGACGCTGGATCTTAAATTCCCTTGGGCTGATAAACTATATGCTTCGCTTAATAAAAAAGGCCATCGCCAGTTTGATGGTTACCTGAACGCTTTTAGATCAGGGGAGGACCTTCATGTGCAGCAGCGTCTTATGTCCAGTCAGCGTCTGAAAACGACATTCAATAATTATTTTCTCAACAAACAATCAAGCCTGCGTGATTTATTGTCTACAAAAGAAGAACTTGGTCTGGAACAGGCGTTGTCTCAGGTATTCTCGCCCAAGCAAAAAGAGCTGTTTTTCAAAAAACTTAAGAGTGAAAAATTAACAAAAACAGAAAAAGAGTATTTTTCGCGCGCGGTCAAGAAGAAGGTTTTGGCTTTAGCGAATACCCAATTGCACCAGCTGTCGCAGAGGCTGTTGAGGTGAGGGTTATTTATTGTTGGCAGCTCGTCGCGCCGTATTCTCGCTTATTTTAAGCCATTTTGTGATATAATCTTACAAATTGAAGCGCCGCAGTACGATCGTTGCCTTGATCTCACCAGCGGTTCGAATTGGTACGCACCGCGACCGATTACATTTTCTGACAGGCGCAGCTGTTTACCCAACATGTATCATAATAAGCATATTTGTTGGGTAATTTTATTTCTTGACAATCGTTACCTAACAAGTTATACTTTATCGTGGTTTGTTGGGTAACGAAAGGAGTGTCCAGTGCGGGGTGTGATCAAAGGCGTATTAGCTGAGGAATTAGAGAATTCTCTTAGAATGAGCAAGGAGTACGATCAGGCTTTACGTAAGTTGCCTCAGGGATGCCTTGCGGTCAGGGAAATAAGGGGGCGCGAGTATTATTATCTGGTAAAAAGAGAAGGCAAGAAGGTAAAATATTTATATAAAGGGAAAATTTCGGATGAGGAGAAGAAGAAATATAAAGAAGCGAAAGTTTTAAGAGCTAAATATAGGAGTCTGCGGTCCCAAGTAAAAAAGCAGATCAAATTCTTGAGGAGTTCTTTACGTGGAAAAGAACCAATCTAAGTTATGTTTTGAGATCTTGCGGCGGTTTCATAAGGCCGGAGTCCTCGATGATTTTATCCTGATTGGAAG
>JAGOOP010000022.1 GCA_017992455.1 Candidatus Omnitrophota bacterium | reverse complement strand
AGCTACAGGCGCAGATTTATTATGTGTCCCATCGGATAATCGCTCAGCAATCTCTCCTGAGATTGCTTCGCATCCGTGGGATTCATTCGGGCTTATGACTTATCTCGCGCTTCGCGCTCCATAAGTCATGCCCTCATGATAGCTACAGGCGCAAATCTATTCCCCTTCAAACTTGATCAGGGATGAGAACGGGTAACCCTTGAGTTTGTCCTTGCCGTGAAGATCCACCAACTCGATCACGAATGCGATGCCGATGATCTTCGCCCGGAACTGCTCGACGAGGTTTATGACCCCGCCGACCGTGCCGCCGGTGGCGATGAGGTCATCGACGATCAGGACCCGTTCGTCGGCCTTGAGCGCGTCCTCGTGGATCTCCAGCGTATCGGTGCCGTATTCAAGCGAATATGTGACTGACCGCGCCTTGCAGGGAAGCTTGCCCTTCTTGCGCGCGGGCACGAATCCGGCGCCCAGCTCGTAAGCGACCGCGGCGCCGAGGATGAATCCGCGGGATTCGACTCCCACGACCTTTTCGATCTTCTGGCCTTTGTACCGCTGCACGATCTCATCGACCGCCAGCTTGAACGCCTTCGGGTCTTTGAGCAGCGTGGTGATATCCCTGAACAAAATACCCGGCTTGGGAAAGTCGGGGATCGAGCGGATCGAACGTTCAAGGACCCGGACTGTTTCCTGCGTCATTGGTCCTTCTCCTGTTCCTGGACGAATTTCTTCAATTTTTTAAGCGCCTCTTCCTCGATCTGCCGGATACGCTCGCGCGAAACGTTCATCTTTTTTGCCACGACCGCAAGGGTGGTCGGAGTGCCGCTGACCAGGCCGAACCGCATATCCAGCACCTGGCGCTCGCGCTCTGACATGCGCTCGAGCAGGTTCTCCACGCGTTCCTTGTCGAATATGGCCTCGACCGACATGTCAGGGGAAACCGCGGTCTTGTCCTCGACAAGATCCGCGACCTGGCTTTCATCCTCGTCCCCGACCGGCGCTTCCAGCGACGATGTCTTGGTTGACATCCAGAGATTGATCTCCTCGATCTTATCCCGGGGGATCTTCAATTTTTTTGCGATCTCGATGTCGGTGGGCACGCGGTGCAGTTTCTGGGTCAACTGCTCGCGGGTCTTTTTCCATTTGCTGAGCATCTCGTTGACATATACCGGAAGGCGCACAAGCTTGCCCTGCTGGGCAATGGCGCGGATGATGCCCTGGCGGATCCACCAGGCGCCGTACGTGGAGAAACGCCAGCCCTTTTTGGGATTGAACTTGTCAACCGCCTTCATGAGGCCGAGATTGCCTTCCTCGATCAGGTCAAGCAATGGGATGCCCAGATGGATATAGCGCTTTGCGATGTTGATAACGAGGCGCAGGTTCGCGCGGATCATTGCCTTGCGCGCCTGCTCGTCGCCCTTCTGGATCCTTTTTGCCAGAGAAATTTCTTCTTCGGCGGTCAACAGCGGGATCGTGCGCACTTCTTTCAGGTACAGCCGCAGTGCTTCCATGCACCCTCGCTTTGTATGAGGGCTAAAAACGGGGTCAGAATTATTTATTTCCCGCGATCAGAACTACTGTGAAATAAATAATTCTGACCCCGTTTTTTAGCCTTTATTTTTTGGCCTTTTTGGCCGGCTTATCTTTCAGTACTGCCTGGGCTGCTGCAAGCCGCGCGATCGGCACGCGGAACGGCGAGCAGGACACATAGTCCATGCCGACCTTGTGGCAGAACTCGACTGACTTCGGTTCGCCGCCGTGCTCGCCGCAGATGCCGACTTCCAGCTTCTTGTTGGTCGAGCGGCCCCTGGTAATGCCCATTTTGATCAGTTCGCCGATACCCCTCTGATCAATGGACTGGAACGGATCCTCGGGCAGAATGCCTTTATTGAGGTATTCCGGCAGGAACCCTCCGATATCGTCGCGCGAGAAGCCGAATCCCATCTGGGTCATGTCATTGGTCCCGAACGAGAAGAATTCGGCAACGGTCGCCAGTTCGTCGGCGACGAATGCCGCCCGCGGGATCTCGATCATGGTGCCGAACATATGCTTGATCGTTTTAATATTATACTTCTTCAGGACCTCATCGTAAACCTTTTTCGCGATCGCGAGCTGGTCCTTGAGCTCTTTGACGTCGCAGACGACCGGAATCATGATCTCCGGATACGGCTTTTTGCCTTCCTTGATCAATTCCGCCGCGCCTTCGAGGATCGCGCGGATCTGCATCTCGCTCACCTCAGGATACGTCACGCCGAGACGAACGCCGCGGTGGCCCATCATGGGGTTGGATTCATGCAGGCCGTCGGCGCGCTTGCTGAACTCTTCGATACTGATATTGAGCTCTTTTGCAAGCTGTTCTTTCTTATCCTGCTCGCGGGGCACGAACTCGTGCAGCGGCGGATCAAGCAAACGGATCACGACCGGGAACCCTTCCATTGCCGCAAGCGTTGCCTTGATGTCCTTTTTCACATACTGGAACAGTTCGTTCAAAGCATTGCGGCGTTCCGCCTCTGTCTTTGAGATGATCATCTTGCGTAAAAGGAACAACGGCTCATCAGAACCTTTGCCGTAAAACATATGCTCGGTCCTGAACAGGCCGATGCCTTCGGCGCCGAATGAACGCGCTTTCTGCGCGTCGTCCGGTGTATCCGCATTGGTGCGGATGCCCAGGCGCCGGATGCCGTCGCACATTTTCAAGAACTCCATGAGGACCTTGTTCTCTTCGCTCGCATCCATCATGGCGAGTTTGCCGGAATACACGTTGCCCTTGGTGCCGTTGAGCGTGATCCAGTCGCCTTCTTTCAAAACGCTGTCTCCGACCTTGATCTCTTTCCGGGACGCATCGACATGCATGGAGCCGCAGCCGACAATACAGCATTTGCCCCAGCCGCGCGCGACCAATGCCGCGTGCGACGTCATGCCGCCGCGGGCAGTGAGGATCGCCTCAGCTGCACGCATGCCTTCAACGTCTTCGGGATTGGTCTCTTCGCGCACGAGAATGACCTTCTTGCCCAGCTTTTTCCACTCAACCGCGTCAGCGGCATTGAACACGATCTGGCCGCTTGCGCCGCCCGGGCCTGCGGGAAGGCCTTTGGTGATGACCTTGGCATCCTTCTCGACCTTGGGGTCGATAATGGGATGCAAAAGCTCGTCGAGCTGGCTCGGCGTAACGCGCATGACCGCATCTTCCCTGGTGCAGAGCCGCTCCTTGACCATATCAACCGCCATGCGGACCGCTGCAGGGCCGTTGCGTTTGCCAATACGGCACTGAAGCATGAACAGGCGCCCCTTTTCGATGGTGAACTCGATGTCCTGCATGTCGCGGTAATGCTTCTCAAGCCTGTTGCGGTATCCTGCGAGTTCCTTATATAATTCAGGCATGCCCTGCTCGAGCGTGGTCAGCCCCTTGTTGTGCTCTGACTGCGAATACGAATTGATCGGCGCGGGCGTGCGCGTGCCTGCGACAACATCCTCGCCCTGGGCGTTGACCAGATACTCGCCGTAAAAGCCGTTCTCGCCGTTGCCCGGGTTGCGCGAGAATGCGACGCCGGTGGCGCAGTCATTGCCCATGTTGCCGAACACCATGGTCTGCACGTTGACTGCCGTGCCCCATTCATGCGGGATCTTCTCGATGACGCGGTAGGAGACCGCGCGCTTGCCGTTCCATGATGAGAACACCGCGCCGACGCCGCCCCAGAGCTGTTTCATCGGGTCGTCGGGAAATTCCTTACCCAATACTTCCTTGACCTTTGCCTTGAACTGTTCGCACAGAAGCTTCAGGTCAGCGGTCTTCATGTCCGTATCGCTGGCGTACCCTTTTTCTTTCTTGAGCTTGTCCATCATGCGGTCGAGCTGTTTGCGGATGCCCATATCGTCCGCCGGCTCGATCCCCGCTGCTTTTTCCATGACCACGTCGGAATACATCATGATCAAACGGCGGTATGCGTCATACACGAACCGCTCATTGCCGCCCGCCTGCTTGATAAGGCCCGGGATCGTTTTCGCGCATGTGCCGACATTGAGGATCGTCTCCATCATGCCGGGCATCGATTTGCGCGCGCCCGAACGGACAGAAACCAGAAGCGGGTTGGACGGATCGCCGAATTTGCGACCCATGAGCTTCTCGACCTGCGCGAGGGCTTTGTTCACCTGTTCTTCGAGACCTTTGGGATATTTCTTTTTGTTCTGATAGAAATAGGTGCAGACCTCGGTTGTGATGGTGAACCCCGGAGGAACAGGAAGGCGCAGCGCTTTGTGGCCTGCCATTTCGGCAAGGTTTGCGCCCTTGCCGCCGAGGAGATTTTTCATGGATTCATTGCCGTCTGCTTTGCCGCCTCCGAAACTGTACACGTACTTTTTGCCCGTAGCCATTGCTTTGAAACCCTCCCTTTCTTTGTAAATAATTAGGGACGGTTCTCTTCGAGAACCGTCCCTAATTATTTTAATTTCTCCACTAAATACGATTTTAAATTGTCAGCCGGAACGCGCTCCTGGAGCATGGTGTCGCGGAAACGCACCGTGACCTGCTTGTCCTCGAGCGACTGAACGTCCACCGTGATGCAGAACAGCGTGCCCACCTCATCCTGCCTGCGGTACAATTTGCCGATCGCCGCGGTGTCGTCATACACCGTGGCCATATCCTTCTTCAGGTCCCATGCCAGCTTCTTTGCCAGCTCGACGAGTTCGGGACGGTTCTTTAAAAGCGGCAGCACTGCCGCTTTGATCGGCGCAAGATCCGCATGCAGTTTCAGGACGACACGGATATCTTCCTTGACCTTCTCCTCATGATACGCATCGGTCAAAAATGCCAGCAGGCAGCGGTCCACCCCGCCCGACGGCTCGATGATATGCGGGAAAAAACGCTCTTTCTTTACTTCGTCGAAATATCTCAGGTCCTGGCCGCTGAATTGGGCATGCTGCTTGAGGTCGAAATCGGTGCGATTGGCAATGCCTTCAAGTTCAGACCAGCCCCAGGGGAAATTATATTCCACATCAGTGCATGCTTTGGCATAATGGGCAAGCTCGTCTTGAGCATGCTGACGGAAGCGCAGATTTTCCTGCTTCATGCCCAGGTCCGTGTACCATTGTTTCCTCGACGCGACCCATTCCTCATAGACTTTTTCCGAATCCTCGGGGCGGCAGAAATATTCAATTTCCATCTGCTCGAACTCGCGCGTGCGGAAGGTGAAATTTCCCGGCGTGATCTCGTTGCGGAAGGATTTTCCGATCTGCGCCAGGCCGAAGGGAAGCTTGGGATGGCGCGAATTGAGGATGTTGGCGAAATTGACGAACATGCCCTGCGCGGTCTCGGGCCGCAGATAGGCAAGGCTCGAGGCATCCTCGACCGGGCCGGTGTGGGTCTTGAACATCAGGTTGAACTGGCGCGCCTCGGTCAACTCTCCGCCGCATTCAGGGCATTTTTTTGTGTCTTTCAGGTCCGCCACCTTAAAACGCTTCTTGCACCCTTTGCAATCGGCTTTCAGGTCGAAAAAGTTCTGCACATGGCCGGACGCCTCCCATGTTTTGGGATGCATGATGATGGCCGCGTCCATGCCGTACATATCGTTACGCATGTAGACGTTCGCCTTCCACCAGGCCTTTTTGATATTGTTCTTGAGCTCCACTCCGTACGGGCCATAGTCCCATGAATTGGCAAGGCCGCCGTAAATGTCGCTGCCGGGGAAAATGAACCCCCTGCGTTTACAAAGTGAAACCACTTTTTCCATTATGTCTGCCATTGTATGTGCCGGGTAAGATTTAAGGCAAATATTGTAGCACAACTGCCAGGAATAACAAGGAAAAACTAGGGCTAAAAACGGGGTCAGAATTATTTATTTGCTGCGTATCCAGTCCGAGGCAAATAAATAATTCTGACCCCGTTTTTAGCCTCGAACGTTTTCGATTTTTTTCAATTCGTCTTCTTTGATCGAGAAGCTGTGTTCAGGGCCGGGATACATGCCTGCTTCCACTTCCTTTTTATACTGCTGCAGGGCCTCGAGGATCATGGGAGACAGATTAATGTACTTTTTGACGAACTTGGGCGTATAGCGTTCGAACAGGCCGATCGCGTCATGGATCACCAGCACCTGGCCGTCGGTATATTTTCCCGCGCCGATGCCGATCGTGGGGATTTTGATCTTCTCAGTTATCATCTTTGCGATCTGGTCGGGAACGCACTCAAGCACGATGGAAAAACACCCTATGCGAGTCAGGTCTTGGGCCTGTTTGATAAGCCTTTTTGCCGCCTCCGCGTCCTTGCCCTGTACCTTGAACCCGCCGAGCTTGTCAGCGGTCTGGGGGGTCAGGCCGATATGCCCCACCACCGGAATGCCTGCCTTGACGATTTTTTCCGTCACTTCAAGACAGCGATCGAACCATTCGAGCTTCACAGCGTCGCATTTCGCTTCATCGATGAACCTGCGCGCATTCTTGACGCAATCCTCTGGCTTGACCTGGTACGAATCGAACGGCATATCGCCGATGACCATTGCGCGCGTTACCGCGCGGGTCACTGCTTTTGCGTGGTGGATCATTTCGGCCATGCCGACCTCAGTGGTCGATTTCAAACCAAGCACGACGTTGGCGAGCGAATCCCCGACCAGGACCATGTCGATCCCGGCCTTGTCGACAAGCGCGGCGGTCGGATAATCATACGCGGTCAACATGGTAAGTTTGCGCTTGCCCTTTGCGGCACGGATATCATTTACCGAGACTTTCGTGTTGTTTTCCATGGTTCTTCTCTTTCGTTTTAGTGGATGTAATACGTAAACAACAGTATGGCCGATAACAGGATCATGAACACGACCACCGTTATGGCAATGATATTGTAAATGCGCGAATTCGTATATTCGCCCATCAGGCGTTTGTTATTGACGAGCAAAAGCATGAAGATCAGGGTGAACGGCAGGAGGATACCGTTCTTGGTCTGCGCGCTGATCATCAGCGGCACCAGCGGTATATTGGGCACGAGCACCACGATCGCCGAGATGACAATGGTCGCGGTATACAGGGTGTAGAACTGCGGCGCTTCCCTGAACCGCTTGTTCACCCCGAGCTCCCAGCCCATGCCTTCGCATACGCAGTAAGCGGTCGAAAGCGGCAGGATGCACGCGGCGAAAAGCGACGCGTTGAACAGCCCGGCGGCGAACAGATAGTAACTGTAATCGCCGGCAAGCGGCCGCAAGGCCAGGGCTGCGTCGCTGGCAGTCTCGACGCGGATGCCTCCTTTAAAAAGGGTATTTGCGCATACGAGAACGATGAAAAACGCGACGATATTGACCACGAACGCGCCGCAGATGACGTCGAGCCTGCTGTACTTGTAATCGCTGATCTTGATGCCTTTTTCGACCACGGATGATTGCTGATAGAACTGCATCCACGGCGTTATGGTCGTGCCGACCACGGCGATGAGCAGGATCAGGTATTCCCTGCTCCAATGGAACTGCGGGTGGATGACCTCGCGCGCGACCTGGCCCCAGTCGGGTTTTGTGATAAACGCGCTGACGATATACGCGATGTAAAAGAAACAGAACAACAGGAATATCTTCTCAACGGATTTATAGGTACCCTTGACAATGAGGAACCATACGAAGACCGCCGATAACGGCACAAGAATGAATTTGTCTATGCCGAGCAATTCGGCGCTTGCGGCAATGCCGGCGAACTCGGCGATCGTGTTAAAAACATTCGAATAAATAAGGCCGAGCATCGCGTAGAATGTGACCTTGACGCCGAATTCCTCGCGGATAAGGTCTGCGAGCCCCTTGCCGGTCACGACCGCCATGCGGCTGGACATCTCCTGGATGACGATAAGCGCGATGATGATCGGCACGAACGACCACAACAGCGAGAAGCCGAAATGCGCTCCGGCGACGGAATACGTCGTGATGCCGCCGGCGTCGTTGTCGACGTTGGCGGTGATGAGCCCCGGCCCGAGGACCGAGAGAAAAATCACCGCTTCACGCCAGAACTTTTTGATCTTGCTCATTGTTTGGGAGTGATATTGATCTTGGCCAGGCGCCGCCAGGCGATCGCAATGACCTGGCTGAGCACATCGTCGACCGTGACAATGCCCTTGAGGACATTGCGTTCGTCCACGACAGGGATCGCGTAATATTTATATTTCTCCATCATGTACGCCACTTCCTTGACGCTGGAATCGAGCGTGACGAAATATGTCTTGGGGAACACGACCTTGTCGACCGGATCGTCGTTTGCCGCGAGCATCAGGTTCTTGAAACTGACCGACGCCAGCAGCTTATTTTCGTCGTCGACGACATAGACATACTGCGCCGGCTCCACCTTAAAGTTTTTTTCCTTGATGTACTGGATGACCTGCCCGACGGTCATGCCCTTGCGGCACGAAAGATATTCGGTCGTCATAAGGCCGCCGGCCGAATCGCTTGAATACCCGAGCAGTTCCGAAAGTTTCTTTGCCTGTTTGCTTTCGAGTATCCGCAGGAACGCGTTGACCTCGTCCTTGGGCAGTTTCTCGAGAAAATCGGTCGCCTCGTCGGACGGGATGTTGTTGAGGATGATCGATATCTCGCCCCTTCCCAGTTCTTCGATAAGCGACATCTGGAGCTTGAAATCTATGTTCATGAACACCTTGGCGCGCGTGGGGATATCGAGCGTCTTGAAAAGCGCGATCTGGTCCTGCAGGTTGAGGTCCTGGAATATCTCGCCGAGGTCTGCGGCAGGGATATTGGTGAGCTGTTTCTGGGGCACGTTGATCTTGATGGTCATGCTCGAGGGATTGATCGAGAGCGGCTGGATGTATTTCCAGGGGATTAAACGCTCCAGGCGCAGATACCGCGCATGCGGGTTGAATATCCGGATGACGAAATCGACGACACGTTCGAACCCGAGCCTGCGCACGAGCCCCCTGCCGCCGATATCGACGTGCGCGACGGTCAGGGCGTTCTCCACGCGCAGAAAATGGATGTCGTTGACGCGGATAACGCGGTGATTGTAGGTATCGACGACCTGCTGGTCGAGGATATCGCGCCGCAGGGAAAGCTCTTCTTTGTTATCATGCTTTTCGGCAAAGGCGATCGAGGCCTTTTCGAGTTTGAGCTTGATCTCTTTGGGGCTCAGCTCCTGGACATGCTCCCATCCGATAAGAGCGTACTTGCGGTTGGGAAAACCTTTGCGCACGATCAGGCCCGCGGACTGAGGATAGACCTGCGCGACCTTGACGATAATGTCGTAGAGAGCGCCGATATACTCGCCGTTGACGTCGACGATGTCGCGGTCGATGAATTTCGAAAAGTACGCGAAAACAGGATGCGGGGTCGGTTTGTTGATGTCGATTGTGGTCTGGTTCATGATCTATCGCCCTTCGACTACCTTTGCTTCTGCGCCGGGATACCTTTCCAATAATGCCTTGCCTTTTTCTTTTCCCATGACGACCAGCGCCGTTGCAAGAAAGTCAGCGGTCAGCCCGTCATCGGCGATGACCGTGGCAGAAATCACTCCGGAATTTGACGGCCTGCCGGTCCGCGGATCCATAATATGGCTGAAACGCCTTCCTCCGGCAATAAAAAACTGCTCATAATCGCCGGATGTGGCGACCGCTTTGTCGACGAGACCGAACGAGCCGCGCAGTGTGCGGCTCCGGGGGTCCCTGACAGCAACCCGCCAGGGCTTGCCCGCGTTGGTGCCGAGGCAGTAGATCTGCCCGCCTGCATTAATAAGGCAGCTGCGCACGCCGGCCGCCCGCAGTAAACCGACTGCGCAGTCAACGGCATACCCTTTTCCGAGCCCGCCAACATCGATCGCGGAACCGCGAACAGTAAATTCTACCACATTATCCGGCGGATGAAAAATGATTTTATTCATGCCCACGCGCGACAAGACCGCGCGGATCTCATCATCAGCCGGCTGCCGGAAGTTTTTTGTAGTGAACCCCCAGATATCCATCAGCGGGCCGACCGTGATATCGAACGCCCCGTCGGTCGCAAACCAGAATTCCTTTGACCGGGTAAGCAGATAATACAGATCAGGCCCGGCGGTTACCGTGCCGGTCTTGTTCAGGCGCGACACTTCGCTGTCAGGATCATATTTGCTGAGAAGTTTTTCGATGCGCTTGACCTCGTCGAACACAATACGCGCCGCCCGGCTGTCCTGCGATACGACCTCGACATACGTTCCCATAAGCAGCTGCGTATCCCGATGCACCGGCATCTGCCCCTGACACCCAATAATCAATAACAAAGACGCTTTAGCTAAACCTCTGAGGGAGAATGAGATAAAATTTAATTCTTTATGAGCGATTTTAACAGTCATACAATGTTCAATTTTCTGAAATTTCGTTAGTAGGATTTAATTTGTAACTATCTCCTTGACAATGCCTTAGCTAAAGCGTCTTCATTATTGGTGTTGAGGATGTTTTGGGGGGTGAGCCAGCCGCGGCGGGCCATGGCAAGGCCGAAGCGAATATAAACCAGTTGGTCAATGGAATGGCTGTCGGTGTTGATGCAGATCTTCACCCCTGCCTCTTTTGCCCTGCGGCAGTTCACATCATTGAGGTCCATGCGGTCGGGATACGAATTGATCTCGAATGCGGTATTGGTCTGTTTTGCCTTCTGAAAAACGGCGTCCAGGTCGAGATCATACGCATCGCGCACGCCGCGGAGCCGGCCGGTCGGATGAGCGATGATATGCACGTGCGGATTCTCGCACGCCCTTATGATCCTGCGCGTGATCTGTTCCGCAGGCTGTTTCATGCCGGTATGGATCGCGGCAATGACTATATCGAACTCTTTCAGTACAGAGTCCGGATAATCGATATTGCCGTCCGCGTCGATATCCGCCTCAGTGCCGAACAGGATCCGGAACGGCTTCATTTTTTCGTTGAGACTATCGATCTCCCTGCGCTTCTTACGCAGATCAACGGCAGATAACCCGTGCGCGACTTTCAGGCTTGGGGAATGATCGGTGACCGCTATATAGGAATATCCCGACGCGCGCGCCGCCTGCGCCATCTCGGCAATGGTGTTCGAACCATCGGACCAGTTCGAGTGGACATGCAGGTCGCCCTGAATGTCCTTTTGCTCGACGAGCCGGGGCAGCGCCCGTTTCAGCGCCGCTTCGATCTCGCCCGTATCCTCGCGCATCTCAGGCGGCACATACTGCATCTTCAGGAATTTGAATATCTCCTCCTCGGTCCTGCCGCAGATACGCTTTTCGTTCCGGTCGAACACGCCGTATTCGTTGATCTTATGCCGCGTCTTCTGCGCGAGCATGCGCAAACGCACATTGAATTCCTTGGATCCGGTAAAATACAAAAGCGCCGCTCCGAACGATCCCTTGTCCACGACCCTGCAGTCCACCTGGACGCCGTCTGCAGTCCGGACGGACGATTTGGTCGAGCCCCACGCCTGCGTCGCCTGCGCAAGCGGCGACGATGTAAAAGCATCCATAACAGGCTGAGCATCCTTTGCCATGACCAGGATATCGATATCGCGCACGGTCTCTTTCTGCCGCCGGAGGCTGCCGGCGCATACGATCTTCTCAACCTGCGGCAGTTGCTGTAATTCCCGAACGAATTCCTCGGCGACCGCCTGCGCCCGGGCAAGCGGCAGCCGCTCCTGACCGCGTTTAACCAGGGATATCCCTTTGCTGATATTTTCTATGGTTTTCTCTTTTATTCCGGAAAGTTTATCAAGCTTGTGATCTGCAATGGCCTTTTCCAGGTCGCCGATACTGCGGATACGCAATTCCTTGGCAAGCATCTGCGCGGTTTTGGGGCCGACGGACGGGATGGCGAGAAGTTCGAGGGTCCCGGCGGGAAGGGTTTTTTTCAGGTCCTCATAGAACTGCAGAGATCCGGTCGCGACGATCTCCCGGATCTTTTCAGCAAGGTCTTTGCCGATGCCGGGAATATCCGTCAGGGTATTCCGGGAAACCGCCTGCTCGATATCGCCGCCGAGGTTCTCGACAGCCTGCGCCGCGCGGTCATATGCGCGGATCCGGAATATATTCTCTCCCTTGATCTCGAGCAGACGCGCGATGTCGCGGAAGATCCGGCTGACCAGTTGATTCTTCATTCACTGTTCAAAAAAACGTTTATGGTCTTGAGCACATCGGCCGGATGCACCAGATGCTTCACCATATAATACGCGGCGCCGAGGCGCTTTGCCTCTTCCTTCTCATCCTTCGAATCCCTGCCGGACAGGATGATGACCGGCGTGTGCGTGCACAGCGGCAGTTCTTTGATCATGGTCAGCAGCCCGAACCCGTCAAGGCCCGGCAGGATCAGGTCAAGAACAATCAGATCGAACGATTCCTTTTCGAGGATCGCAAGCGCTTCTTTACCGTCAGCGGCAGACTTCGCCTCGATGCCCGATTGCTCAAGGGTGATCCTGAGCATATCGCGGCTCATCTTGCTGTCATCAATGATCAAAACTTTCTTTTTATCCACGGCAGGGTCTCCTCAATGCTGTGCGGGCACGGCTTTATCATAACTTGATTCTATGACCTTGACCAGAGAAACAAGCATCGCGTTGGCCGGGACCGCAATGCCCAGCTCCTGGCCGAAACGCACGACAACGCCGTTGATAAAATCGATCTCGGTGCGTTTTTTTCGCAGTACATCCTGGAGCATGGACGAAACATTCCCTGCCGTTGATTCGCATACGGACTCGACTTTCGCCAGCGGATCGTCATACAGCAGTTTGATGCGCTTGCGCTTGGCGACCTTCACTGCCTCGGTCACGGCCTCGCGCAGGATCCTGCGCGACCCTTCGTGATCGAGCAGATCGCCGTTCCGCAGGCGCGTGACGGCAGTCAGCGCATTGATACCGGTGTTCACGATAAGCTTCGACCACAAAAAACCTTTGATATCCTGGGATATCCTCGTATCCAGCCCTGCCTTGTTGAACAACTCGCGGATCGCGCGCATCTGGACCGAGGTCTTGCCGTCGATCTTGCCGATGATCGTCTCGCCCTTGCCTGCGTACCGGACATGCCCGATATCGAGCCACGTCGCGCCGAGGCTTGTCACCCCGCCGATCACCTGGTCAGGTCCGACGGCTTCGCCGATAAGCTCGATATTACCCATGCCGTTCTGCAATGTCAGTATCGACGTATCGTCATCGATCAAAGGCTTTAAGCGCCCGACCGCATTCTTGGTATCGTAGGATTTAACGCACACAACGATCAGGTGAACTTTGGGAATATCCTTCAGATCGGCGGTCGCCTGGACATCGACATGCCAGTTCCCGGCTATGCCCTCCACATCAATGCCCTGCTTGTTCAGCTTTGCGGCGCGGCCTGCGTCTTTATCCAGAAGCCAGATCTCATTTTCTTTCGATCTTTGCCTGGCCAAAGCCGCGGCGAACAAACACCCCATTGCCCCGGGCCCTACGATGACTATCTTCATATCCCCTCCCCATGAAGACGCTTTAGCTAACCATTTACACCACAGATATTTATAATATCTTTCGCACTCATGTTTCCACAGGTTCACAGAACACTTTGCGATCAAGAGTGCAAAAGATCCTATAACTCATTTTGATGCAATAGCTTATCTAAAGCGTCTGGCTAAAGGGCGTTGGCTGCGGAAAGCTTGTTGATCGAACGCTGCGACTTCAGGTCCCTGCCCAGATGAAAGTTCAAGAAACCGTTCAGCACAAGTTCAAGCTCTTTCTTGATCTGCGGGTTCATGCCGAGGTTCATATTGTTCTTCAGATCATTCTTCTCTATATGAAGTATCGTCGCGACCGTGCCCCTGAATATGGACCGCGCCGCAGGATCTTTTGCTGCGCAGCGCTGGCATAACAGGCCGCCCAGCGCCATGCTGAACCGCGGCTGTGCCGGCATCTTGCTGTTGCAGCACACGCACGAATCAAGATACGGCTTGAAACCGGACAATGTCAGCATCTTGATCTTGAACACGGTCAACAGTTTGTCAGGATGCGCCACCGTTTGCAAATACCGGAGCGCATCGAGCATCCAGTCATATACCGCGCTGTTTGTATCCTCCTGCGGCATGACCATATCGACAAGCTCGCAGATGAGCTGTGCGGCTGAGGCCTTGGCGATGTTATGGCGCAGCGCGGTGAAATTTTCGCGCTCGTCGCAATGGCTGACCAGATGCACCGATGAATTCCTGCTCTGATAGAATATTATATCATTAAGAGAAAAAATTTCCACTGCGCTGGCGAATTTTTTCGCATCCGCCCTGATCCCCTTTAATTCGCCCGTTATCTTGCCGAAATCGCGCGTCAAAAACGTCGCCAAAAGAGACGTCTCTCGCAGGTCGCGCCTGCGCAATACGATGGATTCAGATTTTACGACCGCCATAGCGTCCTTATCGAATATTGAACATGTTCAGGTATTTTTTTTCCGCGCTGCGCATCGCCCTGCGGTCCGCAACAGTACGGTCGTCAAAGCCGGCGCAATGCAGCACGCCGTGAATGCCATAAAGGTATGTTTCGTATCGGGGATTGGTGCGGAACCGGCGCGCCTGGGACACGGCCCTTTCCGTTGACACGAATATATCCGCAATGATCTCACGCGGCCCTGCGCCGAGGGAAAATGCGAGCACGTCGGTCGCCGTGTCGCGGTGATGGAACCGGCTGTTCAGCTCTCTGATCCTGCGGTCCGTTACCAGGCAGATACTGATCTGATAATCCGCCTCCGGCATTTCCCGCGAGATGACCGCGCGGACGATCTTCTTCAACAGGGCCCGGTCGATCGCGACACACCGCTGCTCATCGCTGATATTGACTCGGTTCACTTCTTCTGGTCGGGATAGGTGATGCGCGTGTGATAGATGCCGCTCAGGACGTGAATGAACACCTGCGCGATCCTCTCAAGGTCTTTGAGGGTAAGATCGCAGTCGTCGAGCTGGCCGTCGATGAACTTGTTGTTGATGATCTTATGGACAAGGTCGCGTATGCCGTCCGGGGAAGGGCTTTTCATGCTCCGCGTCGCCGCCTCGACCGAATCGGCAAGCAGTACGACCGCTATCTCTTTGGTCTTCGGCTTGGGGCCGGGATACCGGAACCCCTCTTCGGGGACCTCCTGCGTATCCTCGACACGCTCAAGCGCGCGCCGGTAGAAATAATACACCAGCGACGTTCCGTGATGGGACTGGACGAAATCGATGATGCGGCTGTTGAGATGGTACTGGCGCGCAAGCTCGATCCCCTCCTTGATATGTTTCATGATCACGAGTTTGCTGATCGTCGGCGACAGGGTATCGTGTTTATTGGCGGCGAGGTCCTGGTTCTCGCTGAAATATTCCGGTTTGGTCAGCTTGCCCACGTCGTGATAATATGCGCCGATGCGCCCCAGCAGGGAATTCGCGCCGATCGCTCCGCAGGCGGCCTCGGACAGGTTGCCCACGATCAGGCTGTGATGATAGGTGCCGGGCGCCTCGAGCATGAGCCGATGAAGGAGCGGATGATTGAAATCGGCCATCTCAAGAAGGCTGATGTTGGTCACCGTGTGAAAAAGCATCTCGAACACCGGCAGGATGCCCAGGACAATGATACTGCAGATGATCCCGTTCGAGAACAGGATAAGATACTGTTTCGGATCGACAAAACGGAAATTCACCAGGATGATGCCGATGAGGACCTGGAGGAAGCCCACGATAACGCCCGCCCGGATCACCGCATTGCGCCTGCGCGCGCCGTTGACAAGCAGTGCCGCGGCGATGCCGCTGATCAAAAACAGCATCCCCATATAGAGGTCATTGCCGTTGATCGCCGCCGCCGTCACCGCGCCGGCGACCGTCAACATGAACGCGACGACGAGATCATTGAACAGCATCACGGATAAAAGCGCCAGGACGCAGAACGGCGTGAAGAAAACAGGCGCTTTATACTCCCTGATCATATAGGTCGCGGCCATGACGATGACGTACAGGAATACCAGATACAGCATCCGGTAATTCTTCAGTTCTTTGGCGCGGTGCATGGACTGCAAAAGCAGGCTGAGCAAAATGAGTATGACCGGGACCGCGAGATTTATGCCGAGTATCCAGCTGCAGGCGGCCGCGAACACGCTCATGACGGCAAAAACCGCATACCGCCGCATGGCCGCCGCCCGACTGATCAATATCCCGAATCGTGTCGTTTTCTTTCTATCGAGTATTCTTTTCATATGCCTTGATGATCTGCTGGACAAGCTCGTGCCTGACCACGTCGCTGCCGCTGAACAGGATGAACTTGATGCCCTCGATGCCCTTCAGGACATCCATGGCCTGGAGAAGCCCGGCGGGCCTGCCGTCAGGCAGATCGCTCTGCGTGATATCGCCGGTAATGACCGCTTTCGAATCGAAGCCGAGCCGCGTCAGGAACATCTTCATCTGCTCGATGGTCGAATTCTGCGCTTCATCGAGCACGATGAACGCGTCATTGAGCGTCCTGCCGCGCATGTACGCAAGCGGCGCGACCTCGATGATGCCGGTCTCGATATACTTCTCGATGCGCTCCGGCTCCATCATGTCGTATAATGCGTCGTAGAGGGGCCGAAGATACGGCGATATCTTCTCGTACATATCTCCGGGCAGATACCCGAGCGACTCACCCGCTTCGATCGCCGGGCGCGTCAGGATGATCCTGCGCACTTCCTGGTTTTTCAGCGCCTCGACCGCGCACGCCATGGCCAGATACGTCTTGCCCGTGCCTGCCGGCCCGATACCGAATACTATATCATGATTCTTGATCGCATCAACATAATCCCGCTGGCCCTGCGTGCGCGGCCCGATGGCCTTGACCAGCTGGGGCCGCATCGAGCGGGGCAGAACAGCGGACGATTCAAACCCCGGCTTCTTTCCTCTGCCTCTCGGTTCTTTCTCCCCGGCGTATGCGGCGTGGCGGCCGGCCGGCGGGGTACCCGCCTCGATATCGTCCAATAACCCGGCGATGAAATCTTCACAGCGGTTGATATTATTCTGGGCCCCGGAGATCTTGATATATTCGCCGCGCAGCGTGATCTTGACCTTGAACTGACGGCCGATCTCCTTGATATTCTCATCGTGAAGGCCGAAGAGCGACTGCGCCTGGTTGTTGCTGCTGATCTTTATTTTGCGTTCCACTCTCGCGATATTCCTAAAAAGTTATCCACAGACTTATTCACTTTTAATTGTGTCTGACCCCTTTTTTGATGGAGATGCCGACTTCAGCCAGCTGCCGCGGGTCGACTTCGGACGGGGCGTTGGTCATGGGGCATGCCGCTTTGGCGTTCTTGGGGAACGCGATCACCTCGCGGATGCTCTCAAGCCCGGCAATGATCGTCAGAAGCCGGTCGATGCCGAACGCGAACCCGCCGTGCGGAGGCGCGCCGTACTGGAACGCCTCGAGCAGGAAGCCGAAGCGCTTCTGCGCCTCCTCGGCAGAGATGCCGATGAGCCCGAATATTTTCTGCTGGAGCGCCTGGTCATGGATCCTAATCGAGCCTGAGCCGATCTCAGTGCCGTTCAACACAAGGTCGTAGGACCGTGACCGGGCTTTATCCGGCGCAGAATCAAGCAGGCCGATATCGTCGTTGTGAACGTTGGTGAACGGATGGTGCTCGCTGTCCCAGCGCTTCTCCTCCTCGTTCCACTTGAACATGGGAAAATCCGTGATCCATACAAACGCGAAATCCGTGTTCCATT
>JAGOOP010000054.1 GCA_017992455.1 Candidatus Omnitrophota bacterium | reverse complement strand
ATCATGAACGGGGAGCCGTCCACCAGGATCGTCAACCCGTTCTTCAGATCATTTATTGAGAGAGCCACTGAACACCTCACATCCTTTGTTTGTTACGAGAACCATGTCCTCGATACGTATTCCGAACTTTCCGGGAATATAAATACCCGGCTCAATGGTAAAGACCTCACCCGGCCTTACTACCTGCTCCACTTGTGACGATATAAACGGCGCTTCATGGACCTGGAGCCCCACTCCATGGCCGAGAGAGTGCACAAAATGCCTGCCGTACCCTCTGGCGCCGATATACCCCCGCGCCGCCCGATCGATATTGCGTATCTTTGCGCCCGGCTTTACCGCAGCCAGCGCCGCGGCCTGGGCAGAGCGGACGATCGCATAGACCCTCGCTACAAGAGTATTTATTTTACCCACAAAGAATACCCTTGTCAAGTCTGATTTGTACCCCTGGAATTCGACGCCCATATCTATCAGAACCGGCTCTGCCGCTTGGAGTTTACGCTCTGACGTCAGGTAATGGGGCATGCTTGAATTCGGGCCCGAAGCAACGATAATATCGAACGATGCGCTTGAGGCTCCTTCAAAGCGGATAAACCGCTCGAGTTCAGCCGCTACTTCTATTTCCCTGATCCCGGGCCTTAGGAAATCCTGGATATAGCCGCAGGCCTGCATGGCGATCTGAGTTGCCCTGCGTATTTTATTTATCTCCCCGGCATCCTTGAACCGCCTGAGCGCTTCAACCACGCCTGATACAGGAACTAATTCGGCAGGAACAGCCTCCTCTATCTTTTTATAAAGGCTGAAAGTAACCTGCTGCTCTTCAAAACCGAGCCGGGCGATCCTGTGGGATCTGCAAAGCCGCGCAAACGCAGTAAGAAGCGACGGTTTGAAATCGATGACCGAAAACCCCGGCAGGTTCTTTTTCATCTCCTGCGTATAGCGGCCGTCGGTCAGATACAGGGCTTTCTTCGCGGTTACGATAAGATAGGCATCCCGGCATTTATACCCTGCCAGATAGGAAATATTATACGGATCGGTCACGAGCAGACCGTCGACGGATAGTTTCGCAAGCTGTTGCTGTACCTTGATAACGCGGCTGTTCATGATTACGCAAGCAGTTCGATCAGCGCTTCGAGGCCGAGATAGTAGCTCTGCGCGCCGAAACCCATGATCGTGCCTTTGACGACCGGGCTGATAAGGGATGTATGCCTGAATGCCTCGCGCGTATGGGTGTTGGAAAGATGGACTTCGACCGCGGGCAGAGCGACCGCCGCAAGGGCGTCGCGGATGGCAACGCTCGTATGCGTATACGCGGCGGGATTGATCAGGATCGCGTCGAACCTGCCCCGCGCCTTGCCGATCGCATCGACGATAACGCCTTCGACGTTTGACTGGATGATGCGCACCCCGGCCTTCTTCTTCGCAGCGATCTTTTTCAAACGCGCGTTGATCGACGCAAGCGTGACCGTTCCGTACACGCCGGGTTCGCGCGTTCCCAGGAGGTTCAGGTTCGGCCCGTGGATGACGAGGATCTTTTTCATGGGGCTATTGCGCTTCGTCGATCAGCATGACCGGGATGCCGTCCTTCACCGGATATTTTTTGCCGCATTTCTTGCAGACGATCTTGTTGTCCTTCAATTCAACGTCGCCCTTGCACGCAGGACAGGCAAGGATATCAAGCAGTTCTTTATCGATCATTGAGCCCCCTCCTTGTTCGGATCCCCTGCGCGGCCCGGATGCTTTTCATACTGCTGCCGCAGGCCGTACAGAAATTTGTCCAGCAGGCTGTCCTCGTCGGTCGTAAGATTCCCTGCGGTCTTTTCCTTGAGCATCGCAAGCGTATCGATGATGAGTTTGGCGTGCGGCAGGTTCGGCTCGACCTTTTCGGTGATCGGATGGGCAATGGAGCCCAGCGCGATGGACGCCTGCATGGCAAGCGAACTGATGAAAAAACTGAACTCCGTTCCTTCCCCTGTTTCCATAGGTTTCCCTTTTAATATACGATCACGCCGGCGTATCCGACAACGCTCGAATTATCGCCGGTGACATCGCCGCTTGTCGCATATTTGACAAGCTCGGCCTTTGACGCTCCGAGCAGTTTGGCCGCGGTGATCATGACGACCACAGGCATATACCCGCACATGGTGATACCGCCCGACTTCACCGTCTGCCATAACGCCCTGGCATCGAGGTTCAGGACAGCCCGGAGCGCCGATTCGTCTTTTTTGCGCGCCGCCGCTGCCGATTCATAATGCGTCATGTCCGAGCTTGCGACGATCAAGGCGGTCTTTTCCTGCTGCCTGCTTTTGAGCGCCTGTGCCACAGCCCTGCCGGCGTCCGTCAGGCCGTCGAAATCGTCGCTGCCGAACGCGACCGGGACTATTTTAAAATCCTTCCTGAAATACTGCAAAATAGGGAGTTCTACTTCCAGCGAATGTTCGCGCGCATGAGCCGTTTCATCCTGCTCCAGATACGCCGACCCTTCGAGCATTGCGGCCGCGAGATCCCCGTCTATTGCGACATCGCCCATGGGCGTGCGCCACGTGCCCGACGCCATGACGCTCATCGCTGCGCCGAGCCCCGTGTGGTTGGGCCCGAGCAAAACCACCGTGTCCTTGACCATGACCCGCGATGCGGTCAGGGCTGCGACCGAGCCCGAATACATGTATCCGGCGTGCGGAAGCATACAGGCGATGCAATCCCGGGCCTGCGGCTGCGAAGGCAAAAAACCCTTGATCTGTTTACGTATGGAATCCGCCGTGGCAGGGTAAAATTGGCCGGCGACCGCAGGTGTGCGTACCGATATTCTATCCATTGAGCAGACCGTTGAGATATTCCCTGGCCGTGACCAGTTCGGCGCCCGATGCCGGATGATGCGCCTCGATAACGGTCAGGGTATGGCTCGACAGATACGGTTTAAGCTTTTTGAAATCGAATTCGCCTGTTCCCGGGGCGCGATGGTCGGAGCATCCGGTGATATCGTGGAGATGTATGCCGATCAGGCGGGAACCGTAGCGTTTCAGGTAATCTTCATCGCTTTCGATGAACCCGAGATTCTCCATAAGCCGGGCATGTCCCGTATCGTGCCAATAGTGGACGGCCGAATCCCTGAACCGATCAAGAATAATAGCCACTTCATCAAAGAACGGTATCTCGCGGAAATAATACCGGTTCTCAACGCCCAACCTGATCTTTTGCCGCGCGGCGTACGCGTTCAGATCGTCAAGGCTGCGCAATGTGTTATCAAGGAACCGCTGACGCACGCTGTCCCGCTCGCGGATGATATCGCCGCGCAAAGCGGCGAACCGGGCGGTTGCGCGAAGGCCGTTATTGAACATCGCGATCAGATCCACGGTCCTGTCCGGGACCTCGACCCTGCCGCAGTGCAGAACGACCGCGGATGCATTCAAGCGCACCGCAGTATCGATCGTTACCCTGGTCAGCGCTACGGCGCGCCTGCGTTCATCCTCGTCAGGCGACGACATCGAGTAACAATCCGGCAGGGCTTTCTGCCGTTCGATATCAGGCGGGATCGGACAGTAGTTATGAAGGCTTGTGACGCGGACAGACTGCTCCCGCACCAATGCCTCGACCGCGTCGACCATCTCCGCAGTCAGATTGAAGCTCAATTCGACTTCGTTAAACCCCAGCGCTTTGATCTCTTGGATAAGTGCGGACCCGTCGGTATGTCGGAAGGCATTCCAGGAAGTGGACAGGGCCGGAAGCATCGGTTATCTTCTTTCCCGCATTTTCTTTCTTTTTTTCTCGCTCGGCTTCTGATAATGCTTGCGGTCCCTGACCTCCTTCAGGATCCCCTCCTGCTCGATCTGCTTCTTGAACTTGCGCATGGCGGATTCGAAGGATTCACCCTCGCGGATCTCGATCTTCGGCAATGTAATCAACTCCTTTCACGTTTAAATGATTTTTTGAGCACTTTAATATATCATCCTTTAACCGGCATGTCAACCAAAAACG
>JAGOOP010000053.1 GCA_017992455.1 Candidatus Omnitrophota bacterium | reverse complement strand
ATCTGATCAATCAATAAAGGCAGAACCATATGTGCGCAAAAGGAACGACGCATAACAAGAAATTGAAAGCGTGGATCGACAAGATGGCAGCGCTGTGCCAGCCGGACGACATCGTCTGGCTCGACGGGTCTGTGGACCAGCGTCAGAAGATCGAGAAAGAGGCGATCGCCTCGGGCGAGATGATCCCGCTTAATAACGAAAAGCTTCCCGGATGCCTCCTTCACCGTACCGCGGTCAACGACGTCGCGCGCACAGAGCATTTGACCTATATCTGCACGCGCAGGAAAAAGGATGCCGGCCCCACGAACAACTGGATGAAACCGAAGCTCGCGTATGCGAAGGCGCGGGAGATATTCAAGAGTTCCATGAAGGGCAGGACCATGTATGTGATCCCGTTTTCCATGGGTCCTGTCGGGTCGGAATTCTCCAAGATCGGCGTGGAACTGACCGATTCGCGCTATGTCGTTCTCAATATGATCATCATGACGCGGGTCGGCGCCGCGGTAACAGCGGTTCTTGATAAGGGAGCGGATTTTACCAGGTGCCTTCATTCGCTTGCCGGCGTTGACATCAACCGCCGCATGATCCTGCATTTCCCCGAGGACAACACCATCTGGAGCGTCGGTTCCGGTTACGGCGGCAATGTGCTGCTGGGCAAAAAGTGCCTGTCATTGCGCATCGCCAGCTTTATCGCGCGCAGGGAAAAATGGCTTGCCGAGCACATGCTCATCATGGGCATTGAGGATCCGACGGGAAAGATCAAGTATATCGCCGCCGCGTTCCCGAGCGCCTGCGGCAAGACGAACCTCGCCATGCTGCGCCCGCCCGAAGGATTGAAAAGAAAAGGCTACCGCATCTGGACCGTCGGCGACGACATCGCCTGGATGCGCGTGGATTCCGACGGATCGCTGTGGGCGATCAACCCGGAAAGCGGGTTCTTCGGCGTCGCGCCCGGCACCAATTTCCACACGAACCCCATCATGGTCGAAACAATAAAGAAGAACACCATCTACACGAACGTGCTGCTTAAGCCCGACGGCACCGTGTGGTGGGAAGGCGCTGACGGCGAAGTCCCGTCCCACGGCATCGACTGGCAGGGAAACGCATGGAAACCGGGCATGGTCGACGGCCAGGGAAAGCCGGCGTACGGCGCGCACCCGAACAGCAGGTTCACGACCCCGATCAGCCAGTGCCCGACTGCTTCATACCGGCTCGAACAGCATCACGGGGTTCCGATATCCGCCATTATTTTCGGCGGAAGGAGGGCGCATCTGGCGCCGCTGGTCTATGAGGCGTTCAACTGGCGCCACGGCGTGTTCATGGGCGCTACCATGGCGTCGGAGCGCACCGCGGCGCAGGTCGGAAAACAGGGAGAGGTCAGGCGCGACCCCATGGCGATGCTTCCGTTCTGCGGATATAATATGGCGACGTATTTCAAACACTGGCTCAACATGGGCCACCGCATGCACAAGCCGCCGCGCGTATTCCACGTGAACTGGTTCAGGACCGACGAGCACGGGAAATTCCTCTGGCCCGGTTACCGGGAGAATCTGCGCATACTCGAATGGATCGTCGCGCGCTGCGACGACCAGGTAAGCGCGCAGGCAAGCCCCATCGGGTACCTGCCCAATATCGCCGATATCGACATGACCGGGCTTGACGTGCCGCGCAGCGCCATGGAGAAACTTTTCAAGCTGGACAAGAAAGACTGGCTTGCCGAGCTTGCCGGCGTCAAGAAGTTCTTCAAGGGATTCAGGAACGATTTTCCGCAGGAATTGTGGGACGAATACGAGGGCCTGCGCATGCGGCTTTCGAAGATCGCGGAAAAAAAATAACGCGGCCGGCACACGCCGCACGCACAATGCACACAAGGGGCACGTATGATCTCGAGCGAACCAGTGGTGTTGAAAGCGGATATCACGGAGTATGATCTTTTCCGCCGCGGCAAGGTGCGCGACGTGTTCGACCTCGGCGAGACGCTTCTTGTGGTCTCCACCGACCGCATTTCCTGTTTTGACGTCGTGCTGCCCAACGGCATCCCGTTCAAGGGCAAGGTCCTGACCGGACTATCCATATTCTGGTTCGATCTGCTCAAAGACGTCATCCCTAACCACTTTATCACCGCGGACATAAAAAAATATCCCAAGACCCTGCAGAAATACACGCAGATGCTCGAAGGCCGCTCCATGCTCGTCAAAAAGAGCAAGGCGCTTCCGATCGAGTGCGTCGTGCGCGGATACCTGTCCGGCTCGGGATGGAAGGAATATCAAAAAAACCGTTCAGTCTGCGGCATCAAACTGCCCGCAGGGCTCGTTGAATCGGATCAACTGCCCGAAGTGATCTTTACGCCGTCGACCAAGGAAGACAAAGGCCACGACATCAACGTGGACCAGAAATACGTCGAGAACACCGTGGGCGCCGATACGGCTGAAAAGCTGCGCAGGGCATCCATCGCGATCTACGCCAGGGCCGCCGAGTACGCGCGCTCCAAAGGCATTATCATCGCGGATACGAAATTCGAGTTCGGCTTTTACGGCAACGAGCTCATCCTTATCGACGAGGTGCTCACGCCGGATTCTTCGCGCTTCTGGCCTGCAGCGGAATATAAGCCCGGACAAGGGCAGCCGAGCTTTGACAAGCAGTTCGTCAGGGATTACCTTGAAGGCCTTGTCTGGGACAAAACTCCGCCTGCGCCGGACCTTCCCGCCGAAATCATCGAGAAGACCACGCAGAAATACCTCGAGGCGTACAAGCGGATCACCGGCCGCGACTATGGCTGTTAAAAAGATCGGGATTTTCATCCTGAGGGTCGGCGTCAGCATCTTGCTGCTCGTTTTTCTGTTCAGCAAGGTTGACGGCGCTGCGATATGGGAACTTGTCAGGGCCAGCAACATCGCCGGCATTATCGCGGCGGTTTTTATAGTCGGTGTAACGAGCCTATTTTGTTTTATCCGGTGGGACATTCTGCTCAAGGCATCGGGCGTGTGCGTTCCGGCGCGGACACTGTTAAAGCCGTTCGGCGGGGGATTGTTCTTCAACATGTTCCTGCCCACGAGCATCGGCGGCGATATCGTCCGCGTGCTCGACCTGGGTAATCATACGCGCAAGGGCGCGCACGTCGCTTCCACGGTGCTCCTTGACCGGCTTATCGGATATGTCGCGCTCGATGTCATGGTTCTTGCGGCGTGTGCGGTTGGCTGGCGCTATGTTCAGGATCCGGCAGTGCTCTGGAGCGTCGGCATTATTACCGCGATCCTTGTCTGTATCCTGCTTGTTCTTTTCAACAGCACCGCCTATAATTTCCTTAACAAACTACTTTATTCTCCCAACGCCGGCCGGATCCGCGCAAACCTCACCCAGGCGCACGAGCAGTTGTATGTGCTGGGCAAAAAAAAGCGCGTCCTGTCAGTTACCCTGTTGATCTCGCTTGCGCTTCAGTTGTTGAGTTCCGTAAGCGCCTATGTCATCTGCCGCTCGCTCGGCGCGGATATCCCGCTGATATATTTCTTTATCTTCGTTCCCATCATCGGCATGATCTCCATGCTGCCAATATCCCTGGGAGGCCTGGGCGTGCGCGAGGCCGCGACCGTTTATTTCTTTGCAAAAGCGGGTCTCGGGCGCGATGCCGCATTTGCCATGTCGCTTATCGGCTTTTCTATCACGGTCCTGTTCGCCGCCGCAGGGGGCCTGTATTATGTCATTACACTACATCGTCGACGGGTATAACGTCGTACGCCATGCTTCGTTCATCGTCAAAGGCCATGCTGCTCCGGCGGAGATGCTCATCCGCTGTATACGGGACAGGCGCCTGTGCGGGAGCATGAAGAACAAGGTCACGCTTGTCTTCGACGGGTATCCGACCATGGGCAATCCGCTCCAGCCGCAGGGCGAATGCGACGTCGTGTTCTCGCAGGACGAGAGCGCGGACGACCGCATCAGGCACATGGTGGAGCATATTCCCAATCCCCGGATCGTGATCGTGGTGACCGACGACCGGTCAGTGCAG
>JAGOOP010000052.1 GCA_017992455.1 Candidatus Omnitrophota bacterium | reverse complement strand
TCGATCTGCCCTTGCTGCTCCCTCACCGCCTCGATCAAAGGAGCGATGAGATTGCCGTATTCGATGGATTTCAATCCGGTGACCGGATCAGTCGAAACAAGTTCGGGATACACCTGCTCCACGTCCTGCGCGATCAGCCCCATATCCGGCCTCCCATCCTGCTTCCATTTGAACGTCTTGCCTGATAGGGATAAAATCTTCTCAAGGCTGTTCTGCGCAGGTTCGATATCGGTCTTAAGCGCCCGGTCAGAGGAGTAGAAAAAAGCCTGCGCGGTGATATTTCCCCCGACCTGCAAGGCCGGATATGAATTCGATCCATATCCGGGTACGGATGAAGACGCCTCCAGATACAATACGCCGCCCTGATACCTGAGTTGATGAGCGACAACGCCCCAATCGTGAAAAAGGATCGTTGCATTCTTGCTCGCTGCCACCGGGTTATAACCACCGAATTCCATATTAAACGCATTAATGTGCGCGTTCCCGGGAGTATATGCGCCATAATGCATTGCGCCTGAGCCGTCAATCGTTGCCCTGACCGTATTGCTCGTAGCAAATGTCAAATTGGCGTTCAGCGCCTGAACAATATTCAGCGAGTTCAATCCGCCGTATGCCGTCCTCGTAGGAGAATTATAACCGATGCCGCCGAGCACAGGAAATGTCGCATTCCTGAACGTAAACGACGCCGCGTCATTAACTCCCTCAGCGCCCATTTCCAGGACTACACGGGAATGATCTCCGACAACAGCGTAAGGCAGCCCTTTCACATGCAATAGGGACTGCGGACTCGACGTTCCGATACCCACGTACCATGTCGTATTAGCCACCGTGAGGTTTGCGCCGTTCAAAGCCCACAAACCACCGGCTCCGGGAACAGGATAGTACCCCCATCCCCCTATTGTCGAATTACTGCAAATAAGAAGAACCCGGCCGCTCGCATCATAGTACATTTTGCCTTCAGGAGCGCCTGCGGCAGAGCAATCTGCCGGGTTATTGCCCGGCGCAACCCGTAGGGTCTGATATACCCCCGTCGGCGACGGGTAATACGTGGTTATGGTGAGTTTTTCGTCCTGCTGCTGCGCCGAGGCAGGAACGAGCATGATCAGCGAAGTCATGATTGAGCCAACAATAACAATCGGTTTGCTCATAGTCCCTCCGGCAAAAAAAATAAACTCTAACCTTCTACGCGCCAGCAGGATAGCAAAAGCGTCTTGCTAACGCGGGGAGCGCTTTGTATTGACTGCGAAATGCGGATTGATGATGCGCTTCAGCTCCTTCTGGTTTAATTGCTGAGAGAAACCCTTTAACACGTGATCGGGTATTTCCGAAAGTTTCAAATCATTCTCTTCCGCATAACGCACGAGCTTTCCGATGATCTCGTGCGCGTTGCGGAACGCGATCTTTTTGCTCACGAGATATTCGGCAAGTTCGGTCGCGTACATGGATTCGTCCGCGAGGACCTTTACGACCGCGTCGATATTAAGCTTGATCCCTTTGACGAACTCGGCCAAAAGCGCCAGTTCGCTCTTGATGATCTCGACTGAAGAGAACAGCGGCTCTTTGTCAAGCTGCATATCGCGGTTATAGGTCGAGGGCAGGCCTTTCATGGTCGTCAGCAATGATGTCAGGTTGCCGTACACCCTGCCGGTGTAGCCGCGCACGAGCTCCAGGAAATCCGGGTTCTTCTTATGCGGCATGTAGCTTGAGCCTGTGCAGAATTCTTCGGGCAGGTCGAGATAATCGAACTCCGGTGTCGAATACAGGATGAAATCCTCTGCCATGCGCGACAGATGCATCTGCAGAGTCGCGGCGTAGCTTAAGAACATGATCGCCGCGTCGCGGTTCGACACGTGGTCGAGCGGATTCTTGACAACGGAGATCTTGACCGGAAGGTCCTTGCAATATGTTGACATGAACCGTTTGACCGCTTTGTCATAATCAGCCGACTTGATGTACGAGCCGGCCATGGCGCCTGCGCCGATGAAGATATACGTGTGCTTGGCAAAATCCTCGAACCGGTGCTGATCCCGATGCAGCATGGACACAAAACCCTTGATGTATTTCGAGAACTTGATGACCTGCGCCCTGCGCGTATGCGTATAGCCGACAAAAAATTCCTTTTTATGTTCACCGGCAAGTCCCAGAAGACTTTCCTGCAGAGCCACGAGCTGTTTAAAGATCTCCTGCGCCTGATGCACGCAATAGAACGCGACGTCAAAAGCGATCTGGTCGTTCCGGGACCGGAAGCTGTGCAGTTTGAGCGCGGTTTCCCCGACTTTGGCTTCCAGCCGGTTCTGGATCTCAGTATGGATATCCTCTGACGCGCTGTGGAACGTGAACGTCCCTGCCTTGATATCCTTGAGGATATCCGCAAGCGCGCGTTCAAGCTTGTACGCTTCCGATGCGCTCAAAACATTCGTGTGCACAAGAGCCCGGATATGTATGAGCGAATGAAAAACGTCATACATCGCCAGCTTATGGTCATATTGGATGGACTTCTGAAATTCATAAAATGCAGGATTCATCTGTTTGGTGAACCTTCCTCCCCACAATTTCTTTGCCATGATCGCTCCTTAGACGTTACCGCTTGTACGGCATTCCCCAGATCTTGATAAAGCCTTCGGCGAGCTTCTGGTCGAATGTATCCTCTGCGCCGTAGGTCGCGAGCTCTTTTTTGTACATCGAATACGGCGATTTCCTTCCCACCGCAACGCAGGTGCCTTTGAATAATTTAAGTTTGATGGAACCGGTCACGTGCTGCTGCGTCACGTTGATAAAACCGTCGAGCGCGTGCTTCAACTGCGAATACCACAATCCGTAATAGATCAGGTCCGCGTATTTGAGCGAGATCATTTCCTTATAATGGCTGACCTCGCGGTCCAGGGTCAATGCTTCAAGCTCCTTATGCGCGGTATAAAGGATCGTTGCCGCAGGCGCTTCATAGATCTCCCGCGACTTGATGCCCACGAGCCGGTTCTCGACCATATCGTAACGGCCGATGCCGTAGCTTCCGCCGAGCTGATTGAGCGCTTTGATCATGGATTTCAGCCCCATAAGCTTGCCGTCGAGTTTTTTGGGCACGCCCTTCTCGAATGCGATCTCGATATATTTAGGATACGTCGAGGTGCCGGTCGGGGACTTGGTCATAATGTATGCGTCCTCCGGCGGCTCCTGGTCGAGATTTTCAAGGATACCCGCTTCGATGCTGATGCCCCAGAGATTGCGGTCAATGCTGTAAACTTTTTTCTTGGTGACATCGATGGGAATGCGGTGCTTGATCGCATACTCGATCTCCTCTTCGCGGGATTTGAACTCCCATTCCCGCACCGGAGCGATGATCTTTAATTTAGGATCGAGGATCGCTGTGGTGACTTCGAGCCGCACCTGGTCATTGCCTTTGCCCGTGCAGCCATGGCCGACATACTCCGCTTTTTCCTTATGCGCGACCTCAACAAGATACTTGGCGATGAGCGGCCTGCCGAGCGCTGTTGCGAGCATGTATTTGCCCTCATAGACCGCATTGGCCTTGAGCGCAGGCACGATAAAATCCTTGACGAACTCGTCGGTCAGGTCCTTGCAATAGACTTTTGTTGCGCCGCCGGCCAGCGCGCGTTTTTCGATAGCGTCGAAATCCTCGCCCTGGCCAAGGTCTGCGATAAAACACACGACCTCGAATCCCTTGTCATTGAGCCATTTTATAGCGCAGGACGTGTCAAGCCCGCCGGAATACGCCAGAACGATCTTTTTCATTATACGATTCTCCTTGATATTGAAATAGTGTGCGCAATCGCTGAATTATCTTCCCATTAATTGCACAAGCACCGCCTTTTGCACGTGCAGGCGGTTCTCCGCTTCATCGAAAACGATGGAATTCGCTCCGTCGATCACGTCGTCGGTGATCTCTTCTCCACGGTGCGCCGGCAGGCAATGCATGATATACGCGCCTTTGTTCGCAGCGGCAAGCAGTTTCGAATTCAATTGGAATGCCTTGAATGCCTTTTTGCGCTT
>JAGOOP010000051.1 GCA_017992455.1 Candidatus Omnitrophota bacterium | reverse complement strand
GCGCAGGGCCTGCTTCAGGGCTATTGCCTGCTGTCTGTTGAGCAAAATAGACTCACCCTGAGAGACAAAATATGGCTGCGGGGCTATGCCGTTAACCGCTGAAACGTCGAGGCATTGTGCCGGAAATTCGCCCGCGTATTCGAACGCAAGACTGTCGACTCCGTGGGTATCAGCAAAATCGACGATCTTGTGCAATTGGTCGCTATTAAACCTTGAAACCGTGCAATTAAGCGCAATGCGCGGGAAGCCGGAACTTCCCCTCGCCTCTTTCAAGTACTCTACGGCATGTTCAACCTTTAAATACGATCCCTCCTGCCCCCGCACCGTATCCTGGACATCATCCACGCCGTCCATCGATATATAAACGGTGCTGATACCCGCATCAGCCAGCTCATGCGCAGTCCGGCAATCCATAAGCGTGCAGTTGGTCACCAGGTCCACTTCGGGAATACCTTTCGAGCGTATATACCGGGTGAGCGGCAGTAATACATCTTTGCGCAGGAGCGCGTCTCCGCCGAACATCTCGACATTGCGTATGCCGCGGCCTTCGACCATGTCTATGAACTTCATCCATTGCTCAAGCGACATTTCAGGTTCATCAGACGTGCGCTGCCACATCGTGCATGTTTTACAGCGGCTCGTGCACCGGTATGTCAGGAACAACAAAAGATGGGTCGGCGCGCATCGATAATATCCCGCCTCCCTTTGAACCAGATGCTTTAATGTCTTGGCAGCTTTACGCATGGTCTTCACCCGCTATATCCGCGCGCGCTCCATTTTTTTCTTGAGCCTTTTCAACGCGCCTATTCTCTTCAACAGTAATTTCGATCGATACCGGAACCTGTAATCAAGGATATAGAGAAGCATCCCGTACAGGCCCGGCCGGTATATGGCCACATGCCAGTGATTCCGCATGCCGTCAGCCCAGCGTTTCTTGTAATCCTCATCATGCCCGCACAGATCGATCTCTTTCAAGCCGCGCTCAAAACAATATTTCATGACGTGCGCATGAAGCATGGTCCCGGGTGAAAGCTTGCGATAGGCCTCGTCGAAATCCGCCTTGAACGCATACATCGTTTGTTTGTATTCCAGGGCGTATTCATAGGCGATCCCCGCGCCGTCCATTTTTAAAAGCCATGCGTGGAGCCATCCTTTTTCCCGGGCCGTTTCAGTCAACAATTCATAAAATCTGACCGTATCCGCATCAGCGGCAATGTCCCGTTTGCTTCGCGCCTTCCAGCTTTTGCAGGACACTTGAATAATACCGTTTAATCCTTTTTCGCTCTCTATCGACCATCTGCCCAGGCTCTTAAACCTGTTCCGGATGTTCCGGAACGATTTATGGAAATTCTGCGACCGCAAGGCAAAATAGTCTTCCCATGTGCCGCTGACGGAAACGAACGGCGACCGCAGCCCCTCTTTCACGGCAAAACGGATCTTTGCCTTCTTAAGCGCATCCTGAAGATTCCTGAATGTCAGCGAATTATCCCAGATGTTCTCCAATTCGACCATATCCCAGAGATGCGGATTCACTCGAAGATACGAGACCAAGCCGTCAACGATCTCGCTGTTGCAGCCTCCGTCTATCAGATCGGCGCGGGAAGCGTTGTTATTGTAGATAAAGCTTATCTTGCGCACCGGCAAGCCGAAGATCGCGCTCTTGCACTGCATAAGGGGCGCTATCGCGCGTATCCTGCCGCTCTCGTCCCGCCCGGCAAGGACCAACAACCGTTTGCCCGCGCCGAAGGCCTCCCACCAGGCCTTTGTCCACTCAAAGCTGAAACACACATGATCATGGGACGACCTTGATAAAACCTCATCCCACTCGGCAGGGAACGCTTGCGACGCGTTAAGATCGCCGATACAGTCTATTCTCACCGCTTATGCCCTTTCGTATATCGCGCTCGGAATAGCGAACGTCCTGTTGTTCAGCAGAGCGCCGATAAATTTTGCTTTCTTCTGTTCGAGTCCGGCAAGCGAGGCTTTGATCACTTCCCTGCGCGCTTTGCCTTCGCTGACGACAAGAATGATCCCGCCGGCGGTCGACGCATACGACGCGCAATCGTTATGGTCTTTCAAATTCGCGCAATCGACCAGGACAATATCGTACTTTTTCTCCGCCTGCTCCATAAGCTTGGAAAATGGCGCGCTGTCCGCAAGCTCGAGCGATACCCGTGGCGCCTGCCCTGCAGTCAGGACAAAAAGCCCTTCCTGCACCGGGCGCACCGCATCCTGCAGGGAAACATCCGATCCAAGGACGTCAGCCAGGCCGGTCTTATTATCAAGCCGGAACAGCTTGTGGATATCAGGCGCCGATGTATTGGCATCGATGATCAGGACCTTTTTTCCCGAAGACGCCGCAAGATACCTGCCGAGATTCGACACCACGGTAGATACGCCTTCCTGGGGAAGGGCCGATGTGAACAGCAATGATCTGCGCTCGCTGCCTTTCACCGCAGTCCATATCTGCTGAGCGATGTTCTTGAATGCCTTGACATACATGCCGGTCTTGTTCAAATCCTTGAGCGCGGTCCTGTGCTTGAACGCCTGCTTTTCGAGCAGGCCGAGGGCCTGCGACACAAGCAAAGTAACAACGGCGATCAGGGATATCATGATAAACGACGCGACGATCAAGCCGCCGGGCACATGCCCGGAGATAAGCATGGCAGGATAAGCGCCGGCGCTGACGATAACAAAAACCGGGTTCGTTTGGTCCACGTTCATGAGTATGAGCGCCGCGTTGAGAGCGATGATGCCGCTCCACAACACGCCGGCGGCGTTAACCGCTTTTCTGACAAATGCCACGGAATGAACCTCTATCGAACGCACAAGCGGCACAAACCCCAGATACGGCATGGCCAAAAACGACATAAGCTCCTTCGGGGACTTAAGCGTTGAGTCGAAATAGTCAAAGGTAAAAGCAAGGACCGTGCCGAAAACAACGCTGACAAAAAAAGACAGTACCAGGATAAGCGCCCGGGACTTGCCCGTCGGTTCCGGCGGCTCCACTGCCTGCTCGATGATCTTAACGCTCGCCGGGCCGATCGCCTCGATGTTCGGCAGAGACTCGCCGGTCAATCTTTGATCCAGCTTATCGATATTGTTCTGAAGCTGCATCACGGACAGATGTTTTTCACCATACTGCTGTTTCAGCTCAGCGAGCTGCTGCTCAAGGTCGAATATACAGTATGAACGGCTGACCACATTGGCGATGCGCGCCGCGTCCGCGGCGGTGAACGCCGACACGGTGATGGAAAAAAGATCGGTGTCCCTGACCGGCTCCACCTTGATCCTTTTTTTAAGGTCCCTGACCGCCTTGCGGAACATGAACTCCTCTTTTTCCTGCGGGCCCATCTTCGATATTTTCCTCCGGGTCTTTGCATTCTTGATATCGATCACGATATCGTTCAAAGAAGCCGCATACTCTTTTTCATATCCGAGCGCAAGCTTGTCGAGCGAAAGCCGCCTGACCACGCGCTCGATCACGGGGTTGGACTTGACGATCTCGCTCTGCGTCATGGTGATCTCCGCAGGCCGGAAATCCGAAATATTCCGGTAGAACGGGGAATCGATCGTCTTGTTCGCCTGGATGAGCATTTTCACCTGAGCGGAATACGTCCTGATCTTGAGCGACAGGCCGACGGCGGCAAACAGCATGGTGACGCCGCAGGTGGCCAGGATGATGCCGCGCCGCCTGAATATGCCGCGCATGTGATCCCGCGCAGTGCTTTCTCTCTCAAACGCTTCCTGTTCCATAATATCCTCCTCAATAGTATTAGAACATTCCTTCGGATATGACAACGGTATCACCCGTCTTAATGGGCACATCCGCCGCCAAGAAACCTTCCATGATATCCTTTATGTTCACCTTGATGGTCTCATACGACTTGCCGCTTTCGCTGGGCCTGAGTATTTTCACCCGGCTGGACGAACCGAATTTGGTAAACCCTCCTGCCATGGAGATCGCCTTCAACACGGTTGTATTTGCCTCCATGGGATAAATGCCCGGCTTATTGACCTCGCCATACACGAAGAATTTCTCCTCGGACACGGCGATGGAATCGTTCGCAAGGACCTTGATATTCGCCTCCGAAGAACCCTTCAGCACTGCCTGGATGTCTATCGTGATCGTGTCATTGGGCGTTCCTTCCTTCTTCGGCCTGAGGATCCTGATACTGCTTGATGAACCCGG
>JAGOOP010000050.1 GCA_017992455.1 Candidatus Omnitrophota bacterium | reverse complement strand
GCAAAAGGGGATCAGGCGAAATGAAGATCGCCGGGCGGAAAAATTTCATGTCGAGCATGGAATCGGTCGCCATGACCGATATCGTGCTGAACATGTTCATTTTTTTCTTTATTTCCTTCAGCCTGCTGTATACCTTCAACCCCCAGCGCGTTCAGAAACTCGAGGTTAAACTGCCCAAGGCCTCGCATACCACGACCATCGACCGGATGTCCCAGGTCAACATCACCCTCACGAACGAGGGCGTTCTGTATTTCGAGCAGGAGGTCGTCACGCTCAAAGAGCTCAAGGACCGCGTCCAGCGCCAGCACGAGGTCAATCCTGCCGTCGTGGTGGTCCTGCGCGCGGATAGACTGGTCAATTTCAAGACCGTGGTCAGCGTCCTGGATATGCTGACTGAGATCGGCATCGGCAATCTGAACATAGCGGCGGTGAAAGAATAGATGAATACCCTGGCGCTGAAACCCCGCGTTTTTACTCCCCGCATACTTTCTTTCCTGGCACAGCAGGGGCTTATCAGGCCGCTGGCGCCAACGCCCGATGTGCTGAAATGCCGTCGTAAAAGCGGGGCTGCGGGAACGGTATATACATCCGCTCCCCGGCACGGCACGCATAAGCTGCTGTCGGTGCGGTGCACGACCGGCCCGATACGGCTCAACTATCACGAGGATCACGAAGAGTTCATCCTTATTCATCCGCAGGCGCGCTTGTTCAACCCGCTGTTCATGATCATCGGCCTGCATAAATATGAAATCATGCGTTTCAGAGCGGATACAGGAACTCTCTCCGTGTCTGATTTCATGGCCCTGCGGCTTGTGTATAACGATCCGCTCCTGAGCATCTTTACCATGCTCAAGGATACTCCGCATTTTGAAATAGCCGCGTGCGGCCGTAAGCAGGCGCCGGTTTTCTTTGTGACTGAGCCGTCGCGGCTGAAATTATGTTCGGCGAGGATCCCCGGATATCGCCTCGCGCTTGAAGGGAACGGGCCATGAGGCAGATATTCAAGAAAACAGCCGTGTTGTTCCTGGCTCTCGTTATTCTGAGCGGAACGGGATATTTTTCATACCAGGCGTATGCGAGCCGTCAGGAATCCCGAAGGAAACAGCAGCAGGCGCTTCAGGAGAAAAAAGCCGCGTGGCGCGCGCTCAAACGGTATGTCGGCAAGGAAACGATCCGTTTTAAAGGCAGATCGGGCATTATCATCAAGGATCTCGATACCGGATGGGAATATGTGCATAACGGGGAACGTTTGTTCCCGTCGGCGAGCATCGTCAAGGTCCCGATCATGGCTGCGGTGTTCCAGGCTGCGCATGAGGGCAGGGTATCGCTTGACCGGATCGTAACGATGAAGTCTTTGGACCGGGTCTCCGGTTCGGGCATCCTCAAAACGCGGCCCGCAGGGTCGCGCTATTCGGTCAAGACCTTGATGCGGCTGATGATCACCCGCAGCGACAATACGGCCGCGAACATGCTCATCGATCTTCTGGGCAGGAAGTACCTCAACGCCTATTTCAAGCGTATCGGCCTGCGCCATACGAACCTTTCCCGCGATATGATGGATTTTAAGCGCAGGCGCAAAGGGATCGAGAATTATACGACCCCCAAAGATGTTTCAATACTGCTCGAGAAAATGTATAAGGGCAGATTCATCAACGGAAAGGTTTCGGGTCAGTGCCTGGCGCTGTTGAAGATGCAGAAGGTCAAAGACCGCATCCCGCGCAGGCTTCCCGAGGGCGTTGTCGTGGCGCATAAAACAGGGCTCGAACGCTCGGTCTGCCATGACGCCGGCATCGTGTTCACGCCCAACGGAGATTTTCTTATCTGCGTTCTCACCAAAAGCAGCGGAAGTTTCAGTACGTCCAAAGAATTCATCGCGCGCATAGCCGCGTATACATACCATACCTATAAAATGAAAGGGAGCTGAGTATGTTCATCATAGCGAACTTCCTGGAAGCACTGGGGCGGATCATTGATATCGGGATCAATATCTATGTTCTGCTTATCGTTTTTCGCGCCGTCATCAGCTGGGTGAATGCGGACCCGCATAATCCTATCGTGCAGTTCCTGCAGAAAGCCACCGATCCGCTGCTGGTTCCCATACGCAAATTTCTGCCGTTTTCCTGGAAATGGTCCATTGACGTAAGCCCTGTCATCGCTATATTGCTTTTGATATTCGTCCAGTCGTTCCTGGTGCGGACGCTCTTCGATATCGCCCGGAGGCTTGGCTAAAAACGGGGTCAGAATTATTTTAAAAACATGGGGACGGTTCTCTTCGAGAACAGTCCCCATGTTCTCGAAGAGAACCGTCCCCATGCTTTTACCCCGTTTTTAGCACTGTTTTTTTTGTTGACTTTTGCGGACAAAAAGCTTACAATCACTTTATATAAGGAGGTGACACGATGAAAAAGTACATTGTTGTCGCAAGTGTGTTCATGGGTCTGGCTCTTGTATTCTTCTGTATCGGCACGTATTTATCCGCCCAGGAACAGACTCCGCCCGACAGCGTCACGCATGAAGGCGGTTCGTTCGGCAAGGTCACATGGTCCCATTCGGGACACGCGGCGTCTGCCGGATGCAAGGACTGCCATCATATGGCAGAGTCGCCCGTCCAGAAATGCAATTCATGCCATACCGCGGACGCGACCCTTGATGCCAAGGCAGCATATCACAAGAACTGCATCGACTGCCATAAGTCCAAGGAACAGGGCCCGACGGGCTGTATGGACTGCCATAAGAAATAAATTGGAATTCTATAAGGGGCGGATCATGATTTTGTACCGGGCATCGCCGCGGCAAAATCAGTCCGCCCTTTTTCTATGACCGAGAACAATCCGTCTTTAACCCGTGCAAAACTCATCCTGAACCTGGTCATATCGATCAGGCAGATCGCTATTTATCCCGCAAATCATCCCACGGTCGTCAATTCTATACGCGCGGTCCTGGATTTCCTGAACGCGCTTTTCGCCGAATCGCCCGTTGTTGCCGTCAGCGTATCTCCGGACAATAATATCGTCGTCAATAACGAGGCCATGACCGACAAGTCCGCGGGAGACCTCCAGGGGTTTGTCCCCATTTTCAACAAACTCGGGATCGAGGGGCTTATGTTCACCCCGGATATCAAAGCATCGGAGGTGGCGGAATTCATCAAGATCGCGGCGCTTGACGCGGCGCAGATCAAACAAAACCCTGATCTCAACGCATTGTTCGCCGCGCGTGGCATCACCCATATACAGGCCAAACAGTTCTCATATATCAAGGTAGAGAAAGGCATGGAGAATGCGGTGGTGGGCGGTCCCGGCGGCCCCGGGGCAGGCGACACCAGCGCGGTCAAGGACGAACAAAAGGCGAAATTAAAGGATTATTTCGCCAATAAGATCGCCGATCAGGCAGAAATCTCCGGCATCGAGGCGGGCATCTTCCAAGCTGTCGGGGCGGAATTGAAAGAAAAGGGAAAGGTCGGGGCTGCGTCAAAGAACCTTTTGAAGAAATTCATAACGCATGCGGGCCCGGAAGCCGATGCTGCGGGCCGGTTGCGTTCGGCATTGATCGATCTCGGGTGCCCTGCCGGGGATGTTGATGCATTATTGGCCAGGATCACCGAGGAGATCGCCAAAGGGCCGGCGGTACGTCAGCGGGGCGGCTCGGACGGCGATACGGCAAAGCTGGCAGAAGAGAACAGGGCGCTCAAAGCGCAGCTCGCTGCGCTGGAAAGCACGGTCGCCGAGATCTCCGAGAAATTCGCATACGCGCAGAAGCAGAATAAGCGCATCAGCGATGAGAAACAGCGCATCGACAATATCGTGCACAATATGGCAGAGGGGATGGTCGTGGTCGACGCCGACGGCAGGATCATCCTGGTGAACCAGACCGCCGAGACGATGCTCGGGATCACCAAAAACGACGTGGGCAAGCTGCTGAAGGATGTGGTGACGGATGAGCATCTGTTGACCGTGACCCGGAAAGTTCCCGCAGGCCCCGAAGAGGTCGTCGAAAAAGATATCGAGCTTGTCAGCGGCGATGAATCGACCAAGCGGGTGCTGCGCACGAGCTCCGCCGTGGTCGAGGATCCCAACGGCAATACCGTCGGTATGGTAACGACGCTCAACGATATCACCCGCCAGAAAGAGGTGGAGAAGCTCAAGGCGGGGTTTGTCGCCAGCGTATCGCATGAACTGCGCACGCCTCTGGTCGCCATCGAGAAATCGATCTCGATGATCATGGATCAGAGCGCGGGGAACGTGTCCGATACCCAGAAACAGTTCCTGACGATCGCGGACCGGAATCTCAAGCGCCTGTCGATCCTGATCAACG
>JAGOOP010000021.1:9780-21011 GCA_017992455.1 Candidatus Omnitrophota bacterium | reverse complement strand
ATGAACATGATCTGTTCCTGATACAGCATGATGCCGTAGGTGTCCTTGAGGATGGGCTCAAGGAGCTTATGATCGTACCTGACCGGAACGAGCTTTTTTTTGCGCTTGATATAATCGTCGAGCATGCCCGAGCCCATGGGGCCGGGACGGTACAGCGCCAGAAGCGCGATCAGGTCCTCGAACCCTTCGGGCTCCAGCTTGCGCAAAAGGTCGCGCATGCCCGAAGATTCAAGCTGGAACACACCCAGCGTATGCGCGCTGCAGAGCAGTTTGTATGTCGGCGCGTCGTCAAGCGCTATGGTGTTGATGTCCAGATCGATGCCGCGGTTCTCCTTGATGCGCTTGAGCGCCTGATCGATGACGGTCAAAGTCTTCAATCCCAGGAAATCCACTTTCAACAGGCCGATCTTCTCGAGCGTCTTCATCTCATAGCCGGAGGTGATCTGGTCCTCCTGCGTCTTGAACAGCGGCATGTAATTATCAAGCGGTTGGTCGGCGATCACGACGCCCGCCGCGTGCGTCGAGGCATGGCGGTTGAGGCCTTCGAGGGTCAGCGCGATATCGATGAGGTTCTTGATCTGCCCGTCGTTCTTATACAGGCTGTCCAGCTCCGGCTCGGCCTTGAGCGCTTCCTGCAGGCCTGCGTCGGGATTGCCCGGGTCGGGCGGAGGAATGAGCTTTGCGATATGGTCCACGTCGGCATAGGGCATGCCCATGACGCGGCCCACGTCCCGCACCACCGCGCGCGCCTGCATGGTGCCGAAGGTGATGATCTGCGCCACGTTCTCCTTGCCGTATTTCTTCGTGACATACTCGATGACCTCGGGCCTGCGCTCGTAGCAGAAATCGATGTCTATATCGGGCATGCTCACCCGCTCGGGGTTGAGGAACCGCTCGAAAAGCAGGTTGTATTTCAACGGGTCTATGTCGGTGATGCCCAGCAGATAACTGACGATGCTGCCGGCGGCGGACCCGCGGCCCGGGCCGACGGGAATATTTTTGCTTTTGGCATAATGGATGAAATCCCAGACGATAAGGAAATAGCTCGTGAACCCCATATCCTTGATGGTCTTGAGCTCATGCTCAAGGCGCTTGCGTATGTCGGGGGTCGCGCCCGGATACCGGGAGCCGAGATTCTGCTCGCACACGGACCGCAAAAAATCGTCCTTGGTCATGCCTTCCGGGACCTCATACCGGGGCAGATGGTATGATCTGAAATTCAGCTCGAGATTGCAGCGGCCGGCGATCTCCAGGGTATTGGACACGGCGCGGGGAAATTCCCTGAACGCCGCGATCATCTCGTCCGGCGACTTGAAATACAGCTGATCCGTCCTGAACCTGAAGCGGTTCTCGTCATTGAGCATGTTCTGCGTCTGGATGCACAACAGCGCCTCGTGCGCGCGCGCATGCTCCCGGACCAGATAGTGCACGTCGTTGGTCGCGACCAGTTCCAGCCCCATGGCTGAGGAAAGCTTGAGCAGCCCTTCGTTGACGGCCTTCTGCTCGGGGATATCGTTATGCTGGACCTCGAGGTAGAAATTCTCTTTGCCGAATATCTGCACATAGTCGTCCGCGGCCTTCTGCGCGTCGTGGACGCGCAGTTCCCTCAAAAGCGACGGCACCTCGCCCTTGAGGCAGGCGGTCATGGCGATCAGCCCCGATGAGTATTTCCGCAGGACCTCTTTATCCACGCGCGGCCGGTAATAGAACCCCTCAAGGTATCCGATCGACACCAGCTTCATGAGGTTCTGATAGCCGGCCTCGTCGCGCGCAAGAAGGATCAGATGATGGAACGACTCTTCGGAGGAATTGGCGGCTTTTTCAAAACGGGATTTCGGCGCGACATAGACCTCGCATCCGATAATGGGCTTGATACCCGCTTTCTGGGCCGCAAGGTAGAAATCGATGGCGCCGAACATATTCCCGTGGTCGGTGATCGCCAGGGAATCCATATTGAAATCACGCGCCCGCTTGAGGATGTCGGGTATGCGGCAGGCGCCGTCAAGAAGGCTGTACTGCGTGTGCAGATGGAGATGGACGAACTCGGAATGCGGCATGCTGAGGAAGGGCTAAAAACGGGGTCAGAATTATTTATTCAAGCTATTATAGGAGCCAGAATAAATAATTCTGACCCCGTTTTTAGCCTCGTTTTGAGCCTCGTTTTGAGCCTCGCTTTGAGTCTTGCTTGAAACCTTTTATTCCCATTCGATGGTTGCGGGAGGCTTTGACGTGATATCGTATACGACGCGGTTGACGCCCTTGACTTCGTTGATCACGCGGCTTGATATCTTTTCAAGCACCTCATACGGCAGGCGGACCCAGTCCGCGGTCATGCCGTCGTGGCTCGTCACACAGCGCAGGGCAACGACATTGTCATACGTGCGCTCGTCGCCCATGACGCCGACCGTCTTGATGGGCAGGAGCACCGCGAACGACTGCCACAACTGCTGGTACAGCCCCGCCTTGATGATCTCGTCGAGCACGCGGCTGTCGACCTCCCGGAGGATCTTGAGGCGTTCGGGGGTCACTTCGCCGATAATGCGGATGGCAAGGCCCGGGCCGGGGAACGGCTGGCGGTAGATGATGCTTTCGGGAAGCCCTACTTCCTTGCCGATGGCGCGCACCTCGTCCTTGAACAGGTCCCGCAGCGGTTCGAGCAGTTTCAATTTCATATGCTCGGGCAGTCCGCCGACGTTATGATGGCTTTTGATCTTCGCCGACGGCGCGCCGGTAGGGGAAACCGATTCTATGACGTCGGGATAGAGCGTGCCCTGGGCAAGGTATTTGACCCCTTTTAATTTGCGCGCTTCGTGCTCGAAGATACGGACGAACTCATTGCCGATGATCTTGCGCTTCTGCTCGGGGTCCTCGATGCCTTTGAGCCTGGCAAGGAAGGTCCTGGACGCATCCACGTAATCGAGATTCAGATGATACAGGTTCTTGAATATCTTCTTGATCTGCTCGGGCTCGTCCTTGCGCACGACGCCGTTATCGATGAAGATACACCGCAGATTCTTATTGATCGCCTTGTGGATAAGGATGGCCGCAACCGATGAATCGACGCCGCCGGAAAGGCCAAGCACGACTTTATCCTTGCCCACCGTCTTCTTGATGACGTCGACCGTCTCGCGCACGAACGCGGCCATGGTCCACCTGCCCGAGCACCCGCAGATGCGGAACAGAAAATTGCTGATGATCTGATTGCCTTTTTCCGTGTGGGTGACCTCGGGGTGGAACTGCACCCCGTATATCCTGCGCTTTTTATTGGACATTGCGGCAACCGGGGCGTTGAGCGTGTGGGCGCTTACGATGAAACCGGGCGGCATCCTGATCACATGATCCCCGTGGCTCGCCCAGCAGGTGAAGTTCCCCGGCATATTGGAGAAAAGGTCGCGGTTATCATCGACGAACAATTCCGTCTTGCCGTATTCCCGCTCCCTGGTATGACGGGTCCTGCCGTCAAGCAGCTGCGCGATCGCCTGCATGCCGTAACAGATACCCAGAACCGGGATGCCGAGCTTGAAAATATCCTTATCGGGAAGCGGGGATTTCTTATCGACCACCGACGCGGGTCCGCCCGAGAGGATCAATCCTTTGGGCGAAAGCGCGGCGATATCCTTTGCGCGCATCGTGTACGGCATGATCTTGGAAAACACCTTGTTCTCCCTGATCCTCCGCGCGATCAACTGCGTATACTGGGATCCGAAGTCGAGGATCAGGATCAGCTCTTTGCTCATTTGCCCATCCCCACTTTCTGCCCTGCCTGGAACACCTTTCCCTCGGTCTGTATCGACGGAGCGATAATGATCTCCACGTCCTGCATCTGCTTGATGTTCTCGACGCCCAAAGACCCCATTGAGGTGGTCAAGGCGCCCATGAGGTTCTGGGAGCCGTCATCGGTCTTGGCAGGCCCGAAGAGGATGTCTTTCAGCGCTCCGGTCGTGCCCACGTAAATGCGCGTGCCGCGCGGAAGGTTCACGTTCGACGTCGCCATACCCCAGTGATATCCCCGGCCGGGCGCTTCTTTCGCGCGCGCAAAGCTGGACCCGATCATGACCGCGTCCGCGCCGCAGGCAAAAGCCTTGCAAATATCGCCTCCGCGGTTCATGCCGCCGTCGGTTATGATCGGCACGTACCGGCCCGTGCGCTTGAAATAGAAGTTACGCGCCGCAGCCGCATCGACCGTGGCGGTCACCTGCGGCACGCCGATGCCGAGCACCCCGCGGGTCGTACAGGCGGCTCCGGGGCCGACGCCGATCAAAAGCCCGGCACAGCCGGTCTCCATAAGCTCGAGGGTCGTTTCATACGTGACGCAATTGCCCAGGATGACCGGGATCCTCATGGATTTGCAGAACTTCGCCAGGTCAAGCGTCTTATATTCGGTTGCGACATGCTTGGGCGTGGTGACCGTTGACTGCACCACGATAACGTCAGCGCCCGCTTTCAGGGCAATGGCGCCGTAACTTTGCGCATGCGCAGGGATGCAGCTGACCGCCGCATACGCCTTTTTCTGCTTGATCTCCCTGACGCGCCTGGCAATGAGTTTTTCCTTGATCGGCGCACGGTACACGCTCTGGATGAGTTCGGTCGCTTCCTGCGCAGGGGTCTTGGCGATCTTCTCGAGCACGCTGTCGGGATCGGCAAAACGCGTCTGCAGTCCGTCAAGGTTCAATACCGCCATGCCGCCAAGACGCGACATCTCAACGGCAAACGTCACATCGACCACACCGTCCATCGCCGCAGCAAGGATCGGGACCTTGAACTTTTTTCCCATGAACTCGAATGTCGTATCGACCTCGTTGGGATTGACGGTCTGGGAACCGGGAACGAGCGCGATCTCATCAAAACCATAACACCTGCGTGCCCTGCGGGCTATGCCTATCCACTCTGCCATTGGATACTCCTCTTGATGTAAGTTATTGTTATGTAACTTGATATGAGAATCTGGCCACCCCGAGAAACCTACTAATCGAGATAATAATTTTATAGGAAAAGAAAGGGATTGTCAAGCTAAATTCTGAATATGAGAATTTCACAAAATTTTGTTTACAAAATAATATTATTTGCTATAATACCACCCATGGACCAGATAAATCCATTCACCAACGCGCCGACAAATCCGCCGCAGCCTCAGCCAACCGCTGAGGTCCCCCCGCCTCCCGCTCAACAGGCTAAACCAGCGGCGCCGAAAACCTCAGCGCCGAAAAAAAAGCCGTCCGAAATAGACATAAAACATATCATTAAGACGATCGTTCTGGTCGTCATCGGCATCGTCATCGCAAAGCTCGCTTTCGACTCGGTCATGCCCAAGCCTGCGCCCGCTGTCAAAGGATCGAAAACGGCCGCCGTACAGAAATCAGGCGTTCCCAGACTTCCGACGGTCTCGCGAAGCGGAAAAAAAGGCAAAGAAGAACTTTCCCTGAGTGAAACGTTCGCAGCAGCCAAGCGGACCCCGCGGCCCGCACCGGTCCAGGCCGAACCCTTCGTCGTCAACGGCGTCTTCCTCTCTGAAAGCGGCGGAACCGCAAGCGCGATCGTGAACAATAAAGTCGTCCAGGTCGGGGATACGGTCGACGGCGCGGTGGTCAAGTCCATCACGGAAGAAGGCGTCGAGCTGATGCGCGTTGACGAAATAATCAAACTGCGTTACCGGTAACAACAAGATAAAGTAAAAAGACGGGCTTCATTTTATGGAGAGGCAATAAAATGAAGCCCGTCTTTTTACTTTTACATCCCTGTCAGCAGACAGCCGGGATTGATTCTTTCGCCAGGGACTTTTTGATGATGAGGAGGCTGATGTTCTCGGCGACCTTCGCCCTGCCGATGCCCGCAAGGAGGACAAAACGATTCCTGCCTGCTTTGAATTTCTTGTCGCGGTAATGGATCGATACGATCTTCTGCATCGGCACGCTGCGCAGACGGACCGGAAGGCCGGCGTTCTTGAGCAGGCGCTCGATCCGCGCGTATGCTTCAGGCCGCAGCATTTTCATGTGCACGCTGATATCCGATGCGATGAGCATGCCCAGCGACACCGCTTCGCCGTGGCCGTACCGGCCGTATCCGGCAGCCGCCTCGATCGCATGGCCGATGGTATGGCCGAAATTCAGGATCGTGCGCAAAGACTTTTCCTCGCGCTCGTCCGCGCTCACGATCGCCGCCTTGATACTGCAGCAGCGGGCGATGACGCGCGAAAGCGCTGCGGCGTCCCCGGACAAAAGCCTTTTGACGTTCTTCTCTATATAGAGGAACAGCTGCGCGTCCCTGATCAGGCCGTATTTTATCGCCTCCGCCATGCCCTGCCGCAGCTGCCGCCGGGGGAGGCTTGCGAGCACCGACACGTCAGCGATAACGGCCCGCGGCTGATAAAACGCGCCGGCAAGGTTCTTGCCCGCAGGCAGGTCGACCGCGGTCTTTCCGCCGATGGACGAATCGAGCTGCGCAAGCAAAGTCGTGGGCACCTGTATGTACGGGATGCCCCGCTTGTAGACCGCAGCGACAAAACCGGCAAGATCGCCCACCACCCCCCCGCCGAGCGCGATGACGAAAACGCGCTTCATCCTGTCATACCGCGCAAGATCGGACAGCACCGCGGACGCCGTCGCGAATGATTTGCTTTTTTCAGTATCGGGAATGCATTTGATCCGCCACGATATGCCCGCCGCGCGCAATGACGCGCACAGCCTGCGGCCGTATTTTTTTTCGATGCGCCGATTCGTGACGATATACGCGTCGGACCCGATGCCCAGCGCCCGCACGATCCTGCCGCAGCGGGATATGATGCCGGCGCCGATATGGATCTTATACGAACGTCTGCCCAGGGATACGGGAACGGTCTTCATATGATCTTGATCGAATAGATGAGGTTAAAGACGATGATCACGGCAGGCCATAAAAAAAGGTCCAGTATGCCCGCCCACAGCAGGCCCATGATAATGAAAAACCCGTACCGCTCGATCCGCGCATACTGATACGCCGTCTCCCGGGGCAAAAGCCCCATGACGATGCGGGAGCCGTCGAGCGGCGGAATGGGAATGAGATTGAAAAGTCCGAGCACCACGTTCGTCATGATCATGCTCTGGAATATGAACGTGCTTGCCGGAAAATCAGGAAGTATCCTCCACAGCACGGCGCTGACCACGGCAAGCAAAAGGTTCGCCGCCGGGCCGGCAGCGCCCACGAGCATCATATCGGTTCTGGGGTTCTTCAAGCGCGAGAAATCGACCGGCACCGGTTTTGCCGCGCCGAAAACGAACCTGCCCTGCGTCGATATGAACAGGAACAGCGGGATGATGATGGTCCCCATGGGATCAATGTGCGCGAGCGGATTGAACGTGAGCCTGCCCTGGTACCGCGCCGTGGAATCGCCCCGCACATACGCGACCCAGCCGTGCGCGACCTCGTGGAACACCATCGCCACGATCAGGAACCCGAAGGATATGACGAACGCCGCAATGTCGATCATGATAATGTCAAAGCCTCGCTGCTGCTGCAGCGAGGCTTTGTCCCGGTCCGTATCACCTGAATTATTTCTTCGCTTCTTTTGCAGGAGCGGCAGCCTTCGCAGGAGCAGCGGCCTTCGCAGGAGCGGCAGGAGCGCCGGCGGCGCCGGCTTCGGTGCCGGCAGCTTCAGCGGCCTTCTCTGCTTTCTCCTTCTTGATCTTGATGCGGACTGCCTTTATCTTGGGAAGGCCGTACACTTTATCGCCTTCCTTCCACTGCGCTTTCTCGGCGAGCCATTTGATGCGCTCGACGCGCTTGAGCACAGCGCGCTGTTTTTTGCCTTTTTCGGTGCCTGCTAACGACGGATGCATTGACATGGTACTTATAACCTCCTGATATAGCAATCTCGATACTTCCTTTTCAATTGAGTCAGTAAAGATTTTGCCGTTGCCTTGTCGGGAAAATTCCCCACGCACAGGATCGTGTAATTACCCGACGGTCTGATCACCGGCAGCAATCCCTGTTTTTTCAGGGTATTCATTTCTCGCTGCGCGGATGTGGTGCCTGTATATGTGGCTATCTGGATCGTATATCCGCTCCCGGACGGCTGCGCGGTCTGCGCCACGGTGATCGGCTGAACCGCCTTCACCGGCGCGGGCATAGCCGGGCGCGTAGCCTTCTCTGCGGCCTGGACCGCAGCGGCTGTCGGAACCGGCGTCGCCGCAGCAGGCGCTGCCGGATCCGTTGTCCCGGTCGTCCCGGTTCTGCGATACGCCATATCAAGATTTGCGTTCACCCGGGAAAGCGCGATATGCTTGCCCTTTTCCACGCCGACGCAAAAACACACGGCGCCGGTGATGACGATGCCGATCAGCATCAGCACAAGCCGTTCGTACGCCCGGATATAACTGAGGAACGTTCCGGACAGGCGCTGAGCCGAGGTCGCCTCATCCCCGGTCTGATGGAAAAGCTCTAACTGGGAGGATTCCGGTTTTTCCATTGGTTCCCATTATATATCTTCTGTTTGGCCAGTTGCAAGTATTTTTTATAATGCCGCTGTATGATGTTCAGGAACGCCTCGACCACTTTCGGGTCGAACTGCGTGCCGGACTTGTTCTTGATCTCCTGTATCGCCCGGTCTATGTTGATGCGCTCACGGTACGGCCTGCCGTAGACCATCGCTTCGAACGCGTCGGCCACCGCCATGATGCGCGCGCCCAGCGGTATCTGGCCTTTTTTGAGCCGCGACGGATACCCGGTCCCGTTATACTTTTCATGATGGTGCATGATGATCGGGATCACGGGCTTCAACATCTGGAACGGCCGCAACAGCGCCGCTCCCTGCTCCGGATGGCGCATGATGATCTGGTATTCCTGGGGCGTCAGTTTGGTCGTCTTGGTCAATATCTCGGCCGGCACGTCGATCTTGCCCGCGTCATGGAGCAGCGCGGCGTATTTCAAAGCCTCGATCTGCTTCTCGTCAAGGTGCATCTCCTCGCCGAGCGCGGTGACGAACCTGCCGAAGTACGGGGAATGCGTGTATTCCTGCGGGATGCGCGTATCAAGGAGCGTAACGAGCGATTTGATGCTGCCGAACACGATCTTCTGCTGTTCCTCGTACAATTCGAGGTTCTTGATGCCGATCATGGCCTGCTCCGCCACGGTCATGAGGATATCCTGATCGTCCTTCTCGAACGGCATGTCGTCGAGAGACCGCTTGACGATGATGATGCCCATGATGTCCTCGGAGACAAGCGGGATGCCGATCAGGTAGTCGCTGCGTACGGCGCTGAACGTCCTGATGATCTTCTTTTCGATGCGGCTGGTGATGCGCTTCTTGTGATCGATGATCACGGTCTTCTTCTTGCCCGAGACCATGCATTTATGCAGGGAATATTTCTTGCTCGGGTCCAGAAGCAGGATCAGGCAGTACCGCGCGCCGAAGATCTGGCACACCAGCCGCGACAGCCGGCATACCATATCCTTGAGCTCGAAGGTCGAATTGACGAGGCGGTAAATGCCGTGCACCGCCGACCTGAGCATCTTATACCTTTGCGTACGGATCGAACAGTTTTTTGTATTCATCAAGCGCGTACCGGTCGGTCATACTGGCGATATAGTCGCAGACAACGCGCCTGACACCGTCAGCGGGGATCCTTTTTTGCACCTGCGGCGGCAGAGCCTCGGGCCTGCCGCAATACACCTTGAACAGTTCTTCTATAAAACGCTTGGCCTTGTCGGCCATGCGGATCACGCGGTAATGATGATAGAGTTTGTCCATCAGCAACTGCCGCAAGGGCCTGCGAAGCGCCTGCATCCGGGGGCTGAACGCCACGATCTTCCTGCCCAAACGCTTGACGTCCCGGACCGTGCGCAGTTTCAGCCGCTCGATCTCCGCTTCCGTATTGCTGATCAGGTCGCTCACCTGTATATCGATAAGCGAGCGGATGATAAGGTATTTGCGCTTTTCCGCCGTCAGCTTCGGGAACGTAACGGCAATACCACTGCATATATTATACCATATCTTGAGTTTTTCCAAATCTGATTCTTGCAGTAATCCCGACGTCAGGCCGTCGTCAAGGTCATGGTTGTCGTAGGCGATCTCATCGGCGATATCCGCGACCTGGGTCTCGAGCGTCGGCATTTCAGACGGCGCCAGCCCGGGGATCCTGCAGCCGCGGTCAAAAGCCGAGGAATGTTTGACGATGCCTTCCCGGACCTCCCAGGTAAGGTTCAGGCCGGAAAACTGAGGATACCGCTCTTCGAGCACGTCGACGACGCGCAGGCCGTGCAGATTGTGATTGAATCCGCCCCGGCGCGCCATCAATTCGTTCAGCGCTTCCTCGCCCGAATGGCCGAACGGCGTATGGCCCAGGTCATGCGCAAGCGATATCGCCTCGGTCAGGTCCACGTTGAGCCGCAGCGCCTGGGCGATCGTCCGGGCGATCTGCGACACCTCAAGCGAATGGGTCAGGCGCGTGCGGTAATAATCGCCTTCGTGATTGACGAACACCTGTGTTTTATATTCCAGCCGGCGGAATGCCGCGCTGTGTATGACGCGGTCGCGGTCGCGCTGATACGCGGAACGGTACGGATGCTCCTTTTCAGGATGCACCCTGCCCCGCGACGCGGCGGCCCTGGCAGCGTACGGCGCCAGGAATTTATCTTCCAGTTCCTGTATGCGCGTTTGCGTAAGCATGGCGTAATAATTTGTGAAGCGCAGCCAATGACTGCGAGATGACCTTTGTGTTGCCGATGACCGGCATGAAGTTCGTGTCCCCGTTCCACCGCGGCACGATATGCACGTGCAGATGGCCCGGTATGCCGGCGCCCGCGGCCCGCGACATATTGATCCCGATGTTGAAACCGTCGGGCTTGAGCGTCCGGGACAGAAGCGCGCGCGCCTCATCGACGCCGCGCATGAGGTCGAGAAGCTCGTGATCCCTGAGTTTCGAAAGGCAGGATACATGGCGCAGGGGCGCGATCATCAAATGCCCGTTGTTATACGGAAATATGTTGAGGATGCACAGAGCGTGTTTGCTGCGGAAAACCACATGGCCGTCGGCGCGGCCGCCGGATGTCCGTTTCGCCGCAGAGCAGAAAATACATCCTGCGGCCTTCGTGCCCTGCACGTAATCGATGCGCCACGGCGCCCACAGCCTGTTCATGCTCATAGTTTCACGATCCGCGCGGTTATGGTGTCGGTGATCTCAATTATACCAAAAGATTTGAACGCCGCAAACACATTATCCGTGGGGCTGCCCGGATTGAAATACAGCGTTTTGCCGTCC
>JAGOOP010000021.1:0-9680 GCA_017992455.1 Candidatus Omnitrophota bacterium | reverse complement strand
TCCTGTTTAAACCCGAACAGCCACATCCCGTCGCCTGACCTGCACAAAAGCCCTTCCCTGAGCGAGCGGTTCGAGAACTCGACCGGCTTGATCTCCCTGAAATGGGTCAGGCGCATGCTCTTTTTGTCTATCTGGATCCGGTCGTCGGAGAACAAACGGACCATCTCGGCGATGCGCTCAGGAAGTTTCTTGTTCGCGCTCGCAAGGAATTCGAAGATCAAGGACTCGATGTTCTTGCGGAAGGCCGCATTCTGGTTCTGCGCATCGAACGTCAGCGCCGCCAGCTTTCCCTGGTACACGAACCGGAGCCAGAAACTGAACACCCGGTCGTCGAGGGCGAGAAAATCGCCGCTGCGGGTGAGCGCGTCTGCCTCGAGCAGATACGACAACCGCGACGAAACCGCGGTCTGCGGTTTCTTGAGGATATGCGCGATGTCCTTTATCTTGTTATGGCCGCTTGCGACGCAATGCAGTATGCCGATATGATCCTGCGCATACGGGCTGTCGCTGAAACGCTTGAGGTAATTATGGAACCGCTGATTGAGGATGCCGGACGAGCTGAACAGGAGCCCTTCGAGGATCTGAACAAGGTCCGGATGCGGGCTTGCCGACACCGCATCGCATAACAGGTCGAGATAGAACGGATATCCGCCGGTAAAATGAACGATGAAATCCCGGTGGCCCTGCGACAGCGCCCCCGGCACGAGACGCGTGTCGATATACCGGTGCGAATCCCGCACGTCGAAGGGATCGACCGAGACGACCTCGAAATTCCCGAACAAAAGGCTCAGGTTCTTCGACAGAATGAGATTCGCTTTGTACGGAAGGGAACTGACGATCAAATACATCGTGCTTTTCTGGGTGATGAGGACCTGCGACCATTCCTTATAGAGGCTTTTGATGCCGAGCGCCTCGAGGTTCTGGAACTCGTCAAATACGACGACGCAGCACTTGCCGGTCTCCTGGTGCAGGCAATCGCACAGAGACAAAAGCTGCGTGAATACATTGTCCTTTTTCCTGCGGTCGAGATCGAGGATAATGGACCGGATGCGCGCAACGGTCCTGGGGATGAAGCCGGAAGCTTTTTCGATAAGGAAATCGAGGTCTTCGCGCAAGGGGGTATTGCTGTTCTGCAGGAAATCGTACAGCATGCAGCCGATGAACCGCCTGCCGAAGACCTGCATCGGCTCGTGGCGTATGTCGAGGTACACCTTGACGAAACGGTTATCGCAGAACCGGCCCAGGAAGCGCGAAACGATGGTCGTCTTGCCGACCAGTTCCGGGCCGATCAGGCATATGTTCTGACGATACCCGTCATGGAGCCCTTTGACCCGCTTCTCGATGACATCCAGATACTGGGTGCGTCCGAAGAATATTTTTTGCATGTTCTTACTGGCTCAGATAAAAATGCGGATTCTGCGAAACCGCTCCTTTGCGTATTTCGAAATGGACTGCCTGGCTGTCTGCCAGCGCGATGGTCTGGCCGCGCGTGACGACATCGCCGGGCCTGACCGAAACATCCATCCGGCCCGCGTACACGGTCAGGAATCCGTCGCCGTGATCGATGATGACGGTCCTGCCGAAATTCAAAAAATCATCGTTATAAAAAACGACCGTTCCGCTGCGCGCCGCCTTGACGTTCATGTCCCGGTGCGGACGGATATTAAGGCCTTTGTTCAGGCCGGCATCCGTCTGCTGGCCGAATCCCAGGACAACGGTGCCTTTGACCGGCCACATGAAATCTTCATCCGCTTTCAGGATCACCGGCGAAGGCTGAACAACACCGCCCGGAATAAGCAGCCGGCGGCCCACGTCAAGCTGCCGGGCGTCCTGAATGCTGTTCGCCGAGGCGATACGATCCACATCGGAACCGTACATGCGCGCTATCCGCCACAGCGTCTGTCCGCGCATGACCGTATGATACAGGCCCGCGGGTTCCGGTATCCCGGCCGTCCTGACGCCGGCAGACTCCTTCGGCACGGTGACACAGCCGGCCGCGCACATGCACGCAGCGGCAATACCGGCTGATATGAAAACCCGAATAACCCTCGTCACCTGTCTTTCCCGATATACAGATCTGGAGCGGGTGATCGGAATCGAACCGACATGAGCAGCTTGGGAAGCTGCCATTCTACCATTGAATTACACCCGCGTATATAACACGCCGACTGCAACGGTGCGTTTCCATTGTCCCATTGCACAAATCGCAATGGGATTTCGCCCCCCTGCTTCCCTGTTCCCAGGGGGGCTCAAATTACACCCGCATATGTAACGTGCAAATTGCAACGACGCTATTCAAAGGCTAAAAACGGGGTCAGAATTATTTATTCCGGCACGCTGGTTTCTTGGAATAAATAATTCTGACCCCGTTTTTAGCCTTGGCTTTTTCTTCCATCAGCTTGATCGAGCAGAATTTGCCGCACATGGTGCATACGCTCGATTCCCGGGGCTTTGAGGACGCGCGGTACTCTCTTGCTTTCTCCGGATCGAGGCATAATCTGATCTGCTGCTTCCAGTCCCTTTTTGCCCGTGCTGCGGACATGGCGCGGTCGCGGCCCAGAGCCCCTGCCACGCCCTTGACGATATCTGCGGCGTGCGCGGCGATCTTCGAAGCGATGACGCCTTCGCGCACGTCCTGCACGGACGGATGGCGCAGATGCTCCGACGGGGTCAGATAGCACAGGAAATCAGCTCCGGCGCGGGCTGCGATAGCGCCGCCGATAGCACCCGTAATATGGTCATAGCCTGCGGCAATATCCGTTACCAGAGGGCCGAGCACGTAGAACGGAGCGCCGTGGCAGTATTTCTTTTCGAGCAGAACGTTCTTCTCTATCTGATCGAGCGGCACATGACCCGGTCCCTCGATCATGACCTGGACCCCGGCTTTACGGGCCCGGAGCGCGAGCGCACCGAGGATCTTCAGTTCAGCGATCTGGCCCGGATCCGTCGCATCAAGGATCGAGCCGGGCCGCAGGCCGTCGCCAAGGCTCAACGTGACGTCGTACCTGCGGGCGATCTCCAGCACCCGGTCAAAATGCTCATAAAAAGGATTTTCCCGCTTATGGCTCTTGATCCATCCTGCCAGGATCGCGCCGCCGCGGGACACGATGCCCAGGACGCGTTTGCGGCTCCTGAGCGCCGCAAGGCTCGACCTCGTTACGCCCGCGTGTATGGTAAAAAAATCAACGCCCTCCTGCGCCTGGCGTTCAAGCACGTCAAAACAATCTTCAGCGCTGAACGCAAGCAGACGGCGGCTTTTTTTCTGCGCGTTGACCGCGATCTCGTAAATAGGCACGGTCCCCAGCGGCACTGCGCAATGCTTCAGTATCTCTTTCCTGATGCGCGCAAGGTCGCCTCCGACGCTTAAGTCCATGACCGCATCCGCGCCGCAGCGAACCGCGACTTCCAGCTTCTCGATCTCATCAGCACGAGCCATCTCATCGGTGGACGTGCCGAGGTTCGCATTGACCTTGACCGAAAGCCCGGCTCCGATGGCGCAGGGCGCCCGAAGCGTATGCGTATTGTTATGGGGTATGACGATGGTTCCGCGGCGTATCCCGTCGCAGAGCATTTTCGCCGGCACGCGCTCGCGCCGCGCGACCTTATGCATCAACGGGGTGATGACCCCGTTTTGTGCCGATTCTATTTGAGTCATGAATTCCTTTATCGAATAAGCCGTTGCGCGCGCTTTTCGATCTCATAAACGCGATACCGCAGATCCTTGAACCTGAGCGCGCATGCCTTGTTGACGATCTTTGAGAACTCTTCCAATACGCGTATCGATTCCTTCACTCTCTGGATATTCGCCGAGAACACGTCCGTCACGCCCGAACGTTTTAATTCGCCTGCGGCATGCAGTGTCCGGCCCCGGTCGCCCGCGGCATCGCGCGCATCCAGGCATTGCCTGCGGCCTGCCAGACCGGCGAGCGCCGCGTCGACATCGTGGCGGACGGCCTTGAACTGCCGCGACAGAACCCGGTCGTTCAATATGAAACGGGCCACCTCTTCGCACACGCGCAGGCCTTCTTTCAGGCGGTTCGCGTTGGCGTCGATGATGCGGTATATGCCGCTGGCTGTATTTTTAGAGAGCATGTGATATCTTTTTGACCAGGGCCGTTGTGGACAGGCCCCTGACGAGCGGAATGCTGAACACTTTTCCGCCGCTGCGCAGGACGAACTGACTGCCGACGATATCCTCGATCTTCCAGTCCCCGCCTTTGGCAAGCACGTCCGGCTCGAGCGCCAGGATAAGCCGCTCGGGCGTATCCTCGGAAAAAACGACGACATGATCGACCGATCCGAGCGCCGCGACCACTGCGGCGCGCTGGGCCTGGGGGACAACCGGCCGCCGGCGGCCTTTGAGGCGCCGCACCGAAGCGTCGCTGTTGATGCCGACGACGAGAATATCCCCTTTGTTGCGCGCCGCCTCAAGATACGCGACATGCCCCGCATGCAGGATATCGAAACAGCCGTTGGTGAAAACAACGCGCCTGCCGCGCCTGCGCAGCGCCCTGACGATCCTCACGAGCGCGGGAAGCGTTTTTATCTTGGATTTGAAACAAAGTAGTCTTCGACGACTTCGCATATGATATGTCCGACGGCTATGTGCGCTTCCTGGATACGGGCAGTGACCTTTGACGGAACGACGAGCGACACGTCCGCCATCTTGGCGATCTCTCCGCCGTCCCCGCCGGTGAACACGATCGTCTTGATGCCCATCTTCTTCGCCTGCTTTATGCCGGCCGCGACGTTGCGGGCCTTGCCGCTTGTCGAGATCCCGATGACGATATCGTTCTTCGCGCCGAGCGCCTCGACCTGCTTTGCGAACACCGCCTCATACCCGTAATCGTTGGCGATCGCGGTAATGATGGACGTATTGGTCGTCAACGCGATCGCAGGCAAAGCCGCCCGGTCTTTCTGATACCTGCCCACGAGCTCCGCGGCGATATGCTGGCTGTCGGACGCACTGCCGCCGTTGCCGAACAGCATCACCTTGCCGCCTTTTTTAAGGCTGTCGATGACCATGTTGCTCAGGTCGATGATCTGGTCGATGCGGGTATGGAGCAGGTCTTCCTTGATCTGGATGCTCTGCAGAAGAATATCCTTGATATGATCTCTCATAGATGCTCCTTTTGCCGGAAAGTCTTTTGCTTAACCGAAGAAAACTTCCGCGACCTCGTACAGCTGCGGATCAACGGTCTTGAGCTCCTTGACCGCGTCCGCAAGCGGCACGTCGATGATCTCATTGCCCCGGAGCGCCGCCATCTGCCCGAATTTTTTCTTGACGATGAGCTCGACCGCTTTGACGCCGAAGCGCGTGCCGAGGATCCGGTCGAACGCAGTGGGAGAGCCGCCGCGCTGGATATGGCCGAACACGCTCACCCGCGTTTCAAAACCGGTGCGCTTTTCGATCTCCTTGGCAAGCATGTCGCCGATGCCCCCGAGGCGCACATGGCCGAATTCGTCAAGCGCCTGGTCCTGGGTGATGTCTTTCGATGCGAACTTGGCGCCTTCCGCGACCACGATAATGCTGAAAAGCTTGCCGCGCGCGTGGCGCGACTGGATCGCTTTGCAGACCGCTTCGATATCGATGTCTTTTTCAGGGATCAGGATGAAATCCGCGCCGCCTGCCATCCCCGCCTCGAGCGCGATCCATCCGGCGTGCCTGCCCATGACCTCAGCGACGAGGATCCGGTGATGGGATTCGGCGGTCGTATGGAGCCGGTCGATGCATTCCATGGCGATATTGATCGCCGTGTCGAACCCGAACGTGTAATCCGTGCAGCCCAGGTCATTGTCGATGGTCTTGGGCACGCCCACGATATTGGGGATCCCGTCCTTGACGAGTTTCGAGGCGACCCCGAGCGTATCCTCCCCGCCGGTGGCGACGAGCGCGTACAGCCCCATCTTCTTGAAGTTCTCTTTGACCTTTTCCACCCCGCCTTCCTTTTTATACGGATTGGTGCGGCTTGTCCCGAGGATCGTGCCGCCGCGCTGCAATATCCCCGACACTGAATTTATATCCAGAGGGATGGTATCGTTCTCGATCATGCCCTTCCAGCCGTTCTTGATGCCGAGGACCGTATACCCTTCCCGTAACGCCTTTCTCACGACCGCCCTGATGACCGGGTTCAACCCGGGGCAATCGCCGCCGCCTGTCAGAATACCGATTGTTGCCATTGCGTCCATCCTCCTGTATGGTGCCCCGAGGGCCTTTTCTTTACACCCGCCCGAACCCGCCGAACGGGATCGCCGGTTCTTCCTTTACCGCTTCCTTGCGCTTTTTATCCCTGTCTTCCCGCTGAACGATCTTGGAAATATGTATCTTGATGATGATCGCCTCTTCAAGACCGAGGACCTCCTGGATCTTGTTCTTGGTGATCTCCTGCAGCCGCGCCGTCAGTTCCGGAAGGTTCGCCTCGGAACGGAGCGTCACGCGCATGTTCACGACGATGCCTTTTTTCGTCGCGATGACGTCTGAATTAAGGTCCTTGATCTCGGGAATATGAAAAGCGGTGTGTTTGATCAGGTCCTCGATGGCCGAAAGCGCGATCGTCACTTCGCCCGACGCCGTCATGAACGCGATCGTCTTCTCCCGCTGCATCCTGCCCAGTATCATCTGGGCGGACCAGTAGCTGATGATGACGACCAGCAGGCCGGACAGCCGGACCGCCCACCGGTTGAACTGGTTATCCTGCATGTAATAATTGAGCGCGTCTATGTGCTCGGGCAGGAGCAGATTGAACGACAGCGCGATAAGCCCGATACCGATCAGGATAATGACGCCCGCATAAAACATGATCGCCACCATATTGAATATCCTCATCATCCCCTCCTGATTATGGCTTTTCTATGGACTTGATACTGATATTGATGTCCCTGACCGAAAGGTTCGTCGCCTTCTCCACCGCCTGGCGGATGTTCTCCTGGACCTTATTGGCGACATCAGGCACGTGGCAGCCGTATTTCACCACCAGCGGCACGTCGATCGACACGTTCGAATTATGATCGATCTCGATGCGGATCTTCGTGGCCTTTGCGCCCATCAATTCCAGGAACCTGATCCACGCGCCGCGGCTGACGCCTTTGACGCCTTCGACCTCTGCCGCCGCGATAGCGGCGACGGATGCGATCGCGCTTTTATATATCTTGATCGCTCCCAGGTCCGACCGTGTCTCGTCTCCGAATATCATCCCGCGCTCCTTAGTTTTCAGCAGCCGCTTCGGCGGCAGGAGCCGTCATCTCCTGCACAAAATGGGTCGATACATCGCCCTTGATGAACGCCGCGTTCTCAAGGAGCCGCAGATGGAACGGGATCGTCGTCTTAATGGGGCCGATATTGAACTCGTTGAGCGCCCGTTTCATGACGCTGATCGCGTCAAGCCGCGTTGCGCCGGTGGTGATCACCTTGGCAAGCAGGGAATCATAGGTCGGCGGGACCTCGTATCCCTGATAGATATGCGTATCCACGCGCACATGCGGGCCGCCGGGAAGGTTCAAAAACTCGATCCTGCCCGGCGAAGGCATGAAATTGTTCTCCGGGTCCTCCGCGTTGATGCGGCATTCGATCGCATGGCCCGAGAACTGCACGTCCTCCTGGCGCACAACGAGCTTCTCTCCCGCGGCGATCCTGATCTGCTCCTTGATAAGGTCGATGCCCGTGACCATCTCGGTCACCGGATGCTCGACCTGGATGCGGGTGTTCATCTCCATAAAGTAAAAGTTATGATTCTTGTCGATGAGGAATTCGATGGTGCCGGCGCCGACGTAATTGACCGCCTTGACGGCTTTGACCGCCAGCTCGCAGATGCGCCGGCGCGTTTTGGTATCGAGCACCGGGGACGGCGATTCCTCAAGGAGTTTCTGATGCCTGCGCTGGATGCTGCAATCGCGCTCGCCCAGGTGTATCGCGTGGCCGTGCGTATCCGCGAGGATCTGGACCTCGACATGGCGCGGCTTTTCGATATACCGCTCGATATAAACGGCCGGGTTGCCGAAGTTGGCCTCCGCCTCGGACTGCGCGGTCATGAACGACGACGCAAGCTTGATATCGTTATGGCAGATGCGCATGCCTTTGCCGCCCCCGCCCGCGGCGGCCTTGATGATGACCGGATACCCGATACGCTTGGCGGTCTTGAGCGCTTCTTCCTTGGTCTTTATGGTCGAGTCGCTTCCCGGAACGAGCGGCAGCCCGACCTTATGCACCGACGACTTGGCTGCCATCTTGTCGCCCATAAGGCGTATGTTCTCGGGGGTCGGGCCGATGAATTTTATGTGGCAGGATTCGCATACTTCGGCAAAATGGGCGTTCTCGGCCATAAAACCGTATCCGGGGTGGATCGCCTCGACGTCGGTGATCTCGGCGGCGCTGATGATGGCGGGAATGTTGAGGTAACTTTTGGCGCTCTGCGCCTGGCCGATGCAGATCGCCTCGTCCGCAAACCGCACGTGAAGCGAATCGCGGTCGATCTCGGAATAAACGGCGACCGTGCGTATGCCCAGCTCCCGGCACGCGCGGATGATGCGCAGGGCGATCTCGCCGCGGTTTGCGATAAGGATCTTTGAGAACATTACAGGGGCTCTATGATGAACATGGATTGGCCGAATTCGACCGGTTCTGCATTCTCGACCAGGACCTCGACGATCGTGCCTCGGATCTCCGATTTGATCTCGTTCATGAGCTTCATCGCCTCGATGATGCAGACGACCTGGCCCGGCTCGACCACCTGGCCCGCTTCGACGTAGGGAGGCGCTTCGGGCGACGGCGCGCGGTAGAACGTGCCGACCATGGGAGCTTTGATCTCGACGGTCCTGGCCGCGGCTTTTTCGCCTGCCTGCCCGGCCTGGCCCGGTTCAACGCCCCGCACTCCCGCTCCGCCTGATCTCTCCCGTTCGATGACGATCGGGCCGCTGTACTGATCGCTCTGGGGAGAGGATTTCTTCAGCCGTATCTTGGTGCCGTCCTTCTCTATCTCAAGTTCGACGAGATTGTTGTCCGCCATAAGGGCGAGCATCTCTTTGATCTCTTTGATATTCACCGATTGTGCCTCCTTATGCTCCGGATGCCCGTTCGAGATACGCGCCTGACCGGGTATCGACCTTGATGAAATCGCCCTCGTTGACGAACAGGGGCACCTGCACGACCGCGCCGGTCTCGATCTGCGCCGGCTTGGTTCCTGCCTTTGCGGTATCGCCTTTCACGCCGGGCTCGGAACTGGTGATCTTGTACACGACGAAATTCGGCAGATTCACGTTCAGGATATCGTCCTTATAGGAATACGCCGTGACCTCGATATTATCCTTGAGGAAATTGACCTTATCCCCGAGCACGTCCCGGGGGATCGCCTTTTCGTCGTAATTCTCCTGGTCCATAAAATAGAACATGTCCCCGGAATTATACTGGTACTGCAGTTTCGATTCCTCGATGAACGCCTCGTCGATCTTCTCATCCCCCCTGAACGTCTGCTCAAGGATATTGCCGGTCTTCATATTGCGCATCTTGCAGCGGGTGAACGCCGCGCCTTTTCCCGGCTTGACGAACTGCGAATCAAGGATCATGAACGGGGAGCCGTCCACCAGGATCGTCAACCCGTTCTTCAGATCATTTATTGAGAGAGCCACTGAACACCTCACATCCTTTGTTTGTTACGAGAACCATGTCCTCGATACGTATTCCGAAC
>JAGOOP010000049.1 GCA_017992455.1 Candidatus Omnitrophota bacterium | reverse complement strand
TTTCCGAAAAAAGTATTTGACAGAAAAGATTTATATGATATACTTTTATTCCTATGTCAAAGACCTATTTTCCAAAACCGAATGAGATCAAGCGCACCTGGTATCTGGTTGACGCCAAGGACCAGATACTCGGCCGCTGCGCTTCCAAGATCGCGGCTGTGCTCCGCGGCAAGCATAAGGCGATATATACGCCTCATGTCGATACCGGGGACGGGGTCATCGTCATTAACGCATCCAAGATCAAGGTGACCGGCAGGAAGCTCAAGCAAAAGGTGTACAGCAGGTACTCCGGATATCCGGGCGGGCTGAAGCAGGTTGCGCTCGAAGATATGCTTGCAAAGCGGCCGGAAACGGTCATGAAGCTCGCTGTCGAGCGCATGCTTGCCAAAGGCGACCTGTCCCATCAGATGATCGTGAGGCTGAAGGTGTATAAGGACGATAAGCATTTGAATGCAAGCTTAAAACCAGTGCCGTTAAAAATATAAATATTATGGATAATGTAACGCGGTTTGTCACAGTGGGAAGAAGGAAAGAATCGATCGCGCGGGTTGTCATGACCCCAGGCCAGGGCACGGTCACGGTCAACGGCGTGGACATGGAAAAATATTTTGTCCGCGAAACAGACCGGATCATGGTGCATCAGCCGATGCGCCTGACCAATACTGCGACGAAATACGACGTGGTCGCCAATCTCAGCGGCGGCGGCATCACCGGCCAGGCCGGTGCGTTGAGACACGCGGTCGCGCGCGCGCTTTTAGCCGCAGAGCCGGAGCTCAAGGACATGCTGCGCAAGAACGACTTTTTGACCCGCGATCCGAGGATGAAGGAGCGTAAGAAGTCGGGTCTGAAAGGCGCCCGGAAACGCTTCCAGTGGACAAAACGATAAGGAGAGATACGCTGTAAAAGATAGATTTTTAGAGTTCCGCTGTGAGGCCAGGAGTCTCACAGCGGTTTTTTTTTGCCGTAACGGCGACGGAGCAAGGGGGGCTCTGCGACGAGAAAAATGCTTGCCATTGCGGGATTTGCAGGTATAATAATTTTATATAGTTTAACGACGGAGACTTATGATGCTTAATGTCGGCATTGCCGGCGCGACCGGATATACGGGACAGGAACTTGTCGATATCTTACTGCGCCATCCGCACGTTCGGCTGACAGGGTTGTATTCGACAACCGACGAGCCGAGGGCGTATGCCGCGGTTTTTCCGCGGTTTGCAAACAGAACTGCGCTCGAGTTGAAGAAGCTCGATGTCAAGGCGCTTGCAAAGAACTCCGACGCCGTATTCCTGGCATTGCCTCATACCACTGCCATGGATGTTGCGCCGTATCTGCTCAGGGCAAAGAAGACGGTCATAGACTTATCCGCGGATTACCGGCTTGCCGATACGGCCGTTTACAAAGCCGCGTATCAGGTTGCGCATAAGGATAAGGCCAATATAAAGCGCGCGGTATACGGCCTGCCTGAGATCTACCGGCAGAAGATAGGGACGGCGCAGCTGATCGCCAATCCCGGCTGTTATCCGACTGCCGCGATCCTGGGGCTTGCGCCGCTTTTAGCCACGGATTCAGTCGATCTGTCGTCGGTGATCATCGACGCCAAATCAGGCACCACCGGCGCGGGGAAAAAGGCGGTCTTCGAATCGCTGTTCAGCGAGGTGGATGAGGATTTCAAGGCGTACAAGGTCAATACCCATCAGCATATGCCCGAGATCGCACAGGAGCTTTCGAAACTTGCGGGCAAAAAAGTCCCGGTAACGTTCGTGCCTCATTTACTGCCGCTTAAACGGGGGATCCTCGAGACCATTTACGTGAGATCGAAAAAGGGAACGTCTTTGAACCCGAAGCAGGTCGTTTCATTATACCGGAAGTTCTACAAGAATGAGCCGTTTGTCCGCATACGGCAGTACGGCGTTTTTCCGTGTTTGAAGGACGTCGCGGGCACGAATTTTTGCGATATCGGGGTCAAAGCCGACGGCGCATCCGTCATTATCATATCCGCGATCGACAATCTGCTCAAGGGTGCGTCAGGCCAGGCAGTGCAGAACATGAACATCCGGTATCAGTTCCCTGAAACCGCGGGGCTTGTGTAAATGGACATTCTTCCTCACGCCGGTTTACCGCAGGGGTTTGCGGCGAATGCCGTTGCCTGCGGCCTGAAACGGTCGGGTAAACCGGATCTGGCGCTTATATATTCCCTCCGCCCGGCCCGTGCCAGCTGTATGTTCACCACAAATAAGATCGTTGCCGCGCCGGTCACCCTGTGCAGACAATTCCTCAAAAAGAACAAAGCGTTTCACGCGATCGTTGCGAACAGCGGGAACGCGAATTGTTTCACCGGTTCCGCAGGCCTTGCCGATGCGCGAAAGACCGCTTGTGAAACCGCGTCCGTATTAGGCGTTGCTCTTGAGTCTGTGCTTGTGTTTTCAACAGGCATTATCGGCAAGCGGCTCGATGTGAGCAAGATCGCGAGTGCTTTGCCTGCGTTGTGCGCCGGATTGTCTCCCCGGGGGCTTGATGCAGCAAAAAAAGCGATCATGACCACTGATACGTTCGCCAAGGCGGTTGGCGTGCGGTGCGTGATCGCAGGCAAGCCCGTGACGATCAGCGGCATTGCCAAAGGCTCAGGCATGATCGGGCCGAACATGGCGACCATGCTTGCGTTCATCATGACCGATGCCGATATTTCGCAGAGTTGTCTTGATGCATGCCTGAAGGATTGCGTCAGGGATACCTTTAACTGCGTTACGGTTGACGGATGCATGTCCACGAATGATTCCGTTGCGGTGCTGGCGAACGGCCAGGCGGGTAATAAGCGGATAACAGGGGGGCGCAGCGCTGAGGTTTTTGCCGCAGGGCTGCATGCCGTATGCCTGTCCTTGGCAAAAATGCTCGCCCAAGACGGAGAAGGCGCGACGAAGTTCATTACGATCAATGTCAGCAAAGCACGCAGCTTCGAGGAAGCCAGGACAGCTGCGCTCGCTATTGCCAATTCTCCCTTATTCAAGACCGCGGTGTACGGCGAAAATCCGAATTTCGGCAGGATCGCCTGCGCGGTAGGCGCAAGCGGCATCGATGTCAGCGAAACCGGGCTGAAAGTGCATATGGGGCCGTTGAACAAAAAGGATGTTGTGATCGACGTCAGTTTATCGCGGGGAAAAGCAGGGTGTACGGTGTACACGTCTGACCTGACCCCTGAATATATCAAGATAAACGCAGAATATAATTGAGGTGAACTATGCAAGAGGCCATTAAGAAAGCCGATGTTCTGATCGAAGCGCTGCCGTATATCCGCGCGTTCCATAACAAGGTCGTGGTCATCAAATACGGCGGCAGTATCCTGGGCGAGGAAAAGATCCGCAAAGGTGTCCTGGAGGATATCGTTTTCATGAATTTTATGGGGTTGAAGACCGTGCTTGTCCACGGCGGCGGGCCGAATATTTCCGACCGTATGCGCCAGAGCGGCAAGAAGACCGATTTTGTGGACGGAATGCGCGTGACCGACGAGCAGACGCTCAAAGTCGTCGAAGAAGAATTGCAGAAACTGAACACCATGATCGTCAATGAGATCACTGAGCTTGGCTGTCATGCGATCGGATTGAACGGCAAGGAGAACAAGCTTCTTGCGTCGGAAAAGAAAAAGGCAAATATCGACCTGGGGCTTGTGGGCCATGTGACCGGGGTCAACACAAAAGCCATCCTCGATGAGCTTGACAAGGATAAAGTCGTTGTGATCCTGCCCATGGGAGCGGGAAGCGATGGCAAGACATATAATGTCAATGCCGATGAAGCGGCTGCTAATGTGGCAGAAAGCATGAAGGCAGAGAAGCTGGTCCTGTTGACCAACGTCAAGGGCATCATGCGCGCGCCTGATGACCCGAGCTCATTCATGTCAACGTTGACGCGGGAAGACGCCAAACAGTTGATGGAGCAGAAGGTCATTCAGACAGGCATGATCCCGAAGGTCCAGGCATGCATCCATGCGGTAACCAAAGGCGTCAAAAAGACCCACATGGTCGACGCCTGCATCCCGCATGCTCTGTTGCTGGAAATCTTCACTGACCAGGGCATCGGCACCGAAATCATCAGCTGAAGACGCTTTAGCTAAATATCACTGCGGCATGGGTTTATAAATAAATTCTTTTATGTAGGAAAGTCGTATTTGTTTTGTAACTTATTATTTGTCAGATGGTTAGCTAAAGCGTCTTGATTATGAAGAAGGAAGAGATATTTCAGGTGTATAAGGATTACATTGTGCCCAGTTATACGAAGGTGCCGTTGATCTTTGTCAAGGGCAAGGGGAGTTATTTGTGGGATGTTGACGGCAAGAAGTATCTGGATTTCTTCCCGGGTTGGGGAGTGGGAAATCTGGGCCATTGTCATTCAAAGGTGATGTGCGCGATCCG
>JAGOOP010000048.1:2993-4540 GCA_017992455.1 Candidatus Omnitrophota bacterium | reverse complement strand
ATGATATGAAGCAGGGAAAGGCCGTACCGCATCGGATCGTCGCGCCGCAGGCCGTGAAAACCGATGACCAGATGGCTCTGTTCCGTATCCTTCGCAAGAATACGCACCTGCGGCGCTGCCTGCGCCTGCCGCGCAGGGACATACCGGTTCCGCGCTCCCCGGTCGAGCTTCCCCAACCGCGATCCCGCTTTTCGTACAAGCGCTCCGTGATCAAAAGCGCCGGCGGCGCTGACCACGATATTGGACGGGGAATAACACGCGGTCCGGTACGCTTCCAGCGCCGCGCGGTCGACCGCGGATACCGTCGCCTCTGTGCCGAGCGTGCTTGTGCCCAGCGGATGCCCCGGCCACATAAGCCCGTCGAGCAGTTCGTACACATAGCTGTGCGGTTGGTCCTTGTACATTTTGATCTCTTCGAGGATGACCGTGCGCTCCTTACGGATATCCTCCTCGCGTAAAAGCGGCCGGGCCACCATATCCGATAAAATATCGATGCCGCGGTCAAGATACCGCAGCGGCATCTTCACGAAATAACACGTGACCTCCTCGGACGTGAAACCGTTGAACGAACCGCCCACGCCTTCGATGGATTCCTTGATCTGCCTGCAGGTATATTTGCTGGTCCCTTTAAAGACCATGTGCTCGAGATAATGGCTGATGCCTGCGGACGCCGGCCGTTCGTACCGGGAACCGACGCCGACCCAGATACCGAGGGCAAGCGACCTGCGGTCCTTCATGGGACAGCTGATGATGCGCACGCCGTTGTCGAGCGTTGTCTTGCGGTATGGATCCGTCTTCATGTTCCCCCTGTCAATGATGAAATGTATGATCCGGCCCCGGCCACGAGCCGGGGACCGCCTTTATGCCGGCGTATGTGCCTGATAATGGCGCTGCCCACGATGACCCCGTCGGCAACGGACTGGATATGGCTGACCTGTTCCCGCGTCGAAACCCCGAATCCCACGCAGACCGGGGTCCTCGTCAGCCGTTTGATGCTTTTCACATGCGCGGCGATATCGGCAGGCAGTTTTTTTCGGCTGCCGGTCACGCCGGTAACGCTCAGGTAATAAATAAAACCCCGGGCCTTCCGGGCGATCGACACAAGCCGCTGCGGATCTGTCGTCGGAGCCACGAACGTGATGGTGTGAATGCCTGCGCGCCGCGCTGCCGTGATCAAACCGCGGCCTTCTTCAGGCGGCAGGTCCGGCACGATGATACCGTCCAGTCCGCATCGGGACGCTTCTGTGACAAAACGCTGTTCTCCCATGCGAAAGATCGGATTATAATAGGACATAAAAAGCAAAGGTATCTGCGTTTTTTTGCGCAGGTCCCGGACAAGGCGCAGAACATCAATGAGCCTGACATGACGCTTGAGCGCTTCCTGCGACGATTCCTGTATGACCGGCCCGTCGGCCATGGGATCCGAGAACGGGATACCGAGCTCGATCATATCCACGCCCCGCGCCGCGAATTCCAGGACAAGTTTTCCCGTCGCGGCCAGGTCGGGATACCCTGCGGTCAAAAAAGCGATGAATGCCTTTTTCCGG
>JAGOOP010000048.1:0-2893 GCA_017992455.1 Candidatus Omnitrophota bacterium | reverse complement strand
CCGAATATATAGAACGTGTCGTTGACGTTGGTCACCCAGTCGCGGAACGCCTCGTTGATCGCGTCTTTGAGCGTTCTGGTCCCGGTGGTCACCGTGACGACCTCGGAACCGAGGAGTTTCATCCGGTACACATTGAGCCGCTGGCGTATGGTATCGTCCTCGCCCATATACACCGCGCATTTGAACCCGAATAAAGCGGCCACCGTGGCTGTGGCAACGCCGTGCTGGCCTGCGCCGGTCTCTGCGATGACGCGGGTCTTGCCCATGCGTTTCGCCAGAAGACCCTGGCCGATCGTGTTGTTTATCTTGTGCGCACCGGTATGAAGCAGGTCTTCGCGTTTGAGATAGATCCTGCCGCGGCCCAGATACCTGCTCAGGTTCTTCGCATAATACAGCGGCGTGGGCCTGCCCGCGTACTCTTTCAGGTAATACGCAAGTTCGGATCTGAACGACGGATCGGTCCTGGCAGCGCGGTAGCGCGCGTCCAGGTCGCTCAAAGCCGCCATAAGCGTTTCAGGCACGAACCTTCCGCCGAATGAGCCGAAATATCCTCTGTGATCGGGAAATGCCATGAGCCCTCTCTTGTCCTGCGTTATGGCTGATCGTCGTGCGTATCAGGGAACTGCAATTGCAGGTAACACGGAACAGCCCCGGAAGAATTCCGGGGATTGGAATAGCTGACCCTTAAAAAATCCGGGATGACGCGGAAATCGTATCCGCCGTTATACGCCGCTATCGCATAGAAGCTTGTGTCGATGAACCGCTCCCAGCAATCAGCCTGCACACGAGACCCGTCGTCATTCGTCTGCGTCCAGTCGATCCAGCCGCCGGCGACGCCGTCGCATACGGGCGCATTCATCCAGAGGCCGCTGTCAAGACCCCAGTTCAACGCATCGATATAATACCCGCTCTGGCGCAGGTCCTGCCAGCACAACGACGCCTGGAACGAATACCCGGGGGACATCCTCGAACGGTCAGCGCCGTCATTCCACGCGCACGCGCCCGACGCATCCTGCAGCGTCCGGTGGATCCATTCGCCCACGCGGGGCCTGTTCACTCCTTTACAGGGAAGATCGAGCATCTGCGGCGCATAATTGATCCAGTCGTGATACGCCGGATCGACGGGCGCATTGTCCTGGTCGATAACGCGGCGCCAGACGCCGAAATCGGGATCATCGCGGTCCCTGACGTACAAAAACGTATCGATGCCGCGTATGATCCTCCGCGCCGCCCTGCTGCAATACAGCGCGAAGCGCGCGTCGCACGACATGACCGCCCAGGTCTCCGCGGCCTTGAGGGCCTGATACGCGTATGAATTATCCGACGCCCACCGCCACGTCCTGTATTGTCCGTGCGCATCCTTGCCCCCGCCCAGCAAAAGACCGTTGCCGCCGCTGGACTGACACGACATAAGATACCGGGCAGCTTTTTTCATCGCGGGATACCGGGCCCGGTCAAAACCGAGCTTGTAAAAAGCGATCATGACCTCGGCGGTCTGCGTCGGCGATTTCGAGAGCGATTCTTCGGAACCCGTATCATCCCCGGGCGCCGCATACCGGTACTGGTTGTACCATGCTCCGTCGGGATCCTGGACCTTCGCCAGATAATCCGCAGCCAGAAGCGCGCGCCGGCGGTAATCGTTGCCCGGGTACATATCGTCCGCGATCAAAAGGCCCAGAATAGCCATGGCGTTCTCCCGCGGAACGACCCATGTCGGCGCCCCCGCTACATTATTGATACAGCCGTATGCCGGATCGGCAGCATCCATGAACTGGCAGGCGGCGATGTAGTCGGCCTCGATCTGTGCCATTTCGGGGAATTCCTCCTGGCCGCGCGCGGCAGACGCTGACAGCACAACGATCATCACAGCCAGAAAAAAATATGCAATATATGCAGGCGTTTTACAAAGCATAGGATTATTTTTTACGGTACGCCTCCAGGTACGAATCGCAGTAAATCTGTTTATTGACGATAAGCTCCGCGGTGATCAAGGCATCCATGAGCTCCGTATCGAGCGGGTCAAGGATGGCCGCATCGAGCCCGAACGCCGCTGCCATGACAAGGAACGTGCGGTTGATGAGGCTGCGGAAGTGCGTGCCCTGCGAGACGTTGCTCAGGCCGATGACCGTCCTGGGCGAAGGCTCGGATATGATCTTGAACTCCCGGATCGACTCCAGGATATCCGGCATCGCCGCCTGGCTGACGTTGACCGGCATGACGATGGGGTCGAGATACAGGTTCTCGACCGGGAAATCATGTTCGACGCACGTCGCCACGACCGTTGCCGCAAGCTCGAGGCGCTGGTCCTTGTTCTGCGGCACGCCTTTGGCGTTCATGGCAAGGCCGATAAGCGAGGCGTTATATTTTTTCGCAAGCGGCACCAGTACCGATAATTTCGCCGCATCCGCAGTCGTCGAATTGATCATGACGGAGCCGGTCGCCGCCTGCAGCCCCGCTTCGATGACTGCCGGTTTGCTTGAATCCAGAACGATGGTCTTATCGGTCGCCTGCCGAACGGTCTTGACGAGCCACTGGATGTCATCGGCCGGCTGTTTCGAGCCGGGGCCGCAGTTCACGTCGAGAGCGTCCGCGCCCGCTGCGATCTGGTCGAGAGCGCACTTCTGGACGATCCCCGCATCCCGCGTCTTGATCGCCCTGGTGATCGAAACGTACATCCCGTTGATCAGTTCGCCGATTATATACATAGCCCCCTCGTATGCATTATTATAATCCTACGCGCTCAATTGTTCAATATACTTCTTGATATGCCCTGCCGCACCGGGATGGCGCATCACCAGGATGTCCGCTCCCGCATGGATGAGGCTCGCTGCGGTCAGCGCCTCCCACATGCACGCCCGGTCCTTTTCGGATCCCCAGTGCGGGAATTCTTTCG
>JAGOOP010000006.1 GCA_017992455.1 Candidatus Omnitrophota bacterium | reverse complement strand
CATAACCAGCAGTCATGGCGGTTCATCGTGTTAAAAGGCGGGAAGAAGGCCGAACTTGTCGAGCTTATCTCGACAAAGGCAGGCAATTTTCCCAAGCCCGCATCCGTGCTTTTGCGAATGGCATCGCGCGCTATTGCATCGAGCCCGGTGGTGATAGCAGTGGCGAATAGCGGTGAGCTTATTACTCGCGGCACGGAGTTGTTTAAGGTCGATAAAGCAACCGGCCATGATTTCTTCAGGATCATGGAGATACAAAGTTCAGCCGCAGCGGTGCAGAACCTTCTGCTTGCAGCCACCTCCCTCGGCCTTGCCACGGTCTGGCTCGGCGTGCTCGTGCTCATCAAGCACGATGTGCTTGAATTCCTCGGCGAACCCGACGGCGAGTTCATGGCAGTCATTCCCGTCGGCTATCCCAGCCAGAAGCCCGCAGGCCCGAGCAAACAGCCGCTCGATATGGTCGTCCGGCATCTCTAGTCCATCCTGAGCGTTGTTTTGCGTTTGAGCCGATCCAACTTGCCAGAAAGCCTGACGCGGCGTATAATCAGAGAGGTAGAACGGCTCAAACTTTTACCCGGAGCGCGCAGTGAGAATCCTGCTTGCAGAAGACGAACTCCGCATGGCCAGTTTTATCGAGCGCGGCCTCAAAGAAGAAGACTATGTCGTTGACGTGGCCAATGACGGCGAAAAGGCGCTTTATCTGGCGGAGATCAATCCCTATGACCTTATCATCCTCGACATCATTATGCCCCGTCTGGACGGCGTGGCGGTGTGCAAAGAGATCAGGAAGAAAAAGATCAACGTCCCGGTCCTGATGCTCACCTCCAAGGACGGGGTCAGGGACAAGGTCCTCGGCCTCAATTCCGGCGCCGACGATTATCTCGCCAAGCCTTTTGCCTTCGAAGAACTTCTTGCCCGCATAGCCGCGTTACTGCGCAGGACCAATGATAATAAAACAGGCATTCTCAAACTCGCGGACCTTGAACTGGACCAGTTCAGGCACAAAGCCGCCCGGGCGGGTAAAGAGATCCAGTTAACGAGCAAAGAATTCGCGCTCCTCGAATATCTTATGCGCAACGCTACGCATGTCGTCACTCGGACGATGATATCCGAGCACGTGTGGCACGAGGATTTCGACAATTTCACCAACGTCATCGATGTGTATATGAATTTCCTGCGCACCAAGATCGATAAAGGCCATAAAAAACAGCTTATACATACTATCCACGGCAAGGGATACGTCCTCAGGGAGGAATGATGCGCTTCCGTTCGTTCGAATTCAAGGTCAGCATTGCGTATGCCTGTATCCTCGGGCTGGCGCTGTCGGTCTATGTGGCTTTTTTATTTGCCCTGCCGGCGGACGTGCTGCACCAATATCAGTGGGTCTTTATATCGATCCCGGTTCCGTTGACGTTTTTGTTCGGATATTATATCGGGCAGATGACGGTCGCGCGGGTCTTGAGGCCTCTCAAGCAGATCACCGATACGGTCAACAACATAACGCATGAAGACCTGAGCGTCCGGGTTACGGTCGAGCGCGCGGATGCCGAGCTGCGCAGCCTGATCGCCGCCTTCAACGATATGGTTTCGCGCCTCGAAGAGGCGTTCGATTACATCACGGATTCAAGCTCCTACATCGCGCACGAATTAAAGACCCCCATTGCGATCATCCGGGGAGAGTCGGAATTCGCCCTGAAGAAAGAGCGCGATAAAACCGAATACGAGCGGGTGATCAGCGTTAGCCTCGGCGAAACCAAGCGAATGCTCAAGATCATCGAGGACCTTCTTCTGCTGACCAAGATGAATTACCAGCCCGGCGCGCTCGCTCTCGAGCGGCTCGATCTGGCCAATTTCGCGAACATACTTTACGAGCAGGCCAGGATCCTTGCGGCAAAGAAAAATATCGCGGTCACAACCGATATTCCCCATACCCCTTGTTTCGTGAACGCCGATGAGCTGCATCTCAGGCGCCTGTTCCTGAATCTGATCGACAATGCGGTCAAATTCACGCCGGCCGGCGGCAGCATCGCGATACGTTTGAGCCGTGACGACCATACCGCGCGCGTATCCGTTTCCGACACGGGCATCGGCATCGAGCAGGACCATCTGCCCAAATTGTTCGACAAATTCTTCCGCATCGACCAAACCGTGAAAGATAGCTCGCCGAGCAGCGGACTGGGCTTGAGCATTGCCCAGTCCATCGCTGAATTGCATAAGGGCGAGATCGCGGTTTCCAGCCGGCCCGGCAAGGGCACTGTGTTCACCGTTTCCCTTCCCGTCAGCAGTTAAAAAACATTAAAAAATTTAACAACTTTTTAACGATTCTTTAATGCCTCCTGTGGTATAGTCGCGTTGGATCGAAAAAGAAACTCACTATTTGGGCGGCTGCAGGGGCCTGGTAATGCAGTACGGCAGTAATGCAGTGATGCAGTACGGCAGTAATGCAACATGCAGCGCTGATGTACCCTGCAGCCGCCCATATTTAAAGGAGCCCGCGATGACAAGGATCCTTATCGTCGATGACGAAGAAAGAGTCCGCAATATTTACAGCGCAATGCTCAGGAACGAGGGTTTCAACGTGCTCGAGGCGCCGGACGCGGTCGAGGCCTCGATCATCCTGAACCGGGAACCCGTGGATATCATGCTTCTCGATATCAAAATGCCGCAGGTTTACGGCAGCGTGTTCTATGACGTGATCCAGAGCTTCCATCAGAAAGTCAAGGTCATTGTGGCGAGCGTATACCCCGTGGACGAGCAGAAAAAGATCATCAGGGGAGCGACCGATTATTTCGACAAAGCGCAGGGCGTCGACGCGCTTCTCGAAAAGGTCAAGAATGCGGACCGGCAGGTCAAAAAGCAGGTCAGCATACTCGTTGTCGACGACGAACCCCGGATAAGGCAGATATACCGGTATTATCTTCAGGAGCACGGCTACCGCGTTCTCGAGGCCCATGACGGAGCCTCCGGCCTTGAGATATTGAGGAAGAACGGAGATGTCTCCCTCGTTATCCTGGACCTGGCCATGCCCCGGGCAAGCGGTTTTGAGATACATGCGATGATGAAAAACGAGTTCTCCGGGGTCAAGGTGCTGGTCTCCAGCGTCTTTCCCGAGAATGACCAGAAATTCTTTCTCCCTGACGCGGATGGCCATTACGATAAGTCTGAAGACGCCAACGGCTTGATCAAAAAGATAGAGGGTCTTTTGAGGTCGGAATGCCCTGCGTAAAGAATACTCTGAAAACAAGGAGCGGAAAATGAAGGATAAGAAGATATATATACAGCGGTCCGATTTCGAAAAGCTCAGGCTTGTTCTCGGGGACGTCGCCGGAAATTTCGACGGCGACCGGCTCAGGGAACTCTCGGACGAGCTTGACCGTGCGGTCGTCGTGGATAACGGCGAAATGCCCCCGGGGATCGTTTCCATGAACTCCCGTGTATGCCTCAAAGACATGGATACGGGCAAAGAGGAGGCGTATCAGCTCGTATATCCGGATGACGCCGATTTTGAACACAACAGGATATCCGTTCTGGCTCCTATCGGCACGGCGATCCTGGGGTATCAGGAAGGGGATGTCGTGGAGTGGCAGGTGCCGGCGGGCCTGAGGAGGCTGAAAATAAAAAAAGTCGTGTATGAGGCGGCAGAAGGAGGAGGCCATGGCAGTCAGCGTGTTTGTATGTTTTGACCCGGCGGACCAGGAGCAGGTTGTGGCTTTCAACGCGCTCAAAAGCGCCTCAGCGCACGTGTTCGACGCGCACGATCGCTCAATCAAAGAAACATCTCCGGACGGGGGCGAACGTTCGGTGCCCTGCCCGTTCAACGACGCCCGCGCGAAAACGGTGCGTGATGAGATCACGAAAAAAATGCAGGCCTGCGACAAGCTCGTGGTCCTGGTGGGCAAGGATAGTCATAAAGATGCCTGGACCGAATGGGCCGTGAACGCGTTCCATAAAATGAAGGATACGCTTGCGCCGGGTAAGGCGTGGATGCGGATCCGCGCGATGTCCCTGAAAGGGTATGAGAGCGCTCTGTCCCCCAAGGCTCTCGAAAGCAAATCGACAAAGCGGCTCGAGTGGGCCGTCGAGATATTGGAACAGTGGCTCGCTGAAGCGCCTGCTCTCTGAAGCAGCCTTGCCGGAAGGTTTTAGAGCGCTTATTTTTGTTGAGGCGGCCTGCCCGCGGCTGTATAATCATATCCATGCCCCGAACCAAGATAATCTGCACACTAGGCCCGGCGTCAGAGTCCCGCAGCGTGCTTTTGAAGATGATGCGCGCGGGAATGGACGTGGTGCGGTTGAACTTTTCGCACGGCAGGCTGGACGAATGCCTGGCGCGCATACGCGTTGTGCGCGAGCTTAACCAAAAATACCGCCGCAGGATCAGGATCCTCGGGGACCTCGAAGGTTTTCGCATCCGCGTGGGCAGGTTCCCGAATAGCCATCCCATCACGGTCAAGAAAAGGCAGACCGTATGGCTGGTGCAGGCAGAGACGGCAGGAGGCCTCGGGGTCATCCCGTTCGATTACCACGGCCCGCTCAACGTGATCGCGCCGGGCCAGTTCATCTATATCGATGACGGCATTATCTCGCTCAGGGTCGAAGGCCGCGAAAAAAAGCGGCTCAAGGCGACGGTCATGGCGGGCGGAGTTATCAAGGAGCGCAAGGGCATTAACATGCCTGATGTCAGGCTTCCGTTTACGGGCCTGACCGAACGGGACAAGGCGCATATCCGTTTCTGCGCCGAGCACGGGGTCGATTTCATCGCGCAGTCGTTTGTGAGGAACGCTCAGGATATCCTTGCTATCAGGGAGTTCCAGAAGGGTTTTGCGCACCGGGGCAGGCTCATTGCAAAGATCGAGAACCGGGAAGGGATCAAAAATATCGATAAGATCATCGCTGTTTCAGACGGCATTATGATCGCGCGCGGGGATATGGGCGTGTCCCTGCCGGTTTATGAGGTGCCCGTGATCCAGAAGATCATTATCAGAAAGTGCAACCGCGCGAAAAAACCCGTCATTACCGCCACGCAGATGCTTGAGAGCATGACCGAGAGCATCAGGCCCACGCGCGCGGAGGTCTCGGACGTGGCCAACGCCATCATCGACGGCACTGATTTTGTCATGCTGTCGGCAGAATCGGCAGTGGGGCAATACCCTGTCGAGACCGTTGCCATGATGAATAACATAATAAAATTTACGGAAGCGTATTTAAAAACTTAGGGACGGTTCTCTCCATGAGGGAGAGAACCGTCCCTAAGTTTTAGGGAGAGAACCGTCCCTGAGTTTTAAAAAAGGCTTGACAAATGAAGCATATTGAGCTATAGTTGATAATGAAAACCGCTTCCAATAAGGAGAATTGATGCGCAGGGGAGAATGCAGGGGGCAGGGATGGTGGCACGGGAAGTTCAGGGACTGCGGGTACCGCCTGACGCAGGGCCGCGAGGCGATCCTTGATATCCTGTCCAAAGAGCAGGGCCATTTGAGCGCAGAGGATATTTATGTCAAGATCCATACCCGGTGCCCGGCAGTGGGGCTGACCACGGTGTACCGCACGCTCGATGTGTTGTCGAACCTCGGCATGGTGTATAAGCTGGATTTCGGAGATGGACGGGCCAGATATGAATTCGCCGAGGGTCCCAAGGGTGTCCATCACCACCATCATCTTGTATGCACGCAGTGCAATAAGGTGATCGATTATACGGATTTCATCGATGAGGAAATCGAGCTTTTGAACCAGACTGAAAAAGGCCTGGGCCGGAAATACAAGTTTCAGATCACGAATCACCTGATCCAGTTTTACGGTATCTGTGAGCAGTGCAGCGGAAAAAAGTAGCCGCTATATTTTTTTGCATCAAAGTGAAAATGATTTTCAATAATAGAAAGGAAGGTGGTAACAATGCCAGGTTTTGACGGAACAGGGCCGATGGGCCAGGGGCCGATGACAGGCGGCGGCAGGGGTTATTGCGCAGTGCCTGCGAACAACGGTCAGCCACAGCCGGCCGGCCGCGGCAGAGGCATGCGCCGCATGTTCTATTCAACAGGAATGCCCGGCTGGATGCGAGCGCAGAAGGGAATGCGCGCATTCGGCAACAGGGAAACACGGGATATACAAAATAAGGGGGAAGCGTAAATGAGAGTCGGAGTCGTATTGGAAGACGAGAACGGTGTTCATGGGAATGTCTGCAGCCATTTCGGCCAGTGCAAGTATTTTTTGCTCGCGGATGTGGATCCGGATAACAAAAGGGTTGTGGGAAGTCGCATTGTGCCTAACGCCGCGGTGCATGGCGGAGGCGGCTGTGTTGCCGTGGATGAGATCCTGAAATACAACATCACGCATGTCATTGCCGGCGGCATGGGCATGGGCGCACAGCAGAAGTTCGCCAGCGCAGGCGTGCAGGTGTTCGGTTATTCGGGCAATGTGCAGAAGGCGCTTGACGATTTCCTGAACAAAGGGTTGGGCGGGCTTGACGCATGCCGTCATCACGGGGAAGACGTCGGCTGTCACTGAACAGGAGGGAAAATCATGAAGATCTGCATTACATCAGAAGGAAAGACGCTTGATTCCAATGTGGACTCGCGTTTTGGCAGATGCAGGAATTTCATCTTTGTGGAGACCGGAACAGAGGCATTTGAGGCGGTTGAGAATCCGCATACCAAGTTCCAGGGAGGCGCTGGGATTCAATCAGCACAGTTCGTGGTAACCAACGGCGCAAAAGCAGTTTTGACCGGCAACGTCGGGCCGAACGCGTTCCAGACGCTCGCTGCAGCGGGGGTTGATGTATTCGTGGAAGTGTCCGGTAAAGTGAGCGACGCGCTGAAACTCTTCAATACAGGCAAATTGACCCCGGCAAAGGACCCGAGTGTGGGCTCCAAATTCGGCATGGGCAACATGGGGCGCTGATGGATACCGAAACAGCAAAGAACCACGAGCTTTATCTTGAGCGCAAAGCTTTGTATAAAACCTTCGGCTACGACGTGGACCAGGAACGTGGTTTTGTGCTTGAGCAGGCAAAGCCGCTTGACGGAAAAATAGTGGAAGCAGGCACAGGTAAAGGGCATTTCGCTCTTTGCCTTGCCGCAGAAGGCCGGCCGTTCGTCACGTTCGATATCTCGCCTGAAGAACAGAGTTTTGCCAGGCTTAATCTGGCATACTTCGGCCTTGATCATCTTGCTGATTTCCGCATCGAGAACGCAGAGCATACCGGTTTCGCTGACCAAAGTTTTGATATTATTCTTTCCGTCAATGTGCTCCATCATCTGAGCGATCCCTACAAGGTTTTAGACGAGTTTATCCGGATAACATCCGCTCACGGGAAGATCGTCCTTGCTGATTTCACCGACGAAGGGTTCAAGATCATGGACCGGATACACGGGCTTGAAGGCAAAACCCACGAGGTCGGCAAAGTCGGCTTGAACGAGGCGCAGGCGTATTTTATCCAAAAGGGTTTCTCAGTCAAAAAGACACGCAGCGCTTACCAGTGCGTGCTTGTTGCCAGCCGGAAAAGCAGTTAACCATGATCATCTCGGTCGCAAGCGGAAAAGGCGGAACGGGTAAGACCACTATTGCAGTCAATCTTGCATTGTCGCTTAAAGACATACAACTGCTTGACTGCGACGTGGAAGAGCCCAATGCGCATCTTTTCGTGAAGCCGCGCATCACAGACAAAGCGCAGGCATTCATCCCTGTGCCTGAGGTCGATGAGGCAAAATGCGTGCATTGCGGTATCTGCCGCGAGGTATGCGCGTATCATGCCATAGCGGTCCTGCCTGCAAGCAAAGACAAGAAGGGAAGTGTCTTGATCTTCCCGCATCTGTGCCACGGCTGCGGCGCCTGCAGCCTGCTGTGCCCGCAGAAAGCCGTCAAAGAAGTCAACAAGGAGATCGGCGCTGTCGAACGGGGCGCCCACGCCGATCTGCAGTTCGTGCACGGCCGCCTCAATATCGGCGAGGCCATGTCCCCGCCGCTCATCCGCCAGGTTAAGAATTATATCGATCCTGCCAGAACAACTATTATCGACGCGCCGCCCGGAACATCATGCCCGGTCATCACCGCGGTAAAGGCAAGCGATTACTGCATTTTGGTCACCGAGCCCACGCCGTTCGGGCTGAACGATCTGGTCCTGGCAGTTGAGGTCGTGCGCACGCTTGGGATATTATTCGGCGTTGTGATCAACCGCGCTGATATCGGCGACGGCAAGGTCGAGGAATATTGCAGCCGCGAGCATATCCCGGTTTTGATGAAGATACCTTTCAGCAGGGATATTGCAAAGAGTTATTCCGAAGGCGTGCCTCTGGTGAAAATGGACGCGTCCTGGAAAAAAAAGTTTGTTGAGCTTTACGGCGCTATCTGCGCCCTGAAAAAATGAAGCAAATACTCGTCATAAGCGGAAAAGGCGGCACAGGCAAGACTGTTGTCACCGGGTCGTTCGCAGCCCTTGCGAAAAACAAGGTCATGATCGATTGCGACGTTGACGCTGCTGATCTGCATTTGCTTTTGCATCCTGAAGTCAAGGAGCGCCATGAGTTCAGGGCAGGTCAGACCGCGGTCATCGATAAAAAGAAATGCAAAGAATGCGGGGAATGCGCGAAGGTCTGCCGCTACGGCGCGATCAAGCAGGATTTTAGTGTTGAGACTTTCTCCTGTGAAGGATGCGGTTTGTGCAGCCGCATATGCCCGCATCAGGCGGTCCGCATGGAAGAGAATATCGCAGGCGAGTGGTTCGTTTCCGGCACGGAATACGGCCCGTTCGTGCATGCGAAGCTCGGCATTGCCGAGGAAAATTCCGGCAAGCTTGTTGCTGCGATCAGGCAGGTTGCCAAAGATCTGGCAGAAAAGCAGGCGCGCGACTATGTGATCATCGACGGGCCTCCGGGAATCGGATGCCCGGTGATCGCCTCGATGTCAGGCGTGGACTGCGCGTTGATCGTGACCGAGCCCACGCTTTCAGGCCTCCATGATGCCCGGCGCGTTATGGAAGTGGCGGCTCATTTCAAGGTGCCGGTCGTTCTGGCTGTGAATAAATTCGACCTGAATCCGGCAATGACCGGACAGATCGAAACGTTCTGCCGGGAACAGAACGTCCCGGTCATCGGAAAGATCCCGTTCGACAAGGCCGTGGTCCAGGCTCTGGTCGAAGGAAAGACCATTGTGGAATATGCGCAGTGCGCGGCCGCAGACGAGATCAAAAAGATGTGGGGCTGTATTCAATGAACATCAAGATCATAGCCGTGGGTTCCAGTAAATGGGACCGGTTCATCCGCCGGTGGGGAGTATCGTTCTTGATCGGCGATGACGTTCTTTTTGACACCTTCGGCGCAGGGCGGGTGTTGAGCAGAAATGTGCGAAAACTTAACATCGATATTGCCAGGATAAAACATATCGTCCTGTCGCACGATGACTGGGATCACATATCCGGATTATGGGAGTTGATACCCGGCCGCACAGATATCACGGTATATATTTGTCCCGGTTTTAAACAGGAGATCAAGGGCAGGATATTGTCGTCCGGGGCCAAACTCGTCGAAGTTCATGGGGTGATGAAGATCAAAGAAGGCGTTTACTCAACCGGTGAATTGACCGGTCAGGCGCATGATGAGCCGATATACGAGCAGTCTGTGGTGATCAAGACATCCTTAGGCCTTGCGCTCGTATGCGGATGCGCGCATCCGGGAGTCGCCAATATCGTGCGTCATGTGCAGGAGCGTTTTTGCGAGAACGTCTCAACGCTCATCGGCGGGTTCCACATGAAAGACAATAGCGGGCAGGATAACCGCTGCATCATCATCGATCTGCGGGAACTGGGCGTGCGCAGGATCGTTCCCATGCATTGCACCGGCACTGCGGCAACGAAGATGATGCGTAAGGAATTCGGCAGCGATTGCATCAAGGCCGGGGAAGGGAAAGGGATAGAAGTATGAAAATAGGGGTGATCATCTCAAGCAATGACGCTGAAACCTGCTGGAACGCTTTGCGCTATGCGAATTTCGCGCTCGGCCAGAAAGACGAGATCAAGGTTTTCTTCATGGGCAAAGGCGTCGAGTATCAGAAGGTCAGCACTGACAAGTTCAATACCGTCGAGCAGGCTGAGAAACTCTTAAGCTCCGGCGGCAGGATCTTTGCCTGCGGCACGTGCATGAAGTCCCGGAACCAGGAAGGCTCGGCAGCATGCCCGCTTTCGACCATGAAGGATATGCACGAGATCGTCAGAGAGAGCGACAAAGTGGTTACTTTTTAATTTGCAAAAAAAGATCAATTTTAAGCCCGCGTTCCCACTTGACAAATAGTAATCATTCCTATATAATAATAAATATTAATAACCAGGTTCTCGAATCCTTCCGATCGTATGCTTCATACAAAATGCAAAGCAGCCAACCTTAAGATCACCCATCAGCGTTCCATCATCTACGAAGCCTTGCGCGGCGAGAAAAGCCATCCGTGCGCGGATGACGTTTTCAAAAAGGTCCGCAAGCAGATCCCCACGATCTCTTTTGATACGGTCAACCGGACGCTTTTGTCGTTTGCCAGAGTCGGGCTCCTCAAGATCGTTGAGGGGTATGGCCAGCCGCGCAGGTTCGAGCCGGATACGGTCGAGCACCATCATTTCCAGTGCATGAAGTGCAACAGGATCATCGATCTGTATGAGAAGAGCTTCGACGATATCAGGGTCCCTGCCGCGCTTGCAAAGAAATTCACGGTCACCGGCAAGAAAGTCGTGCTGGAAGGGTTATGTGATGCGTGTAAGAACAAGTAACTAAAAAAGGAGGCACGGATGAAGAAAAAAATACTGACCACCAACCAGGGAGCGCCCATTACGGACAATCAGAGCTCGCTTACCGTCGGCAGTCGCGGGCCCACGCTGCTCCAGGACGTGCAGTTCATCGAGAAGATGGCGAGCTTTGACCGCGAGCGCATTCCGGAGCGCGTCGTCCACGCCAAAGGCGCTGGCGCGCACGGGTATTTCCAGGCCTCCAAGAGCATGGCGAAATATACCAGGGCGAAATTCCTTCAGGACCCCGGGAAAAAGACCCCGGTGTTCGTCCGATTCTCGACCGTGGTCCATTTCCGCGGCTCTGCGGACACGCTGCGCGATCCGCGCGGGTTCGCGGTCAAGTTCTACACCGAAGAGGGCAATTACGATCTCGTGGGCAATAACCTGCCCGTGTTCTTCATCCGCGACGCAATGAAATTCCCTGATATGGTCCATGCGTTCAAGCCCGCGCCGGATACGAATCTCGATAACGACGCCCGGTTCTGGGACTTTATTTCCCTGACGCCCGAGTCAACGCATATGATCACGTGGCTGCATTCCGACCGCGGCACCATTAAAAGCTACCGCAAGACCGAGGGCTTCGGCGTGCATACCTATAAATGGGTGAATGCCGAGGGCACGGCCGTGTATGTCAAGTATCATTGGAAGCCGAAGCAGGGGGTGGAGACCATCGACCGCCATGAGGCCGCCCGCCTCGCAGGCTCGGACCCGGATGTGGCAACGCGCGATCTCTATGAGGCGATCGCCGCGGGCAAGTTCCCTGCCTGGGACCTGAAGGTCCAGATCATGGAGATCGCTGACGAATTGAACCAGGATTTCGACCCGCTTGATCCGACCAAGATCTGGCCCGAGGATAAATTCCCCCTGATGCTTGTGGGAAAAATGGTTCTCGATCGCAACCCGAAGAACTTTTTTGCCGAGGTCGAGCAGGCCGCGTTCTGCCCTGCGTCGATCGTTCCCGGCATCGAGCTTTCCGCTGACAAGCTCCTTCAGGGAAGGTCATTTTCCTACACGGATGCCCAGCGCTACCGGCTCGGCCCGAATTATCTGCAGCTGCCTATCAACCGGCCCATTGCGCAGGTGAACAACAATCAGCGCGACGGGGCAATGCAGTTCGCCATTCCCGAAGGCACGGTCAATTACGAGCCGAATTCTCTGGCAGGCGGCATGCCGTGCGAAGCGCCCGCGGGCCCTGCGCCTGATTATTATGTCGAAGGCAAGATCGGCCGCCAGAAGATCAGCCTGACCGATGATTTCACCCAGGCGGGCGAGCGCTACCGGTCGCTGAGTAAAAAAGACCAGGACCATCTCGTGGATAACATCGCCGATTCCCTGAAAAAAGCAACTGCCGAGACCCGGAAACGCATGACGGCGAACCTGACAAAGGCCGACGCTGGACTTGGCAAGCGGGTAGCCAGGGAATTGAAAAAGTAGCGCGCGGTTTATGCAGCATGAAGATCGTATTTATCGAGCCCCGCGCCTGCGCGGCAAACGTTTATAGCAAGCTATCCATGCCTTTATTGGGCCCTGTGTATCTGGGCACCATCCTCAAAAACAGGGGCCATGAGGTCGAGATATACAACGAAAATATCCGTGCGCCTGATTATGCGAATTTAAAGGCGGATCTCATCGGTATTTCTATTTTGACCCCGACCGCTCAGCGCGGATATGAAATAGCCAAACGATTCCCCCGGGATAAGGTGATCATGGGCGGGGTCCACGCCAGCCTGATGCCCGGCGAGGCGCTGGAATTCGCCCGGCAGGTTGTAACAGGAGAGGCCGAGGATGTCATCGCCGATGTTGTCGAAGGCAGGCGGCCGGAGGCCGTCGTCCGGGGCTCGGCGGTCAAAGACCTGGATGCTTTGCCGTATCCGGATTTTTCATTGATCAAGGGGTACCCTTCCTCGCCTTTGATCATGCCTGTTTCCACCTCGCGGGGCTGTCCTTTTGACTGCAGTTTCTGCTCGGTGACAAAGATGTTCGGCCGCACGTACCGTTTCCGCACCGCCGGGAATATCATCAAAGAAATGAAGTCCAGGAATACCAAACAATTCTTTATCTGCGACGATAATTTCGCCGCCAATGCCAAACGCACCAGGGATCTGCTGGGATTGATGATAAGAAACAGGATACGCCGCTGGGCGTGCCAGGTCCGCTGCGATGTTACCAAAGATACTGAACTGATAGATCTGATGGGCCAGGCAGGCTGCAGTGTCGTTTGTGTAGGATTTGAATCGATCAATCCCATGACCCTGCGGGCGTATCACAAGAGGCAGACCGTTGACAACATTGTGGCGGCGATACGCTCTTTTCATAGCAGGAGGATAAAGATCCACGGCATGTTCGTTCTGGGAGGAGAGGACGATAATAAGAGTACCATATGGGAGACTTTGAAGTTCGCGATCAGGCAAAAGATCGATACGATGCAGATGACGATCCTGACGCCGTTCCCCGGAACAAAGGTTTATGAGGACCTGGAGGCGCAAAAGAGGATCTTCACCAAGGACTGGAGCCTGTATGACGCGCAGCATATTGTTTTCAGCCCAAAGCTCTTGTCCGCCCGGGAATTGCAGCTCTCCGTCGTCAAGGCATACGCCAAATTTTATTCTATCTACCGGGCGTTCGGTTTGCTTCTGAATCTGCATTTGCGCAATGCCATGTTCGGTTTCATGGGGCACGCGATCGTCAGGGAGTGGCTCAAGTTTAACCGCAGTATGCATTGGCTGCTGCCCGGGCAGTCCTGCAAGGATGTACGGTGACAGCATGAGCCTCGTTCACCGTCAATAGGGGACAGGTCCGCCGTTTAGCCCTCCGTCGACAAAAACGGACAGAAGTGTCCCCTTTGGCTTTTGGCCAGTCGCCCCCCAATATTCTTGAAATATTCGCGTGAGATTTGGCTCCTTTATGCGTCCATTATCTATGAAGGAGGCAGATCATGGATAAGAAAGGCGTTGACAAGTCCGATGAAAGTAATACAATTGTATATACAATTAGCTGGAACGAGGTTAAGAGTGCCCGGTTAAAGCGTATACGGGGCGTTTCTTTCGAGGAACTTATTACTGATGGTAACGTAATAGCTCTTATTGAGAGTCCGGTGCGGCCTGGGCAGCATATGTTCATTGTTGATTATAAGAAGTATATTGGGCTTGATCCTTGTGTTATTGAAGGGGAAGATGTTTTCTTGAAAACATTGTATCCTAGCCGCAAGTATCACAAATTTTATAAGAAAGGAGTTTCTGATGAGAAAGTTTAAGTTGACTAAAGAAGAACAGTGGTTTGAAGATCACTTAGAAGAATTTGTCCCGGTAAGCAGAAAAAAATTTGAATTGATCAAGCAGGCTATTGAACGCAAAAAGAAGGACGCGGTGCTCAATATTCGCGTTAATAGCTGGGATATTGCTCAACTCAAAGAAAAAGCCCGAAAAATGGGCGTTAAATATCAAACATTTATAACTGAGATTCTCCACCAAGTCGCCCAGATCGAGAATTAGAAAGGGTCTATCCCCCTATGCCCTCATCCACCTGCATTCCCACTGAAATGCTCGCCTGCCTCGACCATCCTTCCCACCGGCGGCGGTAAATCGCTGTGCTTCCAGCTTTCCGCTTTGCTCAAAGAAGGCATGGCCCAGGACGCTTCATCCGCGAAGAAGTCAGCAGCATCGTCGTCCAAGCCGCCACAAAGCCAGAAAAGCCGCCGATGCGGAGGTGCTCGGGGCAGGGGAAATAACGGCGGAAATAAGTCAAAAAAAAGAGGAATCAGCCAATTGCCGGAAATCCTACTCCTGTTAAACTAAAAAACCCAAACAAGGAGGGGCTATGTGCCAGACATGCGGATGCACTCCGTGTAAGAAATGCGGAAAGCCGGTCAAAAACGGCGTTTGCAGCGGCTGCGGAAAAAAATCAGACGAATGTACCTGCAAGAAATAAGGAGGAGTGAATGGCAAAGCTGAATCCCGTGGATTGGGTAGCGGTGATCCTGCTTATCGTAGGAGGCTTGAACTGGGGGCTGGTGGGGTTCTTCGGTTTTGACCTGGTCGCAGCGATCTTTGGGTCGATGACTTCGATCTCGCGCATTGTCTACAGCCTGGTAGGATTATCCGCGGTATACGCGATTTTTGTGCTGAAAAAATCCGCGTGAGAGAAAAAATTCAGCAATGGCTATGATGCCGGGCAATACGCCCGGCATCATTTTTGCCTTGGAATTTCGATTTCCGGGACATATAATACAATCGACCAACCAAGGAGGCGGCATGCGGATGAAGGATTATTTTGAAACGAAAAAAGGCGTCGGTGTGCTGGCTACAGCGGATAAGAAAGGCATGGTTGATGCGGCGATCTATTCCCGGCCGCACTTTATCACCCCCAACACTCTCGCTTTTATAATGGCCGATAAACTTAGCCACGCCAACCTTCAAAAGAACCCTTACGCGGTATATCTTTTCCAGGAGTCAGGCCCGGGATATAAGGGCATGAGGCTCTACATTAAAAAGGCCAAAGAAGAGAAAAACAGCCCTTTGATACCCGTGATGCGGCGCCACAAGGCATATTGCCCGTGCACCCATTACTGCGGGGACAAGTTCCTGGTCTATTTCCGCCTGCTCAAAACCCTGCCTCTGATCGGCGCAAAATAACGAGGAGAGCCGGCAATGAGCAAACAAGGCAAGAAGATCGTCCTCAAAGGATGCGCTATGAGGATAGTCATGAAGATGACAATTTTTTTGACCGTTTGCGGGGTTGTTTTGGCTGCTGTATCAGCGAACGCCGCAACAGGCGAGAATTTCAAGCTTCTGGGCGTTGGCGCCGTGATCTCGACAAGCCCCTATCGCGGCGTGGGGCAGACGGTACAGCCGGTGCCGATGGTGGTGTATGACGTGAAGAATTTCTATATAAGGGGCGTTGAGGCCGGGTATCATTTTTATTCCAGTGATTCGGTTACGTTAAGTGTCGTGACTGCGCCGCGTTTTATGGGGTATGATTCCGGCGACAGCGACGCTCTTTCGGGAATGGATAAACGCCAGATGTCCTGGGATGCCGGGTTGAGAGCGGATGTCGATCTGCCTGTCGGCGAGGATGTGAAGGTATCGGTAAAATTTGTTAATGACGTTCTTTCCCGCTCTGATGGCCGCGAGGCCCATGTGGCCTTGTCAAAGCGGTTCAAGTCCGGATATTTTCAACTGACGCCGTCGGTTGGCGCGCGGTTGCAGTCGAGCCAGATGGTTGATTATTATTACGGCGTTACCTCTGCCGAAGCCGCAACCGATCGTCCCGCGTATGATCCGGGACATGCGGTCAATTATTTCGCAGATGTGATGTTCAACTTCGGCATCAACAAAAACTGGATCGTGATGACCAGGGTGGGCGTGGAATTCCCGGATTCCGGGATCAGAAAAAGTCCGATCGTCGGACAAGATGTTTTAGTGACCGGCCTGGTTGGGGTTGCAAGAAGGTTTTAACTATGATAAGGCCCGCTCAGCCGGGCGATCGAATTATGCATAGACGGAGGCAAAGGCAATGTTATTAGAGATACATGCGCATTCCAAAAAACACTCTTCCTGCAGCAAAGCCGATCCTGTTGATATCGTTCGAAGAGCCCGCAAAAAAGGAGTGCAGGGAGTTATCATAACGGAGCACCATTATCAATGGACGCCTGAAGAACTCGCCGATCTTAAGAGGGAAAGCGAAGTCGAAAATTCATTTGTCATACTTTCAGGTCAGGAAGTTAAAACTGATATCGGCCATGTCCTGGTGTACGGCGCGGACAAAAGCATGGCTGATCCGGTCGATCTCGCAAAGCTCAGGAAAATGTTCCCCAACGCGGCCCTGGTCTGGGCGCATCCGTTCAGGGGCGGGAAAGTCCCTTCGAAAGACGAATTATTGAATCCGATGCTTGACGCTGTTGAAATATTCAACATAAATCATACGCCGCAGGAGAATTACCTGGCTCTTCAGCTCTGGCATCAATATAAATTCAACGCTGTTGCCGGAACCGATGCGCACGACGATAAAGATGTGGGGCTTTTTTCAACGCAGGTTTTACACCCGATAACCGGCATCGAAGAGTTCATCGAAGAGCTCAAAAAAGGCAGATGCATCCCATTTGTAAAGGAGATCCCCCGGTCAGGCAGCAACCTGGTCGTTACCGAGATCACGATGGGGACCAAAGGCCAGGACGAAGTCCGGAACAGGCTCATAACGAAACAGTTCTCTGACAAGAAAAAATGGCAGGAGGCCAGAGATTCCTTGAAAATAAGAGAAACGCTTTATGCCTGCGGCTTCAATGCGGGCAAGTACCGCGTGCCCAAAACTCTGGACATCAACGAAAATGACCGGCTGATCATCGAGGAAGGGCAAAGGGGGAACATTCTCTTTGATACTCTCGCGTATGTGGATCCGGCGATAGGCTCCGAGTATTTTAAGCTGTCCGCGGAATGGCTGGCTAAACTTCACGGCCTTAAATTGAGCGACGGGGGACAGGGCCGCACGATGAAACGCGAAGAACGCAGGTTCGATTCGTATTTGAGCTCATTCACGTCCACGGCTAACCCGTATCGCGCACAAGCGGAGCAATTCATCGACCGGGTCAAAGCCGAAGAGAGAAAAATATTCGATGAGGATACGCACGGGTTCGTGCTCTGCCACGGAGACTACCATCCCAGGAACATAATAATCGGCCAGGACCGGGCGCGCGATATCAAGACCCTCTACGTGTCCGTCATAGATTTCGACAGCGCCCTTTCTATGCCGCCGGAATTCGACGTCGGATATTTTATTTCTCAGTTCCTGTATCAGTACAGCGAGGTTCCCAACATAGCAAAAAATTATCCCGTTAAAGATTTTGTCAAGGCGTACCGGGATTTTGCCGGGCACAAGGGTGAAGTCTCGAGCCAACTCATAGACCTGTTCAGGCTGCGCGCCAACCTGAGCATAGCGTCGTTCCTCATAAAAGTGGGCAAGGGTGAAAGCCCGGATATGGATTTTTTAGTGGAAGAATCTCAAAAGCTTTACAGCGCCATAGAGCGAGGGGGACAGGTCCGCTGAATCGGGCTCGTCGACAAAAACGGGCAAAAGTGTCCCCTTGGGGGGGATTGAGGCGCCGAATAGAATCGGCGCTTTTTTGTTTGTAATATTTGTGTGAGAGATTCTTCTTTCGCGCGTCTATTAGACTAGAGGATATCACAAACTGTGATATCTTGAAGTGCCAAATTGTCACTTCAAATTCACAACATTCTATATTGCAATAAGTTGCAGACTTGATATCACAAATTGTGATATCAAGATAAACAAGAAAGGAGAGAATATGAACAATATCATTTCACCGGATCTTCTAGCTAGTAAGATTTATGAATTGCGAGGAAAGCGAGTAATGTTGGATATGGACCTCGCAAAGCTATACGGCGTTCAAACTCGTGCGTTAAATCAGGCGGTTAGACGCAATATTGATCGTTTCCCTGAAGATTTTCTGTTTTCTTTAAGCCGTCAGGAGATAATGAACTTATCACAAATTGTGATAAGTTCACGGATAAAACATGCCCCGAATGTCTTTGCGTTTACCCAGGAAGGGGGAGCGATGCTTTCGAGTGTGCTGCATAGCGAACGAGCTGTTAAGGTCAACATTCAAATCATGCGCGCTTTTGTAATGATGCGCAGAGTAGGTTTAACTTATGTGGGGTTAAAACGAAAGATAGATGAGATGGAGCGTAAGTATGATAGGAAATTCTTCGTCGTTTTTGAGGCGATCAAGAAGCTGCTGGAGCCGGTGCCGCCGCAGCCGGAGCCGCCGGAACCGAAGAAGCCGCCGATCGGGTTCAATCGGGATTAGTGAAAGGGGCCAGTTCTGCCACTTTTTTTCGACGAGACTAAAACGGTGGACCTGTTCCCCTGTGCTGTGATATAATCGTCGAAAGGAGCAAGCGCATGTTCAAATTGGTCTGGGGACAGTTCTGCCCCTTTTTGTCGACGAGACTAAAACGGCGGACCTGTCCCTATATATGAAACCTAAGGTGTTGCTGTTCAATCTGCCTCCGCTGGGAGGGGATCTGTTCCCCATATCCCTCGGGTATATCGCCGCGAGCCTTGCCGGCCGTAATATCGATTCGGTCATCTGCGAGATAGATACGGTGACGTCGGTGACTGACCGCCAGATCGCCGCGTTCATCCTTAAATTCAAGCCGGCTGTGGTCGGGCTGGCAGTGTATCAGGTGAATATCAGGCTGGCGGTCCAACTGGCCAAGCTTGTCAAGAAGTGCGATCCGTCCATTGTTGTTGTGCTCGGCGGGCCGCAGGCGACGTTTATGCCTATCGAGGCATTGTTCCAGATGTCGGCGGTTGATGTGATCATTCGAGGCGAAGGGGAGACGGTTCTGCCTGACCTGGTGAACTGCCTGCACCAGCAGGGGGATATCACCGAGGTGAAAGGCATTGCATTCAGGGCAGAGGACGGCGTGTATGAAACAGAGCCCCGGCCGTTTGTGCGTGATCTGGACGAATTCCCTTCTCCGTATCAGACAGGCGTGTTCCGGTGGAGAGATCACACAGGCGCGGCAATGCTGACGTCGCGCGGATGCACGTTCGCGTGCGGATTTTGTTATACGCCAAGCGCTTTTGGCCGGAAGATCCGGGTCCATTCGATCCGCAGGGTGCTCGATGATATGAACGCGTGCGTCAGCCACGGGATACGCAGGTTTTTCTTCGCTGACCCGTCGTTTACTTTTGATAAGAAGCGGGTGAGAGCGATCATGCGCGGCATTATCAGAAAGCGCTGGAAGATCGAGATCTGGTGCGAGACAAGATCGGATCTGGTGGATGCGCCGCTTCTGCGGCTGATGGCAAAGGCAGGGGTCAGGTTTATCGCCTACGGCCTTGAGTCGATCGATGCTGAGGTGAACAGGGCGCTTCATAAACGCGTCGATCTGGCGCAGTTTGCGAAAACGATCAGGATGACGCAGGCAGTGGGTATCGAGCCTGAGGTTTTCACCCTGTACGGCCTGCCCGGGCAAACGCGGGAGTCTGCGTTACAGACCTTGCGCTTCTTACAGGGCCTGGGCATTAAGATCTCGCGCAATTCAGCAGGCCAGCAGTTGTTCCTTTTTTATGGCACGGATGTTTTTAACAATCCGCGCAAATACGGCATTCGCGTGTTCGAGACCCGCAAGCCGCTGTATTTGTCGACCGGAGCTGATTTTGAGACCGACCGGATGACGACAAAGGATATCGCCTTCGTTGCCAGGCAGTATAAGAAGGCAGAGCGACGGTTGTCTTAAGCCTTCTCCAATGCTATAATAATGGCATATCGAATGTCAGGATACTATGCCTGCCTATACGAAGTATATACGATCCGCAAAGAAGCTCGGTGCAAAAGAGGCGAAGATCATCTCTGCCGGATCCGTTGTGGTTGCTGAATGGGTGCGCTTAAGATGCCAGTTCGGCTGTGACGGGTATGGCCAAAGCTTGACGTGCCCGCCGCATTCGCCGAAACCCGAAGAGACCCGCCGCGTCCTGAGTTTCTACAAAAAAGCGATCCTCGTGCACGGGGATGCGTATACGGATATCCACGCGCTGATCCCTGAACTGGAGCGGGAGATATTCCTGGACGGGTATTATAAGGCCTTCGGCATGGGAGCAGGGCCGTGCCAGTTGTGCAGCTCGTGCGGAAAGTCCTGCAGGCACACTGACAAGACCAGGCCTGCGATGGAGGCATGCGGCATCGATGTGTACGCAACGGTCCGCGCCAACGGTTATCCCATCAAAGTGCTCAAAGATACGGATTGTAAGGGGAATTACTACGGGATCGTGTTGATCGAATAAGGCAGGAGGAAAGCGTAATAACCCTTGACGGACGGCCCGAAAGCCGCTAGAATAGAGATGAAGGTTATGGATGTGATCAAGGGAGGCAAGTATTGGGCAGAGATAATTATTCATTTGTAAAGCGTCAGAAAGAGCTGGCAAAGAAGAAGAAGCGGGAAGAAAAGATGCAGAATAAGCTGGCTCGAAAAAATCTGCAGGCTCAAGAAGCTCAAGGCGATGCAGCGCAGGCGGCGAGTGACGCTCCTGCGGTAGTCGAGTAACATCAGAAAAGGAGAATGTATGGGTTACAACCAGGGCGGTGGCGGCGGGTACGGCGGTGCGCCGCGGGAAATGCACAAAGCGGTGTGTTCGGATTGCAAAAAAGAATGCGAAGTGCCTTTCAAGCCGAGAGAAGACCGTCCGATCTATTGCAAGGATTGTTTTTCAAAGCGTAAGAACGAAGGGCGCTAATCCCCCCTTTTAAAAAAATTAAAAACCAGGGGACGTTTCTGTGGTTTTTGGTCTCTTTAAAAGAGCCCCCCAGATCATAGAAACGTCCCTTTGTTTTTTGAGGAGAGTTGATGGCTATTGAATTCAAGGATCTGAATATCGGCGGGCTGGTGATCCGTGTCCCGATCATACAGGGCGGCATGGGCGTGCGGATATCGGCGTCGTCGCTTGCGTCCGCGGTGTCCAACGAAGGCGGTTTGGGGGTCGTGGCCGCGGTCGGGCTCGGCGAGGAAGGGACCGAAGGGGAAGATTTCAAGACCCGCTCGTGCAATGCGCTCAGGGATATTATCAGGGAGACGCGCGCGCGGACGAAGAACCCGTTCGGCGTCAATATCATGTGCGCCCTGACGGATTATGCCGATCTGGTGAGTGTTGCCGTGCAGGAAGCGGTCGATGTGATCATTTCGGGCGCGGGCCTGCCCCTGAAACTGCCCTCGCTTATCAAGAACGCCGTTACCAAGCTTGTGCCGATCGTGTCTTCCGGCAGGGCCGCGAAGATCATTTGCGGCACCTGGCAGCGGCGGTACGGCCGGCTTCCCGATGCAGTGATCGTCGAAGGCCCGCTTGCAGGAGGCCATCTGGGATACAGCAGGGAGGAATTGAAAGATTCGAAGAATTTTTCGCTTGCGGGTATACTGCAGGACGTGATCTCGGTCATGAAAGATTTTGAGAAAGAAGGCAGGCGCATACCGGTCATTGCTGCGGGAGGGGTTTTTGACGGGGAGGATATCGCATGCGCAGTGCGCTCGGGCGCGGCCGGGGTCCAGATGGCAACGAGGTTCGTCTGCACCACGGAATGCGACGCGTCGATCGAATACAAGAATGCGTATCTGGCTGCGGAAGAAAAGGACATTGTCATCATCAACAGCCCGGTAGGGATGCCGGGCCGGGTCCTCAACAACGATTTTGTCAAAAGGATATGCACCGGGGAACGCATCGATTTTGACTGCGAATACCAGTGCCTGTCGACCTGTGACGCGAAAAAAGCCAACTACTGCATTGCCAAAGCCCTGATCAATGCATACCGCGGCGCGCTCGATAAGGGGTTTGCCATGTGCGGGAGCAATGCCTACCGGATCAAGAAGATCGTATCGGTCAAAGAGCTTATGTCCGAGTTGACGGCGGATACCTCCCATGCTTTGCAGAATGAAGAGAAAGGTGAACAATGAAAAAGATACGGACGTCGATCAAGGGCAGGAAATGCAAGCACCCGGGCTGTCAGCATATCCTGAGCATCTATAATCACGAAGCATTGTGCCATGTTCACAGCGGCGAGGGGCTTGTCGGCGCGGGCAGCAATCAGGTTCCCGCGCGCGCGACAGCGAGCAGAAGAATCGGTTGACCGCGCCGTGCAGGCAGATGTATAATCCGGATATAACGCGAGGAGGGCGGATATGAAAAGATCAAGGATCTGCGCGTGTGTCTGGTGGTGTTTGATCGCGTGTGTTACCGTTGCTTTTGCCGCGGAGCAGGCAAAGACGGTCGTGCTGCCTGCGCCCAGGACTTCCGGCGGCATGCCGCTCATGCAGGCGCTGAAGGAGCGAAAAAGCGGGCGCGATTACAGCGGTAAGGAAATTTCCCTGCAGACGCTTTCCGATATGCTCTGGGCAGGGTTCGGGATCACCCGGCCTGACGGCCGCCGCACTGCGCCGTCTGCGGCGAACGTGCAGGAGATCGATATGTATGTTGCAAAAGCCGACGGCCTGTTCCGGTACAATGCGCAGGCGAACATATTGGAATTGATCTCTGCCGAGGATATCCGCGAAGCGACCGGCGTGCAGGGATTTGTCAAGAACGCGCCGGTGAACCTGATCTATGTCGCGGATTTCTCCAAAAAGGGCAGGTTCGGCGCGCAGAAGGATTCCTGGGCGGCAATGGATACGGGGTTTATCGCAGAGAATGTGTATTTGTTCTGCGCGTCTGAAGGGCTGTCGACCGTGGCGCGAGGGCTGTTTGACGCAGAATTGCTTTCGAAGAAGATGAAGCTCAGGGCTGACCAGAAGGTGATGCTGACGCAGTCCGTGGGCTATCCGCAATAACATATCCGCTATGCGCGTCATCACTGAAGAAATAAATCTCAAGACCGAAGGCGCAGGGGATCTTATCGACATTACTGCTTCACTCAAGGAAAAGCTGGACGATTCCGGCCTGCGGGAAGGAAATGTCACTGTTTTTGTCGTGGGCTCGACCGCGGCGATCACGTCTTTTGAATACGAGCCGGGGCTCATCAAGGATATGACTGCTTTGTATGAGAAGCTTGCGCCTGAAGGAAAACCATACGCGCATGACCGGACCTGGGGCGATGCCAACGGGTTCAGCCATGTGCGCGCAGGGCTCCAGGGGCCGTCGCTCGTCGTGCCGTTTGCGGACGGAAAGCTTCTTTTAGGCACCTGGCAGCAGGTGGTGCTGGCGGAATTCGACCACCGTCCGCGGCAGAGGAAGGTTATTCTCCAGTTCATCGGAGAATGATGCATGGATCAAATTATTCTCGACATCCGCGCTGAATTGAAGAAAAAAGCCGATGCGAAGATCCGCGAGGGCGCCCGGCGGTATTTTAAAGAGCCGATCAAATGCTATGGCATGATGACTGCCGCGGTGGCCGCGATCGCAAAAGGGAAGTTCACGGCGATCAGGGCCCGGAGCAAAGCGCAGATATTCGGCCTGTGCGAAGAACTGTGGCAATCCGGGTATATGGAAGAAGGGTATATTGCCTGCGCGTGGGCGTATAACCTGCGAAAAGATTTTGAGCCGGCTGATATTACGGTGTTCCGGAAGTGGGTTAATGCCTATGTGAGCAACTGGGCAAGCTGCGATACGCTTTGCAATCACACCGTCGGCGCTTTTATTGAGATGTATCCTGCCTCTGTCGCAGCGCTTAAGAAATGGGCGCGGTCGAAAAACCGCTGGATGCGCAGGGCTGCCGCAGTGTCGCTTATCATTCCCGCCCGCCGCGGAAAATTCCTGAAAGACATCTTTGAGATAGCCGATATCCTGCTTCTGGACCAGGAAGATCTCGTGCAAAAGGGCTATGGCTGGATGCTTAAGGCAGCCGGCGAAGCGCATCCCCAAGAGGTCTTTGAATACGTATGCCAACGCAAAGCCCGCATGCCCCGGACCGCACTGCGCTGCGCCATCGAAAAGCTGCCCGCCGCATTGAAAGCACAAGCTATGGAGAAATCATAGGGAAAACATAGGGACGGTTCTCCCTTTTGAGGGAGAACCGTCCCTATGTTTTTGTTGACAAAGTAGAAAGTTCGGATAATATAAATAGAAGCTATTTCTGTTTACAGGAGGGGCGGTGGAGCGGTATCTGGCCAGATTGAAAAAAGGCGGGTTCAAACTGACCCCGCGCAGGCAGGCGATCATCGGGTTCTTCCTGGACCGCAATACGCATTTTACCGCAGAGGAGATCTGGAACAAGCTGCAGAAACGGTTCGCGCGCTGCGGCCTGCCAGGCGTATACCGTAATCTCGAGAGCCTGGCCGAGTGCGGCATCCTCGCGCGGATCGAGCAGTTCGACCGCAAAAAGCATTACGGCCTGTGTTCCGAGGAACATCATCACCATCATATTACCTGCATCAGGTGCGGAAGGGTCGATAATATAGAAGCGTGCGTCATAGACAGCGTTCGGAAGATCAAGGGTTATACGGTCGTGAGCCATTTCATGCAGGTCAACGGTCTGTGCGGCAGCTGCGCGAAGTCCTCAGCGCGTTCCGCGCGGGGCCCGGGGAGAGGGGCGTTCATATGTTCACAAAAATAGTCCATGAATTACGGGCGCATGCTCCGTTCACGTTGTTCGGTGCGTTGACGGGGATCGTCCTGATGATCATATTCCGCAATCTGCCTCATGACACTGCCGAAAACCTTTTTTACGTTTTCCATCCGCTCCATATCTGTTTGAGCGCGGTAGTGACAACGGCGATGTTCCGCAAGTATCTGACCAAAGAGCCGCAGGGCATAAAACTTTTCCTGAAGGTCCTGGCGATCGGGTATGTGGGGTCTGTGGCAGTCGGGACATTGAGCGATTCCCTGATCCCGTTCTGGGGAGAGGCGCTGCTCAAGATGCCGCACCGCCACGCGCATATCGGATTTGTGGAAAAATGGTGGCTCATCAACCCGCTTGTGATCGCGGTTATCGTCATCGGGTATTATAAGCCGGCGACCAAATCCCCGCACGCGTTGCATGTCCTGATAAGCACCTGGGCGTCGCTGTTCCACATGCTCATGGCGCATGATCACGGTTCTGCGATCCCGTATATCGGCATTTTCGTGTTCCTGTTCATCGCGGTATGGATACCGTGCTGTTTCAGTGATATCGTGTTCCCGCTGTTGTTCGTGCCGGGCGAGCATAAGCATTCGTGCTGCTGCGGCCATTGAGATCGAGGAGGCAATCATGGATCTGACCATTCTGGAGCGTATTTTCTGGCACAATCGCGTCCTTGACTATATCGTCGCGCTGTGCGCGCTGCTGGTAAGCGGCCTGTTCGTCAAGCTGGTGATCGTGGCCGTGGTCGCGCATCTGAAAAGACTGGCCGCGAAGACGACGACCACGTTCGACGACCTGCTGGTCCGGGTCCTCGAGAAGATCGTCCTGCCGGCGTTATATGTGAGCTGTCTTTACGTGAGCCTGAAGATCCTGACCGTGCCGCAGGAAGTGGACAAGGCGCTGAATATCGTCCAGATGGCAGTGGTCACGTTCTTTGCCGCGCGCATCGTCATGATGTTCATCAGATACAGCCTGCAGGTGTATTTGTCGAAGAAGCAGGAAGATATAACCCTCGTGCGCAGCCTCGAAGGCATGCTCAAGGTCGTCAAATTCCTCGTCTGGGGCGTGGCGGTCGTCATCTTCCTTGACAATATCGGGTTCAAGGTCTCGACGCTCCTGGCAGGCCTGGGCATCGGCGGCATTGCGGTCGCGATAGCCGCGCAGGCGCTTTTGAAGGACTTCTTCAGTTATTTCTGCATTGTATTCGACCGGCCGTTCAAACTCGGGGATTTCATCATCGTGGGCGAATATATGGGCACGGTCGAGCAGATCGGGGTCAAGACCACGCGTATCCGCAGTTTGAGCGGCGAGCAGTTGATATTTTCCAATACGGACCTCACCGATTCGCGCGTGCGCAATTACAAGGTCATGGAACAACGGCGCGTTGTGTTCCGTCTCGGAGTGACCTATCAGACAACGCTGGCCCAGCTCAAAGAGATCCCGCGTATTATCGAGCAGGCCGTCAAGAATACGAAGGGCGCGGCGTTTGACCGGGCGCATTTTTTCAGCTACGGGGATTTCAGCCTGATATTCGAGGTGGTGTATTTTGTGCTGAGCCCGGATTACAACAAATATATGGACATACAGCAGGAGATCAATTTCGCCATCAAGGAAGAATTTGAAAAGCGAAAGATCGAGTTTGCGTATCCGACGCAGACGCTTTTTGTGAACAAAGCAGCATAGGAAAGGAGGTGCGCAATGCCTGAATTCGGAAGCCCGTTTTCCGGGATGAAAAAGGACCGCAAGGTCACGGCTGAAGAGCTCATCCGCGCCATCCGCTTTATGGTCGCGGCCGAGTATGAAGCGATCCAGATGTATATGCAGCTGGCCGAGTCGACCGACAACAAGCTGGCGCAGGAAGTCCTCAAGGATATCGCCGACGAAGAGCGGGTGCACGCGGGAGAGTTCCTGCGGCTTTTAAAAGAGCTCGCTCCTGACGAAGAAAAGTTCTACAAGGAAGGCGCCGAGGAAGTAGAGGAAGAGATAGAGAAATAGGTTCGGGACAAAAAACTTAGGGACGGTTCTCTCCCCCGAAGGGGAGAGAACCGTCCCTAAGTTTTTTGTCTTGCTAACGGGCATGAAGGGTTTATAATAATGAACAGGATAAAAGGGGGCGGAATGATCGCGTATTGCGGCTTGGATTGTTCCAAATGCGAGGGGTATTGTGCGACGCAGGCCGGCGATGAGGAACAGCTCGCAAAGGTCGCGCGCACATGGTCCGCGCAGTTCCATTCCGACATAAAGCCGGAACACGTTCTGTGCGACGGCTGTAAGGCACAGGGGCGAAAGTCCTTTTATTGCGGCAATCTATGCAAGATCCGCGCTTGCTGTATAGGCAGGAATTACGGGACGTGTATCGAATGCGGCGCATTTCCCTGCAAGGAAGTCGGGTTTGTGCTCGAGCATGCGCCTGAAGCCAGATCGAATCTGGAAAGGTTGAAAAAACGATAGTGCCGTGCCGGGATTTTCAGAAAAAAGGAGAAGCGATGAAGACGGATGCGAGATCGTGGATGTTTCCCGCTGCTGGATTAGCCCTTTCGCTGAACCTGGTCTTTGCCGGCTGTCAAATGCAGAGTCCGCCGAAAACCGGCACAACGAAACAGGCGGCTGTAGCCGCGGCAGGGGAACATTTCGACCGCGGGTTCGGATTCTATAATAAAGGGCTCTGGGCTGATTCCATCGCGGCGTACGATCAGGCGCTCAAGGTCGAGCCGGGGAACGCAAAGTTCTACGCTGCGCGGGGCAACACGTATCTGAAGATGGGCAACATCCCGTTCGCTATCGTCGATTTCAGCAAGGCCATCGATCTCGATCCCCGGTCGGCGCAGTACTTTTACAGCCGCGCGAGCGCATACTTTTCCATCAACGATTTCGAGAAAGCCCTTGCCGACGCGGACAAAGCCGGGAAACTCGGCATGAACGTGTCCGAGTTCAAGAAGAAGGCCATGCAGGCGGGGCGTATTTTCGCCGCACAGGACTTTGTGCTGACCGGCATTCTCGCCGACGAAAAAGGCGGGTATCTGGCGATCATCAACGATGAGGTTGTCGGCATCGGCTCGGTGGTCAATAAGGCGCGGGTCATCAATATAACGCCGTATCATGTAAAGCTCGATCATAACGGAGAGATCATCACCAAGACCATTCCGTCCACTGACGTGACACAACAGCCTGCACCGGTAACAAAGTAGGCGCCGTATGTCCCGTTCAAGCGAAGCCATGCGCGCAGCTGCCAAGCGGACGATCCCTGAGTCCTGGCTTACTGCGGCCAAAATCTGCCGCCACTACCTCAAGCGATTTTCTTCCCGACGCACAGTCCTTAATATCGATGTCGCCGACTGCAACCTCTGGTGCTCGATGTGCCCGAACAACGAGGCGCTTGCCTTACGGCGGAAGAAAAAACCCCTGATGGATTACGGGCTGTTTGCAAGGATCGTGGACAAGATCTGCGCTGAAAGGGTGCGGTTTCGCAGTATCTGGTTCGGCAATTGGGGAGAATCGTTGTTGAACCCCGCCCTTGCCGATATGATCCGCTACGCAAAAGAGCGCATGCCCGGCACCGAAACGGTGGTTTTTACGAATCTCAACGTCCTCAAGGATCCCGGCGGGCTCGTCGGGTCAGGCCTTGACCATATCGCGGTTTCTATCTCGGGCATGACGCAGGAAGTATATGCCCGGAACCATTGTAACGGCAATATCGCCGTTGTCCTGGAGAATGTGCGTTCTCTGATCCGCGCGCGCAGTCAGCAGAAGCGCACCATGCGCATCCGGCTCCGTTATCACAGCTATCTTTATAACGCGCATGAAGAGCAGGCGGCACGCGCGTTCTGCGCGGAGAACGGGCTGGAGTTCGAGCGGGTGCGCTGTTTTATCCCCGGGGTGGAGGCGTCTGCCGCATACCATAAGGACAAGCAGCGCTGGGGCGCGTATTACAGCCGTTTCATCGACCTTGAGCAGGAGGAGCGCTGTATGACGACGCTGCCCGATCACCGCATCTGCCCCATGCTCAACGATCAGGTCGCTATCGATACCGACGGACGGCTGTATCGCTGTTGCGCCGTGTATGCAGAATCGAATCTTCTCGGTTCGATCTTCGATCAGCCGATCCGCCGCATCCACGAGATCAAGTCTCCAATATGCCTTGTATGCGCGAAAACGCCTGTCAGCTGGCGATGGTAGGCAACAAAGGTGTTTTTATGGTAAAACGGTTGTGCATCATTTTTGTCCTTGCGCTCCTTGCCTCCGGCTGTGCCACGGTGCGGCACGCGGTCCCTCCGGATCTTATTTACGACGTCAGCATATTCGGCATGAAGGATATCAGGACCTTTGGCGGAGGCCCGAGCGATGCGTTCAAACATGACTTTGTCACTTTGCTTGAACAGGAGGAGAAGAACAGGGGCGCGCTTCCGGTCGACAGCGAGCCGCAGACGTTCCATCTGCTGGCTATTTCAGGAGGGGGCGCCAACGGCGCGTACGGGGCCGGTATCCTGAACGGCTGGTCGCAGGCAGGAACGCGGCCCGAGTTCAGGGTCGTGACCGGCATCAGCACCGGCGCGGTCATCGCGCCGTATGCGTTCCTCGGCAGCAGCCGCGACGCGGTCATGAAGGAGTTTTACACGAGGTATTCCACGCGGGACCTGATCCGCCTGCGTATTCCGTTCAGCAATTCGTTCGCGAGCACCAAGCCGCTCGCGCGCCTTATCGACCAGTATTTTAACGAAGGGCTTCTGAAGGATATTGCGGCGGAGTATCGTAAAGGCCGCAGGCTGTATATCGGCACGACCAACCTCGATGCCCAGCGCCTTACCATCTGGGATATGGGCAGGATCGCGTCCATCGGCGACGAGAATGCGCTTAAATTATTCCGCAAGATCATCCTTGCGTCCGCATCCATCCCCATCGCGTTCCCGCCTGTGTATATCGAGGCCGAAGCGGACAGCGAGGTCTATGATGAGATGCACGTGGACGGCGGCATTTCCAAGCAGGTGTTCTTCCTGTATGATGTCGTTCAGGGCATGGAAAAGGCATTGAAGGAAAAGCGCATCGATCCGGGCCGGAACAAGTACGTCGTCTATGTCATCCGCAACGGATATGTCGATTCCCTGTACAAAGAGGTGCCTGACAGGATCCTGGCGATCGCCGAGCGCGCCGTCGATACCCTGACCACGTCCCAGAGCATCGGGGATATTTACCGGCTGTATATGTTCACGCGCGAAGGCAGGGGGGATTTCAACCTGGCGTATATCCCTTCGACCCACGTATCAAAAGCACGAGAACCGTTCGACCGCGCCGAAATGCAGGCGCTCTTCGACCTTGGGTTCGAGCAGGCATTGAAGGGGTATGAGTGGAAGAAGGCCCCGCCCGGGGTCGGGGAGTCAACCGAAAGCAGATAGCATGGCAGTGAAGGCTTATTTCAAGATAATGATTTTCGCCGCCTTCCTGCTGGCCGCAGGGGCCGGCGCGGCGTATTTTTTTCTGTTCACCACGGCCGGAGGCGAGTTCGCGGCGGAGAAAGCGATCGCGCGGTACAGCAATGCCGAGAATATCACATTTGAGGACGCCGAGGGAAGTATCGCGTCCGGGTTCACGCTGCGCAATGTCAGCGCCGCCGGATTGAAGGAGCTGCCCGCGGGAAGTTCGATCGCTATCCGGCAGATCGATATCCGGGTCACCCGCCCCGGCATCGACGGCATCCATGTCACGATCTCGGGCGGTTCTCTGTTCCTGCCGACGGGAGAGGCCATCCGTTTCTACGGGGCATATTCCGGGGGTATTCTCGACCTCAAGATATATTCCCAGAAAGTCGCTCTCGACAGCCTGATAACCTTCTTCGGGTTGAAACGGTCCGCGGTCCTTCTGGCAGGGACTCTTTCGCAGATCGATCTGGCGCTCGAGGGAACGCTGAACGACCTGGCATTGACGGGTACCGCGGTCGCCCAGCGCCTTACGTATGAAGGATTTTCCATGACCGATGCGCCGCTTGTCTGCGACCTGGCGTTCACGGACGAGCCGGATGCGGGCAGTGTGAAAGGCGCGCTTGTCATCAAGACCGGAACGGTATCAGGCCGCAGGACCGCGGTCGTCGTGCTTGATGAAAGCAGGCTCGTATTTACGGCAGACATCGCGAAACCGCGGCTTGACGTGCGGGGACGATCGACGGTCGAACAGGTCAAGATCAGGGTTGCGGTCAAAGGCACGGTCGACGAGCCGGATATCCAGCTTTTTTCGGATCCGCTCCTGCCGCAGGAACAATTGCTCGTGATGCTGGCAACGGGCAGGCAATGGGCAGGGGTGGGCACGTCGTTCAGCCAGGGCGGGCTCGCTCCTGACCTGGCAATGGACCTTTTCGATTATTTCGTGCTGGGCGGGTCAGGGAGCACGATCGCGCGCAAATTCGGCATCACCGGTGTTTCCGTGACGTTCGACGAAACGAAAAAAGGCGTCGGCGTCACGGGCGCGGTGTCTGAAAAGGTCGAGGTCGGGTACGGGGTCGTTCAGACGCAGAGCCCGGAGAAAGAACCCGAGATCACAACGACCGTCAGCGGCGAACTGAAAGTGAGCGATACGATCTCGCTGGGAGTGCAAAAGGAATTGAAACCGGCTCCCGCGTCCGGAGCGCCCGCGGATAAAGTTGCCAATGATACGGTCATGATAAAGTTCAAGAAAACTTTTTGATAGCGCCCCATGAAAAGAACCGTTCCTGGTCTGATCTCTGTTCTGTGTATCGCGATGTGGCTGGAAGGATGTTTTTCAAGCCATTATCAAAACATTTCATTGCTCAAGAGGTTTGCGAAAAATCAGCACGGGATCCAGGGGTATCTGGACGACAGGGAAAAGTCGTTCCGCAAGCTGAAAGACGATATATTAAACGATCGTTTGACCCGCGGAACGGCTCGACAGAGGATCGTCGCGATGTACGGAGAGCCGTTGTTGTGCAAGCCCGAAGGCAACGGCGGCGCAGGCAGGCTCCGGTGCCTGTACCGCCACCCCACGCAGTATTTCTCGTCAGATAAGGTCTATCTTACGTTCGATGAAGAGCAGAAGCTGGATTCGTGGGAATTAAGAGGGGCGCGTCAATAGCGGGATGCGCCTGCCGGAGAATTGATATATACCGGCGAGCATGGTATACTTGTTATATATATTACAGAGGAGGGGCTATGAGGCGCGGTCTGACGTTGGTTGAGATCCTTATCGCATTGGTCCTGTTCGGCGTTGTCATAACCGTTGTCGGCGCACTGGTGCATTATTCCGCAGCGACGTATATGGGGGTTCAGAAGGAGCTCGGAGAAGGATCAAGCCAGGGAATGCGTTTTTTCGATACGGTCATGCAGCGCGTCATGCGCGCTAAAAAGACGCAGATCCGCGACGATAATAAAACACTCGTCATTACGTATAAACAAGACAAGCAGGAGATCAATGCGCTGATCACGCTCGAGGGGGACACGATCGTCTATTATCCGCGGGAAGGCAATGCCGAGAAACAGGTCCTCGCGTCGGGCGTCAAAGGGGTCGAGTTCACTCATGATTTCCAGATGGAAAGAGACTGGACCGTCGGCAATCCGGTGCCCGACGGCGTATGGGCCCCCGTGTATTACTACAATTCCAAAGGCCCGGAGCGTGTCGCCGTCGATGTGGAATTTGTAAATCCGTTCGATGCCGGCAAAACGGTGCATATGCGCACCGCCGTTGTTCCGCGTCTGGCGTCGGCGACCCAGGAGCGGGTTGCCTGGCTGTCTCCCGCGCTGCAGGGGCGGCTGATGGAGGTTCAGGAGATCGCGAATACGCTGTATGCAGCCGTTCAAGCGCGGTATGTCGCAATGCATACGCCTGCCGGCGTCCAGGCTATAGATCCTGCGACGATCATGGTCGCGGTTCCGCTGAACCTGCGGGTCAAGCTGCAGCAGCAGATGGGCAAAGAGATCATGTTCATGGGAGATGTCCTGCCCGGCACGATCAACGGATCGTATGCCATGCAGATGAACAAGGCGTACGGGGGCGGGGTCATATTCGCCGAGGATCAGATAGAGGAGGCGAAACAGAGGATCAATGCCGGCAGTGAAGCGTGGTATGAGGCAGAAGTTAAGCGTCTTGCCCCTGTTTTCGATGACGCCAGGAAACGCGGCGTGGACCTTTCTGATTGGAAAGCGGTCTGGGAGCTTCTCCGGGTTACCGCGCGCGGCCGCCTGGGGACATGATCCCGGTTCCGGGGAATAGTTGGTATTGACAACCGGGGAGAATCATATACAATAATAAATTGTGAAGAATAAAGGTGTCCTCCTTCTGGAAGTGCTGGTTGCCGCCATTCTGCTCCTCCTGGGAGCCGGATTTATCGCCCTCGCATCGCAGAATTTCACCCGCCTCGTGCACAGCCTCCATTACCGGAATATCGCCCTCAGCCTCCTGCGCGATGTCGTCGAGTTCGGGGAGTCTGATTTTGTCCTCTCCCACTGCAAATTCGAATACGCATATCAGCCGGCGGTACAGAAATACGAAAGCGTCTATACGGGCAGCGCTCCGTTATGCGGCAGTACGATCGACGGCACCTGCTGTGTGGATCCGTTCGAGAAGCTCGGGGATATCCTGGAAAAGAAGTACGTGCCGGAATCCGATCCTCTTTCGGTCAGGATGGTCTATGAAGGATTGACGAGCGAAACACTGCCCGACGGCACCGCATTGCCGTGCGACGAAACGAAGACCGCCTGTAAAAAATATTATTCGATCCGTGTGACCATATTCTGGACGGAAGCGGGCCGGCCGATGCACGAAGAGCTTCTGGTAGCGCCGGTCGGGTTTGCCATGACACAGGGCTTATCGCTTGATCTTCAGGATTTCTGGGAGGAATGAGAGTGTATATGCGTCATGCCGGGGCCCGGCGCGGATTTGCGTTCATGCTGTCTCTGGGGACTCTTTTCTTGCTGTCGTTGACCGTGATCGCCATGATCATCGTGCTGAACTACCGGGTGAAACAGCACGAGAAGGGAATGGACAGGATCATCGCGTATTATTTATGCGAGACGGCGCAGACGTTCGCGCAATGCGATTTTATCATACCGGGGCGGTTCAAGACGTTTCCCGTCACGCGGTCGTATACGGTGAACGCCCGGAATACGGCGTACACGGTGTCGTATACGGTCGAGAAGAAGCAGGGCGGCGCCTATGAGATCGTGTCCTCGGTACCGTCCCCGCTGGGCCTGGGCTGCACGTACAAATTGCGCATGGGAGCAAAACGCGGATTTCCGTATTTTATCAGGGGTAAAGCAGGAGGAGGATGATGAAGAACAGGAAATGGATCTTCGCCGGCATCAGTCTTTTTATATTGGGCGCGGGTATCGGCCTGTGGAGCAGCCGGCAGTCGCGCGCTTCATCCCCGGAGGGAGAAATAGTCGGCATAACGGATTATCTGATCGCATGGGATGAAGAGTGGCAGGCGATAGAGGCATATCACAGTTCCCAGACAGGGTATCGGGCCTTCGATCCGTCGCAGGGAACGAAAACGGCGGTTTCCGGCAGTATCAACGCCGCCGGGGGATATGTCGAGACATATCCTGAAATATTTGTCACGAAATGGCGCATACACGGGCATCTTCATTACGAATAATCGCATTGTTGTTCTTGTGTTTATGCGCAGGCTTCGCGGCAGGCGCGCTTGCGGCGCGCGCAGGAGCGATCGGGCGGCGTCCGCATGCGCACATGGATGCGCATGAACGATTGATCGTAAACAGGCGGCTGGAGGCTATCCGGCAGGCGATGGTACATAATCAGACAGAGTACGGATTTGTTATCGCTGCGCCGGCCCATTTGCGGTAGCCGGCGGCACGATCTTAAGGAGGAACGCATGACGGTTAAGCGAGCAGTGATCATGAGTATGGCAGTCGCCGGCGCAGTCCTGGGGTGTATTGCGTATCTGGGAGCGACCAATGCCCCGTCCCCGTATTCTTCGAGCGATGCCGGCAATATCGGCGCCTGGTATGACGAGTTGTGGGAAGCCGCGGCATGTTATCAGACAGCCCGGGAGACCGATACCCAGGTCGTATTCGCGCAGAAAGACATCGCTGCTTTGCCCGCGGGGAATCCGACGCTTATATACGATACCGGTACGGTCAAGGTCAGTTTGCCCTCCCGTACCGCGGTCACAAAATGGAAAGTCACCGGTCATGTCCATTTCCCGAATAATTAAACCGGGCCCGCACAGGGGTTTTTCCCTGATCGAACTGCTTGTCGTTGTCATCATTCTGGTCCTCCTGGCGGGCACGATGGTGTATAACGGCGCGCTTGAAAAAGAACGCAATGCCCGCATCAATCTGAAGCTCGCGTTCCAGGCTGAAAAAGACGCGTTCGCATATTCTGCGCCCGACGAACGCTACGCGTCTTCATGGTCAAAGCTGCTGTGCGGTGATCTGAACACGAAAGACCGGTATTTTACATATACGCTTGAGGTCCCTACCCGCTATGAATTCATCGTCAAGGCGGCGAGCAAGAACAATCCCGCCCGTTTTTTTACCATAGACCAGGACGGCGCACTGAAAGATAACAGGGGCGTTGTGTATAAATAATACGCGCCTGCATCTGTCAGAGATCCGTGCAAGAAGGAGGATGCTATGGCAAGAGATACAAAAGCCCTGAACCCGTATATCGGAGGCGCGCTCACCGGCCTGCTTGCGGTCGCGTCGGTCTGGATCACGGGAAAGTTCTTCGGCGCGTCCACCACCTTTGTGCGGGCGGCCGGGTTTGTGGAGAGATTCTTCAACCCTTCGATGGTCGCGCGCATGGATTATTACATCAAGGAGGAGCCGAAGATCGAATGGCAGTGGATGTTCGTCACCGGAGTGCTCGTCGGCTCGTTCCTTATTTCTCTTGCGACAAAGAGCTTTGCAATCAAAGCGGTGCCCGAGGTCTGGCGTCAAAGGTTCGGCAACAGCGCGGTCAAACGGGCGATCGTCGCTTTCTTCGGCGGCATCATCGCGATGATCGGCGCGCGGCTCGCGGACGGCTGCCCGAGCGGCCACGGATTGAGCGGAATGATGCAGCTCTCGGCAGGAAGCCTTATCGCCATGGTATGTTTCTTTGCCGGCGGCATTGTGGTCGCGCGCCTGCTGTATGCGCAAAGGAGGCCCAGATGAATACGAACCTTATCGGATTGATCACGGGGATCGTTTTCGGTATTCTTCTTCAGCGCGCGCAGGTGATCCGGTTCGACAGGCAGATCAATGTGCTCTTGTTCAAGGATATGACCGTGATCAAATTCATGTTCTCTGCGATCATCTTCGGGATGGTGGGTATCTATATTCTCAAGGATGCCGGGATCGTCAAACTTGCGGTCAAGCCGGCGATACTGGGCGCGGTGATATTCGGCGGGCTCTTGTTCGGCGCCGGCTGGGCGCTTGTCGGGTATTGCCCTGCGACGTCCCTGGCTGCGCTGGGCGAGGGCCGCGTGGATGCGTTCTGGGCTGTCCTGGGCATGGTAACGGGCGCGGGGATATTCTCGCATATGTACCCGTTCCTCAAAAAAACCGTTCTGACCTGGGCTGATCTTGGCAAGATCACCATACCGCAGATCCTGCATGTCAATCACTGGGTTGTCATACCGCTGGTGATCATTGGCGTGATCGCGCTTTTTGCGCTGTTCGAGACTAAATAAAAAAAGGGGGACGCTTCCCTTTTCCCCGGCAAGCCAGCTTGCGAGGAAAAGGGAAGCGTCCCCCTTTTTTTTAAGTGAGATTTTCCTTTCTGGCGCGTCTATTCTTTTAAAGGAAGGAGGATCCACCATGCCGAGACATAGCAGGATAGTCCCGCAAGATTCAGCTCTGCATGTTATGTGCAGGGGCAATAACAAACAAGTCGTTTTCCATGACGACAGCGACAAGCTTTTTTACTGGAAATTGTTGAAAGAGTTGAAAACCGAGAATAAGATCGATATATTCCATTACTGCATCATGGCGACTCACATTCATTTTATTGCATGGATTATCCAGATGAGTCGGTTCGCAAAGTTTATGAAGCAGTTGAACCTATCGTATTATAATTTTTACAGAAGGAAATACGGGTATTACGGACATGTTTGGCAGGGAAGATATAAAAGTAATGTTATTGAAACCAACGTGTACTTATTGCAGTGCGGCAAATATATCGAACTTAATCCTGTCCGGGCTGGTATGGTGCGTATGCCGGAGGATTATCGTTTTAGCAGTTATCGCCATTATGCGTTTGGTATTCCCGATGATGTTGTCAGCGACAGCCCTGAGTATATCGAGCTGGCGGAACATCCGCTCGCAAGGCGGGAAAGGTATATCAAATTCGTGGTAAACGATATACTTGTCAACTCAGCTAAGCTGGCCAGAGCGGCGATCATCGGCAGCGATCGCTATATTGAAGCATTATGTCGGCAGAATGGCATAAAAATGGGAATTCCTCTGATAGGGCGCCCGCGGAAAAAAAGGGAAGCGTCCCCCTTTTTTGAGGGGTGAGTTTTTTCTTGCGGGTCGCTTGTCTTTGGGGTAGAATCGTATCTGAGAAAACATCGCGCGCGGTCATTTTCATCAAGGAGTTTGATGGTCACCACTCAGATATGGTTCCCGCTGCTTTTGAGCCTGCTTGCCGGGTTGTTCACGGTGATCGGCAGCTGCATCACCTTCTTTATCAGGGATTTTAAACGGTCACACCTTCAGTTCTTCCTCGGCATGTCGGGCGGGGTCATGCTGTATGTCTCATTGGTCGAGCTTCTGCCTGAGGCGATACGGCATATCGGTCCCGTGCAGGCGAACATCGCTTTCTTCGGCGGCATCGTCTTTGTCATGCTGATCGATTTTTTCATCCCGCACGAATATATCGCAGAGCATATCCATAAAGATGTCCATGACAAGAAGCTCATGTCCGCGGGCGTATTCACGGCCATCGGGATCGCGATCCATAATTTCCCCGAGGGCATTGCGGTATTCATGTCCGCGCTCGCGGATGTAAAGCTCGGCGTCGTCCTTGCGATCGCTATCGCATTGCACAATATTCCCGAAGGTGTCGCGGTCGCCATGCCCATATTTTATGCGACGAAGAGCAAGCGCAAGGCGTTCTTCTATTCGTTCCTTTCGGGGTTCGCCGAACCCGCGGGCGCGGTCATCGCGATACTTATCCTGATGCCGTTCTTGAACGCCTTTGTCCTGTCTTTTTCCCTTGCCCTGGTCGCAGGCGTCATGGTCTTTATCAGTTTCGACGAGCTTTTGCCCTTGTCCTGCCAGGACGAAGGGTACCATATTTCCATCCTGGGCGTTATCTTCGGCATGGCGGTGATGGCTGTCAGCATTGTTTTTATTTAAAGAAAGGGGGCGCTTATGCCGTCTCTCTTACGCACGATCCTCGGTATTACGGCAAAGATCATCATCGGCGTTTTTATCTTTTATCTGTTTCTGTGCCTTGTCATTATCCCGGTCGGGGGGACATGGGCGGTCAAGAGCCAGGCAACAAAGATCCTCAAGACTCCCGTGTCCGTGCGCGCGATATTGTTCAATCCGTTCCTGTGGCGCCTGAGCGTCAACGGCTTTCAGATCACTGATGCGGATAAGCGGGTGATGGCAGGGTTTAACAGGTTCTCCGTCGATGTCAGCTTTCTCAAGCTTTTCAGGAAAGAGATCAGGGTCGAGTCAATCAATCTCGACGGCCTGGCCGTGAACGCCATCCTGCAGGCAGACGGAACGATCAATTTGATGAGCCTCGTGCCGCAGGCAGCTGAGCCTGCTGCCGCGCAGAGCGGCACGCCGGAGCAGAAGGAGCCGCAGGCCCCGGATACAGGTGCCGCAGGCCCGCAGGCTGCGTCTGCCGGATCCAAACCGCTGCCGCTGGTGATCGTCGATATCATCACTGTCCAGAAGGGCACGGTGAGCTTTACCGATCAATCGGTCAGCCCGAATTTCTCAACCTCCATCAACAATATTGACATCCGCGTCACCGGCGTCACCACCAAGCCGGATGCTCAGGTGCGGGTGGATTTTCAGGCCAGACTTGACGAAAAGGGCGAGATCGCGACCGAAGCGCTCGTCGAACCGTTCGTCCAGCCTCTGCGCCTGGAGACCACGTTCTCCCTCAATAATTACGCATTGCAGGTCGTGACCCCCTATGCGGGCAAGTATACCGGCCGCGCGGTCGGGGACGGCAAGCTCGACGTGAAGATGACCTACAAGATCGAGGACAACAAGATCAAGGCGAGCCATAAATTGATGATCCAGCGTTTCGGCTTCGGCGAGAAAATCGAGAGCAAGGACGCATTGAACCTGCCGTTCAACCTTGCGATCGCGCTTCTTGAAGACCCGCAGGGCCGCATCAAGATATCGCTTCCCGTTTCGGGGGACATGTCTGACCCGCAGTTCAAATACAGCCATCTCGTATTCGGGGTGGTCAGGAACTTTTTCATGAAGCTCGTCACATCGCCGTTCATGTTCATGGCGCAAATGCTCGGCGCGGACTCAGGCACCGAAGAGCCGGGCATGACGCGTTTTGTTCCGGGCACATCCGGCCTTTCCGAGGAAGAACAGGAGAAGCTCAAGATCCTCGTCAATGGTTTGCTTGAGCGGCCGAAACTGCGCATCGAGGTCAACGGCACGTATGACCCTGTCCTGGACTGGCAGACCATGACAACCGAGGTCTTCAACCGGGATTTCGAGGCGCTGATGAAACTTCCCAAGCGCACCGAGGATATGGTGTATCAGGAACTCTATCAGAAGCGGTTCGGCATCATGTCATTCTGGAACCTGACCAAGGAACTGCGGGGCAAGTATTCGGATCTCGATGCCGCGACGTTGAACGCTGAGCTTAAGAAAAGGATCATCGAAACGCCGCCGAACGACAGGACCGTGTTCTCGAAGCTTGCCGACGCGCGCGCAAAGACCGTGTATGATTTCATCGTCGCGTGCGGCTTCACGGACAGCTCCCGATTGAGCATAGGCAGGAACAAAGAGACGCAGGGCAGCATGGGATTCGTGCCCATTGAATTCACGCTGACGGTGTTCGAAAAACAGGCTCAGGCCGAGGAGGCATCCGGAACCGCGCCTGAAGCCGCATCGCAGGCCGGGACCGCGCCCGAAGCCGCGCCGCAGCCCGAACCTGCGCCGCAGGGCACATAAAAGGGGAAGCGCTTTTTTTTCATGGGAGCGAAAAAGACCGCGTTATTTTTGCTGTTCATATCGTTCACTGCAGTCATTGCCTGCTTCGCCGATCCTTCCCGCGCGCTCGCCGAAACACCTTCCGTTTCATCTTTCGAACAGGCGCGCTGGCTTTTCCAGCATGAAAATTTCGAAGAGGCGCTTGACCGGTTCAAACAACTGAAGGCGGAAAAGCCGCGTTCGAGCGAGGCCGCGTATTATCTGGGCATGACATACAAGCGGCTCCAGGATTACCCGTCGGCCAGGCCGTATCTCGTCGAAGCCGTCACGCTCGAGCCGGTCATAGAGCAGGCCCTGCCCGAGCTCATCGATCTGTTATATCAGTGCGACGAGCTCGACGAGGCGAAGAAATGGATCGGCCGCGCCGAGCAGGATTTCGTGTCCCCTGCGCAGGTGGCGTTCTTCAAGGGCCTGGTGCTTGCAAAAGAGGGGATCGATCTCGAAGCGGCTTTGAAGGCGTTCGCCGACGCCCGGAGCCTCGATGCGTCTCTTGCGCAGGCCGTGGCCTATCAGCAAGGGCTTATTTACACGCAGATGAAGGATTACCGCAAAGCCCGCGGCATCTTCACGGAGATCATCGTCAAGGACCCGGCGACCGATCTCGCCGGGTATGCGAACGAATATATGAAGGCGATCGAGCGCGCGCAGGACGCGCAGAAGAATTTCCGCGGCAGCGTCGGCTACGCGTTCCAGTACGATGACAATGTCGTCTGCAAACCGAACGACGAGGCGTTGAGCACTTCGGTATCGAAGGAGCACGATCTCGTGCATGTGGCCACCGCGCAGGCGGAATACACCGTGAAGCCGACGGACAAAGCCGCGCTGAAATTCGGTTTTTCGGGCTACGGTTCCAAGCACGACGATATCGGCTACTATGACGTGCGCAGTTACGATTTTCCCGTGCAGCCGGTTCTGTATTTCGAAAAAGCGTCGATCGCCCTGCCGATGCATTTTAATTACGTTTCGGTGAACGAAGAACGGTATTCGGAAACATCCGGCGCCGGGGTCATAAGCAATTTCATGCTCGGCAAAAGGACCATGGCCCAGGTGCAGCTGCAGTATAACGCGAAGAATTATTTCTGGTCCGCGTCGAGCGAGGACGAGCGCAGGGACAGCCATGACCACCTTGTTTCGGCCGGCTGGTACCGGTTCTTCGGCAGTAATAACGAAGGGTTCGTGAATGTGCGCTATGCTGCTAATTATGAGGAAGCGGACGGCCGCAACTGGACCTATGCGGGCCACCGGCTGACGTGTATGGCCGCGGTGCCTTTTGCGCAGGATTATAAATGGAATTTTGTCGCCGATTATTACCGGCAGGATTTCGAACACGATAATACGACCTACAGCAAAGCCCGGCATGACAATGTGGTGACGCTTGCAAACCTGTTCTCCTGGGAGATATTCCGGGACTTCGAGCTGCAGCTGCAGCATACGTTTATATACGACGGCGCCAGCATCGGCGTGTACAAATATAAGAAGAACCTGTACAGCATCGGGACGCAGTGGCGTTTTTAAAATGCGTCCTCAGGAGGCGTTTGATATGCGCATGATATCGATCATTATGCTGTTATTCTGTTGTTTACTGTGTTCAGGGATCGCTGTTGCCCAGCAGCCGCAGGTCGGGACGATCACGTTCATCGAAGGCGTGTGCGACGTGACCCCCCCTGCCGGCGGAGAGACCGTTATCGCGGTTGAGTCCCAGCCGGTGTATCAGGGCGACCGTATCAGGACCAAGAACTATTCAAAGGCAGAGATAAAACTGTTGGACAAGAGCGTCATCAGGATCGCGCCGGCAAGCTGTCTGATGCTGGAGGAATTCGCGATCGGCCCTGACGGAAAACGCGAGTTCTGCCGGGTCGATCTCACCAGAGGCAAGATCGAGGCGGTTGTGTCAAAGACCGGCAGGCCCGGGACGTTCCGGGTGGACACCCCGAATGCGCACGGCTCCGTCAAAGGTTCTGACATTTTTGTTTCGTATCTGGCAGGCAGGACAGGGGTGTTCGTGCAGGAAGGCGCCATGGCCGTCGGCTCCGCCGCTTTGACCGGAAGCGAGATCAACCTTGTCAAAGGGGATTGCGTTTTTGTCGCGTTCGACAACCCGCCTTCGGATGTCCGTCCAATGCTGGATATCGAAATGAAGCAGCACAGGAAGGACGTGGAGCGCGCGTTGATCCGCAAATGGATCCCGGGTAAGGACGCGGCAGAGATGAACGCGGTCATCACTGAGCTTTCGGGCACGGTGCGGATCTATAAAAAGGATGCGGATGACTGGCGCCCCGCTTGTGCGCAGGACGTTGTTTCGGAAAGCGAAAAGGTCCAGACCGGCGCAGACGGTAAAGCGGAGATCCGGATGGCCAACGGCAATGTGCTGTATCTGCAGGCGGACACAGAGCTCGGGTTCTCGAAACTGCGCTACGATCCGGAAACCGGAAGTTACGAGAATACGTTTGATATGAGCGTGGGGGAGGTCATCGGCGTGATCGAAAAGATCGATTCCAAGTCGACGTTCCAGCTGCGCACGCCGACTGCGGTGTCAGGCGTCAGAGGCACGGTATTGCGGATCGTCGTTCCTCCGCCGACCGTCGATATGCCGGTCCCTGAAACACGCGTATTCTTCGAAGGAGGAAGCGGTATCGTCACGAGCGTCATGACCGGACAGACCCGGCAGTTGTTCGCGGGCCAGAACACCGTTGTGAATCCCGCAGGCGCCATATCCGCTCCGGCAATGACACCCATGAACCAGCGCGTCGGCCCGGGGATCCCCATGCCTATGGATAAGCCCGTGGACGGGTATCGGCCGGGCAAGGCGTTCGCCGGCCAGTCAGGAAACATTGAGAAACCGCCTCTGCCGCCGCACGCGCCGTTCCACGGCGAAGGGCCCAAGGGGCCGCTGCCGCCGCTTATGGATCCTGCCAAGATGCTCCTGCCGCCTTTGCCGCCGTTCGAGCAGGTTTTTAAGCCGTTCCCCGAGGATGTCCTTGCGCAGATACCGTTTGTCAGGGACGGCGTGTCTGTGCCCCATATGCCTGATCAAATATATGCGGCAAATCTTGATCTGACCCTTAAAAAAGACGGTACCTGGACCGCGAGCATGCGAGGGGATTTTAACGCTTCTATCCTGGCGCCCGGATGGGGTTTATATTTTACCAACCCGGCGACCGACAAAATAGCTTTGAGCGATATCCAGACTCCGTTGCTCCTGAACACGTCGATTCCGGCATCTTTTGATCCGAACGTGAATTTCTCGGGAACTATTGTCGGCACAGAACCGGATAAAACGCTGACCCTCGGCAGTTTTAGCGGAGATTATGCCAATAACCATTTCAACGCACAGGCGAGCGGCACATGGGTCGATGACGCTCCGCATGTTATTATCGGCGGCTGAAACCCGGGGATATCCCGGGGGGTTTAAGGAGGGAACATGAGCGATAAAAAGAAGATACTCGTTGTCGACGATGAACAGGAGATATGCGATCTGATCAAATCCATACTCGAGCGCACCGGCCGTTTCGAGGTCCTGACAGCCACGCGGGCGACCAAGGGCATCGATCTGGCCAAGGCGAACAAGCCGGACATGATCCTGCTCGATGTCATGATGCCTGATATGGAAGGCACGGAAGCCGCGCAGATCCTGTGCGAGGACGATGAGACCAAAGGGATCACGATCGTGTTCGTCACTGCCATAGCGATCCCCATGGCGTTCTTGCAGTCGCTGGTGTCCAACGATGAGTTGAAACAGAAGGCGGGGCGCCTCGGCGGGCACTATTTCATCCAGAAGCCGATCTCGCCGAAAGAACTGGTCCAGCGTATCGACGAGATATTCGGCTAATAATCTTCGGCGTTGTCCTGCGGATCGAAACCGAGCGTTTTTCTCGTCTCGGCAAGGTCGAAGACATTGTGCGTGTTGTTGCTCGTGACAAATGCGGGAAGGAACGCGGCCTGCGCCTGCAGGGCTTTGTCAAATGCCTGGACAAGGTCGCGTTTCGAGCAGAAGACGGCGCGCATGTAATCCCCCCAGTACATCTTCGGGTTATCCTGCGGCACGGTCCAGCCGATGCGCAGCGCCGCGAACTGCATTCCCAGATATGCCAGATGCCTGCCGAGCGATTCGCCGTACACCTTTGATTCGCCGTAGAGCGATATGGGGCTCGGCGCCATGTCGAGGGTGATGCGGCCGCGCATGGATCCGTCGAGAATCCGGCCGATCGCTGCCTCGTGGTAAAAATTGGAGCTTGCGTAAACGATCTTTTTGACGCCTGCCTTGCGCGCTTCCTCAAAAACATAACTGGTCGCTTCGAAGTTGTTGCGGTATGTCTGCGCGCGGGGAGCGTCAGGGTGGGGGTTTCCGGCCAGGTGAATAAGGGCGTCGAGCCCGTTGAAAACACCGTCGAGCTGGCTGCGCTGGGCAAAATCGATCTTTTTGAAAAATGCCGGGCATATCGGCCTGGCATCGCGGACATCATACAGGCACAGGTCGTATTTTTCGCACAGCCCCTTTTGCAGGGTGGAACCGATGTTGCCCGCTGATCCGGTGATCCCGACTTTTTTGATATGTGTATGCGTCTTGTCCATGGCTCGCATTGTATCAAAAAATGGGGCATGTGACAATTGAAAACATGGGGACGGTTCTCGTTCGGAGAACCGTCCCCATGTTTTCCGAAGGAGAACCGTCCCTATGTTTTTGGAGAACCGTCCCCATTATTTATTGTGTCTGACCCCATTTTTGGTATAATGGGCGGGATGAAAGCTCCGGTTCACATATCCCTCAGGATCATTCTTGTTGTTGCGGCAGCGGTTGTTATATTTCCCGCCTGTGGCCGGGCCGCTGATGTCCCCTTAAAAAAGGTATCGTGCGCTTTGCTCTGGAAGCCGCAGGCCCAGTTCGCCGGATATATCGTTGCCGTTGAAAAAGGGTTTTACCGGCAGAGGGGCCTTGACGTTACCCTGGTTCCCGGCGGAGCCAATGATCCGTCCCTCGAAGCGCTCAAGAATAAAAAAACCGATTTTTGCATCGCGTGGCTTGTGTCCGCGGTGCAGCGCCGCGCCGCAGATGTCGCACTCGTCAATGTCGGCCAGGTCGTGCAGCGCTCGGCGCTCATGCTGATCAGCCGCAGGTCAAGCGGGATACTCAAGCCGCAGGACATGCAGGGCAGGAAGGTGAGCCTGTGGGAAGGCGATCTGCGTATCCAGCCCGAGGCGTATTTCCGCCGGACCGGTGTTACTGCCGAGATCGTGCCGCAGTCGTATACGGTCAATCTGTTCCTCAGGGGAGGGGTCGACGCGGTATCTGCCATGTGGTATAACGAATACGATACGATCATCAATTCCGGCCTGGATCCCGAAGAGCTCGTTACCTTCTTTTTCAGCGATCTGGGCATGAACTTTCCCGAGGACGGCATCTATTGCCTTGAGGAAACGCTCGATAAGGATCCTGCCGGCGCAGCCGCGTTCGTTGCCGCGTCGTTCGACGGCTGGCAATATGCATTCGATCATCCCGATGAGGCGGTCGATATCGTGCTCGCGCGCATGCGCGAAGCGCATCTTCCCGCCAATCGCGTGCATCAGCGCTGGATGCTGTCGAAGATGAAAGATCTGATCATGCCGGATGATCCCGCTCCTGCGGGCACGCTTGTTCAGAATGACTTCGACCGTGTTGCCGAAGAATTGCTGCGCGGCGGCCTGATCGAGGCAATACCGCTTTATCGCGATTTTTACCGTCCCCCGGAGGGCCATGTTCAGGAATAGAAGCCTCGCGTTCAAATTCATCCTGTTTTTCTCCGGCAGCTGCTCGATCATTTTTCTGTCGATCATCGGGTTGAATTTCCATCTTTCGCGCCGGATCATCCTTTCCGATATCCGGCAGACTGCAGAGAACATCGCGTTGCGCGCGGTCAACAAGATCAACGGCGCGCTGTCGGAGATCGAAGAGATCCCCCAGAACCTCGCCCTTGCCATCGAATCCGGCAGCCTGAACAAACAGGAAATCGACGATCTTCTGCGGCTGGCGGTGGCCAATAACGACGAGATCTACGGCATGGGCATCGCGTTCGAGCCGTACGCATTCGACCCGGGCCTGCTTTATTTCGCCCCGTACTATGCGAAGGAAAAGAAGGGGCTGGTCCTCACCTATATGGGTGATGACGCATACCGGTATTTCTACGAGGACTGGTATCAGATACCCCGCGAGCTCAACGCCGCTGTCTGGAGCGAACCGTATTTCGACGATATCATGATGGGCACCTATTCGGTGCCTTTTTACTACACGACGCCGTACGGCCCGAAATTGCACGGGATCATCTGCGCGGACGTATCGCTTGAACATCTGACCGCGATCGTCAATTCGGTCAGGATCCTCAAGACCGGCGACGCGTACCTGGTGTCGCGCAACGGCACGATCATCACGCATGCGGATAAAGACCTGATCATGAACGAGACGATATTCACGGTCGCGGCCCGCCGCAATGACCCGGCGCTGCGGCGGATCGGCAGGGAGATGATTGCCGGCAAGACGGGTTTCGTGCCGTATATGTCCATTGTGCGCAATAAAAAAAGCTGGATGTATTACACGCCCGTGCCTGCCAGCGGCTGGTCGCTTGCGGTCGTGTTCCCCGAGGACGAACTGTTCGCCGACATCCGCACGAACACCCTGGTGTCCGCAGGGGTCGGCATTTTCGGCATACTGCTGCTCGTGGCGGTGATCGCGGCCATATCGCATTCGATCACCAAGCCCCTGCGGCGCATGGCCCATGCTGCGCAGGCGATCGGCAAGGGGGATCTCGACGCGGTTCTGCCCGGATACGCATCAGGCGACGAGGTGGGCAGATTGACCCAGGCTTTTGCCGCAATGAAGGATGCGCTCAAAGACTATATCAGAAGGCTGACCGAGGCCACTGCTGCCAGGGAGCGCATCGAGAGCGAATTAAAGATCGCGCGCGAGATACAGACCGGGATACTGCCGCGGATATTCCCGGCGTTCCCTGACCGGAAGGAATTCGATATCTTCGCCATGATGGAGCCGGCAAAAGAGGTCGGCGGGGATTTCTATGATTTTGCCCTTGTCAACGAAACGAAGCTGTATTTTGCCATGGGCGATGTTTCGGGCAAAGGCGTGCCTGCGGCATTGTTCATGATGATCACCAAAACATTGCTCAAGAACGAAGCGCTGCAGGGATCGTCTCCTGCGCAGATACTGGCGCGGGTGAACAATATCCTCGCGCTCGATAATAACACGAGCATGTTCGCCACGGTCCTGTGCGGGGTGCTTGACACGCGGACCGGCGCGGTCGAGTTCGCCAACGCAGGCCACAATCCGCCGCTCGTGTGCCCGGCAGGGGGCCGTTTTGAATACCTTGCTGTTGACAAGGGTTTTGTCCTCGGCCCGATGGCGGGGTTTGCGTACAAACAGTCATCGATAACGCTCGGCAGCGGGGATACCCTGTTCCTGTATACCGACGGGGTGACCGAGGCCATTGACCCGGAGAAAAAATTCTTTACCGAACAGGGCCTGCGTTCTGCCCTGCAGGCAATGGAAGGGCAGGATATTAAAGAGATGGTCCTGTCGCTGCGCCGGGCCCTGCGCGATTTCGCCAAGGATGAGCCGCAGTCGGACGATATTACCATGCTCGCGGTGCGTTTTTCATGATCAAAGGAGGCCGGTGATGAAAAAGATCATACTCGTATTGTGCGGATGGCTGGCGTTGTGCGGTCTGGCCAATGCGGCTCACGCGGGCGAGATCCATGACGCTGCCCAGAGCGGCGACCTGGCGAAATTAAAAGCCCTGCTGGACAGGAACCCGAAACTTCTGCTCGTGCAGGACGATGTCGGAAAGACCCCGCTTCACTGGGCAGTGGGCAAAGGACAGACCGCAGCGGTCAAGCTTTTGCTCGAGACTTACAAGGCAGACCCGAACATCCGCAATAAGAACGAAGGAACGCCGCTTCATGTCGCCGCGTCCCAGGCCCAGCCCGAGGCGGCGCGCCTGCTCATCAAATACGGCGCGGACGTCAACGCGCGCACGCGCAATGACTCGACGCCTTTGCATTTCGCCGCGTTCAAAGGCCAGAAAAAAGGCCATATCGAGGCCGCGCAGGTCCTCATCGATAACGGCGCAGACGTGAACGCAAAAATAGATACCGGCACAACGCCGCTTTCAATGGCGATGTTCAGGCAGAATACCGAAATGATCGCGCTTTTGCGCAGGCACGGCGCTCAGCCGGGCATGGGCCAGTCAGGCGGAATGGGCCGCGGCCGCACAGGCGCTTCAGGCAGGGGCAATTATTACATCGATGATTGATCAGTGAGTGAGCAGGCCGGGCAGTGAATGATTGATTTTACTGTAAATTTCCGATATAATATCAGCGTATGAAAACAATGCGTATGGAAAATCGCACGCACAAGAGGAGCATGGTTTCTTTTGTTTTGTGCGGTTTTTTTCTTTTATGCGCCTGTTCCTTCGCAGCCGCTGACCAGGCCGAGATCATATCGGTGAACGGCACGGTCGAAGTTCTGCTTGAAGGCGCTGACGAATACGCTGCGGCGCAGGAAGGCATGGCGCTTGAGGCAGGCGATACGATAAAGACATCCGACGGGGGGTCAGCCGAACTTTCGTTCAACGAGGCGAATACCAATGTGGTGCGGTTGAACGAGAATACGGATGCCGAGGTGGTATTGTCCGGCGACGAAAAGCTTTCCATGACGACGGGCGAGGTGTTCGCTTCTGTCAGCGAACTGGCAGGCGGCAGTTCGTTCGAGATCCGCACGCCGACGGCGGTATCCGGCGCACGGGGGACCGATTGGGTCACGAAGGTCAGCGGCGAAGGGACTGACGTCGAGGCAATCGACAGCATCCCGTATGTCAGGCATTTTGAATCCGCCGGCGTGAAATCAGCGCAGATGACCATGATACAGCCCGGCCAGATGACCACGGTGAAACGGTTCCAGCCGCCCATGCAGCCCCGTCCCATGGCTGCAGGCAGGCAGCAGAAATGGCAGGACATGAAGCAGCAGGTGCGCCGTCGCGCAGGCGAGGCGGTCATCAAGCGGCAGGAGCGGCCGCAGTTCAACCGCAAGGATTTTATTCAGGAGATGAAGGGCAAAAAGGCCCGTCCGGAAGACGGATTCAAACCGCTGGTCAGCGGGGATCGGAAGCGGGCAGAGCAGGCTGATGGGCAGCAGCTCAAGCAGCAGGCCAGGGAACAGCAGCTCAAACAGCAGTTCAAAGAGCAGGAGCCCCGGAAGGACAAGGAATTGAAAGTGCAGGAACAGTTCAAGCAGCAGGCACCGCAGAAGCTCAAAGAGCTTCAGGCGCAGGAACGCAGCGCCCTGCATAACGCAGGCGGCGCTGTTGAGAAAAAGGCGCCTTTGCATAAAAAACCTGTTCCGCAGAAAAATCCCAAAAAATAAGGAGGCCGCAATGGCTCTGGATGTTTCGATCATTGAGAAGGAATCCGGGGTTTTTGTCGCAGCGCCCAAAGGCGAGATCAATACGGAAACGTATCAGCTGTTCGAAGAGCGGCTGAAAGATATCGTGCCGAAAGCAAAGGCCGTCGTATTCGAGATGGGGCAGGTTTCGTATATCAGCTCAATGGGACTGAGCGCGCTTTTCCGCGTCAAGCTGGCGGTCGAAGAGCGCGCGGGAACGATCGCGCTGGTGAACATGCAGCCGCAGGTCAAGCAGGTATTCGATACCATGAAGATATTGAGCCCCCAGATGTTCGCAAGCCTGACCGAAGCGGACGAATACCTTGACAAATTCCTCGACGGGGTCCAGAAGGGCAATATTAAACCGCCGGAACGTTTCGCATGACGGACCATATGGCATCCATATACCGCGTGCACGAGAAGCTCAAGACCGACCTGAAGGCCGTCAACCCGTTCCTTGACCGCGTCGCGCAGGAACTTCTGCCGTTGATCGGCTCCAAGGACGATGTATTCAAGATCAAGCTCGCGCTCGAGGAAGCGATGGTCAATTCCATGCGCCACGGAAACCGGCTCGATGAGCGTTGTTTTGTCACCGTGCATATCGACGCGGGCCCCCGGCAGATCACCATGGACATCCATGACGAAGGCGACGGGTTCGATTTCCGCGTCCTTCCCGACCCGACACGGGGAGAAAAGGCGCATCAGCCCTCGGGCCGCGGCGTGTATCTCATGCGCAAGCTTATGGATAAAGTCGAGTTCTACGACAACGGCAGCGGCGTCAGGATGTCGAAAACCATTCAGAGCCTTTCATGAAACGGGTATTCCGGTATTGGGCGGTCCTCGTTCCGGTCCTGTGCATCAATGGGGCGGTGTTCTCGGGTTTTTTCGATCATCAGGAAATGGCCGCGTATGACTGGCTGATGAGGACGCGGCCTGTCCAGGCCACGCATCCTGGCATCGCAGTGATCGAGATAGCGGATGACACCATCAAGGCCCTTGGCCGATGGCCTTTGTCCAGGGATTTCCATGCCGCATTGATCGACGCGCTGACGCAGGCAGGATGCCGCATGATCGTTTTCGATATCCTTCTTGCCGAGCCATCCGGCTCAGACCCGGTATTATCCGAAGTCCTGCGGCGTTCAGGCAGGGTTTTTCTTCCCATGGCGTTCCAGCTGGAGCGCATGCAGTATCGACCGCCTGCGGTTTCAAGCGAGATGCTGGCGGGCGTTGCGCCGGCATTGCGGGAACATGCGGCAGGCGCCGGCCATATCAATATCATCGTCGACCGCGACGGGAAAGTGCGCAGGGTGCCGGCAATGATCCGGCACGGCAGCGAGCTGTTCCCGTCGCTCGGCGTGCTCGCCGCTTCGCAATATCTGGGCGTGCCGGTGGAAGATGTTTTGAACAAAGCCGCCGAAGCGTCGGGCGCGATATGGGTGAATTATCCGGGCCCCTGGACCAGGACATTTTCGCATTATTCCTATCTTGACGTGCTGCGGGCTGCGGCTGCGATGCAAAAAGGCGCGTCTTCGTGGCTCGATCTGAGCGTATTAAAGGATGCCATATGCTTTGTGGGATTGACCGCTGCGGGAACCTCGGATTTCCGGGCAAATCCGATCGATCCGGTCTATCCGATGGTCGGAACGCAGGCAAGCGTCTGCGACAGTATCCTGCGCAATGCGTTTGTCAAGCGCGCCGGCGCTGTCGGCCGCGCGCTTATCGGTATCGCGGTTGCGGCAACGGCGTTCGCAGTCTGCGCCGCGGCGGCTCCGGTCGCGGCGTTCGGAATATGCATTGCGGTCGCGGGCGTATATGTTCTTGCCGCATGGACGCTCTTTGCATATCAGGGCATATTCATCGACGTTTTTCTGCCCCTGGCCTGCATCGGGATCGTGTATGCGGTCGTGCTGCTTGCCAAATTTTTCGAAGAGGTCCAGAAAAGGCGGCTTCTTGAAAAGGAGCTCGAGATCGCCGCGAGCATCCAGCGCAGTTTCCTGCCGCCGGACGTGCGCCGGATCGGTCCCGTGGACATCCGCGCGTATCTGAAAGCGGCCCGGTTCGTGGGCGGGGACCTGTACGATATCATCGCGCTCGACGAGGCCGCGTTCGGCGTGTTCATCGGCGATGTATCGGGCAAAGGGGTGAGCGCCTCCCTTATCATGGCGCAGACGATATCGCTTTTGCGGGTTGCCGGCCGCATGTCGCGCGATCCGGCTGAGGTATTGTATGTGTTGAACAATCAGCTCAAGCCCCTTTTGAACGGCAGGTTCGTTACCGGGCAGTATGTCGTCGTGCATCATAAGGACGGGTACTGGGAGGGCGCCTGCGCCGGACATCCGGCGGCGCTGGTAACGAATAAAACAGCCGAAGGAGTTATCGAGGTCCTGCCCGCCTCCGGCCCGCCTCTGGGCCTTATGGAGAACATCAGATTTACGACAGTCCGGCAGTCTTTTACGCGGGATATGAGGATGTTCATGTATACGGACGGATGGACCGAGGCGCGGTCAACAACGGGCAGGGAATTCGGGATCGAGAACCTCAAAAACAGCGTAACGGGCGTGCGTGCCATGCCCATCGACGAAGCGCTTGCGCATCTTGAACAGCGCCATGCTGCGTTCGAGGGTAAAGGCAGGCAGTTCGACGACATTACCGCGGTCGTGTTCGAATATCCGGGATAGTTCCCCTATCATACAAGGAGGGTCCATGGCTTTAGAGCTGAGTGTATTCAGAAAAGAGGATGAGAACACCGTCATCATCAAGTTGAAAGGACATCTTGACACCGAGACCCATACGCAGCTGCTCGATAAAAGCAGGCAGTTGATCGCCAAAGCGGTCACCGGCGCGATCCTGGACCTTGCGGAGCTGGAATATGTCAGTTCAATGGGTATCAGCGCCATACTGATGTCGAAAAAGATGTTTGAAGAAAAAGGCGCGAGCTTTGTGATGGCGAATATCCCTGTCCAGATCGCCAAGGTGTTCGAGATCGTTAAGGCGCTGCCTGATGTAAAGGTTTTCGAGAGCATGGAAGAGGCGGACCGCTATTTTATGGAGATCCAGAAGCGCGCCAAAGATACCTCGGGCTGAAGCAATATTTGCTTGTATTATTTCAAAGAAATGTTATAATACCTTCGTTGTCTGAAGGTTAGGGAAAAACACATTATCCGGATGAGGCCGTATGAATCGTTTTCAGAGAACGTATATCCGAAGAATGATGATCTCACGCTAAGGCATTCGCGCCTTGGCTTTTTTATTGGCTGCAATAGACGATATTCAATCCGCTCGTCGGTTGTATAACCCAAGGGGACGAAAATGAATAAGGTAAGTTTTGAGTTCTCCGATACAATTGCAGGTTATGTAACGAGTTACGACCGTGATAAAAAAACTTTTTCATTGAAGACGTCAGACGGCCGGGAATATTCAGGCCGCATGACCGGCACTGCGTATGCAAAAGGGCCGCGCAACCTGGGTGAGGGCTGGTGCGATTATACGGGCAGGGTCGATTCGCTCATGGTCCCGGGCCAGTATCTGTTCGTTCTGGGCATTTTCTACCCTGAAAAAGACCGGTATGATTTTGACGCCAAAGTGCTCGTGTTCCCGGGCGAAGGCCTGGGCAAATACCGCTTTGAAGAGCCTGACTGGTGGGTAAAGCAGGCAGCGAATATCGCTGATTTTTATATCAGGGCGGAATTCGGCTCTGCGGACACCATCGATTATAATAATTACCGCACGAATGTCTCCCTGACCGGCGAACGCAAGACAGACCACCGCCAGGAGACGGACACGATCTCCCGCATGATCTACGGAATGGCATCCGCGTTCCTTCTGACCGGCGAGGACCGGTTCCTCAATACGGCTGAAAAAGGCGTTCAGTATCTGCGCGACCATATGCGGTTCTACGATACGGACGAGAACGTCGTGTACTGGTATCACGGCATCGATGTCAAGCACGGCCGCGAACACAAAGTGTTCGCGTCAGAATTCGGCGACGATTATGACGCGATCCCGGCATATGAGCAGATATACGCGCTCGCAGGCCCGACGCAGACATATCGCATCAGCGGCGACCCGGCGATCATGAAAGATATCAAGATGACGATCGACCTGTTCGACCGTTTCTTCCTCGATAAGGAAAAGGGCGGGTATTTCTCGCATATCGATCCCTTGAAACTCGATCCCCGGGCTGAATCGCTCGGCCGCAACCGCGCGCGCAAGAACTGGAATTCGGTCGGAGATCACGCGCCCGCGTATCTGATCAACCTGTGGCTGGCGACCGGAGATCCCAAATATAAGGATTTCCTCGCATATACCGCCGACTGCATCACGGACCATTTCCAGGATTATGAACACAGCCCGTTCGTTCAGGAAAAATTCCATGAGGACTGGAGCCATGACAAGACATGGGGATGGCAGCAGAACCGCGGCGTCATCGGCCATAACCTCAAGATCGCATGGAACCTGACGCGCATCAACAGCCTTGTGCCCAAGGATAAATACGTGGAATTTTCCAAAAAGATCGCCAAGGTGATGCCGGGCGTGGGCATGGACGTTCAGCGCGGCGGCTGGTATGACGTTATGGAACGGGAGCTTGCGCCGGGCGAACAATGTTACCGCCATGTGTGGCATGACCGCAAGGCGTGGTGGCAGCAGGAGCAGGGGATCCTCGCGTATGACATCATGCACGGCGTGTTCAAAGATCCGGAATACCTGCGGCTCGGCCGCGAGTCGGCCGCGTTCTATAACGCGTTCTATCTCGATCACGACGACGGAGCCGTGTATTTCAACGTGCTGAACAACGGCCTGCCGTTTTTGCTGGGCACCGAGCGGCTGAAGGGGAGCCATTCCATGGCCTGTTACCACTCGATCGAGCTGTGTTATCTGGCCCAGATATACCAGAACCTTCTGTATACGAAACAGCCGCTTGACCTTTATTTCAAGCCCATGCCGCAGGGGTTTCCCGGCGATGTCCTGCGCGTCGAGCCGGATATCCTGCCTCCGGGAAGCATCAGGATATCGGACGTGTGGGTGGACGGCAACCCGTGGAAGAATTTCGATGCGCAGAAGCTGACCGTGAGCATCCCCAATGTGAATTACCGGCCGAAGATCAAGGTACGGATCGTTCCGACAGCGTAAAGGAGATCGCATGGACATCCAGATGAGCAAACAGGAAGGTGTGGCCATCGTCACCTTATCGGGTAACCTTGACGGAAATACGGTCAATGAAGCGCAGGAAAAGATCATGCCGCTTTTAGCGCCGGATACGAAGTCGCTCGTGCTCGACCTGAAGGGCTGCGGGTATGTTTCAAGCGCAGGCCTGCGGCTTCTGCTCATGGCCGCAAAGCAGGTATCGGGCAGAGGCGGGACGCTTGCTTTGAGCGGCGTATGCGACGAGATCAAGGACGTCATGGAAATGACCGGGTTCTCCAATTTCTTCAAATCCTTCCCGGACATCAACGCCGCTGTCGCGGCGGTCGGCAAAGGGGGCGCATGATGCTGCGCGTTGACCTGCATCCGACCCATGTGAGCGAGGACGGCAAATACCATCTGCGCGTCGGAAAGCCGCTGCCGTTCGGAGCGAGCATCGTGCCCGGCGGGGTGAACTTCTCGATCTATTCCCGCTCAGCCTCATCGTGCAAGCTGGCGCTTTTCAACAAGCATGAGCCTCAGCCGTTCTGCGTCATCCCCTTCAAGGACGAATTCCGCATCGGCAATGTTTTTACCATGATCGTGTTCGACCTCGATTACGAGAATCTCGAATACGGTTTTTATATGGACGGCCCGTTCGACGCGCGGCAGGGCCACCGGTTCGACAGGACAAAGGTCCTCATGGACCCGTATGCCAAGGCCATCGGCGGCAGGGACGTGTGGGGCAAGAACCCTGACTGGAACGACATATACCAGCACCGCGCCCGCATCTGTTTCGACGATTTCGACTGGGAGAGCGACCATCCGCTCGAGACCCCGATCGAGGATCTGATCATTTACGAGATGCACGTGCGCGGGTTCACCAAGCATCCGTCGTCGGGCGTCAAGCATCCGGGCACGTTCGCTGGCATCAAGGAAAAAATACCGTATCTCAAGGAGCTCGGTGTTACCTGCGTGGAGCTCATGCCCATACACGAATTCGACGAGTTCGAGAATTCCCGTATCTCTCCCGCAACGGGAAAGATGCTCATGAATTACTGGGGATATTCGAACGTCGGATTCTTCGCGCCCAAGGCGGGTTTTGCCGCAACGGGAAAATTCGGCATGCAGGTTGACGAATGCAAGACCCTGATCAAGGAGCTTCATAAGAACGGCATCGAGGTGATCCTCGACGTGGTCTTCAACCATACCGCTGAAGGGAATGAAAAGGGGCCGTATATTTCCTATAAAGGCATTGATAATAAGACCTATTATTTGCTCACACCCGACGGGTATTACTTCAATTTTTCAGGCTGCGGCAATACCCTCAACTGCAATAATCCCATTGTGCGCAACATGATCCTCGACTGCCTGCGGTACTGGGCGGCGGATTATCACGTGGACGGATTCCGGTTCGATCTCGCGTCGATCCTCGGACGCGACCAGAACGGCGCTCCCATGCACTCGCCGCCGCTTCTGGAAACGCTCGCGTTCGACCCGATCCTGGGAAAATGCAAGCTGATCGCAGAGGCATGGGACGCAGGCGGCCTGTATCAGGTCGGAAGCTTTCCCGCATGGGGCCGCTGGGCAGAGTGGAACGGCAAATACCGCGATGACCTGCGCAAATTCTTAAAGGGCGAGCCCGGCAGCCTGGGCGGCATGGCTCAGCGCCTGCAGGGTTCTCCTGACCTGTATTCATGGGAGGGAAGAGGCGCGACCGCGTCGATCAATTTTATCACCGCGCACGACGGCTTCACGCTCTACGACATGGTTTCGTATAACGGCAAGCACAACGAGGCCAACGGCGAGAACAATTCCGACGGCGGCAACGACAATTACAGCTGGAACTGCGGCTGGGAAGGCGAATCGACCGACCCTGCGGTCAACAAGCTGCGCATGAAGCAGATGAAGAACGCCGTGGCGATGCTTCTGGTAAGCCAGGGAACGCCTATGATCCTTGCCGGCGACGAGATGGCAAATACCCAGTGGGGCAATAACAACGCCTACTGCCAGGATAACGAGATATCATGGATCGACTGGTCGCTGCTCAATACGAATAAAGAGCTGTTCAATTTCTTCAAACAGATGATCGCGTTCAGACGGGCGCATCCGGTCCTGCGCTCGAGCGGCCATTTCAAGAACCGCGATTACATGGGGTCGGGTTTTGCGGATATCACCTGGCACGGCCAGAAGGCATGGAACGTGGATTGGTCGCCTGACAGCAGGATGCTGGCGTTTCTGCTCTGCGGCATGCATGCCAAAGGCGGCACGGTCGACGACAACTCCATATATGTCGCGATGAACATGCACTGGGACATGCACGGGTTCGAACTGCCGAAGCTCAACCATCATATGGAGTGGTATGTGTTCGCCAATACCGACGCCGAGCCGCCGTTCGATATCTGGCAGCCCGGCAAAGAGGTAAAGCTTGAGAACCAGAACGAATTTTTAGTAGGCCCCCGGTCGGTCGTGATCTTGACCGGCAAAGACATAAAATAAATCGCAGCGCCACAACAAAGGAGACAATATCCATGGAGTCGAAATACACCTGTTCATGCGCCAATGAGATCCTGAAGGTCGAGCTGTGCGGCCGCCTCGACGCGACCAACGCGGAAGGCCTCCAGGCGGAATTGAAGAAGTTCATCGGACAAAAGATCGCCGAACTTGTATTCATGGCGAAGGAACTGGAATATATATCAAGCGCAGGCTTGCGCGTCATCATCTTCGCCAAGCAGAAGATCGGCGTGGATGCGCAGGTATTGCTCATCGGCGCGCCTGACGCGATCCTCAACGTCATCAAGATGTCCGGCCTCGATAATTTCCTGACCGTCGCAGATACCTATACCAAATAGCATTCAGGGACCACAGAACGCATGGAACGCCTTGTCCTGCCCGCCAAACTGGAAAATCTCGAAACCATGTTCGCCTTTATCAGAGAAGGCGCAGCCCGCCAGGGTTTTGTCAAGGAGCACATCGACAAGATACAGCTTGCCTGCGAAGAGGCGCTTGTCAACGTGATCAATTACGCGTATCCCGGCGGCACGGGAGACCTCGAGATCACCTATCTCAACAGCAATTCATATCTGGAAATAACGGTCATCGATTCCGGCGTCCCCTTTGATCCTTTATCCCTTCCCGAACCCGATATCCACAAGCCCATCGAAGAACGCCAGATCGGCGGCCTGGGCGTATTCATGATGAAGAAGATCATGGACGATGTTTCGTATAAACGGGACAATGACCGCAATATCCTGACCCTTGTCAAATACAATACGTGCAGCCCCAAGGACCTGCATTCGGCGGTCCAGGCCTCCGCTGCGAAAGCGGGCAACTCGTGCCGCTGGCCGATCTCGTTCATGAAGCTTGAGACGTACAAAAAAGGGGATTGCCTGTTCAAGGCAGGGGATAAGGCAGACCGCATGTTCTATATCGCCAAAGGCTCGATCCGTCTGCCTGAGATCGACAAGGTCGTCAAGCAGGGCGATGTGCTCGGGGAAATGGGCATCTTTTCGCCGTTCAAGGAACGGACCGCTTCAGCCGTGTGCGAGGAAGACACGGACGTTTATACGATGGGCAAGGACGAGGTGATCGAATTTTTCGGCAAAGATCCTGCCATGGCGATCGACCTCATACAGCTTTCCATCAAGCGGTTCATCGAGAACCTCAAGGCCGAGACCGCGGCGCGCGAGCGCATCGAAAGCGAACTGCGCATCGCCCAGGAGATCCAGGCGAGCATGCTGCCGAGCGTGTTCCCGGAACGCGCGGAGTTCGAACTGTTCGCCATGATGGACCCGGCGAAAGAAGTGGGCGGGGATTTTTACGATTTCTTCTTCATCGACGAGTCGCGGTTGTGCTTTGTCATCGGCGACGTTTCAGGCAAGGGCGTGCCCGCGGCGCTGTTCATGGCCATCTGCAAGACGCTCATCAAGACCGAGGCGAAGCAGGGCTTGGCGACGGACGAGGTCCTGTCCGTGGTCAACAGCATCCTGTGCCAGGACAACCAGACGTGCCTGTTCGTCACGGTCTTCTGCGCGATCCTCGATATCGCCACCGGCGAGATCGAGTTCTCCAACGGCGGCCACAATCCGCCGCTGGTGTGCGACGCGACCGGCTGTTTCAATTTCATCAAGATGGCGTGCGGGTTCGTGGTGGGTATCATGGCTGACCTGAAATGCACGAATGAGCGCCTGCGCTTGAAGCCCGGGGATACGATCTTCCTCTATACCGACGGCGTGACCGAGGCCATGGACCCGGATAGAAAACAATTCGGCGAAGAGCGGCTTCGCGAAAAGCTCATTTCGCTTAAGGATAACGGTATCAAGGACATGATCCAGGCAATGCGCCGGGAAGTGACGGTATTCGCCCGCGGCGCGCAGCAGTCCGATGACATTACGATGCTGGCGGTGCGGTATACAGGCGCCCAGAAAGGGGCAAAACCATGTTGAAAGGCAAAAAGATCGGGATCTTGCTCGAAGGGGATTATTATGAACCGGAGATATGGTATTATAAGTTCCGTTTTGCCGAAGAAGGCATCGACGTGCATTTTATGACGAGGCTGTGGGGCTGCACGTCGCTCACGTTCAAGGGCCATGAATATCAGATCCCTATGGATTGTCATGAGAGCTTTGAGGATATGGACGATGCGCAGTTGAAGAGCTTTGCTGCGATCATCGTGCCTGCGGGCATGGTGGCGGACCGCCTGCGCTATACCGAAGACGTCAGTAAACTGCCGCCGGCGACGGAATTCATGAAGCGGGCCTTTGCCCAGAAGAATATCATTAAAGGCATTATCTGCCACGGCATGTGGCTTATTGCGCCGGCTCCCGAGCTGGTAAAGGGACGTAAGGTCGTTGTGCACAATAATCTGCTCGGCGACGCGAAGAACATGGGCGCGGTTTATGTCAACGAGGACGTGGTCGTGGACGGGGATCTGGTCACCGGCCGCAGCGGCGGCCATTGTAACGTGTTCGCGAAGAAGATCATTGAATTGATCGCGGCAAAAGGATAATCGCGAAATGTCTGCGTATGTCATCATCAATGTCGATGTCAAGGATCAGGAGCAATACGCCAAGTATATGAAGGCGGGCGCTCCGACGATCCTTGCGCATGGCGGAAAGCCGCTCGTGCGCGGCGGGAAGACGGAGGTGTGGGAAGGCGATCCGGATCCCCGGCGTATCATTGTGCTTGAGTTCAAGGATATGCAGGCGGCGCGGGACTGGTGGGATTCATCGGATTACGGGGAAGCGAAGAAACTGCGTTTGCATGCGGCATGTGCGGATGTGTTCTGCGTCGAAGGCATGGAATAGGAAGGAGGGCCGATGTACGTATTCAGGAAAAAGCTCGATAAGTTCGACATGGGAGGAGGCGTTATCCGCCAGTATCTGGGCGAGGGCAGGAAGTTGAACGCCCAGCATTGGGATATGGCGAATAAAAGCGTGGTGAAATGGCACAGGCATAAGCAGGAGCAGTTCGGCTATGTGATCAAGGGCGGATTCAGGATGAACATCGGCGGAAAAAAGACCCTGTTGAAAGCGGGGGACGCGTATTTCATCCCGCCGAACGTGTGGCATGAGTTCGTCGCTGTGGGGCAGACCGAGGCGATCGATCTTTTCACCCCGGTCAAGAAGGACTTTCCGTGGAAGGCCAAGGGCGGCAATGCTGGAAAGCGGATAAAAGCGAAAAAATAACACCGGTCCGCCCGGCCCGTCACAGGGGCGCGGCGGCGAAACCAAGGAGGCGGGAATGGCAAAAGTACTGGTATGCGCCACAAATTACGGCGTATGGGGAGAAGAATTGCAGGCGCCGTGGGATATTCTCAAGGCCGCGGGGCACCAATTGACGCTGACGACCTGGTTCGGCAAAAAGCCGCTGCCGCTGGCAGTGAGCGTGAACCCGGATTTCGTGGACCCGATCATCAACGCGCACACGAATCCGCCTGACGTATGCAAAAGGATCAAGGAATTGACCGACGGCAATGAGTGGGCAAAGCCGATCAAGTTCAAGGACGCGAACATGAAGGACTATGACGCGCTTGTCCTGACCGGCGGCCTCGGCGCCATGATCGACATGTGCAATAATTACAATCTGCACAAACTGATCAAAGACGCGCTCGCGCAGGGAAAACTCGTCGGGGCATTGTGTTATTCCGTCACGGCGCTCGTGTTCTGCCGCGACGACAAGACCAAGAACAGCGTTATCTACGGCAAAAAGATCACCGCGCATCCGGCGTCATGGGATTTCTACGGCCCGGATTGGGATTTTACCTATGACCTGTACGGCGCATCTGCCGATAACAAAGGCACGGACGTCCATACTCCCGGTTTCCTGTGGCCGCTGGAACATCTGGTCCGCGACGCAGTCGGCCCGAACGGCAAGTGCATTGCAATAGAAAAAGCAAACCGCGAGAATCCGTCGGTTGCCTATGACTGGCCGTTCGTTACCGGCACATCGGTCGAATCTTCGATCGCGTACGGCAAAAAGGTAGCAGAAGTGCTCGCAAGCAAAAAACTGTAAACTGCGTTCATGCGGCGGGCGCGCGGCAGGCGCGCGTCCGCCCGCATTTTCATGTCCACCCGGCATCATATACTCCGGAGGCGCATATGCCCGCGATCATCATCCATTCCCTGGAACTTACCGACGAGCAGAAGAAGGTCCTCGCCGATAAATATATAACGATATTCTCAGAAATATCGAAAGTGCCCAAGGACCGCATTTATCTTTTTTTCAACGGCTACACGCTCGATAACGCGGCATCCAACGGCGTGCTGTTCTCTGAAAATCCCCCGAAACTGGCTGTCGGCAAGTTCAACCAGAAATAAAAAAGGGGGACGCTTCCCGTTTTCAACGCGGAAGCGTCCCGGGAAAACGGGAAGCGTCCCCCTTTTTTTAAAGGAGTCGACTATGGATGTCAATGAGGCGATCGTGGCAACACTCGAGCACGTGGGCGTGGACCATGTGTTCGGCGGATCAGGCCAGGTCAACGGCTCGATGCTGCTGGCTTTGAAAAAATCGACGAAGGTCAAAACCGTGATCATCCGCAATGAGCAGGCCGCTTCGTTCATGGCATGCGGTTATTCCATGTTCTCCGATAAATTAGGCGTGTGTTTTTCAACCGGCGGCCCGGGCGAGTTCAATTTGTTCTCAGGCCTGGCGGTCGCATATTCCGATTCCCTGCCTGTTCTGGGGATCTCGGGGTATACCTCGGCGCGCGACCGCGGCAAAGGCGCTCTGAACGAGGCGACCGGAAAATCCCGCACCCCTGATTCTCCCGCAATGTTCAATGCGACGACAAAGAAATCCAGGATCATCGAAGACCCTGATTCGACCTGCGATATCCTTGAGGAATTGATCAATCTCGCCTATGAAGGCCGGCCCGGGCCGGTGCATGTCCACGTGCCCAAAGACGTGACGATCATGCCGGTGAAGAATTTCCGCGAGATCAAGGTCGATATCAAAAAGGTCCTGCCGAAACAGTCCGAGATCGATGCCGCTGCGGATGCTCTGGCACAGGCCATCCGGAACAACGAGCAGATCTGCGCGGTGTACGGATACGGGGTCATCAGAAGCCACGGCGAAAAGGATGCGCAGGAGTTCTCCGAAAAATTCCAGATACCGTTCACCGCGACGATGGATTCAAAAGGACTGATCCCTGAAGACCATCCGTTGTACGCGGGCATCTTCGGCACATCAGGCGACCCCGGCGCGAATAAATATCTGCTCGCTTCCAAAGTGATCCTCGCGATCGGCAACTCATTCGCGCAGAACTGGAGCTTCGGGTTCAAGCCGGACCTGTTCAAGGACAAGGTCCTCATCCATATCAATATCGATCCGCATGAGATCGGCAAGGTATACAAGGCCGATTGCCCGGTGCACAGCGACGCAAAACCTGCGATCATCGCGCTCCATCAGGCGCTGGCCAAGCGGGTGAGTTCGGTCGCCGTCAGGAAAGTCGAAAAGGACCTGTGGCATGACCGGGCAGTGCAGCCGCCCGGAACCAAGATCCATCCGGCCGACCTTGTCAAGGCGATGTCACGTAATATGCCCGAGAACGCGATCGTCATGGGCGACGCCGGCTCGCATATGCTCTGGCTCAACTGCTATCTGCACCTGACCAAACATCAGGTGTATCAGAACCCGGGAAGTTTCGGCCCTATGGCAAGCCATGTCAACGGCGCGATCGGCGCAAAGTGCGCGAACCCGGGCCGGCCGGTTATCTGCGGGTGCGGGGACGGCGCGTATCAGATGGCGGGATTCGAGCTGATGACCGCGATACAATACAATATCCCGGTCATCTGGGTCATTTTCAATAACGGCGAGTTCAATGTCATCAAGAAATTTCTGCTGAATCTGTTCAACGACCAGGCGTTCATGCAATTCACCAACCCTGATTTCGTCAAATATGCCGAGGCGTGCAGGGCATCAGGCGTGCATGTTGAGAAACTCGAGGATTTTGACGCGGCTTTCAAGCATGCGCTTTCCTGCGGGAAGGCAGCGCTGATCGACGTTGTGGTCGAATCGGAAGTGTATCCGCCGTTCGGATTAGGAAAAGTCTGAAAAACTGGGGACGGTTCTCATTTTTTCTCTGAGAACAGATCCCTGAAAAAATGAGAACCGTCCCCATGTTTTTAGGGCATATCGCAATAAGCGTCGGGAACCTTCAGCGTTCGATAGCTTTCTACCGGAAGTTCTTCGGCGTGCGGCAGACTGCGCGGTACAGCTTTAGAGATAAAGGCATGACGATCGCGCTGCTCAAGCGCGGCAATATCACATTAGAGCTGTTCGAATTCAAGAAGCGCAGACCGCTGCCGCAGTACAGAAAGACTCTGGATAATGATCTTCGCACCCTTGGCGTCAAACATTTTTCTTTCGAGACAAACAATATTACAGCCGCATATAATAAATTCAAGAAAGCGCGCGTCAAATTCGCGGCCGATCTGCGCAGTTTTGTTGACGGCAGAAGCTATTTTTTCATCAAGGATCCGGACGGGATATTGATCGAGATAATGGGGAAATAATGAGAACCGTCCCTAAGTTTTGAGAACCGTCCCTAAGATTTCAGGAGGGGTGTATGTTCAGGATGCCGGATGCGGGCAATATCAAATGCTATGATAAGCAGGGGCTGGAAATAGATGTGAAGCCCGGGGATGAATTGTGGGGGCAGAACGGGTGTTTTGTCGTCAATCCCATGTCGTTCACGAAGCTCGGCAAGACCGGCAAGAAGCTGGATGCGGCGGCGCAGTGGAAAGACGGGTTCCGCGCGGTGCTCGATAACAACACCGGCCTTGTCTGGGAGGTCAAATCCCCGAAAAAAGGCGATGTTAATTATACCGGGGACCATTATTCCTGGAAAAAGGCCTGCGATGGCTATATCAAGAAATTGAACAAGGCGAAATACGGCGGTTTCTCAGACTGGCGCATGCCCAATAAGGACGAATTGCGCACGATCCTCGATTACGGACGCACGAATCCCGCAGTGGATCCGGATTATTTCCCCAATACGCAGAGCGACCTCTACTGGACAGCCAATCCTTATAATATGCAAAAGCCGTTCATCTGGGGCCTGTTCTTCGGCCTGGGCAGCGGTATCTGCTATACGCCTTCGAGCGAGCGGTTCGTGCGCGCGGTCAGGGCAGGAGCGAATCGCACATACGGCGTTGCCGATCCAACTCGATTCAAAGATAACGGCGACGGCACCATCACCGATTCCATTACCGGCCTGATGTGGCAGAAGGGCGAGAACGAGCGTATGGACTGGTATTCTGCGATGAAAGTCTGCAGGGAAATGCGCCTTGCCGGCCATGATGACTGGCGCATGCCGAATCTGAAAGAATTGAACACAATATTGAATCTCGATCACACGAACGGCTGGTGGTATTACAAGGATTTCTTCCCGGCTGACGGATTAAAGCCGCCGCTTCTGCACTATTTTTCGTCAACGCCGTATGAAGGTATTTACGTATGGGTGACGAACTTTTGTTTCGGTTATGACGGTTATTATGCGTCGAAGAACGCCGCGCTTTTGTTCCGCGCAGTGCGGAATGTCAATAAGGCCGCTGCTGTCGAAAAACCGGCGTTCAAGTTCCCTGATTCGGGACAGAAGAGGAATTATACGGAAAACGGCGATATCATCAAGGCCCCGAAAAAGCAAGAGCGGTATTACGGCCAGGATGGTTCGTATGCGATCCATCCGCTCTCGTTCAGCAAGCTGGGTATGGATGGTCAGCCGCTTTCGGATAAGGCCTCGTGGGAAAAAGGCTGGCGCATGACCAAAGATAACAACACGGGGCTGATCTGGGAAGTGAAATCCCCGGATGCAATCGACGTAAATTTCGCGGGCAGCTGCTACACATGGGAAGACGCATTCGTCTATGTCAAAGAATTGAACCGGAAAGGCTTCGGCGGTTTTCGCGACTGGCGGCTTCCGTCGCGCGAAGAACTGCGCATGATCGTGGATTACAACGGCCAGATCCCTGCGACGGACGCGAAGTTCTTTTCCGACTGCCTCCCTGCGTTCTACTGGTCAAAGGATCCCAATGTGAAAGATCCGATATTCGGCTGGGGCGTGTATTTCGCATACGGCTGCGCGATCTGTTACCTGAAGACATCGTATTATCCGGTGCGCGCAGTGCGCGGCGGTTACAGCAGGGGATTCGGCGATATCAATGCGTATGCCTTCAGGGATAACAATGACGGCACGGTGACGGACCTGAATTCAAATCTGATGTGGAAGAAGGACGAAGGCCCTGAATTGAACTGGGAAGAGGCAATGAAGTTCTGCCAAGAGATGGATCTGGGCGGCCATACAGACTGGCGTGTGCCGACGATCCGCGAGATCGGTTCGCTCCTGGACCTTTCGTTCAAGGACGGCTGCTGGTTCCATAAACAATTCTTCCCCGGGACAAAGACCGCGCCGCTGGGCTTTTACTGGTCGTCGTCGACATACGGCGATACGTTCGGCTGGGGCGTGAATTTCCAGTTCGGATATGACGGATATTATGCCGGCAAAAAAGAAGGCCGGTATCCGTTCAGGCCGGTGCGCACGATCGTATAAGGAGCGTGATAATGAAAAAAATATTCTTTATTGCTGCCGCAGCCGCAGTGTTGTCTGCTGTGATATCGGGCGGTATTGGCCGCGCGTTCGCCGCAGGCCCTGAAGCAAAAGCGGTATTCGTCATCGCCGCAAAGGATTTTCAGGACGATGAACTGGCCAAGCCGCTGCGCATGCTCAAGAACAGCGGCGTCGGGGTCACCGTAGCCTCGACCACGCTCAAGCAGGTCTCCGGCATGAACGGCCTGATCGTCAAGCCGCATATGCTGCTCAAAGATGTCAGGGCGGCTGATTTCGATGCCGTCGTATTCATCGGCGGTTCCGGTTCGGTCCAGTATATCGACGATCCGGTCGCCCATAAGCTTATTTATGATGCGTTCGTTGCCAAAAAGGTGATCGGCGCGATCTGCCTGGCTCCGATGATCCTTGCCAGAGCAGGCGTGCTGAAATACAAGCGGGCGACCGTATATCCTTCCGAAGCAGAGAATTTTAAGGCGTGCGGGGTGCATTATACGGCCAACCCCGTCGAGATATACGGGAATATCGTGACCGCCAACGGCCCCGCTGCCGCAGGGGAGTTCGGCAGCGCTCTGCTGACGCTTCTGAAAGGGGGCAATACATGAACACGTTATTGGTCAGGATAAGCATCCTGTCGATCTCCCTGCTTACGGTCATGGCGTCGGCTGCGATCTCGCCGGCTCTGGCAAAGATCCGCCAGGCATTTCCCGGCACGGACATCACGCTCATCAAGCTGGTCCTGACTTTGCCGTCTTTATTGATCATTCCGTTCAGCCTGCTCGGCGGATGGCTCGCGTCGCGCATGCCCAAAAAGACGATCCTGCTTATCGGCCTGGTGATCTATTTCCTCGCCGGCGTCGGAGGCGGCTTTGCGCGCACGATCGCGCAATTGCTCGTTATCCGGGGCATATTCGGGATCGGCGTGGGGCTTATCATCCCGCTTTCCATCAGTCTCATCGCCGATTTTTATGAGAAACAGGAGCGGGCAAAAATGATGGGGCTGTCCGGTTCGGTTTCTCATTTCGGAGGAGTTTTATTCCTTTTGTTGTCCGGCTGGCTTGCGTGCATGTCGTGGCGGTATGCGTTCGGGGTGTACGGCCTTTCAGCGCTGATCATGGTGACGGTTTTTTTCTGGCTGCCTGAACCGCCGGTGAAAAAAGCGGCAGGCGGCGCCAAGGTAAGCCTGCCGTGGCAGATATACTGGTGCGCCGTTATCGGAGCGCTCATGATGGTCGCTTTTTACGCCGCGCCCACGAATCTTGCCATGTTCATCGAGAACCAGCAGCAGATGTACACGAGCGTGACCCCGCTTTTCAAGGACAAAGCGGAGCTGGAATCGCATTTGCGCACCGGGACCCTGTCCGATTCAGTGCGCGCAGCGTTCAAGGATAACGGCATCGCGCTGTCGCCGAAAGCCTCTTTCTCCGTTAAAGAGCCGGGAAAAGCATGGATCATTAAAGACCGGTCCCGGCGTTTTGTCGTGACCAGAGAAACCGACCGCCTCGTCGTATCTTCGGAGCGTATCGGACGGCCCGGCATCGCGGGCTTTTACCTTTCGACCATGACCATGGTGGGAGTTGTATCCGGGATAATTCTGGCCGCGTTGCTGCATATATTCGGTCCGTATTGCACGGCGCTGGGGATCGCGTCCATGGCCCTGGGGTATGCGCTGCTCGGCCGGACATATTCCCTTGCCGGCGTGCTCATAGCAATGTTGTTCATCGGGTTCAGTTCAGGCATTCTCATGCCGATCCTGCTTCTTCGCGTCGCGCGCATCACTCCGGAGCAGGGCAGGGCATTATCCATGGCCATTGTGAGCTGCGGCATATACCTGGGCCAGTTCTTATCGCCGGTCATTTTAAAAGCGGCATCCGCATTTCCGGGCGTGGATGTGTTCCGTTCACAGTTCAATTTTCTTGCAGTCGGATTGTCCTGCGCGACAATGTGGGCGCTGGTGAGCGCATTACAGGTCGCGCGCTCAGGCGGGTTCGAGCAGTACCGGACGGCAAAAGTGCCGGGACATTAATATACGGGGAGGTTTTATGAAGATGAGGGTCCTGCATTGTGTGTTCGCCATGGCTGCTGCGGTGTTTGCGGGCAGTCCGGTTTTCGCAAGCCATTTGAAGATCGACAAAGCGCTTGTCTCCGAGGTCAATATTGAACGCAAGGCGGCGGTGATCCAGTGCGACGTGTCGTGGGACAACGCGTGGAAGAACGATGTCAATTCGGACGGCGTATGGGTCTTTGCGAAATTTCTGTCGCCTGAAGGCACCTGGCGCCACGTGACGCTCAAATCCGCAAGCGGCTCGCAGTACACCTATGCGGACTGCGCGCCGAACCGTTTTTCGCGCGGCGACGACCCGAACGCCGGCATGCTGGTTCCCGACGGGAAAAAGGGTTTTTTCCTTTTCAGGCTCAAAGGATCGGGCAGTGTTGCGGCAAAGAACGTCAGGTTCGTGTGGGATTATGTCAAGGACGGCCTGACGCCCGAGCAGGTCATGAAGGCGCCGGTCAGGGTGTTCGGCTATGAAATGGTCTATATACCTAAGGATAAGCATTATGTGGGCGATCCCAAAGGACCTGACGGCCCGGATAATGCGTTGTATGTATATCCGAACAACGGCGCATACCTGATCGGTTCCGAAGAGCCGATCCTGGTCGACAAGCAGGACGGCGCTTTGTTCTGCGACCAGGACAATCCCCGCAGCAGGGATGATACTCCGTTCACGATCCCGAAGGCGTTTCCCAAAGGGTTCCGGCCCTTCTGGATCATGAAATACGAGTTGACTTCCCAGCAATTCTGCGATTTCCTCAACACGCTGACGAGAAAACAGCAGCAGAGCATGGTGGAAGCCGATATCTCCGGCGATGAGATCAAAAACTATTATGTCAAGACCAACAGCGAGGAAGAACATCTGCGCAACGCCATTGTCGCGGCGAAAAAAGGCAACAGGACCGCCGAACCGGTGAGATTCTATACGTATGCCCCGGCGCGCACGGTGAATTTCATGTCCTGGTCGAATATCGCCTCGATCGGCGATTGGTCAGGATTGCGGCCGATCACCGAACTGGAATATGAAAAGGCCTGCCGCGGCCCCGGAGAGGCTCTTCTCAACGAGCTTGCCTGGGGCGTGTCCATGGACGATACCGCGAACATCGGCCGTGTCGAAACGTTCGACGGCGCCGACGGTTCGGGATATGAAAAGAAGGTCCCGCAGAAAGGCGTTGTGAACGCGTGTTTCGGTGGCGGTATCGCTCCGTTCGACGTGGGCAAGAAAGAGAAGCCGGATAATCCCGGTTTCGAGGGGCCTGTATCGGGCGAGGTCTTCGAGAACCTTCGCGTGGAAGGTGTCCCCGAACGGATCAACGACGGCGCTTCGTATTACGGCGTCCGGAATTTATCGGGTAACGTGTGGGAGCGGTGCGTTACCATCGGCCATGAGCTCGGCCGCGCGTTCGACGCCAGACACGGCGACGGCGAGCTCGATGCGGACGGTTACAGCAATGCGGCGAACTGGCCCGGCAAGGACGGCGCAGGCGCAGGCAACCGCGGCGGCGTCTGGTCCAGCCCCGAACCCAAATATCTGCGGATCGCGCTCAGATTCGCGGCGAATTTCCCCAAGAGCGAAGACGGCAAAAACAGCGGGTGCCGATTAGGATTTTGAGTATATGATGAAAGGCCTGGTGTAGTGTCATCTGCTCAAACAGGAACTGCATACCTGACGTTAAATAGGTATTACGTCAGTATCCCGCTTGTGCGGGAACTCGCATCTGACACTACACCAGACCTTTCATCCTGTTCTGATAGATCATAATCGTTACTACTTGTAATGGTTTTAGTTAAGGAGGGGAAATGAGACGATTGGGAATATGGGTGTGCGCGGCGGCGGCGATCGGCGCGGGTACGTGGACTGCATCGCGGCAGGCGTTCTCGCAGCAGGGACAGCAGGGGGCTGAGGCGCCTGCGCAGGTCGTGATATCCCAGATGGTCAAGGTCCCTGCCGGCACGTTCATGATGGGCTCTGATGAATTCGCCAACGCCAAGCCAATGCACGAGGTAACATTGACCGATGATTTCTACATCGGAAAATACGAAGTTTCCAATCAGCAGTACGCCGATGTGCTGAATTTCGCCCTGTCCAAAGGATACCTCGACAAGGCGGCATTGGCCGAGGACGCGAAAAAGAGGGAAGCCCGCGGCGTGTCCCGTTCGCCGCAGAAATACCAGGATGTTTTCGACGAGCATTCGCAGATCGCGTTCGTTGACGGAAAATTCAAGCCGCATCCGGGCAAGGAGGATTTTCCCGTGGTCGAAGTGTCCTGGTACGGCGCCGCGTTCTTCTGCAATATGCTCGGCGAAATGGAAGGGTTCCCGACCTTATATAACCTCGATGACTGGTCGTGCCAGGTGTACGGCAAGACCGGCTACCGGCTTCCGACCGAAGCGGAATGGGAATATGCCGCGTGCTTTGACGACGGACGCGCGTTCCCGTGGGGCAATGAACCCGGTGATGATTCGTTCGCGAACATGGGGCATACGGTCAAGGACCCCGTTGACGTGGATACGACCGCCGCGGGCTCGTATTCGCCCAAAGGCGACAGCAAGCTGGGCATTTGCGATATGGCCGGCAATGTCGCAGAATGGTGCAATGACTGGTATAACGATTTCTATTCGGGCGGAACCAAACTGACGGATCCGGTGGGCGCGGGGCAGACACTTTTTTTCAATCTGCCGGTGTTCAAGTCGTTCCGGGCTGCGCGGGTGATCAGGGGAGGCAGTTTTCTCCTCGATCCGGGCTATCGCAAAGGCATGGGCATGCCGTTCGTCATGGATGCGGTGATCCATCCCGAAGTCTATAACAACCGGTTCCGCAGTTTCGATTATTTGAGCCGGCAGGTGGTGGGATTCCGCGTCGTCAAGACCGTCGCAACGCTTAAGACAAAACCTGCGGCCAGCGCGCCGGAGAAATAAGAGGGATATATACGGTGAGAAGAGATATCTATTGCGGAATTTTCATAGCGGTCATGTGCGTTGTCATGCTTGCGCTCATTTTTACCCGAGGCGCGGCGCAGATGATCGAATTCGACCGGGAAAGCAGGATGGCGGGGAACGATCCGTTTTTCGATCAGGAAAAACCCGAGGGGCTTGCCTCGAACGTCCCCGAACGGGTGAGCAAAGAGATAAAATATACGGCGGGCGCTGACGGGGCCTGGTTCACGAAAGACGATGATGTGCACGAGTATTATCTTCTGCATTACGACAACAAGGGCAGGCTCGTGCGCAGGTCCGGGCACCTGAAAGGCGTTGACGGCCTGTTGATGACCGATGACGATATTCTCGATGACTATATGACCTATGAGTTCAGGCCTGACGGGCAGGTATCCGGCGAGTCCCTGTTTACCGGTACGGGAATACTGCAGTATACCGGCGTCTATGCGTATGACAATGCGGGGCAGAAAATGAAAGTGAGCCGGTATGACCCGCAGAACCATGAGATCGGCTCGATCAATTACTTCCACGGCCATGCCGGATTGATCGTCAAGGATGTGGAATATAAAGGCGATGAGATCGTAAAATACCATTTGTTCGACTATGACAACAAGCACAAAATGGGCAAGGTCAGGGAGTTCCACGGTTCAGAAGGAGGCAGGGGCAAAGACGGAGTATGGTTCACCGCGGATGACGCCGTTACTTCGACAAAAGAATGTTTTTACAACGCAGACAGCCGCAAGACCAAAGAAAAAAAGTATATCGGCCCCGGGCCCGATAAGAAATGGTTCACCAAAGACGATACAATGCAGTATTATACGGTGTTTTATTACTAAACAATGAGACAGGGATTCCTGAAGATCTTTGCAAATCCGGTGCCGCGTTCAGGCGGGCGCGATAAGATCCATGAGGCGTATGCCCGGCAGATGGAGCAGGTGCGAAAGGTCTGGGGCGAACAGACCTATGGCCTTGAGCGGATCGCGCGCCTTTCTCTGTGCCTGGTGCAGTTCCTGTTCCCGGTCCTTTTGATACGGGATGTGTTCGGGTACTGGGGGGCGCCCGGGCGCAAATTGGCAGTCGAGGCATATACGCTTTTCAAATTCCTGTTCCCGCTGGCAGTTCTGTGGCAGGGATGGCATGCGAACCCTTTTGCGGTGTTCCTTATCATATATTTTCTGTGCGATACATTCGTCCATATCCTCCATCTGGTATTCCTTGATGACCTGCATACTGCTGTTGTTTCTTACCATCGGTCGCTTTTGCTTATTTTTCTGCACTATATAGAGGTAATGGCGGATTTTGCAGTTGTTTATATGGCCTTTGACCTGCTGGACAGGGCGATGGACCCGGTTTCTGCGTTCTATTTCAGCGTTGTCGCGACCACAACGGTCGGGTTCGGCGATATCGGGCCGAAAAATACCGCAGGACAACTGGTCGTCATAGCGCAATTGCTTGTGTGTGTCACGTTCATCGTCGTTTTTATAAATTATTTTTCTCAAAAGAGGAGCGAAACGCGATGAACGGCAAGTATTTACTTGACAAAGGAAAGGCGAGTATTAACATATAATCAGTTAACTTTGCGGATTATTCCGGCAAAAGGAGGATCTATACATGATAGAAAGAGCGTGGTGCGGCATAAAGCAATGGATATATGTCTTCTTACTCGCTGCGGTCATTGTCAGCCCCTCTGCGGCGTTCGCTCTCGATGGCGGCGATGATGACAGCCCGAGATCCGAGGCGATCCAGCAGAACATCGGAGCAGGGCGGCAGAAATCTCCGGCTATCATCCTGAAGCAGACCGTCGAATCGCAGATCCCCAAGCCCACGCTGCCTGCGGGCAAGACCCTTATCAAGGAAGTCCGTGTCGTCGGCGCGACCATCCTGGCGCCTGAGGCGCGGGCCCGTTTGAAGACCGTGTACGAGAACCGCGAGCTGACCGGCAGGGAGCTTCAATATGTGGCGGACCGCGTGACCCGCGCGTACAGCAGGGAAGGGTACATCACCTCGTACGGGTATATCGATCCTTCGCGGCTTGGCGAAGGCATCCTTCAGATCGTCGTAAAGGAAGGCCGGACCGGAAAGATCGTCATCGAAGGCAACGAGCATTTTTCCGACGCCGTGTTCAAAAAGAAGCTTACCTTGAAAGAAGGGGATTATTTCAATTTCAAGAAGCTTAACAATTCCATCTACCGCATCAATAAGCATCCGGACCGCAAGGTTTCGATCACCTGCGACCCGGATGTGCAGACCGGGCTTACCGACGTCATCCTGACGGTCAAAGATAAGAAACCCGTGCATGTAACGCTGCAGATGGACAATTACGGCTCTGAATATATCACCTACAAGCGGTATAAGACCTATATCACGCACAATAACTTTACCGGCCACGATGACACGCTGCAGTTCAAGGCGCAGGCGACCGAATCCGACGCCCACCGTTTGTTCGATTTCGATTATTTTCTTCCTTTGAACCCCGACTGGAAGTTCGAGTTCTATTACATGCCGTATAAGCTCGAGGATTACTGCTGCGGGGACAATGTCGATACGGATTTTGAAAAACACGCGTACAAGTGGTATTTCTATTTTTATCAATCGCTGATCGACGAGCCGGGCTGCGAGTTCGTGTCGAGCTACGGTTTTGTGCATAAGAACATCCATTGGTGGAAATACGGCAGGAAGCAAAAGGCGGATAAGTTCGGCGCTGCGCTCTGGAGCCTCGACCTGAACCGCGTTGACCGGTACGGCCGCTGGATCGTGGCCAACGACCTGGAGATCGGCATTCCCCGGATATTCGGCGCGTCAACGGCTGAAGACGAATCCTGCTCCGTCGCTGGCGCAGGCGGCGGGTATAAGAAGAACCATTTGATCGTTGCCAGAAGGCAGAAGCTCATGAAAGACATCGACTGGCTCGGCAAAATGCACTGGCAGAAATCCTCGCAGGCACAGCCCGGGGTCAACGTTTTCAGTATCGGCGGTTTCATGGGTGTCATCGATATGCGGGGCTTCCCGCGGGCCCAGGCGCCCGGAGACGAAGGGATATCTTTTACCACCGGGTTGTCATTTCCTCCGTTCGGCCTGTCGCGGGGGCTCTCTGTGCCGTATTCAAAGACCAAGATGTATGATGCCGTGCGTTTGTTCACGTTCCTCGATTACGCGAAGGCAAGCTTCAAGACACATCAGGAAGGAAATCCGAAGCACTATGAATATACGTCCGGCGGCATCGGCTGCGAGTTCAAGGTCCCGGACAGGGCGTTTTCATTCCGTCTCGACATCGGCTGGCCTTTGAGCGACCAACCGACCAAGGACGGCGATCACGCTCACGCGTGGTTTGCCATAACCAAGGGGTTCTGATCATAGCGTATTCAATACAGAGGGAGAGACGAATATGAGAAGATATCGGATGTTGATACTGAGTATAATGCTTGCCCTTGCGGTCATTTCCATTCTCGGGGCGGCGCATTCGGCAGAAGTCCTTTTTGTTCAGGGCAATGTCCAGGTGCAGTCCTCCAACAGCCAGGAGTGGAGAACAGCGGAAAAAGGCATGCAGTTGAACGTCGGGGACACGGTAAGGACCGCGCGCCATTCAAAGGTCGATATCGCCCTTGACAGCGAAAAGAAGAACACGATACAACTTGCCGAAAAGACCCTTGCGGTCCTGCACGCGGCCGAGAGCGATACGGTCATCGACCGGCTCGACATTTCCCGCGGAAGGGTATATTCGAACCTCGAAGGCCTCAGGGCCGGAATGAGCTTTGAAGTGACCACGCCGTCGGCTGTGGCCGGCGTCAGGGGTTCCAGCTACATGGTGTACGTGGAGCCTGACCAGGACGAAGTGGCGGCATTGAAGGATACGGTGTTCATCAAGGCTTTTGACGCCGATAATGTGCAGTTGATGGATATGATGCTTCCCGAAGGCTTCAGGACCTTTATCGAGCGGTTCAAGGAGCCGAGCGCGCTCCTGCAGGTGAGCCTGAGGGAATTCGAAAAATTCGATAATATCCGCAGCGACCTGACGAGCCGCGCAGAAGGAAGAGAGCCGCGGCGCCAGGAACGGGAACGAAGGTTCGAGCCGGAAAAATCCGTCATCGAGACCCTGAGCGAGCAGGCGGAAGAGAAGAAATCGGCCCTGGACCAGATCATCGACACCAAGGATATTACCGACGAGCGCAATACGATCGAGGATATAAAGGACCGGCTGGAAGAAGAGGAGCACGAGGAACCTTACGAACCGTATGAGCCGTAATAAGACGCCGTATGGCCGGCGGGGTATAATCATTTCCAAGGAGGAACGATGTCCATGTCGAGAGCAAAAATTGTCTGGTTGATGGCAGTTGCCTTTTCCATCCCGGCGCTCTGCAGCGCAGCCGATCTCATGGAAGAGGAGGTCACGCCGAGGGTCAAGAAGATATATCTCGAAGCGCAGCAGACATTGTGGGAAAAAGGCGATTTCAATAATCTCGCCGCTGTCACGGTCGGCTACGACAATAACGCGTATCTTGACAGCCGCCGCGACGGAGATCTCTACACGCAGGAATTCATCAGCTCTTCGTTCGCCGGACCGATCTGGCGCCAGACGGAGTTCTTCTTCGACTACGAGCTCATGAACCTCGTGTATCCTGACCACCGCAAGCTCGATATGATACGCAACGGCATCCACACGGGGCTTGACCACCGGCTCAACAAGAACATCACCCTTTCGGGCGGATACGGGTTCGACGTGATCGAATACTATCACACGGGCACCGACGATTACATCGAGCAGATCATCGACCTGAAGTTCAAGCAGACACTGCCTGAAAAGATGTTCCACAGCCTCAGGTATGACGGTTCCTACCGGAATTACGCCAAGCGGTATAACCGTTCCCATGACGGCGTCGTCGGCACGAAAAAACGCGATGACGTGCGCAATACCTTTACGTATGAGATCGGCAAATTCTTCGAAAAGGACATGTTCAAGCTCAATTTCGAGTATTACAATAATAATTCCGACGAGAAATACCTGAACTATTATGATTACGATTCGTTCCGGTTCGGCGCGTCCCTGACGCATCTGTTCTCGACCAAGCTTTTCGGCTACCTGTCCGCGTCGCGGCAGATCAGGGATTACCGCACCAGGACATTGATCAATGACACGGGCGCCAATCAGGAGGACAAGACATACCTGTACACGGCCGCGTTGTTCTATACGGTCAACAAAGCGCTTTCGCTCGGCCTGAATTATTCGTACCGGCAGAACAAATCGAACGAGCCGGGCGAACGGTATTCCGGATCATTGATGTCGCTTTCGGCGTATTACCGGTTCTAGCGCCATCCGCCGCGGCCATTCGCGAGCCACCACGTGAACAAGAAGACCCGCCTTAAACTGACCGTCAGCCTTACGATAACGCTTTCGCTGGCGGTGGCCATCTTTTTCTCCGTCCGTTCCAAGCCATATGAGATCCTGGAATTGAAGGCGCTCGACCTGCGTTTTACCCTTCAGGGCACGCAGCCGACCCGCGGCCCGGTCGTCCATATCGATATCGACGACCGGAGCCTTGAGAAAGCGGGCAGGTGGCCCTGGCCCCGGACGTATCACGCGCGCCTGACGAAGATCCTCAATGAATGCGGGGCCCGGCAGGTCCTCTGGGATGTCATCTTCAGCGAGGCGGACAGGGATCCGCGCGAGGACGAGGCGTTCGCCGACGCCATGCACCGCAGCGGCATTACATACCTTCCGTTCTATTTCAGCAAGCCCCAGCCGTTTCCTTTTCCGAAACTCAAAGAAGTGCTCATGCATGATATTGCGGTTCCTGCGGACAAAGCGGCGCGATCGATCAATGTTGACGAGAACCTTGTGCGCGAGAAGCTTCCCATTGCCCGGCGCATGGTGCTTGATGAAGTGGTCCGCGGCATCGTGCGCAAAGATCCTGAAATGTCGTTTGACGCGTGCCTGGAGCGCATGGAGAGAGAATACGGGTTCTTCCTGTTCCCCGAGGACGAAGCGTACGCCCGGGAGCGGTTCGAGCATCACCGGACGGTATATTTCTACGTGAACCGGTTTTCCATAGACGCTGCCTCGTGGCCGTACGCCAATGAAGCAGGGACCTTGAGCGTTCCGATCGTGGAATATGCCCGGCGCATGATGGGCAGCGGTTTTATCAACGCTGACCCTGATATAGACGGCGTGACGCGCAAGATCCCCCTGTTTGTCAGGTACGAGGATAAAATATTGCCTCAGCTGACGATCGCCGCGCTCATCGACCGGCTTGAGGTCGAACGGGTGGAGCTGGCGCCCTACAGCGTCACGCTTAAGAACGCCCGGTTCCATCCGGGACGCAGGGATATTGTCATCCCGGTCGACAACGAAGGCTGCATGATGGTGAACTGGCACGGCGCCTGGGACAGGACGTTCAAGCATATCCCGTATTATCTGGTCCTGCAGCTTGAGGACGTGCGCATGCAGTTGTCCGGCCAGGGCGCGAGCCTGTCCGGGGCTGAGGAGACCCTTAAGAAGATGGAGGCGGACCTGATCGCCCGGCTGACCGCGCTTGTCAACGGCAAGATCTGCATTGTGGGGCTGACCGCGACCGGCACGCACGATCTGCGGCCGATCCCTTTGCAGGAGAATTATCCAATGGTCGGCACGCATTCGAACATCATCAATACCATACTGACCGAGCGGTTCATCGTCAGGCAGCGCATGGCCCTGCGGGTGCTCATGCTCGTGTTGACCGCGCTGGTCATAACCTTTGTTTCGCTTTTGAAACTCTGGAAAAGCCTGCTGCTGGCTGTTCTGTATGCGGGGGGATATTTCTGGCTTTCTTTGCATTTATTCGTCACCCGCGGATTGTGGTTCGACATGGTGGGCCCGATGGGGATCGTCGTGTTCGGGCTGACGGCGATCACGAGTTACCGGTTTTTCACCGAAGAGCGGGAGAAACTCTGGATCAAGGGCGCGTTCTCGCATTACCTGTCGCATGAGGTCATCACCGAGATGATGGATAATCCGTCGCGGCTGACGCTCGGCGGAGAGCGCAAGCGGCTGACCGTCATGTTCTCCGACGTGCGGGGTTTTACCTCGTTCTCCGAATCGCGCCAGCCCGAAGAGGTCGTCGCGATGCTCAATGAGGTCCTTTCATTGCAGGTCAAGGTGATATTCCATTACAACGGCACGCTCGACAAGTTCGTCGGTGACGAGGTCATGGCGTTCTTCGGAGCGCCGAGCAACAGGCATGAAAAGGACCACGCGCTTGTGGCGATCCGCGTCGCCATCGATATACAGAAAAAAATGGATGAATTGCGCCAGAAACTTGCCCAGGACGCGAAGTCTGCGATCCAGATCGGCATCGGCATCAATACCGGCGACATGGTCGTCGGGAACATGGGGTCTGCGGAGCGCATGGATTACACGGTCATCGGGGATAACGTGAATCTCGGCGCGCGGCTGTGCGCCGCTGCGGGCAAGGGCGAGATCATCATCAGCGAATCGACCTATGAGATGGCCCGGGACCATGTCATTGTGGAGAAACTGGAGCCGATCATGGTCAAGGGAAAGGCAAATCCGATTTCAATATACCGGGTAACGGGATTGAAGTAGAGAGAGCGTGATGCCGCAGCTCAAGCCGATGATCCAGCTGAGGACCATGTCCGGGACGGCGACGAAGCAGCGGTGCAGGGACAGTCGTTCTTTGAGAGACACATAGGTGAGCGGCCGCAAAGCAAGGCTCAGCAGGATAACGAGCCACAGCGGCAGAGGCGTGAGGAAGAGCGATACGATCGCGAGCCGCTCGAACATCCCGAACCATTTTTCATACGCGTCGCAGGGATTGGCGTTCTTGACGAACGAGTCTTTGTAACATCTGATGAGGAAGTGGCCGTTGTAGGTTGCGGCGATGAGGATGATAAGGTAGATGACAAGGCCGTCGTGGGAATAGAGCCTGACGAACCAGTTCGACGGCTCGGGCGCGGGCAGGTCTTTCAGTCCGGTGAAGAAGATCAGTGAGATGAGGCTGGCGTGCGTTATCTGATCGATCACATATGCCCAGAAGCCGTGTTTTGATTTTCCGTAATTGATCTTTAGCGAGTCCTGGATCAGGTGCGTTATGGCGATGAAGGCCAGGAATCCCCATACGAGCGGCATATGAAGATACGGCCAGGACATCGCAATGCCGCAGAAGAATATGATCAGCGCGTGGGGGATAACTCCCCGCAGGCCTTTGAGTTTCAGCTTGAATATAAAATCGAACTGGAGGGGGAAGTCGCCGATAAAATGCGCTAAGAGGAGGCGGATAAACAGGAACATACCCTTATTGTAGCGTAAAAAAAACCGATTTCAAGATATTTATAGGAAGGAATGCCATGGATGCGATATTAAGGAGAAGGAGCGTTCGAAGGTTCACGGACGCGGATGTGAGCGAAGAAGCGGTTGAGAAGATACTTTCTGCCGCGATGGCAGCGCCGTCGGCGGGGAATCAGCAGCCGTGGCAGTTCATCGTCGTGAGAGAGGCCGGGGCGCGCAAAAAGGTCAGCGAATGTTCCCCGTATGCGCGGGCGGCGGCTGACGCGCCGGTGGCGATCGTCGTATGCGGGGACCTGTCGCTTGAAAAGCATCAGGGTTACTGGATGCAGGATTGCTCCGCTGCGGTCGAGAATATGCTCATCGAGGTGACGTCCCAGGGGCTCGGCGCTGTATGGCTTGGGGTTTTTCCGCGCCAGGACAGGGTCGATAACCTTAAGAAATATTTCTCTCTGCCCGAGCATATCGTGCCGTTTGCCATTATACCGGTCGGCCATCCCGAACAGGACCTGCCGCCGGCGAACCGCTTTAACACAGCGAGGATCCACCATGAGCGCTGGTAAAGATAAGGGCTAAAAACGGGGTCAGAATTATTTATTTGCTCGCTATGTGAGCGCCGGCAAATAAATAATTCTGACCCCGTTTTTAGCCCTTTTTTTCTTGCAGGCGCGAAAGATTATGCTACAATGAAGGTTAAATAAATCAAGCCTAACAAGGGGGCAGGTATGCGTAATCCCGTTCTAGCCGCAGTTGTCTGTCTTTCCGTTCTATTTCCCTCATTCGTCATTGCCCAGGTAGAAAAAGTCCAGACCGGCGAGCGCCAGGTTGAAGAAGAGAAGCTTATGCGTGAGCGCATCGAGGCGGAGCAGGAACAGCCGCAGATAGAAGAACCGGCGGCCGCACAGCCTCTTCCTGCTTCGCGGGAGCAGAAGGCGTTCGTCAGAGGCATCAATGTCAGCCGTGTTACGCTTCTGAACTACGAACAGATCGCCAGGATCACGGCGCCGTTCGAGAACAGGGAATTGACCCTTGCCGACATGCAGAAGGTCGCGGATCTGATAACCGATGCCTACCGCAGAAGAGGATATGTCACTTCCCGGGCGTATCTGCCTCCGCAGAAGATCGTGGAGGGCATTCTGGAGATCATGGCCGTTGAGGGCACGGTCGGCGATATATCCATCAAAGGCAACAGGTATTTCAAGACCGCGCTCATAGAGAAACGGATCAGCCTTCATAAAGGCGACCTGTTCAATTATACGGAGCTCAGAAGAGGGCTGGCGCGCCTGAATGAGCATCCTGACCGGAATGTCAAGGCGGTGCTTTCTCCGGGCAAGGAAACGGGAACCAGCGATATCATGCTGGACGTGGCAGATAATCTGCCGATCCACGTGCGCTTCGATTACGACAATTATGGCTCCCGGTATGTGGGCAAGGACCGTTTTTCAGGGACTGTCAGCCATAATAACGCGTTCGGATTGGACGACATGCTTTCTTTGCAATATCAGCTGGGAGAATCCGAGGATTACCGCCTGATCTCGATGCGGTATCTGGTCCCGCTTTCGGACAGGACCAGGATCGGAGCGGTCGCATCCCGGTCAAAGCTGTCTCTGGGATAGGAATACGCCGATCTGGACGCGCGCGGAAAGAGCAAGATATACGGGATATTCCTCACGCATGAATTGTTGAACAGGCAGGATCTTACGCTGACTTTCAACACGGGCTTCGATTACCTGGACTCGTATAATTTTCAGGCAGGGGCGGAGCAGAGCCGCGACCGCATGCGCGTGGTGAAATTCGGCCTTGACGCGGATTATTCTGATTCATGGATGGGCGGAGGCAGGACCATATTCTCTCCCGAAGCGCATATCGGCATCCCGAATATTTTCGGCGGCATGGACGACACGGATGCGCGGTGTTCGCGCGCGGGCGCAGGAGGAAGATTCCTGAAGTTTCCCGCCAATCTTTTACGTTTGCAGAAAATGCCGTTCTCATCCGCTTTGTTGTGGAAGAACTCTTTCCAGCTGTCATCATATCCGCTTGCCGCATCCCAGCAATTCCAGGTGGGCGGCATATCGAATGTCAGGGGATATCCTTCAGGCGAATATGTCGGCGACCAGGGGCTTGCCTCTACGTTCGAATGGCTGCTGCCGCTTTCTTTTATCCCGAAAGATCTCCAGGTGCCGTTCTCAAAAGCGAAGTTCTATGACGCGTTCAGGGTCGCTCTGTTCTATGACTGGGGATGGGCGCGCTTGAAACAGCCGCAGGCAGGGGAGCGAAAGAGCGATACTTTGCGAAGCGCGGGCTTTGGCATGAGGTTCAATCTGCCCGAGAGCTTTTCCATAAGGGCTGATCTTGCCTGGCCGCTTGACAGGACTCCGTCGGACGATGACCATATGCATCCGTGGATCGCGGTTTCGAAAGAATTTTAGTAAATAATACTTGAAATTTCTATATTTATAGTGTATATTTATAGCCGTAACCCGATAAAGTGTAAACGTTTTCATTCCAGTTGAAATCCGCAGTAAGGAAAATCATGAGAAGTGATGCACGCACATCCTGCCTGTTGATCGCCGCGATCACATTCCTTTTTATTCCATTTACCGCATTCGCGCTTCCCGAAGGGGAAAGCGTTGTATCCGGTTCCGCAGCGTTCGACCGTTCAGTCAGCAATACGCTTAACGTCAATACCCCGTCAGAGCGGCTTATCGTCAATTATAACAGTTTCAGCATTGCCCAGCCGGAGACAGTCAGTTTTCAGCAGCCTTCGGCAAGCGCTATTGTTTTGAACCGCGTGGTCGGCGTTGATCCTTCAGCGATCATGGGGA
>JAGOOP010000047.1 GCA_017992455.1 Candidatus Omnitrophota bacterium | reverse complement strand
CCTACGGGGAGCATGGCGAGGTAAAACAAGAGATCGCCCGCTGGGTGCGGGAGGGATTTGCCAAAGGCCTCAGACATCTTCGTTTCAGGGAATCCTGCGCGATTTTCGCAGGGGTGCTCGGCCATTACTGCCATACGGGATATTTCCTGAAAAAAGGCGCGGAATTGAAAAAGAACGCCCGATTCGAAAAAATACGCATGACATGGATAACCCTGTAGCCGTGAAGATCTCCGCAGTCGTGATGATCTACAACGAAGAGGCGCAGATCAGGCAGTGCCTCGATACGATCAAATGGGTCGATGAGATCGTGATCTGCGATTCGTTCTCCATTGACCGGACCATCGAGATCTGCAGGGAATACACGGATAAGATCTACCAGCGCGCATTCGATAATTTCGGCAGCCAGAAACAATGGCTCATGGACAAGCCGTCGTATGAGTGGGTGCTGTTCGTGGAAGCGGACGAGCGCTTCCCCCGCGAGCTTGCGGATGAGATACGCAGCCGCATTGCCGCAGGCGAAGGATACGACGGTTACTGGATGCCCTTCAGGAATTTCGTTTTCGGCAAAGAGATGAAAGGCCCGTTCTGGACGTTCAGGAAGATCAAGCTGTATAAGAAAGACCGCGGCGGCTGGGAGGACAAGCTCGTGCACGCCGGTTTTATCCTCGATGGCAACGCGGGCGAGTTGAAGAACGCGGTATTGCATTATCCGTTCCCGACGTTCCGGGCCATGCTTCACAAGAATATCAGGGCAACGCGCCTTGAGGCGCAACAGCTGCTGAGGCAGAAAAAGCCGGCGGGCGCGATATACACGCTCAAGGCATTGTGCTGGGTCCCCATGCGTTTTTGTAAGTTCTTTTTCGGGCTCGGCGGTCATCGAAACGGCATGCCCGGGCTTGTTCATTCCATGGTCACCGCTCTTTATTTTATCAATGTGATCATCCAATACTGGAACATGCGGATATGGGACAGGAACCGCTCGTATCGGTCATAATCCTGAATTACAACGGCAAACATCTTCTCGGCGTGTGCCTCGATTCCGTTATGGCGCAGGGTTACCCCTGCCTTGAGGTGATCGTTGTCGATAACGGTTCCGGCGACGCGTCGGTTGAGTTCGTGAGGAATAATTACGCCACAGTCAAGGTCCTGGCCAACGCCGGCAATCTGGGATATGCCAAAGCGGCAAACCAGGGCATCCGGTGTTCAGCCGGGGAGTTCGTCGTCGTTCTCAACAACGATACCCGCGTGGACCCTTTCTGGATCGAGCGTTTGGTCAGGGCAGCCCGCAAGGATCCTGCCATAGGCATATGCGCCTCAAAGCAGCTCAATTTTTTCAACCCGAACATCATCGATTCCGCTGGGATCATGCTGCTGCGCGGCGGTTATGCCCGGGACCGGGGAAGGGGCGAAGCGGACCGCGGCCAGTACGGCGCAGCCGGGGAGATCTTCGGCGCCGCAGGCGCAAGCGCGTTCTACCGCAGGTCCATGCTGGATGAGATCGGCATTTTCGACGAGGATTATTTCGCGTATTGCGAAGAGTTCGACCTGTGCTTCCGCGCGCAGCTGGCCGGATGGAAATGCGTGTTCGTGCCGGATGCGCTCGTATACCATATGTCGGGCCGGACGCGCGCGGCCCGGGACGAGCGGTTCCTTGTGTATTACGTGGAGCGCAACCGGCTCTGGACCCTGATCAAGGATTATCCGGTCCGGCTCTTTCTGCTTCATTGGCCGTTTTTGTTTAAATACGAGATCGATATATTCATGCGGTTTGTGGGGCGCTTTGAAAAAGAAGTGTTCCTGGCCCGGCTGGACGCATTGAGGCTTTTGCCGAGAATGCTTGCCAGGCGCGCGGCGATCCAGAGCAGGCGGCGCATCAGGATCAGCCGTTTGTGCGCTCACATCGACAGGGAACGGGGTTTGCCATGATAAAGATCGGCTTCGACATCCGCCCGCTCATATTCACGCAGGCAGGCATACGGACATATCTGTATAATTTGATCGCAGGCCTGGCGCGCGCAGGCGGATGCAGGCTCGAGCTGTTCATTTGCGCGCCAAGCCGCATCGATTGGAAAGCGATATCGGCCGATATATCCGAAAACCTGGTGCGCCTGCCGCATCTGAGCGACGCATGGGGCAGGTTCTGGGAAACGTTCCTGCTTCCGGCCGCGGTCAGCCGCACGCGCTGCGACCTTTTCCACGGCGGCCGGTTCTTCGTGCCCCGGCGCCTGTCCTGTCCGTCAATCGTGTCCATACACGACGTGGCGTTCAAACGCTTCCCGCAGTTCGTCACGCCCCGGGCGTTCAGGTATTTCGACGATGCTGTTTCGTCGTCGGCCCGGCGCGCGGCGAAGATTATCGTTCCGTCCGGCGCAACCGCGTCCGATCTGCAAACTTTTTATGGGGTGCCGGAAACGAAGATCAGCGTGGTGTATGAGGCAGCGGGGGGCGAGTTTTCCGGAAAGCGCGACGCGGACCGCATCGGTTCCATAAAGCAAAAGCTCGGCATCAAAGACCGGTTCATTCTTTCCGTCGGCACTATCGAGCCGCGGAAGAATTACCTGAATCTTATTCAGGCATACGCGCTTTTGAAGAGCGCGCGGGATCTGCCGCTGGTGATCTGCGGAGGATCAGGATGGCTGTGCCGGGACGTGTTCGAAACGGTCGAGCGCCTCGGGCTTAAACAGCGGGTCATTTTCGCGGGACATGTCGATGACGTTGACCTTGCGCAGTTGTATAGCGCATGCGAGTTGTTCGTTTTTCCGTCGTTCTATGAAGGGTTCGGACTGCCGGTGCTGGAAGCGCTTCAGTGCGGGGCGTGCGTCGTTGCGTCGGCGACCTCGTCCATCAAAGAATTGTTCGGGAATTGCATATATCAGTTTCGGCCCGAAGACCCCGGATCGATCGCTGAAGCCATGGAACGGGTATTGAGCGACGAGGCTCTGCGAAGCAGGCTTGTATCGGACGGGAAAAAGAGGGCGCGCGATTTTTCCTGGGACGCGGCCGCCCGGGCGACATTATCGGTGTATCGCAGCGTTGCGGGGAAGATGGCATGAAAATAAAGATCCTGATGATCGATACAGGCGGATGGGGCGGCATCACCCATTATACGTATAATCTCATGCAGGCGCTTGCCGCAGACAGCCAGGTTGATTGCTGCCTTTTGACCGACGAAGCGTATGAGCTCGACAGCCTGCCGCGGCAGTTCAAGATCATGAAACGGCCGCTGAACAGCCGGGAGTATATGCCCGCGCTTATGATGGCAATATTTGCCGTGCTCGAATACAAGCCGCATATCATCCATGTCCAGACAATGAAGACCGCGCGCAAGGATTGGTTCGCATTCGCGCTTGCCCGCATGTTCGGCCTCAAGGTTGTTCTGACCGCGCATAATGTCCTTCCCCATGAGGATTCGGAAAAGAGAGCGCTGTTCATGCGCACCGCCTTCAGGATCATTTACGCATGTTCCCATCGTATCATCGTACATTCGAAGTTTTCGCAGGATACATTAAGCGCCCTGTTCAAGATCAGGCGCGATAAGATCCGTGTTATCCCGCACGGCAATTATCTTTTTTTCCGCACAAGGGAAATGCCGAAAAAGGAAGCGCGGCAGTCGCTCGGCCTGCCGCAGGATAAAAGGATCGTTCTGCAGTTCGGCGCCCTGCGCGAATATAAAGGCCTTGATATCCTTCTCGACGCGTTTGCGCAAGCCCGCAAAGCCGGCGTTCCGGCGCTGCTGCTCATTGTCGGAAAGCCCATCAACCTTGATCTTGATTCGGTCGGTCAAAGGATCAAAGCGCTTGGACTGGAAAAGGACGTTGTATTGAAAGCCGAGTATGTCCCGTTCGAGGCAATGCAGACATATTTTTTCAGCGCCGATGTTGTCGTGTTCCCCTATAAGGAGATCGATATGAGCGGGTCGCTTCAGCTTGCGTACGCGTTCGCGAAGCCCGTTATATGCGCGCGCTCAGGAGGTCTGCCTGAGGTCGTGCGCGACAGGGAGAACGGGATCCTCGTCAGGCCCAATGACAGCGCGGATCTTGCGCAGGCCATGGAGCGGATATTGGCCGACGACGATATCATCGCGAAGATGGGCGATGCGTCATATCGCATTGCGCGGGACGATCTTTCATGGGACAGGATCGCGGCTGCGACGGTCCGCGTATATCGCGACGCAAACCGGGGAATGAATGGCAAAGAATATTCTTTACGTAGCTGATACCGGCAGGACCATCGGAGGCGGCGAGATCAGCCTTCTGAACCTGCTTGAGAACCTGGACAGGGAGCGGTTCCGGCCGTTTGTCTGTATTCCCGGCGAAGGGGACTGGAGCAGCCGCGTCAGGGAAATGGGGATCCCGGTGTATTTGTTCGCATACAGGCAGGTGGCCAATCCTTTGAATTTGAAAGCAACGGTGCGGGCGGTCAGGGCCGTACGGGATATTATCAGACGGGACAGCATCGATCTTGTGCATACGAATGCGACAGGCGGCATTGTGGCAGTGGCGGGTATTGCCTGCCTGCTTGAGAAAAAGCCGCTTGTTTCACATATCCGCCTGGTATACACCGGATTCCTGCAGGATATCTGCCAGGCGCTTTTATCAGCGAAGATCATTATTATTTCGCGCAGGCTCGGCAGAAAAAAAAGTTTTATGTTCTTTCAAAGGAAATTGGCCCTGGTTTATAACGGGGTGAACATGGCGCGTTTCAGCCCTGACGCGGCACGAGCGGATCTTCGTAAGTCCCTTGGCATTCCCGGGGACGCGTTCGTAGCGGGCGCGGCAGGCGCGTATACACCGGGGAA
>JAGOOP010000046.1 GCA_017992455.1 Candidatus Omnitrophota bacterium | reverse complement strand
ATTCATTGACGCTGATGGATAAAAAGAAGATCGCGGAAAAAGAGATCCGTCTCCAGGAGCTTGCGGCTCAGCTCGACGGCCTGACTGATAATTATTTTACGCGCCGGTAATCGCGGAGCCTGCAAGCTGAAAAAATCGGTGTCAGACACGAATTAAAGTGAATAATTCTGTGGATAACTTTAATTCGTGTCTGACACCGATTTTTTTTGGGTTCGTTTTTTGCTTGCAAAGGGCATGATTTTGTGATAATTTAAGCCGTATTCCCTTCGAGAATATATGTATCGAACCCCATAACAGGTAAGAGGTAAGCTATGAGCATTCAGCATTTCACCGACGCAAACTTCAAGTCGGAGGTCCTGGAGTCGTTGACGCCCGTCCTCGTCGATTTCTGGGCAACGTGGTGCGGGCCGTGCCGCATGGTCGCGCCCGTTGTCGAAGAGATCGCCAAAGAATACGACGGCAAGGTCAAGGTCGGCAAGGTCGACGTTGACGAAAACTCCCGTACCGCGTCGGATTTCGGCATCATGTCCATCCCGACGATCATGCTTTTCAAGAACGGCAAGGTCATGGAACAGGTGGTCGGCGCCCTGTCCAAAGGGCAGCTTAAGTCAATGATCGACGCTAACATGAAATGAAGAAGATCTTCATTGCGGCGACCAAGCAGAACGACGGCAAGACGACCGTTTCGCTTGGGTTGATATCGAACTTTCAGCAGCGGTTCAAGAAAGTCGGTTTCATCAAGCCGATCGGCCAGCGGTACCTCGAAGAGGAGGGGCTGCAGATCGACGAAGATTCAGTGCTCATTGAAGAAGTCTGCGGCATCAAGGCCGGTCTCAAGGATATGTCGCCCATCGCGGTCGAAAAGGGCTTTACCGAGCGCTACATCAACCGGCCCGCGAAGGACTCGATCTCCAAGCAGATCCAGGGCGCGTTCAAGCGCATCTCCAGCCACCAGGACCTTGTGGTCATCGAAGGCACGGGGCATGCGGGCGTCGGCAGCGTTTTCGACCATTCCAACGCGACCGTCGCGCGGCTCCTCGGCTCAAAGGTCATCCTGATATCATCGGGCGGCATCGGCAGGCCGATCGACGAGATCGTGCTCAACAAAGCGCTTTTCGACAAGGAAGGCGTGAAGCTTCTCGGCGTCATCATCAACAAGGTCCTGCCGGACAAGTTCGACAAGATCGACCAGCTTGTGCGCAAGGGGCTTGAGCGCAAAGGCATTACGGTCCTCGGCGTCATCCCGTTCACGCCGGCTTTGTCATACCCGACGATCGAGCAGATCCTCGAGGAGACAAGTTTCGATCTTCTGTGCGGCAAAGAACGGCTTGAGACCTATGTATCGCGCGTGGTCATCGGCGCCATGCGTCCTGCAAGCGCGGTTAAATATATCGTCAACGACAGCCTGCTCATCGCGCCGGGCGACAGCGAGGATGTGATCATGGCTGCGCTTGAGTGTTACCGTGACGACGATCCGTCCCGGCTGAAACTCGCCGGTATCATCCTCTCGGGCGGCATGACGCCGGAAAAACCGCTCATGGACCTATTGCTGCGCTCGGGTCTTTCGGTGCTGATGGCCCGGACAGACACCTACACGGTCTCGTCGATGATCCACGACCTTACGGTCAAGATCAGGCCGAAGGACAAGGCAAAGGTCAAGACCGTAGTCAAGCTGATCAAGGATTACGTTAATCTGGATAAAATCGTCAGGGGGATATGAAATGGATGCGATCACAGAGATACGCAAACGGGCCAGGGCCAGGGTCAGGAAGATCGCTTTGCCCGAATATAAGGACAAGCGCGTCCTTGAAGCGCTCAAGATGATCGAGCGGGAAAAGATCGCCGAGGCGGTGCTCGTGTCGCCGGATACGGTCGACAAACGCCAGAACGAGCGCTATATAGAGGAGTTCTATAACGGCCGCAAGGAGCGCGGCGTTACCGTTGAGGACGCGCGCAAGACCTTCGAGGATCCGTTGTTCTACGCGGCGATGCTCTGCCGCGACGGCAAGGTGGACGGTTTTGTCGCAGGAGCCGCTCATACGACGGCGGATGTCTGCCGGGCAGGATTGTATTGCGTCGGCGTTGACGAACGGCTCAGGACCGCGTGCAGTTCGTTCATCATGGCAATGCCGGACAATCCGGCAGTTCCCGAAGGCGCGCTGATCTATGCCGATTGCGGGCTCATCCCCGATCCGAATCCGCGCCAGCTTGCCTGCATCGCGATATGCGCCGCTGAGCTCGGAGGCAAAGTGCTTGACGTGACACCGCGCGTGGCTTTTTTAAGTTATTCGACCAAAGGCTCGGCAAAGGGCAGGATGATCGACCGGACCGCCGAGGCGGTCAAGCTTTTTCATGAGATGGCGCCGGATATACTCGCCGACGGGGAATTGCAGGCCGACGCGGCGCTTGTCCCGGAAGTCGGAAAGATCAAATGCCCGGACAGCGCGGTCGCAGGACGGGCGAATATCCTTATTTTTCCGGACCTCGAGGCAGGGAATATCTGTTATAAATTGACCGAGCGGCTCGCAGGCGCGCGCGCCCTCGGCCCGCTGCTGATGGGATTCAAAAAGCCGTGCAGCGACCTGTCGCGCGGCTGCAGCGCAGAGGATGTCGTTGATTGCGTTGCCGTAACATCGATACGGTCGTAAGGCTATAAACGACGCTCAGAACGAGGCTAAAAACGGGGTCAGAATTATTTATTTGCTGCTCACCCCGTTCGAGGCAAATAAATAATTCTGACCCCGTTTTTAGCCCTTGAAGAGGTGAGGATGAAACGTGTATTATTGATCATCGCGCCGGTGGATTTCCGCGATGAGGAATTTCTTGAGCCGAAGAATATTCTCGGGAAGTTGGGCGTGCAGGTGACCGTCGCCAGCACACAGCCGGGGACTGCCAAAGGCTCGCGGGGCGCGTTCGTCAAGGCGGATATCGCGCTCAAAGATATCAGCGTCGCGAAATACGACGCGTTCGTGTTCGTCGGCGGCAACGGCGCCAGCGTTTTTTTCGACGATCCTCAGGCGCACCGCATCGCGCAGGACGCGGTGAAGCAGCAGAAACTGCTTGCCGCGATCTGCATCGCGCCCGTCACCCTCGCGCGCGCAGGCGTTTTGCGCGGGGTCAAGGCAACGGTTTTCCCGGATGAATCCGACGAATTAACGAAGAAAGGCGCCGTCTATACGGGCAAGCCCGTGGAAATAGCCGGCAATATCATAACAGGCGCAGGGCCTCATGCCGCGCGGCAGTTCGGCCAGGCCATTGCCGCACATCTGACAGCAACGACGTAACGAGGTGACACGATGATACGGACCATGCTTAAATCCAAGATACACCGCGCAACGGTGACCGAATGTAATCTGTATTATGAAGGCAGCATCACGATCGACGAAAATCTTATGAAAGCTGCCGATATCCTTCCGGGTGAGAAGGTGGAAGTGCTCAATATCAATAACGGTATACGCCTGGAGACCTACGCGATCAAGGGCAAAAAAGCATCGGGCATTATCTGCCTCAACGGCGCTGCGGCGCGCGGCGCCGCTGTCGGCGACCAGGTGATCATCCTGACGTACGCCGGCATCGAGGACGGCCTGGCGCATACCGTCAAACCGAGGATCGTAAAAGTCAATGCAAGAAACCGAATTAAAAATTAGGACGGTCGGGGACCCGGTTCTGCGCCGGAAAGCGAAAAAGATCGTTCGCGTGACCCCGCAGCATTGCCAGACGCTCAGCAGGATGGCGCGTCTGATGTATGAGGCATCCGGCATCGGCCTGGCGGCGCCGCAGGTCGGCATCGACGAGCAGATGATCGTCGTCGATATCGGCAAAGGCCTGTACAAGCTTATCAATCCGCGCGTCATCAAGCGCGAGGGCCGTCAGGCGATCGACGAGGGGTGTTTGTCCGTCCCGGGAGTATCGGTCAAGGTCCCGCGCGCGAAGAAGATCGTCGTGGAGGCGCTTGACGACGACGGCAAACCGGTCGTGATCGAAGCGCAGGATCTGCTCGCGTGCTGTTTTCAGCACGAGATCGACCATCTGCTCGGAAAGCTCATCGTCGATTACGCGCCTTTATGGAAACGGCTCGCCATGAAAAAGAAGCTCAAAGAAAAGCGCAATTTATGAACCGTCTGCCTCCCTGGTTCCTGCAGTCTATTCCCGATCAGGACGTTCTGGCCCGCATGGACGCAATACGCAGCGCCGGGGTCCATACCGTGTGCAGGGAAGCGCATTGCCCGAACATCGCGCAATGCTTCAAAAGCGGACAGCTCACGTTCATGATCCTCGGTGATATCTGCACGCGCCATTGCCTGTTCTGCGCGGTGCGCAAGACCGGCGACGCTCTGCCTGCGCCCGATGCAGGCGAGCCGCAGCGCATTGCCGATTGCGCGCGACAGTGGGGCCTGCGGTACGCGGTCGTGACATCGGTCACGCGCGACGATCTCGAGGACGGAGGAGCGGCGCATTTTGCCGCCGTGATCCGGGCCGTCCGCAGACTCGGCGCAGAATACAAGGTGGAAGTGCTCGCGCCTGATTTCACGGGCAGGCGCGCGAGCGTCGAGACGATCGTTGCCGCAGGGCCGCACGTGTTCGGCCATAATATCGAAACGGTCAGGCGGCTGTACCCGGCAGTGAGGCCACAGGCGGATTACCGCAGGTCGCTGGGCATATTAAAAGCCGCAAAGGAGATCGCGCCGTCGATCGTCACCAAATCCTCGATCATGCTCGGCCTCGGCGAGAACGAGTACGACGTGTATGCTGCCATGGAGCATCTGCGCGAGGCGGACGTGGATATCCTGACCCTCGGCCAGTACCTTGCCCC
>JAGOOP010000020.1 GCA_017992455.1 Candidatus Omnitrophota bacterium | reverse complement strand
GTCGCATCGGTCACCGCATCCTTGAACCAGTATAACTGGCAGGTGACCAACGATATAACCAACCAGGCAATGATCAGGATATCCGATACCTCCAACACCGCTGTTACTGCGGAGTCCGAGGTATTTAAGATCAAAGGCAAACTGACCATCACCCGGCCTAATGGCGACGAGGTGTTTGTCTTTAACACGAGCGAGGCGATCAACTGGACGGTCGACGGCTCTATCTCGACCGTGCGGCTCGATTTCACCACCGACGGCACCAACTTCACCAATATCGTGCCTTCAGTGACCGCTTCTCTGGGCACGCGCGCATGGACCATACCCGATGCGCTTTCGGATACGGTTCGCGTCAAAATATCGGATAACTCCGATCCGACCAACGTCCTGGATCTGTCAGATGCAACGTTCAGGATCGTGGGGACCCTGACATTGTTGTCTCCCGCAGGCTCTGAAGTATGGCCTGTCGGATCATCGCAGTCAGTCGGCTGGTCCCGCGGCGGCACGATCGACCGCGTCAAGATCGTGTATTCCATCAACGGCGGTTCGAGCTTTGATTATACGATCTCTGAAGAGGTCCCGGGCGGCCAGGGGTCCGTGAATTTCAACGTCCCGGATACTATTTCGCCCAACGTCATCGTCAAGGTATATGACCTTGACCAGGCAGGCGTTTCAGCGCAGAACGCTACTCCGCTCAAGATCAGAGGCGATCTCGTTCTCACGCGGCCTGCCGGAGGAGAGAGCTGGTTAATCAACTCATCCGAACAGATCCAGTGGACCCGTTTCGGTTCCATTACCAATGCGAAGCTCGAATATTCGCTTTTGGCAGGCCAGGCGGGATCATGGAACAACATCGCCACGGTCCCGGCGTCAGACCAGTCATACAACTGGCCTATTCCCGCAAGCACGTCCTTGACGGTGCGTATTCGCGTGTCCGACGCGTCAGACCCGACCGTCTATGACGATTCGCCGAACTTCGTCATCCGCGGCGGCTTCAAGATCACCATGCCCAACGGCGGAGAGCAGTGGCCTGTGGGTTCGTCACAGAACATACAGTGGACCACATACGGAACCTATACAAATGTCAATCTCTTTTACTCAAAGAACAGCGGAACTTCCTGGGATCTGATCCAGGGTGGCGTTTCCAATATCGGCATATACCCGTGGGCGTCAGTCGCTGACGCGATCTCTGAAAATTGCCTTGTCAAGATCGCCGATGTGTCCGACACCGAGGCGTATGACGTGTCCGACGCGGTGTTCAAGATCCATGGCTCGATCAACCTGACAGTTCCCAACGGCGGCGAGGCATGGGGCGTGGGCACTGCGCAGACCATCACCTGGACCAAAGCGGGTTCGATCCTCGGTTACTGGCTTGAATATTCGACCAATGCTTTTGCAGACGAGACCCAGACAACGACCATCAATAACAACGTGCCCGGCGCGAATACCTCGTTCCCGTGGACCATACCTGATGCGATCGGCGCCAATGTGAAGGTCCGTATCAGCGACAAGAACGATACGACGATCAAAGACGTGTCGGAAGCATCGTTCCGTATCCGCGGTTCCCTGACGCTGTCGTTCCCCAACGGCACCGAATCGCTGCTCGTCGGTTCCAGTCAGACCATCACCTGGACCTCGAACGGCAGTATTGTCGATGTAAAACTGCAGCTTTCGACAGACGGCCAGGTCAGCTGGCTGACCATCGCGGATTCGACGGCCAATGACGGCAGCCATCCGTGGCAGGTGCCTGATGAGATATCCTCTATCTGCAGGGTCCGTGTATCGGACGTCGATGATCCCGATGCGGCCGATATATCCAACCAGAACTTCAAGATAAGGGGCAGTGTGACCCTGACGTACCCGGTCGGCGGAGAGAAATGGACCGTCGGAAGCAGCCAGAACATACTCTGGAGCAGGATCGGTTCTATCGCAAACGTCAAACTCGAATTCTCGAACGACGGCGCGCTGTTCACCGAGATGATCGAAAGCACCCCGAATGACGGCTCATACAACTGGCAGGTACCTGATTCGATCACGACGCAGGGCCTTATGCGCATATCGGATGCTTCTGATCCGACGATCACGCATACATGCGCCGGTTATTTCAAGATCCAGGGCAGTTTTGACGTAACGAGCCCCAACGGCGGAGAGGCGTGGCAGGCGGCGAGCCAGCATGATATCACCTGGAACAAGAACGGTAGTGTCTCGTTCGTGAACCTATATTATTCAAAGGATTCCGGAGCTACCTGGACCGCGATTCCGGACGGACAGAACGTGTCCAATAACGGCGTGTTCACCTGGTATTCCATTCCCGTTGACGCTGTGTCCACCAAGGCACGGATAAAGGTCCAGGATGCAGTTGATTCCGAGGCCTTTGATATGTCGAACAGCGATTACAAGGTTAGATGTACGCTTGTTTTGACCTATCCTGTCGGCGGTGAGCATTTGCGCGTGGGAAGAAGCTATAACATCACCTGGACCCAGGTCGGAAATCCCGAGAACATCAAACTCGAGTATTCGCGCGATAACTTCCTGGCTGATTACCAGACCATCGAGGCCAGTCTGCCGACTCCTCCGGGACGCTCCTATACATGGACCGTGCCCAATTCCATACACGAGACGGTGAAAGTGAGGATTTCCGACGCTTCGGATTATGGCGCGCGCGATGATTCGGACGCGGCATTCCGCATCACCGGCGATTTCGCAATCACCGCTCCGAACAGCGGGGAGAACTGGGAGGTCGATTCCACCCAGGCGATCACCTGGAATTCAGCCGGCACCATGTCGGACGTCAAGCTTGAATATTCGATCAACGGCGGCGTGGATTATACGACTATCGGAGCGTTCGCCAATAACGGGACCCGCAACTGGAATATTCCCGATCTGGTCAGCGAGTCATGCAGGGTGCGTATTTCTGACCTTGCGGATTCAACTGCGAATGATATTTCCGATGCGAACTTCAATATCGTTCCCGGGTTCACGGTAACCGCGCCCAATACCGGCGCTGAAGTGTGGACTGTCGGCGAATCGCATCCGATCACCTGGACAACAATCGGCACCATCACCAATGTCCGCATCGATCTGGCTACCGACGGCGGCACCAATTACAATATACCGGTTGTCGCGTCCACTGCGGATGACGGAAGTTTTGACTGGACCGTAACGGATCATATATCCGACACGGTAAAGATCCGCGTCGCGCATGAAGCGCCGTTTGCTTCAGACGCGTCTGATAATTCGTTCAAGATCAAAGGCGATTTTGATATCACTTCGCCTGACGGCGGCGAGCTCTGGCAGATCAACCAGGCCAAGACGATCTCATGGAATACGATCGGCACCATTGCCAATGTGCGCATACAGTATTCTATTAACGGAGGGACAGACTATACGACGATCGTGAATTCCGAGGCGAATGTGAACTCCCACTCATGGACAGTGCCCGATACCCGCACTCCGTCAGCGAAGATCAAATTGATCAATCCCGCTGATGAAACGGTGTCTGATGAATCTGCAGGTACGTTCCGCATCCAGGGCTTCCTGACGCTGAACAGCCCCAACGGCGGGGAAACGTGGATGTCCGAGGATTCCCGCCAGATCACCTGGACATGGGGCGGAACATTGCCAACCGTTAAGTTGAGCTATTCGACTGATTCTGGAGCAACATTCCCCGTCGGTTATGTCATCAATGCAGCTGCTCCTAACGGCGCGGGATCGGGCGGAAGCCATTCCTTTACCTGGACCGTGCCCGATACGCTCACGCATACCGCGCGCGTGAGGGTTGAGGATCCGGATGACGATACGGTTGCCGACATGTCGAACGCGGACTTCACCATCACCGGTTCGATCACGGTCACGTCGCCTGTGGGCGGCGAACGCTGGGTAACTAATGAAGTGCACGCGGTCACCTGGACGGATAAGGGTGCGATCGCCAATGTGAAGATCCAGTATTCGAAAAACAATTTCGCAAATGCGATAACGGTCGTGGATTCTGTCGCGAATGCCGGCTCATACAACTGGACAGTTCCCGATGACCGCTCGACAACGGTCAAGGTGCGTGTCCTCAATGCCGATGACGAGACCATATACGGAACGTCGCCGGCCAACTTTGAGATCGACTATTACACGATCACCTGGGATATCAGGGATTTGTTGACGAATGAGCGGTTGACCAATCTGTCCGTTTCGGAAAAGGTCACCGGCGGCGCAACGGTCGGCTGGCAGGCAGTGGGCCTGACCGCTCCGTTGACCCATGACACCCCGTATGGCTTCTGGACAACGGTGTGGTCTGCGACCGGCTATGGCGATAAGGGCCAGAACTTTACCGCTGACCATGACCAGTCGTTCACCGTGTATCTGGAAACTTCCGCAGTGCATATCTGGCGTTCATCGGCAGAATTCACCTACGACGCATCCGGCGATCAGCTCAAGGTCGTTGCGTTCCTTGAGCGCGACGGCAGCGTCGTCCAGGGCGCGTCGAAGATCGGGCTCTACATCTATGACGATGACGGCAACCATATCGCCTATAACGCCATATGCGATCCCGACTTTTACAATGTCGATACCAACGCAGACGGGGAAAAGGATGTATGCGATCCGAAGCCGACGCTGTATTCGAACACCATCGACGCGTCAGGTTATTTCTACCTGACCCTGCCGAAACCGACCGGTTTGCAGGCAGGCGTCGTGTACGCGGCGTTGGTAGATATCATGAACCTGAGCGGCGCGCATTTCAGAACGCCGACATCCTTCTCGATCACCGAGTCGAAACTGCTCACGAGTACGGAATCCGCTGTCAAGAACATGGAATTGGTGACTTTGCCCGCGTTCCAGCAGTCGATCTCCAATACGATCACGCAGGGTATTGCGGATCAGAAACAGACCATCACCGACATGATGGTCGGCACCGGCGGTGATGCGGCATCGGTCATGGCCCAGGGCGGTATGGTCGGAATGATCCAGCAGTCCCTGACCACGTTCGAGACAAGTTCGTCCGAAGCCATCAAACGGCTGCAATCCGGCGCTGATACCGCGGTCCAGGCAGGCGAGGAACTGGAAGCCACGGCAAAGCAGTTCTCATGGGGCGCGACCATCGCTCCTGATCCCGCGCTTGCAGGCGATACCGTTACTCTGCAGGTCCAGGGCCAGCCGTCGAAGATGCCGCTTGTTTCGATCTATACGTGGGACAACAAGACCATATATTCAAGCCAGATCATGTCTGAGACCAGGCCCGGATTCTACGTGTTCTCGTTCCTGGCCGACACGAGGTTCGATGTCGGTAAGGCATATACGTATCTGGTGACCGAAAGCACGACGGGCGGCCTTGTTTCAGGTTCGGCCATGGTCGAATCAATGGGTATCACGACCGTTGCCGGCTTGGCCGCAGCAGCGCCTGAAGCGGAGCGCGCGGCAAAGAAAGCGCTCGACGCCATCAAAGCGGTCGAAGCGGTGCTCGTATCCAAGGATAACGTGAACATCGCGCTGACCCTGCAGAACCTGAAATCCTCGGTCGATTCCCTGCCTGAGGTATTGAATAAGGAAGGGCCGAACACCCAGTTGTTCAACGCGGTCAATGACATATCGGAAAAACTCAAGGGCCTGATGGGCGAGGAAGGCATTGACCTGGGCGAATTGCTCGACGAGAAACTCGGCGGAAGCTCTTCGATCAAGGATATGCGCAAAAAGACCGAGTCGATCAACTCCATCGTCGACCTGCTCCTGCAGATCATGGAGGCGAAGCTCGGCGGCGTCGATACTCCGATCGTGTCCACGTCGCTCACGTCGGGTTCGGTCAAATTCCGCATCATGGTCGTGAACCCGTCCAAGACGAGGGTGCAGAAGGTCAACGTGAAGAAATACCTGCCCGAGGAAGTGAAACTGAAGGATATCATGGATGCCGGCGGGCTGGACCTCGAGTATGATTCGGAAAAAGGCATCTATTACGCCTATAAGAACGACCTGGAACTGCAGACCGGCGAGTCGCGCGTGTTCGACGTCGAGGTCGAGGATATCTGGATCATACCGGATGCCACGTTCGTTGATCTGCGCAAGCAGGTTGAGTCGGCTGCCGAGAGGCTGAAGAGCACCGATTTCGCAAGCCGCGCAGAAGAGATCTCCCGGACCCTGCCTGCCTTGATCGATGAGATGCAGAAAGGCCAGCTTGACGAGAATATCAGCCGCGAACAGCATATCGGTCTGTACCGCCAGAACCTGCAGACCATCAAGAAGATCCAGGAGGAGATCGCCCAGATGGAACGGGTGATCCGCCAGTCGGTCGGGCCGCAAACGCCTGATATCCTGGAGGGCAGGAAGTTGAAGGTCAATATGCCTGCGAAGACGACCACGTGGCTCATCATCATCGTGATCATCGTGTTCCTGGGCCTGCTTGCAGGTATATTTTTCTTCGGCTGGATGGCGCAGATGAAATCGAGCCAGGGCTCCATGGACGCAGGGCGCAAAGAGGCATTCCCTCCGGCAGGGGATAAAAAGCCGGAAGCGAAAAAATAAAATAATTTAGGGACGGTTCTGAAAAACATAGGGACGGTTCTCATCCCCAGCGAGCAAGCTCGCTGGGGATGAGAACCGTCCCTATGTTTTTCTTTTAGCGAACAAGCTCGCTGGGGCAGAGAACCGTCCCCATGTTTTTCTTTTATTTTCTGCGATTCGTGCTATAATAATTTAACGCATTGTTTTTGTAAAACCTTTTGGCATTATATACTTAGGTAATTTCCGCATGCTTGACGTTACGCTTATCAGTTCGGAAGAGGTCGTGTTCGAGGGAAAGGCCGGCAGCGTCATATTCCCCGGGGAATACGGCGTATTTGAAATACTCACGTACCACAAGCCGGTCGTGAGCCGGCTGATACGCGGCGACGTCATCATCGACGGAAGGATGTATCCTATACGGCGGGGATTGATGGGATTGAACCATAATAAAGCGACGATCATCGTGGAGAAATAATGGACAGGAATCTGGCGTTACTGCTCATGTTCTTGTTGTGCATTGCGGGCCCGAGCTGGGTCTTTGCGCAGTGCTCGAAAGCCAGCATCACCGCGCTCGGGCGCAATCCCTCTGCGGCGCCCAAGATATTCACGGCGATGATATTCGTGCTGGTGTTCGCCGAAGCGGCAGCCATCATCGCAATGCTTATCGTCTTCCAACTTTTTACGTAAGGAGCGTCATATGGTTATGCTTGTCGTATCCATGATCGCCGTCCTGGTCGTCATGTTCATCATCATGATCTGGTTCATGTCCAAGGCGATGAAGAGCCAGGTGACGAGCGCCACGTCCCATCTCGACGAGCTCGCCGGCGAATATGCCAAAAAAGAGGCCGACGTGCGCAAACAGCTCGACGACGTGAAGCGCCAGAGCCAGGAGATCGTCGCCAACGCGCAGAAGGAAGCGGCCGCGCTCAAGGAAACGCTCGAAAAGAACATGCAGGAAGAAAAGGCGAAAGTCCTTGCTGAGGCGCACCAGCACGCGGACGAGGTGATCAAGCAGGCGGACAACGCGCGGCTGGCGCTTCTGGCGGACATGAACAACCGGATCGACGAAAAGGCCGTGGGCAGGGCGGTCGAGTTATTGAGCGAATCGCTTCCCGAGGATATCCGCAGGGACCTGCACCATGCGTGGTTCGAGCGGCTGGTGGATTCCAGTTACGAGAATCTGGACAGGCTCAAGATCCCCGAGGGGACCAACGAGGTCAAGGTCATATCCGCGTTCGCCCTTGATGACGGCCAGCGCCAGCGGCTGAAAGACAAGATACAGGAAAAACTCGGGTTCGAAATTTCCCTTGCCGAAGAAGTCGACCAGGGCATTATCGCCGGCCTGGTGGTCAGCATCGGCTCTTTGTTCCTTGACGGAAGCCTGAAATTCAAGATCGAGGAGGTTGCGCGTGGAAAACAGCAGTTCGCTTGAAAGCCCGGCGACCGCGCAGTTCCATGTCCATGAGATAGGCACGATCGTGGCAGTGCGCGAATGTATCGTGCGGGTCAAGGGCATGCCCTCGTGCATCAACGGCCAGATCGTGGAGTTCGAGCGCGGCGGCAGGGGCATGGTCCTGGGTTTCAACGAACATGAGGTGCAGGTGCTTTTGCTCAACACCAAAGGCGCATTGCATGTGGGCGACCAGGTCTTGAGCAAGGGAGAGTTTTTGCACCTGCCCGTCGGCGATGCGTTCCTCGGCCGTATCGTCAACGCTCTGTGCGAGCCGGTGGACGGACTGGGCCCCATACCTGCGGCGGACAACTATCCCGTATTTGCCGAAGCGCCCGGGGTCATGGACCGCGCGCCGGTCAAGGAAACGCTTGAGACCGGGACGCTCCTGCTCGACGCGGTCATCCCCATCGCCAAGGGTCAGCGCCAGCTTTTGATCGGCGACCGCATGACCGGCAAGACCACCGTCGCCATCGATGCGATCATCAATCAAAAGGGCCGCGACGTCGTCTGCATTTACGCCTGCATCGGCAAACCCAACTCCAGCCTTTTGAAGATCCTCAACATTTTCAACGAAAAAGAGGTCATGCCGTACACGATCGTCGTATCGGCCGTCGCTTCCGTTTCCATGGGCGAACAGTATATCGCTCCGTACACGGCGTCGATGCTCGGCGAATATTTCATGAAGCAGGGCAAGGACGTCCTGCTCATCCACGACGACCTGACCAAGCACGCATGGGTGTACCGGCAGATATCGCTGCTGCTGGACCGCGCGCCGGGAAGAGAGGCATACCCCGGGGACATCTTTTACACGCATTCGCAGTTGATGGAGCGCGCCGGGTATTTCAACGACGCGCACGGCGGCGGATCCATGACGTTCCTTCCGATCGTCGAGATATTGCAGGGCGACGTCACCGGCTACGTCGCATCGAACCTCATTTCCATGACCGACGGCCAGATATATTTCTCAACAGGGCTGTTCAATAAGGGCATCAGGCCGGCGATCGACTTCGGCCTTTCCGTATCGCGTATCGGCAACAAGGCGCAGTGGCCTGCGATGAAGGCATTGTCGGGCCAGATGAGGCTTGAATATATCCAGTACCAGGAATTATTGCAGATGACCCAGCTGCGCACCACGGGCCTTTCAAGGGAAGCTGAGGACCGCATGAAACACGGCCAGGCCATTACGCAGCTTCTGATCCAGGACAAGAACAAGCCGCTTTCCATGGAAGTCGAGATCATGTATCTGTTCGCGCTTTCCATGGGGGTCCTCGATACGCTTTCTCCGGCCGATATCAAAAAATATAAGGACAATTTCGCCGTGCTTGTCGAAAAGGAATTCCCTGAGGTTTATACCGAGATCCGGCAGACCATGGTCTTGAACGACCTTGCGATCGAGAAATTGTATGAGGCGATGAACCATTATTTTACGGCGGTCTAGGCATATATGCGGCTTCTTTCAGCGATAAAGAAGGACCTTGAATTCAACATGAACCTTTATAATCTTCTGGAGGTCCTCAAAGAGATCGCCATTGCCCAGTATAAGATACTGGAAAAGAAATTAAAGGTCTTTGAAAAGGTTTTTCCTGCTCTCGGCGCGATATACGATATGCTCGGCATGGCTGATGTGGACCATCCGCTCCTTCATCTGTCCGGCAAGCCTGCCGGGATCGTGTGCGTGACCTCCGACGCGGGCCTGCTCGGCGGCTTGAACATGTCGGTCATGTCGCAGGCGATCAGGGAGGCGCAAAAGAACAAGGCGCGGCTTATCATCATCGGCGAAAAAGGCCAGATGTATGCGCAGGAATCCGACCTTGAGTTCGTCGTCTTTAAAGGCGTCAAGGACGAGACCAGGTATGAGCAGGCAGCGGAATTGCGCGATTATATCATGCAGGAAGAGATGACGGGCAAGCTCGGCGAGCTCAAGATCGTGTATCCGTACGCGCTTTCGATCGTGTCCCAGCAGGTCAAGACCCTGGCGCTTCTGCCTTTTAACCGCCAGGAGCAGATATCGAGCCGCCAGGATAAGGCGGTCACCGACCTCATCCTCGAATCGCCGGTCGGCGATGTGCTCGAGTATTGGACGAACCTGTTCCTGGGACAGAAGTTCTTCCAGGCGTTCGGCATGGCGCGGCTTGCGGAACTGGCGGCGCGGTTCTCCCACCTTGAGAACAGCAAGGGCAAGGTCGATGCGTTGAACAAGGACCTTAAATTGCAGTATTTCCGTACGCGCCACGAGTTGATCGATAAGAATATCCGGGAATTGTTCTGCGCGCGGCTTGCGTTCAAATAACAACCAGAGGCGTCAATGGCAAACGAGGTCAGGAACGGATCGATCGTAACGGTGCAGGGGCCGGTCGTGGACGTCAAGTTCGAGTCGGACGAATATATCCCGGCGATATTCGAGAACCTGAATGCCAAGACCGTTGACGGCAAACGGGTCGTGCTCGAGGTCGCCGAGCATCTTCCCGGCAATATCGCCCGGTGTATCGCCATCAACTCTACGTTCAACCTGCAGCGAAACACCGTCGCGGTCCCTGCCGGAGAGACCATTGCGATCCCCGCAGGCGACTCGCTGTACGGGCGCATCATCAATGTCTGGGGGGATCCGATCGACCAGAAAGGCGATCTGCCTCCGGGGGAACGGCTGCCGATCCGGCCGCCGCGCATCGGCCAGAAGCTGTCGGCCAAAGAGAAGGCGGAGAAATTCGAGGTCCTTGAAACCGGGATCAAGATCATCGATCTTTTGTTCCCCATGGTCAAGGGATCGAAAAGCGGCCTGCTCGGCGGCGCCGCGCTGGGCAAAAGCATCCTGACGCTTGAGATCATCCATAATATCGTGCGGAAAAGTTCAGGCGCCTGCATTTTCGTCGGCGCAGGTGAGCGCATGCGCGAGGGCAATGACCTGTATTTCGAGCTCGAGCACCGCAATATCCTCAGTAAGACCGTTCTTATATTCGGCCAGATGAACGAGCCGCCGGGCGCGCGTTTCGACGTGGCGTTCTCCGGCGTTACCCTTGCCGAATCCATACAGCGCAAAAAACAGGACGTGCTTCTGTTCATCGACAATGTCTTTCGTTTTCTGCAGGCCGGATCCGAGATATCGAGCCTTCTCGGACGCCTGCCGTCCGAGACCGGGTATCAGCCGACATTGATCTCCGAGGCAAGCGAGTTCCACGAGCGGATCCGTTCGCAAAAAGAGACCGGCTCGTCCATCACGTCCGTTGAAGCTGTCTATATCCCCGCGGACGACCTGACTGATCCGGCGGTCGTCACCATTTTCGCGTTCCTTGATTCCATCATGGTATTGTCGCGCCAGCGCATCCAGCTGGGGCTGTATCCCGCGATCGACCCGTTGTTGTCGTCGAGCGCGAACCTCGATATCGATATCGTCGGGCCGCATCATTACCAGATCTCCCAGGAGGTCATCCGCATATTGCAGCGGTATGAGGAACTGCGGCGTATCGTCATGGTCATCGGCATCGACGAACTTTCAGCGGCGGACCGGACCATTTACGAGCGCGCGCGCAAGCTTCAGAACTTCCTGACCCAGCCGTTCTTCGTCGCGGAAGCGTATACGGGCAAGCACGGGGAATATGTGACCATACCGCAGACCGTGGAAGGATGCGAGAAGATCATCGCCGGCCATTATGACCGCAGGCCTGAGGGCGATTTTTATATGATCGGCACGGCGCCGTAAGCGGCGCTGTCGGGGGGATTTTCCCAAGGAGGGGACTATGCAAAAAGGTTCGCGCAGGATAGGCGAGATCCTGGTTGCAAAAGGCTTTGTCACCGAGGCCCAGCTTCACGATGCCCTGATGGAGCAGAAGGTAAGCGAGAAGTTCGTCGGTATGATCCTGAAGGGAAAAGGCACGATAACCGATCACGACCTTATGGAGGCCCTGGCGGAGCAGTTCGAGATCCCGCTGGTCGATATGCGTTCCCAGTATATCGACATGGAGCTTGCGCGCAAATTCTCGAGCGCGCTCATCGTCGATCATAAATGTTTCCCTCTTAAGCAAGAGGAGGCCTCTGTTACGTTCGCGATCATCAATCCGCTCGATAGTATCGCATTGAGCAAAATGGACGAAGAGGCCAGCCCCCAGACCGTGGAGCACGTGCTGGTCACGGAGACCGAGATGAACGAGGTCATCGACCAGTACCGCAAGTTCGTGAGCCAGAGCATCCAGCGCCTGCTGAAACGCAGGCCGATCGACGGAGGGCAGGCGTGACAAAGACCGATGCGCTTATTTACGGCGCATTACAGGCGAATCCCGCCATAGACAAGACCGCGCTCGAGGAAGCGGCGCGGCTCGCGGAGGGCAACAACGAGCCGCTCCTGGCGGTATTGAAACGCGTCAAGCTCATCTCCGAATCCGACGGCCTGGATATCCTTTCCGCGGGGCTGGGCATCCCGCGCATCGACCTGCGCGGGGCGTCCATCGACAAACAGACCGTCGAAAAAGTCCCGTCGAAGATCGCGCACTATTATCGATTCGTTCCGGTCAAGGCGGCCGAGCACGCGCTGACCGTTGCGGTCAGCATGCCCCTTGATATCAAGACGCAGGACGAGATACGCATGCAGCTCGGTACGGCGGTCGAGATGGTGCTGGCGCCCGCGGACGATATCGACGATGCGCTCAAGCGGTATTACGGCCTTGCCGCGGAAACGCTCGGGAAAATGGCCAAGGCGGCGCCTCTTGACGAGCCGGCGCGGGGCCGTCAGCAGGAAAAGGTCGAGGACATCGAGAAGCTCGCCGAGGACGCCTCGATCATACAGCTCGTCAACCAGCTGATCCTCGAAGCGTTCCGCAAGCGGGCCACCGATATCCATATCGAGCCGTTCCGCGACAAGGTGAGCATGCGCTACCGCGTGGACGGCATCCTTTATGACGCCAATGTCCCGATCGACATCAAGAATTTCCTGCATCCGATCATCTCCCGCATCAAGATCATGTCGAATCTCAATATCGTCGAGCGGCGCCTGCCGCAGGACGGCAGGGCGGTGGTCAAGGTCGCCGACCATGTGCTCGATCTGCGCATTTCGACCATCCCGACCCCGTTCGGCGAGTCCGTGGTCATCAGGATCCTTCCCACGCAGATGCTGTTCAGCCTCGAAAAACTGGGGCTCGACAAGGCGGAGATCAGGGTCTTTGAGGAACTGATACGCAAGCCCCACGGCATCCTGTTTGTGACCGGCCCGACCGGCAGCGGCAAGACCACAACGCTGTACGCGTGCCTGTCGCGGCTGAACACGAGCGACCGCAAGATCATCACCATCGAGGACCCGATCGAATACGAAATGTCGGGGATCACCCAGATCCAGGTACAGCCGGAGATCGGCATGGATTTCGCCCGGGGCCTGCGCAGTATCCTGCGCCACGACCCCGACGTCATCATGGTCGGCGAGGTCCGGGACCTCGAGACCGCGGAGATCGCCATCCGCGTGGCGCTCACCGGCCACCTCGTGTTCTCGACGCTCCATACCAACGACGCGGCAAGCGGCATTTCGCGGCTTGTCGATATCGGCCTTGAGCCGTACCTGGTCGTTTCAAGCGTCGAGGCGTTCATCGCGCAGCGGCTTATCCGCATCATATGCCCCGCGTGCAAATACGAGGATACGTCCGCGCCCGCAGAGCTCAAGGAGATCATTGCGCGCGAATCGGGCATGCGCGCGGCAGAGGACATCAGGATCTACCGCGGCAAGGGCTGTCCGAACTGCAATAACACGGGATTCCTCGGAAGGACCGCGATCTACGAGATGCTGTTGATAGACGATGCCATCAAGGAACTTGTCCTGAAAAAAGCGCCCGCAAGCGAGTTGAAGCGCGTTGCGTTGTCTCACGGCATGCGCACCCTCCGGCAGGACGGCTGGCAGAAAGTCATCGCGGGCGTATCGACGCCTGAAGAGGTCATGAAAGTCACCAATGTGGAGGAAAAGCGCTCCGGTACGGTCAGTGCAGGGCAGTCCGCTGCCCCTGCGCCGGTCCCTGCGGTTCCTGAAGCCGGCGAGGCAGATGCGGCCGCAGGAGGGAATAACAGGGTGTACAGCCGTTTGCAGGAGCGGATCAATATCCGTTACCGGTCGTTCGACGTGAAGGATGTCATGGCGCAGCGCGGCATCTCGTACGAAGAACTGTCATGCACAAGGAATATTTCCGCCGGCGGCCTGCTGTTTATCGGCCATGTGCCGCCTCCCGGGGTCGGCGCGATCCTGGAATTGACCATCGAGCTTGAAAAGCCCGAGGCGCCGATCGAATGCCTCGCGCGCATCGTCAGGGTCCATGAGGTCGATCAGCAAACGTATGATATTGCGGTGTGTTTTCTTGACCTGACCGGAGCACAGCGTGCCCGGCTTGAAAAATATGTGCAGGGCGAGACGCGTTTTTGATCCATACCGATGCCGACATACATCTATAAAGCCAAAAAAGGGCCTGCGGAACTGATCGACGGGAAGCTCGTTGCCCAGTCGGAAAAAGAAGCCATTGAGAAATTGAGCGCTATGGGATATCTGCCCGTGCAGCTGCGCGAAGAGGCGGGTTCTTCCGAAGGCAACAACGCCGGCATTGCGGTTGCGCGCGATACGACACGGGTCCCGGGCAAGATCGTCACCCTGTGCACGAGACAGCTCGCAAGCCTGCTGAAAGCGGGAGTTCCCATCCTGCGGGCGCTGGCGATCATTTCAGAACAGTCTGATAACCGCCAGCTTAAGGCGGTGCTTTCAACCATTCATCGCGCGGTCAAGGAAGGCGCTCCGTTCTCTTCGGTGCTTTCGCGTTTTCCCTCGGTATTCCCGCCCCTGTATATCGCCATGATCAGGACCGGAGAGGATTCAGGCGCGCTGTCCGAGGTCCTGTTCAGGATCGCCGAGTACCGCCGGACCCAGGAAGAGATGTTCTCCCGTTTCCGTATGGCAATGGTGTATCCGGTGCTCATGGCGCTCGTGGGACTGGGCACGATCGTTTTTATGCTCACCTTTGTCATGCCGCGGCTCGCCGGCATCTATACGACCATGGGCCAGCAGCTGCCTTTGCCCACGAGGATCCTTCTTTCCGTCAGCTCATTCTTCCAGCAGTGGTTCGTGCTTATTATTTTCGGCGCGGGTATGCTCGCGCTCATCATATGGCGCCAGGCGCAGACAAAAGCAGGCAGGGCCGCGTTCGGCGGCTTTGTGCTCGGACTGCCCCTGTTCGGCCCGCTCGTATCAAAGGCGGAGCTCGGAAGGTTCTGCAGGACGCTTGAGCTTTTGCTCCACAGCGGCCTGCCGATATTGCGCGCCCTGACCATCTCGGTCCCGGTCATCGAGAACGAGATCATCAAACAGCATCTGTCGCGCAGTTACAAGGACCTCGAGCAGGGCGGCTCGTTCAGCGCGAGCCTCAAGTCGTCGCGCCTTGTCCCTCCGTTCATGTCGAACCTGATCAGCGTGGGCGAAGAATCGGGCAGGATCGACGACGCGCTCAAGGAAGTCGCGGATTCGTATGAGCGCGATACGGACGACGCTCTGCGCGTCGCCACGAGCCTGCTCGAACCGGTCCTCATCCTCGGCATGGGCCTTATCGTCGGCTTCATGGTCATGGCAATGCTTCTGCCTATCTTCGAGATCAACTATATGATGCAATAATCAGCCATGAAAAAGCTCATCGGTCCGGTTTGTGCGTTCTTCATCCTGAGTATCCCCTGTGTGGTTCGTGCCGCCGAGTGGAAGGAACTGAAAGACGAGCATTTTATCGTCCAGTACGCTCCGTCGGTCCCGGAAAGTTTCGCGCGCCAGGTCCTTTTCGAAGCGGAACGGTATTACAAGCGCATTGCCGAGAACCTGGGGTATGCGCGCAGTTCCGATTTCTGGACGTGGGATAAACGCGCCAGGATATACCTGTATAAGGACCGCGAGGCGTATTTGCAATCGGGGGATCATCCTCCCTGGTCCGAAGGCGTGGCCGACTATCAGAAAAAGTCCGTTCTTTCTTTTTACGGCAGTTCCGGGTTCACCGATTCGATCCTGCCCCATGAGATCGCGCATCTGGTGTTCAGGGATTTCATCGGCATACAGCACGAGATCCCCCTGTGGCTCGACGAGGGCGTTGCCCAGTGGGCCGAAGAGCAGAAAGGCCCGCAGATCAGGTCGCTCGTACGGCTGATGTATAAGAAAGATTCGCTCCTGACGCTCGACGATATGATGAAGCTCGATGTCCGCACGATCGTCCATAAGAACAACGTATATATACGGCCGACCATCACGCGGCAGGGGGATAAAGGGGTCCTGTTTCTGACCGGGGATGCGCTCGTGAACAGCTATTACCTGGAAGCGGCTTCCCTGGTGAGCTTCATGATCGATAAATACGGGGCGCTTGATTTTTCGAATTTCTGCCGCGCCATACGCGACGGAAAGTCGGTGGAGGAGGCGATACGCAACGTCTATTACACCCATATCAGGGATATGGTTGAATTCGAGGAGTGCTGGAGAAAATATATCGAGGAGGCGCGATGAAGATGGAAAAAGGTTTTACCCTTATCGAGCTGATGCTCGTGGTCGTCATCATCGGAGCGCTGGTCGCCATGGTCATGCCGCGGCTGACCGGCAGAGGCGAGCAGGCGCGGGTGGCTGCGGCAAAAGCGGACATCGAGGCGAATATCGCCACGGCCCTGAAGCTGTATGAGCTCGACAACGGGGCGTTCCCTTCGACGGCGGAAGGTTTGGCCGCGCTTCTGCAAAAGGTATCGAATGCGCCGGGATGGAAAGGGCCGTATCTTGAGAAAAAGCCCCTTGATCCCTGGGGCAGGGAGTACAAATACCGCTCGCCCGGCGAGCACCGGGCCAACGATTATGACCTGTATTCCCTGGGCAGGGACGGGGTCGAGGGAAATGACGACGTCGTGAACTGGGAATGAGCTTGTCAGGCCTCCTATGAACAGGAACAAAGGTTTTACGCTTATCGAAGTGCTCGTCACGACCGCGGTTCTGGCATTCGGCATCGTATCCGTGTTCCAGGCGCTTTTCATGATCATGGGCGCGTTCGGGTACATCTCCCACTACCTGGCAGTGATCCCTTCTGTCGACGAGAAGGTCTGGCAGGCGCAGGATGCGGTCATGCGCCTCGGCCCCAGGGCGGGCCTTGCGCCGCAGGGGGTTTTCGATATCGGCGCCAAACAATATGACTGGGCGCTGTCGGCGCGGCTGGCCGATCCGGCAGCGGGTTTATACCGGATAGATCTGGTAACGCAGTGGAGAGACGGGCGCAGGTCCCATCAACTCGTGCGCAGCGCGCAGGTCATATATGAATCCGATGATGAAACGGAATAAGATCCGCGGGAGCCGCGCATTTACGCTGATCGAACTGCTCGTGGTCACGGTCATGCTGTCCGTCGTCTGCCTTGCGCTGTATTCGACGTTCGCCTCCGGGGCGCGGATCTGGCAGCGGGTCAACCGGATGTCTTTGAGCGAAGATGTGAACATACTTTTCGACAGGTTCTCCGGCGATGTGAGGAACAGCATCGTATTCACGGGCATGCGGTTTGCCGGAACAGAGAGCGGGTTCGAGCTTCCCACGCTCGTTATCAGCCCTTCTCTGGGAGGCAGGACCGTCGGGATCGCGGAATATTCGTATGCCGAAGGGACGCTGACGCGCAGCCAGAAGGATTATTCCCAGATATACCAGGGTATTGCCGCGCCGTCCCGCCCGGTATTGACCGGGATAGAGTCGTGTAAATTCACGTATTATTTATATGACGATGAGCTTAAGGAATACGGCTGGGTGGATGAATGGACCAGGGAAGACCTGCCGCTTGCCATCCGGATGGAGTTAGCAACGGGGTCCGGCCAGGACGCGGCATCGTTCACCAGGACGTTCAGCCTTCCGCGCGGCGGCGCGCAGGGGAAAGGCAGCGATGCATAGCGCCGTGCGCACGACAAGAAGCAGCGTCCTCATGATCGCGTTGTGGTCCTTGTTCATCCTGGCGAGCTTTGCCGTGACCCTCGGGTATCAGGTCAGGCAGAAGATGGTGCTGGTCAAGCGGCTGGAGTCACGCAATACGCTGACTTCGATCGCGGAAGCCGCGATCCCGGCCGGTATTGCCGAGATACGGAAGTTTAGCGAGGCGGAATCTTTTTCGCTGAAGGATTCCTGGAGCAGTAACCCTGCGTTCAAGGATATGGCCGTTGCCTCGGGGACCTGTTCGTTCGTCCGCGATCCGGCAGAGCCGTCAGCGCCGGAGGAGACCGCCGGCTACGGCCTTGTCGACGAAGAGAGCAAGGTCAACGTCAACACGGCCGATATGGGGGTTCTTGCCGCTTTGATGCAGGCGGCGCTCGGCGTTGACGATACGCAGGCGCAGGCCCTTGCCGCGTCTCTGATCGACTGGCGCGACGCGGACAGCGCGCTTGTCATTCCGCTCGGCAGCGCCGAAGATTCGTATTACCGGAACGAGAAATTCCCGTATGAGGCAAAAGACGCGCTTTTCGAAGTTCCCGATGAGATCCGCCTGGTCAAAGGGTTTGACGCAAATATCTTTGAGAAACTCGAGAAATATATTACAATCTATGGAAGCGGCCGCGTCAACGTCAATACGGCAGGCAAGGTCGTTCTTTATTCGATCGGCCTGCCGCTGAAGGCTGTGGAAAAGATACTGGAGGTCCGCGCGGGCAAAGACGGGGCCGCAGGCACTTCCGACGACAGTGCGTTTGCCGGCATCGGGGATGTTGCGCCTGCGGTCACCAAGGACGGAGGGTTTTCTCCGGCGGAGGTGGCGGCGCTGAACAATGCGCTCAACGCCCGCGCAACGGTCGTCTCAACCGCGTTCACCGTGACTGCCGAAGGCAGATCATTGACGGATAAAAATGCCGCCCGGGTATCCTGCGTCGTTGATCTGCGCGGCAATATCCTGGACTATCGCAGGCATTAGAATATATGTTGATCAAAAGACCGAAAAAAGAGCTTGTCGTTGCGGCATTAAGCGCGAACAGCCTGAAAATAGGGTGTCTGCGCGCTGTCGGCCAGAAAAAGGAACTGCAGAGCCTGTTCTATAAGGACATTACCGGCGTCCCGGAGGCGGATGTCGCCAAGGCCATGCAGGACGCGGTCGCCGCCATGAAACTGAAAGATCCGCAGTTCATCGCGGTCATCCCTTCCCAGGTGGTCATCACCAAGAACATCGAGGTCCCTTCAACGAACTCCCGCGAGATCAAGGAGATCATCAGCCTTCAGGCAGGCAGGCACACTCCGTATGCGCGCGAAGAGGTCATTGCCGACCACATCGACATAGGCGTGTATAAGAAGAATTACACCAAGATCCTCATGGTGATCGTCACGTCAAAGGTCATCAAAAAACAGCTCGAGCTGTTCGGCAAAGCGGGGCTCAGGGTCGAAAAGATATTCTTCGCGCCGGAAGTGACCGCGTGGGCCGTGAACAGGCTTTTGCGGCTGGATACGGGCGCTGCGCCTGCCGCGTTCCTGTTCGTGGACCGCGATTCATGCGATTTCAGCGTGGTGTATAAAGCAAAAGCGGTTTTTGTGCGCGCCATCCCGCTCGGGGCCGCTGCGCTTGAAAAGGAACCGGAAAAGTATCACCCGAAGCTCTGCGAAGAGGTAAAGAAATCGTTCGAGGCGTACCAGGCCGAAGATATCGAAAAATCTCCGAGATCCCTGTACCTGATCGGAGCGGTCGACAAGCTCGGCGGGGTCTGCGACAGCCTGCAGGACCTGCTCAAGATCACGATCAAGCCGGCGCCCTACATGAAGAATATCGCCCTTTCGCGCGAGGTCATCGAATATCTGTCCGACGACAAAGGGGTTTCTTTCTTCGACATCGTTTCGTCCCTGTCAGGCAGCGAAGAGGCGCGGGTGAACCTCATCCCCGAAGAGGTCAAGTTCAAGCAGGCTTTGCAGAAACGGGCGCAGGACCTCCTCTGGATGGGCGTATTGTTCTTGGCGATCTTCGTCCTCGGTTTTTTCATGCTGTTGTCGAACATCTATTTCAAGACTTCCCACGTGCGCATCCTTGACGAAAAGCTTGCCAAACTCGACGCGCAGACGAGCGAGCTTGAGGCGGATTTTTCCAAGATCACGCTCATGCGCGAATATTTCTCCGGCCAGGGATACGCGCTGGACGTGGTCGGCGATCTGATCGACCAGGTGCCGCCGGCGGTCGAACTGAACGAGATCCGGTACGACGGCAAGGGCACGCTTTCGGTCAAGGGTATCGCCGATTCGATGTCGGCGGTTTTCGGGTTTGTCGATAACCTTTCCAAAGCCGCGTATTTCAAGGAAGTGAAAACCCGCTACACGACCAAACGCAAAGAAGCGGGCCAGGACGTGGTCGATTTCGAGATCACCAGCGTCCTTCAAAAAGGGAAACGGTAAGCATGATAAAACAGGTCCAGGCCGTATATGCGGTATTCGCCAAGATGTCGAAGCGGGAGAAAATGGTGCTCTACGGCGCCGCGGTTTTCGTCGCCCTCGCGTTCCTCGACCGCGCCATCATCGGGCCTATCGTCTCGCGCACGCAGGCGCTCGATAAGGAGATCATCGATAAACGGGCGGCGATCGAACGCGACCTGAAGATCCTCGCCCAGAAGGACTCTATCGGCCTGCGCATGGCGGCCTACCGCGCCTTCAGCGTCCAGGAGACGACCCCCGAGGAAGATACGAGCGCTCTGTTAAGGGAAGTGGAAACGCTCGCCTCGAAGTCCTCGGTGTACCTTGCCGATATGAAGCCGCAGGACCCCAAGCAGGAGCAGGAGTTCAAGAAATACCAGGTCAATGTCAACGGCGAAGCGGCGTTCGAGAAACTGATCGAGTTCCTCTATAATATCGAGAATTCGAAAAAGGTCCTCAAGATCGAGAAATTCACCCTTAGCCTCAAGTCCAGGCAGGATTCGACGCTTAAATTCAGCCTGACGATCTCCAAGGTCGTGCTGGCGGGGGATAAAGATAACAAATAGTTGACGAAGGCCGGAAATTAGACTATAATAAAAAAAACATATGAAAGGGAGGTGAAGCAATTGGCTTTAGTTACTGAAAGAAAGAAGACAGTCATCGATACGTATAAGGTCCATAACCAGGATACCGGTTCGGCACAGGTGCAGATCGCGCTTCTGACCGAAAGGATCAATCTGCTGACCGGCCATTTCCAGGCTCATAAGAAAGACCATCATTCTCGCAGAGGGCTCCTGATGCTTGTCGGAAAACGCAGGAGGCTGCTTGATTATCTTAAGAAGAAAGATACCGCTAAATATCAGCAGTTGCTTACAAAATTAAACCTGCGTAAGTAATACCGGCGGATTTTTTATTCCTTCACCGTTCCACAATCAGTTCAAACCACTTGTAGAAAGGAAGTACGTTGTATGCAACCTAATTCGGAATCAACGGCATTCGGGAAAGAATCGTTCATACTCGGCACCGGGAAACTCGCAAAACAGGCCAACGGCGCCGTCACGGTGACATACGGCGGGACGGTCGTCCTCGTCACGGCATGCATGTCGAAGAACATCCGCGAAGGCCAGGATTTCTTTCCGCTCACCGTGGATTATCAGGAAAAGACCTATGCGGCAGGCAGGATCCCCGGCGGCTTCTTCAAGCGGGAAGGCCGTCCGTCGGAAAGCGAGATCCTCACATGCCGCCTTATCGACCGGCCGATCAGGCCGCTGTTCCCCGCCGGCATGCTCAACGAGGTGCAGATCGTCGCGGTCGTGTTGTCGAGCGACGGCGAGAACGATCCCGATGTCATGGCGGTTAATGCCGCCTCAGCGGCATTATCCATTTCCGATATCCCTTTCAACGGCCCGGCAGCGTGCTGCCGCGTCGGCCGGGTAAAGGGAGAATTGATCCTCAACCCCACCTATGCCCAGCGCGATGCGGCCGAGCTCGACGTGATCGTGGTCGCGGGGGATAACGGCATCTGCATGCTTGAGAGCAAGGCATATGAGGTTTCCGAGGAGGACTATCTCAAGGCGGTGAAATTCGGCTATGATGCCCTGCAGGATATGCTTGCATTCCAGAAGAAATTTATCCAGAAATACGGCAAGGCAAAAGATACGGATATCGTGTGCCTGAAGACCGATGCCGCGCTCGGGCAGAAGGTCGAATCGCTTGCCCGCGACCGGCTGGTCAAGATATACAGCATGGGCACCAAGGAAGAGCGGGAAGACAATGTCGCGCTCCTTTTCAAGGAAATAGTCGAAGGGCTGGCAGCCGAAGGGCATACGGCCAACGCCGTGAAATCGGCGCTGCTGGAAGTCGAGGAAGCGCTTGTGCGCACCATGATACTGGAAGATAATGTCCGCGTCGACGGCAGAGGTTTCCGGGATATCAGGCCGATCACCTGCGAGGCAGCGGTCCTGCCGCGCACGCACGGCAGCGCGTTGTTCACCCGCGGCCAGACGCAGAGCCTTGCGGTCACGACCCTGGGCACCGGCGACGATGAACAGATGATCGAGGCGCTTGAAGGCGAGCAATACAAGACGTTCATGCTCCATTACAATTTCCCGCCGTTCAGCGTGGGCGAGACCGGGCGCATGGGCGGCGCAGGACGGCGCGAGATCGGCCACGGAGCGCTTGCCGAAAAGGCGCTGGCTCCCGTTATGCCGACAAAGGAGCAGTTCCCGTACACGGTCCGCGTTGTTTCGGAGATCCTCGAATCGAACGGTTCGTCGAGCATGGCGACCGTGTGCGCGTCGTGCCTTTCTCTGATGGATGCCGGCGTGCCGATCAAAGAGCCTGTTTCGGGGATCGCCCTCGGGTTTATAAAGGGAAAGGGCAGATCGATCGTCCTGACCGATATCGCCGGCGTCGAAGACCATTTCGGCGATATGGACCTCAAGGTCGCCGGGACAAAGAACGGCGTTACCGCGGTCCAGATGGACCTCAAGATCGACGGGATCACGCTTGACGAGCTCACCCAGTGCCTTGCGCAGGCGCGCGAGGCCCGGATGACGATCCTCGGCAAGATGACCGCGGTGCTCCAGAAGCCGCGCGGGGCGATCTCGTCATACGCCCCCCGCATCGAGAAGATAAAGATCAATACGGAAAAGATCGGCGCGGTCATCGGCCCGGGCGGCAAGACGATCAAGGCGATCATCGCCGCGACCGGCGCGACCATCGATATCGACGACGACGGGACCGTGCTGATCGCGTCGAACGATAACGCGAAATCCCAGGCGGCCATCGCGATGATCAAGGCGATCACCGACGATGTCGAGGTCGGGCGCATCTATCCGGGCAAGGTCAAGCGCGTGACGAACTTCGGCGCGTTCTGCGAAATAGCGCCGGGCAAGGAAGGGCTCGTGCACGTGTCCGAGCTTTCAAACGAGTTCGTCAAGGACGTGGCGAGCGTCGTCAAGGTCGGCGATGAGTTCAAGGTCAAGGTCGTCGCCGTCGATGAAATGGGGCGCATCAACCTCAGCAAGAAGCGCGCGGAAGAACCTTCCAAGAAGTGAAAGAGAAAAGGCTGAATGAGTTCAAGGGCGTCATACTCGTAGCTGCCGGCCTCATCGTTCTGGCCAGCCTCTTTTCCTTTGATATCAACGATCTTTCGTGGTATACCTCGCATCCCAACATCCCCCCGCATAATCTCATCAGGTCGTTCGGCGCATTGCTGGCAGGGGTCCTCATGTTCCTGTTCGGATACGCCAGTTTCGCCTTTCCATTGTTCATCCTCTGGAC
>JAGOOP010000019.1:13248-25213 GCA_017992455.1 Candidatus Omnitrophota bacterium | reverse complement strand
TGGCTCCCCCTCGAGGACTCGAACCTCGGACCTGGTGGTTAACAGCCACTCGCTCTACCAGCTGAGCTAAGGGGGAATGATCTAAAATACCAACGGCATATACTTCTTTAAGACGTTTTTTATTGTACAATAAATGACACTCAAGTCAAGGCAAAATTGCTCGGAACCGGACGTTTCAATCGAGAGCGCCGTTCAAAGGAAGGTTTTTTGTCTGCAGGACTTTATCCGAGTCAAAATAAACGACATTGCGGAACCCGGTCTTCTCGGAAGGATAGAGCCAGACCTCGCGGCCCCAGGAATCCTTTTTCTTGTCGCGAGGCACTCCGGCCAGGCTTTCCACCTGACGATAGGTCATATTTTTAACGATCTTTTTGATACGCTCGTCAAAGCTCAACTGCCGGGCAGAAGAAACATCCAACGGTTGGATCGCAGCGACAACAGGAACCTTGACCGCTTGAGCCGGACGGGTGCCCTCCTGCTCCTGAACGGCTGCGCCAACGGAAGCCGCTTGCGGCTCGACGGGTTTCTTCAGCGCCGGCATGTATGCGGCGAGCTTCGACTGCACTTGCGCGTATTCATCAACAAGGCTCAGCCGGTTGCTGTCAAAGCCTTCAAGCGTGCCTGTGGGGGTCATGCCCAGCTCATAGAGCCTTTTATACACGTCATAAAGTTCCATCACGGCATCGAACACATCTTTCGACTCTTTACTGTATTTCTTCAGATCGGTGACCTGTATCTCGATCATATCGTCCTTCAATTTGAGGTCCGATATGGACTCCTTGTTTTCCGCAAGGAATTTCTCCATGCGCTCGTTGAAGTCAACACGATCCTCGACCGCATTATGCCATACGGTCGATACGCTTTGTGATATCTTCGCGGCAGACTCGATGTTCGCTATCACCTGCCTGCTGAACATCAAAAATTTATTTTCGCATTCAGACAGGCGCGCCTGTATGACGCCTATCTTCCTTTTATTAAGAATGTTCGAACTAAGAAAACCGCCTAAGAAACATAGCAAACCAAAAATCACCAGGATCGTCAGCGATACCGCAGGAAAGCTCTTTTCTTTTTTCATTGTCTTTTTCTTCCTTAAACGCAAATTGTTTATTATCTCCCCCTCTTACAACAGCATTTTTCATACCAAAGCAAACCTGTGCTCAAGGCAACGTTGTCCGAAGGCCTTTTGTTGCAATAAATAAGCACGGCGCCTTTATTCGATACTTTTCATCAACAGGGGCAAAAGTCAGAAATTCTCGGCAAGAACTTCATAAAACGACTGCGGATGCCTGCAGGCAGGGCATTCCTTCGGGGCTTCGACACCTTCATGAACATAACCGCAGTTAACGCAATGCCATTTCGTAACCGTCTTTTTCTTAAAAACCTTGCCCGCCCCTATATTAGCGGCAAGCTTTCGGTAGCGCGATTCATGGAATTTCTCGACTTTGGCGATCTGCGTGAACGAATTGGCTATATCAGGAAATCCTTCTTCTTGCGCGGTCTTTGCAAAATCGGCGTAGATCGCGGTCCATTCCATTTGTTCTCCTGCTGCCGCGTGCTCAAGATTCGACTTCGTATCCTTGATGATCCCTGCGGGATACGATGCAATGATCTCGACCTCTCCGCCTTCAAGATATTTAAAGAAAACCTTGGCGTGCTCTTTTTCGTTTTCGGCTGTTTCCATAAAAATATTTGCGATCTGCTCGAATCCTTCCTTGCGCGCCGCCGAAGCAAAATAGGTGTACCGTGTGCGCGCCTGCGACTCTCCCGCGAATGCGGTCAACAGATTCTTCTCCGTTACCGTGCCTTTGATGGATTTGCCCATTTGCTGACTCCTTATGGCGGATGATTATGCAACGAGTTATTTCATGGCCAATATCTGCCCGACCTTGCCGACCAGTTCCTCGGGAGATATCGGTTTTGGAAGGAAGAAATATTTATTGACCTTGCCTTCCTGATCCAGTTCCTCTTTTTTCATCAACGCGGTAATGAATACGATAGGGATCGATCTTGTCGTCGAAAATTCAGACAAGGTCTGGGCGACCTCGCCGCCGTCAAGCTTCGGCATGTTGATATCAAGGAGGATAAGATCCGGTTTCTTGTCCTTTGCGATGAAAATACCGTCCTGCGAATCCTGAGTGGTAAAAACCTCATAATTCCCCGTGCGCTCGAGAATACGCTTGGAAAAATCGCATATGTCCGCTTCGTCATCGATGATCAGGATTCTTTTCTGGATCTCAGCCATCTTTGCCCTCCTTTGCTGACATATCCCACGATCATTTTACCGCTTAAACAGTCAAACTCAAAGTAAATTTTCTGGTCATGCGCACCGGCTGATACGACTCCTTGGAGGCCCGTAATCCCGGCACTCCCAGGTCCTGTTCCATATTTATATACCGATACGCGGCCGCTTCCCGGCGCAGGAACTCGTTGAATAACGTTGGATAAATGCCGTTCATCCCTTTGGCCCCTTTGAGAGCGTGGATCACGAGCGTTTCATGATTGAGCGCTTCGGCAATGCATACGGCGCAGATCGCGCCGTCAACGGCCAGTGCGCCGGCTTTGAGAGAAAAAAGCCGCAAATGCGCAAGCATGGTTCTCACCGCGTCCGCCTCATCCTGCAGGCTTTTGCTCTGGCCGCAGCCTTTTTCAACGCACCACACATTCTGGAACCGAAGGACTTCGCCGATCTCCGCCTCGGTCACCGGAACATAATCAAAGCGATACGCAGATTTAAAATGCTTGATAAAATTCCGTTTGGCGTCGTACCTGCGCCCTTTCAATTCGATGAGGTCCTTTGTAAAGAACACATAATCGGCGTTATCGCGATCCTCAACAGCCTTGATATCAGGATCGCGCGCCACAACAGACAGCATATTTTCGGGGATACGGACGAACCGGCTCTTCGTATCGGCCAGGATCCTGCGGATAACACCACGGGCATCGCCGGCGCCGATCGGCGGGTAATATTCCTTCTGACCATGCTTTTCAGCCGCAAGGATCAGCATGCCGCCGAGCCTGCTGACGCAAAATCCATGCTGGATGCGCCACGAAAAAAGATTGGTGAACGTATATTCCGAGTTTTCAGGAGGGAAAGCAGCGAATGCGGCATCGAACACTTTCTTATCCTCAAGAACCAGCGGCCTGAATACGGGATATGTCGGAATCTTCACGCTCATTTGCACAACGCTCCGAACGGGCAATAGCCGCACGCATGTTCGTCGGAATCATCCGGCTCGAAAGCCCGGTCGGGATCGAGGATCTCATCCAGGATAAAACCGAGCGCCGACATATATCCGGCCATGACCCGGTCTTTATCCGCCATGTCCTGCTCGGTCCCGAGCAAGTACATCAGGCAATCCCTGTCGCCCGCTTCGCGGATATTGTACAGGCATGCGTTGGTGCGCCCGGAAGGGAACCGTTCGTCAAGAAAATGCAGATACAGCGGCATTTGAAAGGATCTGATATTATCCCTGATCCATTTCCGATCAAAAAGCGCCGGATCGACGACGATCCCGCGCCGGGGCGTAATATGCTTGACGTCGCCGGTCTTGTAATCGATCACCACGACCGTGCCGTCGGCAAGCCGGTCAATGCGGTCGACACGGGCCTGGAACTCGTATTCCGCGCCGGCGCCGAAACGGATCCTGCCTGACAGTTTTTGCTCAAGGCCGAGCACCTGCGCTACGGGCCGCGTCCGTTCGAACCCGAGAAATTCCTTCATGCGAAGGTCCATGACCGCTTTTAAAAGGAACGAATCAGACCGCATGCGCTTTTCAAGCTTTTGGCTGAACTGCGCTTCAAACTCTTTAAAGAAATATTTTTCAAATGCAGCATCGATAACGGGCCGTTTATGAAGAAACCGCGCGAATGTCGTTTCAAGCAGTTCATGGACAAAGGTCCCGATCTCCGCCGCCTCCGGGACCTCCAGAAGGTCTTCCTTCTCTTCTAACCCGAGCACATACCGGTAATAGAACTGAAGCGGGCATCCCAGATACGTATTGATCCCCGAGGCGGAATACGTCATGGAACGGAGAAATTCAAGCTCGTGCGGCTTTTTCCGTATCGAAACCCTGCGCGGCTGCATATCGATGCCGAAACGGGCCTGCGAAACCGCAAGCACATCAAGTTTTTTGCCCGACTTCTCCCGCTCCCAGATGATCTCCTCGATGAACCTGCTGCGCTCGTTACGGTTATCTTCCTGATACACAAGATACACCCGCTCGGCAGCGGAAATGAGCCGCTTGAACTGATACCGCTGTATCTCTTCCTCCTGCTCCAGCTGATCAAGCCCGAGCCTGACCATGATCTCGCGCGGGATAAGCGGCTGCGTTATCTTGACCGCGGGAAGCTTGTTCTCATTGGTATCCATGACGATGACGTTCTTGAAATTAAGCGACCGCGTTTCGAGAAGCCCCAGGATCTGCAGGCCTTTTAACGGAGATCCTGCGAAACTCACCATCTCGTTATCAAGCCGGTTGCGGAACACTTTGAAAAGCTCGTCCTGTTTGAAAGCCTCGCCGGCGAATGTGGCGTTGGCAAATTCGTCCCTGATGGACATGACGCGCCCTATGATCTTCAGATTAAGCGGATAATTATCAATGAAGCTTTTCTCGAGAAGGGACTGCAGGATACGCTCAAGCGCACGGGCAAAACCCGATAGCGTCGACGCAGCCTCCCATTCGGAAAGCAGGACCGCGTGCAGATGTCCAAGCAGGTCCCGCAGATCATCCGCGCAGATACCAAGGCCCATGTTCTTCATCTTGGCAAGCGCCAGATCATAGACTTCATGAGACCGGGCTAACGCAACAGGATCCACGAACAGGCTCGCGCCGAACTCGGTCTCCTCCATGCCGATGACGATCTCCTCGACCGTGTGCACAAGGATCCTCGTGATCGACGGGTCGTTATTGACAAAACGCAGGTTCTTGGCAAGCGGATGGCTCAAAACCCGCAGATAATCCCTGGTATAATACTTTCCGTCTTTCCTGGTCTGCTGAGCCCGGGCAATACACTCGAACAGCGAATATACGGGCGAGCGCTTCAGCGGATATCCGAGCGACACATTGAAATCGCCGCACATTCCGGACACCTCGGATACAAGCGGGATCAGGCTGTTGGCATCAGGAAGAACGATCACCGTATCCGCGTCCGCACGCAGATCCTTGACGATGTCGCGGACCAGGCATACCTGCGAGTGCAGATCGAACCCTGCCCTGATCGAAAGGTCATACGCCGGCCCTACCGCTGCGGGAGATCCTGCGGCCCACCCCGTGCGGCCGGCCAGAGCATCGATAACGGACCATTCCCTGCCTCCCTGAAACACAAGCACTGCCTTGTCCTGCGCGCAGACATTGCGGATAAGACGTTCTTCCGTCTTATGAAGATAGAACAACGTGCAGAAAAACACCTTGTCGAAAGCAGCCAGATCCGGCGTATCGATACGGCTGGCTGACAGATACGCAAGGCCGCGCGACACAAGCCCCCGGGCCTGCAATTCGCGGTGGTATCCCTCACGAAGCAAGAGGATATGCTCAAGAAGCATGTTGATATCTGCGGGGACATCATACCCGATCTGCGCATTCAACTGGATGCTCTTGACCGATTCCGCGTCGATATCCTCAAGGTCGAGCTGATCGATGAACCGTATGATCTGGCGCGCCCACGGCAGGAATTCGGAAAAACTCTCCCTGCGCTTTAATATACCGGGCGTATGCTGTTCGACAAGCCGGTACATAAGGAAGCACGCCTCGAGATCGTTTATCGGGGCAAACTGTCCTGTCCGCGACAGCGTGTAATCGACATATTCGTCCATGGAGAAACACGCGGGAGGAAAAAATCCCCGGCTCATGCGCGCTGCAAGCCCCTTTTTCAAAAAAAGCCCGGGCCGTTTGCCGCCGAACACGAACGCAAGCCTGCTGATATCCTCATCCATCGTCAGATATTCCCTGACGACCAGATCGATAAGCTTCTCCACAAGATTATCGGACAAGTTATAGGTGATCACCCGCTGCATATGACCTCTTCCACGCTCAGATCGTCAAGATACACAAGAACCCCCCGGACCTGCCGGCCCGGGTATATTGAACGCAGGATCGCCGCATACGAACGTATCTGGTCCGCGGAGAAGCTGCCGGCAGCCCTGCTGCTTTTATAATCGACAATCACGACCTGCCGGGCAGTGACGATCAAACGGTCCGTGCGGCGCGTATTGCCCGCCGTATCGACCATCTCGCGTTCCGTGAACACGTCCCCGCCGGGAACAATGAAGAACCCGCGCGCAGCCTCGCTTTCGACAAGCCGCACAAGCGTCTGCTCCGCCGAAACCCATTCCTTGAAGAACGGGAACTGAAGCCGTACCCTGTCGATCGCATGCATAACAGCCATCCGCGGATCGCAGCCGGCGCAATTTCCGACGCCTGCAAGCGCGGCATGCAGCACAGTGCCCCGCATCATACGGTCATGATCCCGGACCGAGGAAAGATCATCGAACTCGTCTTTCAAAAAACCGATCCAGTCCTTATATTGCGATATCCCCAGCCGTATCGTATCAGGCCGCTGTTTATCCTTTTGAGGCGGATACGGCCCTGCAGTCCCGCATATCCGCTTGTCCTCAGGGACAAGGACGCCGGCTATATTAAGCTCCCTTCCGGCTCGCGCCGGCACGAATATATAAAGCTCCAGACGCGGCCGTGTCGAAGCGACATACAGATTGTTCAACTCGTCGATAAGCGCCTTCTTGTACTCCATCCGGTACCGCTCGGCAAGACAAGACGAAAATTTTCCGTAATCCTGTTTCAAAGATATCAGCCCCAGATGCTCGTCATGGGCATCGACCACAAACCCGGAACGTTTGTCCGATCCGGCCCCGATGCGGATATTTATCTCGAAGAACGGGATGATCACGACCGGGAATTCCAGCCCCTTCGATTTATGTATCGTCAGGACCCGTATGGAATCGCTCGATGCGACATGCACGAACAGGTTCTCCGGCAGTTCGTCTGCGAAATAATCGAGGAACCGGGCAATGTTCTGATTATCCTCTTCCTGCTCCTTGATGACTTCGAGGAACTTCATCACAAATCCCTGCGCATTCGGAAAATGTTCAAGGACCGAAAACTTCATAAGAAACGTAATAACGAGTTCATATAAAGGAACGAATCCCGCGGTTTTGAAAAAGCCCTCGACATGGCGCTCCCATGCCGCAGGGAACGCATTCCTGAAGGTCCGGTAGAGATACGGCCGCGCCGCATGGCGCGAACCGCTCCCAACGGAAAAAAGAAAATCGCGGATCCTGTCGTTCGAGATCCCGCTTGCATGCGTAAAGATATCGCCCATAATGAACGTCGCGAAGGCCAGGTCGTCGATGGGCGAATTCAGGAACGTCAAAAAAGCTATGATCTCCTTGACGAGGGAGTTTTCGCGGATGTTCAGGGTTTTTTCCGATTCAACGGGCAATTTTTCCTCGAGAAGCCAGGATGTAACCCTCTCCACCTCGTCATTGCTCCGGCAGAGGATCGCGATGTCTGCCGGCCTGAAGCGCGTCGTCAACTCCGCAATGCGCCGGTACATCTCATTCCTGACATAATCCCGCGCCGCCTCATTGTCGGCAATGTCCACGGAATTGACCTCGACGTATCCGCGGGAATATTTCTCCTTGTACGTCTGGTGCGAATTCGAGAAAATAGCGCATATCTCGTCGATATCGCCGTCCCCCAGCTTTGCAAAGCTGCTCTTGAGTTCCCCGGCACGGCCGAGCATACTTCTGATATTATCCGGAGAAAAAACGGCATTATTGAACTCGACGATCTCTTTCTGCGAACGAAAATTGCTGGTGAGAGGCCGGGGCTTGACATTGAACGCCGCAAGCTGCCGCTTGAGATACTCCATAAGCGTTACCTCTCCGCCCCGCCACCGGAATATCGCCTGCTTCTTGTCCCCTACATAGAACAGGGACCCCCCTGTCGCCAGCGCCTCCTCTACCATAGGAAACACATTCTGCCATTGCAGAACGCTCGTATCCTGGAACTCGTCTATAAGAAAATGCCTGAACTGCGTGGCAAGCCGGTAATACAATTCAGGGACGCTGATGGACCCGAAGATAAAAAGATCCCGCGCCTTCGCGTTCAGTTCGGCAAGAAACATCACGTCGTCATCGCGGCACGCGCGCGTGAAATTCTTTTCGACCCCCTGGAAGATATCGATATACGGGTCATACCGCGTGAATGCCTCCCATTCATACAACTGCCCGATGGAATTCTTGATCTCCTTCCACAGGTCATTGGCCCTGCCGGGGATCCGCGCATCCTTTTTTGCGGGGAACTGCGCTTTCGAGAACGGATTAAAATAATCGTCAATGGCGCCGGCCTCGACGGCGTCACTGAAATCTTTCTTGAACTTGCCCCATGACGTGCCGTTTGCCCCTTCGGGGAAATCCTGAATAAGCTCAAGCATCATATCCCTGATATGGCTGCGCAGCGCCCGTATCTGCTCGATGCTCTTGCCGAATTTTGCGAACGGCAGGCCGTAGCTATTCCGGCTGCCGAGCAAGAGCCCCATGATCTCGATGATATCGTTCTTAGGGAACCACGACCGGCGGTTCTCAAGATGAAGATAATGCTGCAGGAACCGGTGGAACTGCGCTTTAACCGCAGGATCTTCATTGGCCTGCTCGATGAGCTCGTCAAAGCTGTAGGCCAGGTACTCGCGGAGGTCGTTCTTGATCCGGAAATCGCTCGACAGATCGAGCTTGAACGCACAGCCCGAAAGGATCGCGTTGATAAAGCTGTCGATGGTCTGAACCTGGAAATAATTATACCGCCTGATGATCTCGTCCATCGCCAGATACGCTTTTTCACACGCATGCTCCGCAGGCACGCATATCTTTGACAAAAGGTTTTCCTTATCCTTCTCTTCCCTGAACTGGTCCAGAGCGAGCTGTTTCAGGAACAAAAGGATCCGGGCCTTCATCTCAAGACAGGCTTTATTGGTGAACGTAATGGCAAGTATGTTCTTTAAGGGGATCTCGCGCGCCTGGAGGGACGGATCGAGCAAAAGCCGCAGGTACCGGCTGGCAAGCTCAAATGTCTTGCCCGCTCCTGCGGACGCTTCTACGACAAGCACTTCGGGAGGATGAGGCGGCGGGGCTTGTGTTTTGGAATCTTGTTTAGCCACTGGCTTCTTTGTCTTCTATCGCGTCGATCGGGCCGGCAGGAAGATCCTGTACCTTGTTCAGCTTCCGTTCTATATTGCGGGACTTTGACGATGCCTCATCTATAATATTCCCCGCTTCTTCGATCTTCTTCTTCGTCCGGTCCAGGATCTCGCCGAACTTCGCGAATTCGGTCTTGACGCCGAGCAGCATCTTCCAGACCTCGCTCGTGCGTTTCTCAATGGCGAGCGTCCGGAATCCCATCTGGAGGCTGTTCAGGATCGCGGCGATGGTGGTCGGCCCTGCGACGATAACGCGGTATTTCGACTGCAGCGACTCGAACAGCCCGGGGATACGGAGCACTTCGGCATACAGGCCTTCAGTCGGCAGGAACATGATGCCGAAATCCGTCGTGTGAGGCGAATTGATATATTTTTCGTTTATATACCGGGCCTGGAGCCTGATATGCTCTTCGAGTGACTTGGACGCCTGCTTGATGAGCTCGCTGTTCGCCTGTTCCTGCGCCTCGAGAAGGCGCTCATAATCTTCTTTGGGGAATTTCGCGTCGATCGGCAGGAGCATCCGCTCCCGCTCCTTACCCGGAAGGATCACGGCGAACTCGACCCGTTCGCTTGAACCTTTCTTCGTAACGGCATTGGTGAGATATTGCTCGGGGGTCAATATCTGCTCAAGCAGATTGCCGAGCTGGATCTCGCCCCACATTCCCCGCGTTTTGACATTCGTCAGGACCTTTTTAAGATCGCCGACCCCTGATGCGAGCGTCTGCATCTCACCGAGGCCTTTTTGCACTTGTTCAAGCTGCGCGCCGACGAGCCTGAACGACTCCCCGAGCCGCTTTTCGAGCGTGCCCTGGAGCTTTTCATCCACGGTCGCGCGCATCTGCTCGAGTTTGAGGGAATTATCGTCCTGGATGGATTTAAGCTTCGCTTCGATCGCCTGCGTCTGGGAATTCATCTGATTGAACTGCAGGGTCGCTATTTCATTGACACGGGATACGACGGCGTTTCCGAACGCGGTGAGGGAATTATTGATCTCCTGGCGGTTCGCGGACAATTCCTGCCGCAGCGACTGCTCGAGGCTCTTTACCTCGCTTTTATGCATCAGCAGATAGAGCAAGATACCCGTATTGACGGCAGTGAGGATGAGTAACGCTATGATCATGGCTTTATTGTATCACAGCGGCACGGCGGGGACAAATCATTTCCGGAGCTTCGTGACAGCGGCGTTATTTGCCGAATAAACCTTTCAATCCGCCTTTTTTACCTTTGCTTGAACTGCCGTCATCATCATCGGAAGCGGCAATATCGCTCCCTAATACAGATTCGGCAATTTCCCTTCGTTTGCTTAAGGATTGTTGAAGCATGTGGAACATTAGTTTTCGGTCAACGCTTCCCAAACCGGTCTCCTTCGGGCCATACCGCACTGCCCAGGTGACCGACTGTATCGTGCTCGAGTATAATTCAAACGCTATTGCGTTATTTGTCTTTTCGGCAGCTTCTGCATCCCTGAAATACCTCTTTGCCTCATTCATTTTTTCCGCATAAAGAACGGGATTGTGTTTGCCAGCCGTAGCAAATATCTGGTCAATAACCGCTTTGTCCTCAGGCGGGACCGCGGCAGCTTGCTCCCGAGCTTCCTGCTCACGTTCTGTTTGCTCGCGGGCGGCTTGTTCACGCGCGGCTTGTTCTGCCTTAGCTTTTTCTTCTGCGATCTTTGCCTGGCGTTCCTGCTCGGCCTTAATTCGCTCTGCCTCAAGCTTAGCCTGACGCTCGCGCTCTACCTGCTCTTGAGCGATGCGATCACGTTCCGCCTGCTCGCGTTCAGCTTGTTCGCGCGCCGGTTGTTCTGCCTTAGCTTTCTCTTCTGCGATCCTTGCCTGGCGTTCCTGCTCTTTGTGCACACGCTCTGCTTCAAGCTTTGCCTGGCGCTCGCGCTCTGCTTGCTCGCGCTCAGCTTTTTCTTTAGCGATACGTTCTCTTTCTGCCTGTTCACGCGCAGCTTTTTCACGTGCTGCTTGCTCTACTTTTGCTTTCTCCTCGGCGATCTTTGCCTGGCGTTCCTGCTCAGCCTTAATTCGCTCTGCCTCAAGCTTTGCCTGACGCTCGCGCTCTGCTTGCTCACGCTCAGCTTTTTCTTTAGCGATACGTTCTCTTTCTGCCTGTTCGCGTGCGGCTTTTTCGCGCGCTGCTTGTTCTGCCTTGGCTTTCTCCTCGGCGATCTTGGCTTGGCGCTCTTGTTCCTTCCTCACACGCTCTGCTTCAAGTTGTGCCTGAAGCTCCTGTTCTACCTTAATTCGCTCCGCCTCAAGCTTTGCCTGACGTTCCCGCTCTGCTTGCTCGCGCTCAGCTTTTTCTTTAGCGATACGTTCTCTTTCTGCCTGTTCACGCGCAGCTTTTTCACGTGCTGCTTGCTCTACTTTTGCTTTCTCCTCGGCGATCTTTGCCTGGCGTTCCTGCTCAGCCTTAATTCGCTCTGCCTCAAGCTTTGCCTGACGTTCCCGCTCTGCTTGCTCACGCTCAGCTTTTTCTTTAGCGATACGTTCCCGCTCTGCCTGCTCGCGTGCGGCTTTTTCGCGCGCTGCCTGTTCTGCCTTGGCTTTCTCCTCGGCGATCTTGGCCTGGCGCTCCTGCTCTTTGCGCACACGCTCTGCTTCAATTTGTGCCTGGCGTTCCTGCTCAGCCTTAATTCGCTCTGCCTCAAGCTTTGCCTGGCGCTCGCGCTCTGCTTTTTCCTTAGCTATGCGTTCCCGCTCTGCCTGTTCACGCGCAGCTTTTTCACGGGCTGCCTGTTCTGCTT
>JAGOOP010000019.1:0-13148 GCA_017992455.1 Candidatus Omnitrophota bacterium | reverse complement strand
GTTCTGCTTTGGCTTTCTCCTCGGCGATCTTGGCTTGGCGCTCTTGTTCCTTCCTCACACGCTCTGCTTCAATTTGTGCCTGGCGCTCCTGCTCAGCCTTAATTCGCTCTGCCTCAAGCTTTGCCTGACGCTCGCGCTCTGCCTGTTCACGCGCGGCTTTTTCACGTGCTACTTGTTCTACTTTCGCTTTTTCTTCTGCGATCTTGGCCTGACGCTCCTGCTCTTTGCGCACACGCTCTGCTTCAAGTTGTGCCTGAAGCTCCTGTTCTACCTTAATTCGCTCTGCCTCAAGCTTTGCCTGACGCTCGCGCTCTGCTTGCTCACGCGCGGCTTTCTCTTTAGCGATGCGTTCCCGCTCTGCCTGCTCGCGTTCGGCTTTTTCGCGCGCTGCCTGCTCCCGCGCAGCTTTTCGCTCCTCGATCCTCGCTTGTCGCGCAAGCTCCGCCTGAACTTTCTCTTCCCGGATCCTTTCCTTGCGGGATTGCGCTTGTGCAGCGGCTTCATCAGCTTTCGTTCTCTCATCGACAGACGCAGGCATGGCCTTGTCCGCTGCAGGACTTTGCACTTCGGAAGAAGGCGTTATGGCAGGAGTTACCGCAGGAACCGCAGGGGGCGCGGGAACTTCAACGGTTTTTACTTTCTCTATCTCAATGCCCGTTTTCTTAACGACCGGTTTCTGCTGCGCCTGCTCGGGTTTTTTGCCGAACGACTGCATCCAATTCACGATCTTATCCTTAATACCCGGCTCCTCCTCGGGATACGGGGCAATCGTGCCGATCCCGACGGGCAAAGAATATGCTTCGCCTTCATATTCGACCTTGACATGGGTATTGGTGATCTCGATTATTTTAGCGCCCTGTACCATATCGCCGACGGCAAAAATATGGCCGTCAATAAGCGCAACGGCATCCTTTTTATCCACCATCACCCCTTCAATAGCGATGGATATCGGCGGGTCGCCTTCGGCGCGGCACTCGACCAACGGGGCTATTGCGATCAGCAGCAAGAGTAAAAAACGGATCATGCACATATCCTTTCTACCGTTGACGGATCGGGATTCATTTGAAATAATATGAAAGTCCCTGCATAAGAAGCCGTACGCCGATAGCGGCCAGAAAAAGGCTCAATATCTTGGACAACACAAGGCAGACGACCTCTCCGAGAAAACCATGGATCGCATCGATAAAATGCAAAAGAAGCCAGGTGCATCCCAGCACAATAACGCTTGCGCCTGCCGCGACCAGGAACCCGTGCTCGGAGAAGATAACGAACACGGTCATCATGGCGCCCGGTCCCGCAAGAATGGGACAGGCGATCGGCACCGCGCCGATATGCCACGCGTCCTGTTTTTCATACGCGGCAACGCTTTTGACCAGCGCCCCGAAGACAAGATGGTCGATCGCGATGATCAAAAGCAGCAGTCCTCCTGCGGCCATCAGGTCAAAGACCTGTATCCTGAAAACATACGTCAGGATGCTTTTACCCGCGAGGATGAATATGAACAATATGATCAGGGAAGTGAAAACGGCGGTCCGGAACGCTGCCGCGCGCGCATCGCGGGTCATTGTACCCGTCAACTGCAGGAATATGGGGATGCTGCCGACCGGATTGACGATCGCGAACAGTATAAGCGTTGATTGAAGCAATGCGTTCCAGTCCATCAGAACCTCCGGAAAAGCACGTGCCCGAACAGACCCATGTATATTTTAGTGCCCCTGCCGAAATAGGCAAGTCATATTTTATCAGGCAGTACGCCCGAAGCGGGCTTATGGGCTCACGCTATAGGCCTTCATCTCAACCGACGTCCGATACCCTTTTTTAACCGCAAGCTTGACCGGTATGCGTGATGCATCCCGGGTCACCCAGAGCTCGAATTGACGGGGTTTGCTGACAAAATGGTACGTCGGAAATTTCCCCCCGGGGACTTCGATATCTTCGAAAGATTCCAGCGTCACCGTGTACGGATCGGGAATGCTGATATCGACGCTCCAGCCGACGCGCAGGTCCGGTATTGTCTTGAGATACGACCGCAGCAGAATAGCGTTCTGGATAGGGCGGTCCTTGACGATACGGAATTCGGCCGCGAACCTGTCGCGCACGTATTTTTTAATGGTGACGGATGACGACGGAGGGTCATAATCTTCTATCAGATACTCTTTCCTGAACGCGAACCGGACATCCCGTTCGATACGCAAAGGCAGGAATGTGTCCGCTTCGCCGTATATGCGCTCGAACCCGTCCATGAGCCCGCCGATATACGTTTTAAAAGTCACCATCCTGACCTGCCGTCCGTTCCGTTCGACAACGCCCATGTCATGATATTCGGCATAGCCGCCCGTCGATATCCGGTAAACGATCTTCTCTTTCGGACGGTCCTGTCCGGCCGCAGGACTGCTCAATAATAAGCACACTGCGGCGCAGACACCGGCAATACGCCAACGACTGCGCCCGGGCGATCGACCTTCCGACAATGATCCCTCCTTCATCAGTTCATTTCCCGAAAATATTCCCGATGATCGACCCGACGGCTTCCTTGACCGCGGAAGCGCTGTCCTGCCCCGCTTCCTGGCCTGCCGCGCCGCCTGTGCCGGGCTGCGGGGAACCGCCGAGCGCTTTATCAAGCGCTTTGAAAACCTGCTGCTTCGCCTGGTTCTCCAGCAGTCTTTTTCCTATATAATCGAGATCCACGCTGAACCTGATCTGCGACGCCGTGCCGGAAACCTTCAGCGGGATATATATCTGTTTTTCGTCATTCAGCAGGTATTGCAGCTGCGGCACGGCAGCGGCCATCGCCCCGGAAAAACCCTCCGTTATCAGAAAATCGCCTTCCAGCGAATACGACTTGTCGAAACCTGCCTGCGCCTGGCCTTTAAAAATGAATTCGTCGCTCGCGATCGCCGTATTCCTGATCAGCACCCGCCCGTTCTCGACAGCGACCGGAAGCTTCATGTCCAAGAACGCCGTGTCTTTCTGCGTCAATTTCTTCTTCAGTTCCTGGGGCAGGCCTGCTTCAACGGCGCCGGACAACCCGGGAATGATCGATATCCTGTCAAGCACAGCGCGTAAAATATTCAGATCGACCAGCCGCGCCTTTGACAGGCTCATGTCCGCCGTTGCTGAAAGATTCGACCGCACCGCATCGGCGGAAAAACCTTCGCCGGCGGCCTTGACCGTGCCGGAAACAACGCCTTCGACCTTGAAAGGAGCGTCATCCTGAGCGATAATCTCCCGGACGTTCAAGCCGCGGATGTCCGCAGACATACTGTATTTCTGCGCGCCGGCATAATCCTTCAACGCGCCCGAGCATTCAACAGCGCCCGACCCGATCGACAGCGACGCCTTGTTCAGTGCGGCATCGGCCTGCGTCAACCCGATATCCGCCGCAATACCGTGCACGCTCGACGAGATCTCTTTCATCCGGACAACGCCGTCCGACACGTTGACAGCCGCATGGAACGGCCCCATCCCTTTCGCACCCGCCGTCAATGAATCGAGTTTGACGCGGATAAGCCCCTTGACGCTTTCCGGCAGCGGCATACCCGCTGTCATGGGCAATGCGACCGGTATCTTCGCCATCACGATATCCGCAAGCTCGGTCTGCGCGTTCAAACCGGACACCGTGATCTCGTTCGACGCCGGATCGATGCTGACATTGCCGTCGACGCGTATATTCTTTTTCAAAGCCAGCACCGCCGCTTCAAGCGTAAAAGGAAACGGCTCGCTCAAAGATATCCTGCTCACCGTAACAAAAATATCCGTCACATCAAGCGTCACCGCCGGATCGAAACTGCGGTCTATGTACGTGACCGCGCCGTTCTCCAGCCGTACGGACGATATGAGCATCTCAGGCAGGGCAAGCACTTTCTGCGGCGCATTGACAGCCGCAGCGGTCCTGGCAGCGGTCATGGCAGCGCTCTCGGCAGAGGACCCCTCAGGCGCGGCAGCGCCGAAACTGGCTGCGTTGATACTGCCGTCTTTCTGCCGGATAATGGTCACCCGCGGCGTATCGATACGGACATCGGGAACGTTGATCTGTTTGCGCAAAAGATACCCGATCACATCGATGGCTGCGGAGATCTCCCTGATCCTCAAGAAATCACCCTCTCCGAACGACGGATCCTCCCCGATCACCAGGTCCGATATCCTGATATTGATCCCTTGCTTCAGGGAAATATCGAGCCTGGCGCGGTCGAAATCGACACGGCGGTTCAACGCGGTATTCGCCTGCGCGATTATCTGTGGCTTATATTTGTTCACGTCGAACGTCTTGACAAAGATGACGGCTCCCGCAGCCAGCACAACTGCCGCGCCGAGCAAAGATAGAACAACGATCTGAACGATCCTCATCATCTTCCTCCTTAATATTTAAAATAATTCGCCGGCACCGTCTGCGCAATGTGTTTGACCGCTTCGATGATGCACACGCGTATCGCTTTTTCCATCGGGGTCTTCGCATAACCGCTCAGGCCGGTGCCGAGGGCTCCCTCGCCGAATATCGCAACGCCGAACCCCCCTGCAAAATCCGATGCCTTGCCCTGCACGCGCGTGGCGGAGAGTATTTCAGACGTCGACGCGTCGATAACACGGATATCCAGGGCCATATGCGCCTTGTTCATCGAACCGGCAATGATACCGCCGAGTATGACCGACCCGACACTGCCTCCGGCGCCCAGGCCTCCCCTGCCGCCGACCGACCGCGGTTCGAACTCGGTGACCGCAGCGGTCACGATCAGGTCGGCTGTTTTGATACTGCCCCTGCGCACGCCGCCCGGCGCCGCGGCGCCCGACGCGGAAAGTTCCTGTTCCTGCATCGCCGCCTGTAATACCTGCCGTTCCATCACGCTGAAACGATCGCTGTTGACCAGCGACGTGATAAGCATCTCCCGCAGCCCCGTGCCGATCGAACGATGCGCCTTCGCCGCCTTGATCTCGAAATCGGCAATTGCAATGCGCGCCTTGGGCCCCGCATACGGCGGCAATGCCGCGGTCCCCGCATAGTTATCGACCTGCGCCGTGGGCTGCGACAAAGACGCGCACCCGGTAATGCACGCAAACATCATCGCGCAGGCCGCGCAAAAAAATAGTTTTCTCATACTCCGCTCCTTGCCGTGAAGATCTTAAAAAACCGGCCTCTCCCCTTTCAGGATCAGAGGCAGATTCTGCACATCGATGCGCATGCCGCCGTCATGCTCGATCTTGATCGAATACAGTTTTCCCGGAACGAACCGCGTGCCCGGCGCCTCAAGCTGCGCGTTCTTAACGCCCATGCGGCTTGCCGCAGCCGGATCAAGCGCGTAATCCCAGAACTGGCGCCAGAGACGCCTTTGAAAATCTTTCGACACGCCCTCGATCTCATATCCGCTCGGGATTTCGTATTTCCTGTTTATATCGAATGATTCGGCCTTTCCGTCATCGAGCACGAACGCCTTCAGAAAAATATATGCGCTTTTCCCCTTGAGCGGATGGCCTGCCTTCACATACGTGTCGTCGAATCTGATGACCAGAGACTGGAACTGGATAATATTGCCGGAGAACGTGAAATATTTCGCCGGCAGAGGCTGCGTCTGCGTATCATATTCGAGGAATTTGATGGTCGTGCGCGTCGTACCCGACGCGGGGTCGGTCTCGACCGACGTTACCACGATATCGGCGATGCGCGAATCCGCAGAGAGCCGTTCGATGACCGCGCGAAGCATCCGGTTCTCGAAAAACGCCCGGGAGGCGAAGAACAGGACCAGCGCCAGGACAATGCCCGTTAAAAGCGCTGCCGATACAGAACGAACACATCTCATTGCGCCACCTTTTTGAGCAGCCACGCCATGTTCATGCCCAGCGCCGCCATGGTCTGCATGCCCTCATCGTCTTTTTCGACATCCCCGATATTGCGGCCCATGCCGATATTCCAGTATGTCGATCCTACCACGATCATCTGGTTGATGGTAAAAAAATGGTTTATCGTATCGAACGCGTGGATCGCGCCCGCGCGCCTGACCGAGACCACCGCAGCCCCCACCTTGCGCCTGAACATATGGCCGTTCGCGCGCGATACGAACCCGGCGCGGTCGATCAGGGATTTCATCGACGACGTGCAGTCGGCGAAATACGTCGGGGAACCGAGGATGATCCCGTCTGCCGCGGCCATTTTCGCGATGCAGCCGTTGACCGCGTCATCGGCCATCGCGCATTTTTTATTCCTGGAGGAAACGCATTGATAGCACGCGGAACACCCCGGCACGGCAAGGCCCGCGAGCTGGATCAATTCGGTCTTGATCCCTTCCTTCTCCAATTCGGCAAAAACCCGCCTGATGAGCATTGCGGTATTGCCGTCCGCGCGCGCGCTTCCGTTAATACCTATGACTTTCACTTCCCGCCTCCCGCCCGCATCACCCTTCTGCTTCACGCAGATAAATGACCTTTGTCAGATTGACGCGCCCCGACGCCTCGGCACGATCAACCAGGACCTGCGGGTCCTGGCTCCAGCGCTCCGGACCGAAAGAACCCGCGTATTCCCACTGATTGCCTTCTTTTTTAAAGAACAAAGGCACGGCCGTGTTCTGTTCGCAAAACGCCTCCGCCTGCTTTTGCACGGCCGGGCCCGCGCCCACGAGAATGACCGGCTCGGCCGCATTGAAATCCTGCGACAGACATACGCACAGTATCCTGCCTCCGGCAGCCGGCATATAATCCTGCACGCTTCCGCCCCCGGTCATATCGCGGATCTGCGCGCGGGTATAACAGGCCCCTTTCTCAAACGCCGCATCAGGAGCCATAGGGCCACTTCCAATTGCGTATCTCCGGCATATCCTCCCCGTGCGTTGAGATGTACTGCTTGTGTTCGACCAGCTTGTTATGGAGCCATTCCTTGACATGGCCTGCGGTGCTGTGCAGGCTTTCCACGCGGTCGATCACGTCGTCGACGAGATTGAAACGGTCGATCTCGTTCAGGACCGTCATGTCGAACGGCGTCGTGGTCGTGCCTTCTTCCTTGTATCCGCGGACATGCAGGTTCTTATGGTTCGCGCGGCGGTACAAGAGGCGATGGATAAGCCAGGGGTAGCCGTGGAACGCGAAGATGATCGGTTTATCTTTGGTGAACAGGCTGTCAAAATCCCTGTCGGACAGGCCGTGCGGATGCTCGCTCTGCGGCTGAAGGGTCATAAGATCGACGACGTTGACAACGCGCACCTTCAGTTCCGGAAAACGCTGCCGCAGGATATCCGCGGCGGCAAGCGTTTCCATCGTCGGCACGTCGCCGGCGCACGCCATGACCACGTCCGGCTCGCTGTTACGGTCGGTGCTCGCCCATTCCCATATGCCGATGCCCCTGGTGCAATGCCTCACCGCAGCGTCTATATCCAGGTACTGCAGGCCCGGATGCTTTCCCGCAACGATCACGTTCACATAATGGCGCGAACGCAGGCAATGATCGGTCACGGACAACAACGTGTTCGTATCAGGCGGAAGATACACCCTGATGATCTGCGCTTTCTTGTTCACCACATGGTCGATAAATCCCGGGTCCTGATGAGAAGACCCGTTATGATCCTGCCGCCACACGTGCGACGTCAGCAAATAATTCAGAGACGCAATAGGCCGCCGCCAGGGAATGCGGCTTGATATCTTCAGCCATTTCGCATGCTGGTTGAACATGGAATCGACGATATGGATGAACGCCTCGTAACACGAGAACAACCCGTGCCTTCCGGTCAACAGATACCCTTCGAGCCATCCCTGGCAGGTATGCTCGCTCAATATCTCCATGACCCTGCCGTCCTGAGCGAGATGATCGTCCTCAGGCAGCATCTTCGCCAGCCACGTTCGGCCGGTCGCTTCGAGCACTGCGCCGAGGCGGTTCGACGTCGTTTCATCAGGGCCGAACACGCGGAAGTTCCGCGCCGAGCGGTTCGCCTTCATGATATCGCGCAGGAAATATCCCATGACGCGCGTCGGCTCCGATTCGATCACGCCCGGCGTATCGACCGCAACGGCATACGCGCGGAAATCAGGCATTTTAAGGTCGCGCAAAAGCGATCCGCCGTTGGCGTGCGGATTATCGCCCATGCGCCGCTTGCCTTTGGGCGCACGGGCCGCCAGCGCGGGGATGAGCCTTCCGCGCGCATCGAACAATTCTTCCGGCTTATAGCTTTTCATCCAGCGCTCAAGCGCAGCGATGTGGCCGGGTTTTTCCGCCATTTCCGCGAACGGGACCTGGTGCGAACGCCAATACCCCTCGGTCTTGAGCCCGTCGATACTCTTGGGACCGGTCCATCCCTTGGGCGTATTCAATACGATCATGGGCCATGCCGGACGCGCCACATGCTTCGACCGCGTGTTTCGCGCCCGCTTCTGTATGGCCTTTATCCGCGAAATGACCGAATCCATCGTCTTTGCCATGAGCTGATGCATGGCTTTTGGATCGGAACCTTCGACAAAATACGGTTCATACCCGTACCCGGCGAACAGGCTCTTGAGTTCGGCCTTGTCGATGCGCGCCAGCACTGCCGGATTGGAGATCTTGTAGCCGTTGAGATGCAGTATCGGCAGGACCGCTCCGTCGGTCGCGGGATTGAGGAATTTATTCGAATGCCACGCGGCCGCCAGCGGCCCGGTCTCCGCTTCCCCGTCGCCGACAACGCATACCGCGATAAGGCCGGGATTGTCGAAAACCGCGCCGAACGCATGCGCGACCGAATACCCCAGCTCCCCTCCCTCATGGATAGAGCCGGGCGTTTCCGCTCCGACGTGGCTGGGCATGCCTCCGGGAAAAGAGAACTGCTTGAACAACTTCCGCATACCCTGCTCGTCCTGTGAAACATCGGGATAATATTCGCTGTACGTGCCTTCGAGGTACGTATTGGCAGCGAGCGCCGGCCCTCCGTGGCCCGGCCCGGTGATGTAAATGGCGTCCAGGTCGAATTTTTTAATGACCCGGTTCATATGAACGTAAATGAAATTCAGCCCGGGTGTCGTGCCCCAGTGGCCGAGAAGGCGGGGTTTGATATGCGCAAGCGCCAGCGGCTTTTTTAACAGCGGGTTATCGAGCAGGTATATCTGTCCGACGGAAAGATAATTCGCGGCGCGCCAGTATGCGTCGATCTCACGCAGTTCCTTCAGTGAAAGCGGATCCGATTGGGATGATTTCATGACCGTCCCCCTTTACAAAAGCGCGCGGGTGCGCTATATCGCCAGTATATCGTAATATTCTTTAAGGGATACGAGTGAACGAACGACCAGGATCCCCAGGACAACGGAGATCAACAGCATGACCACGCTCACAACGATCTTCTTGTTCACGCTGAAACGAGGATTGATCCAGACCAGCGGGATCGCAAGCGGCCCCACGCACAGAAAAGCGACCGCGAGCATGGACGTTTTAAAATACCATTTATGAGACGCGTGGTCTGCGAGCATGGAACCGCAATGCTTGCATTTGATCGCCGCGTCCTGTATCTCCTCAGCGCAAAAAGGGCATTTTTTCATCGTAAAAAATACGCGATAAAACTTACCAACAAAAGAATGACGACAAAGACGAGCACGATCCTCGGTCTCAAAAAGTGTTTCGGCCGCTCAAGGCTTTCGCCGCAATACAGGCACAAAAGCGCGTCATCGTCGTAAACGGGTTTTTTGCAGTGGGGGCAGATATATTCAGCCATTGGACATCCGGCCCTCAGCCGGCACTTCTTTCAAGGCGCCGCGGACAAGAAAGAATCTTTTGCCGTTCATCAAGAACAACACCTGACGGAATTCGTCCATTCTGGACAATGTTCCCGCCAGGAGGTCTTGAAAATCTTTTCTATACGACGCCGAACCCTGTAATTCAACCATCATAAACGGCCTGGCGAGCGTCCACTGCAGATGAAGGGACTTCAGACGCTGGTATTCGGCCGTGAACCGCGACGCAAATCCCCCCCGGTCAGAGGGTGTTCCGTCGATATCGAAAAGCATAGTGGTCCGCACGAGCGTGCCGTTTATGAACGCGTGCATCGAATGCTCACTGAAGACCATCTTGACGACCGGAGCAAAAAGGCGAGACAGTATTGTCGTGAACGGGTTCATATCAATCGTCGTCCGGGGACGCGATATGCTCGAGCTCCGGATGGTATCCGAGCAGTTCAGCCGCATGGAGATCTCTGACGGACGCCCGGTATTGATCGATCAGGCCATACGCCCTGCCGCGCTGATAGAGCGCCTGCGCGTTATCGGGATCGATCTTGAGGACCCGGGTAAATCGCCCGATCGCGCGCCGGTAATGGCCGCGCCCCATATTGACCACCCCCTGTTCGTATATCTTGAAAGCATACGGCATGGTGTCGAAAACGAATTCCGGCTCGTACACCGGCGCGTAATACCGGGGCAGTGAGAACGGGAACGTGACGACATCGTAGCAGCCGACGCACAGACGGCCGATCATCTTCACGACGCCGACGAACGGCGCTTTGAGAAGATACTGGTAGGGAGTGTTCACCGCGGGGGTCAGGAATTCCTCCGGATGGCGCCGGCTGAAATCGCGGAGCCTCTCGCTCGACCGGGAATACGCATGAGGGATCTCAATAATGCTCGTCGGGATATTGACGATCCCCCGGACGAGCTTATTGCCCGGATTGGCCGCCCACGCGGGCGTCATTGCCGATGCGAGGAACAGACACGCATATACCCCTATGCAAACGTATTTCATAGCATCCTTTCAATCGCCGTTCGCAGCCGGACAGACGAACCGGCACGTATTCTGTTTGATATCAAGGGCGAGCTCGCTCTTCGGGTCAAGATCCAGAGCGGTATTCAAAAGCTGTTCGTACCGCGCGATATCTCCGGTGACCTTGTATACCTGCGCAAGCCGCGCGAACCCGTCGGGGAACAGCGGTTCATCCTCCACAAGCCGCTCAAGATAATATTTGGCAAGACGGATATTCTTGCCGAGGCCCCGGGGCGCGAGCAGGTAATAACAGCCGAACCCGAACAACACTTCAGGGCTGTCCGCTTTCAGCATTTGCGCCCTTTGGATCGTCGGCATGACGATAATACCGTTGATGATGCGCGACATCGGCCCGCCGAAATGCGCGATCATGCCTTTGGCTCCGGCGTAGATCAAAAGCGCGCGCGCGTACGTGGTCGTATCGACATCCTGCTCTTTCCTGCGCACGACCGCAAGCGCAGAACTCGCTGCGTCATGGAACCGGGCCTGGGCGAAACGGACATACGCCAGCGACAGGAACGCGGGAGAATATTCCGGGTGCAACTCGACGATACCGGCAAGCAGGTCTTCTGCCTCGTCATTTTGATGATACCGGCGCAAAACCTCCGCCCTTCCCCAGACGGCTTCTTTCGTTCCCGGCGCCAGGTCCGCGATCCGGGCGAACACCTCCTCGGCCTTGCGCGTCTGGAACATATCCAGATACACCAATCCGAGTATATACAGGTCTTCGACTGACCTGGTGTCTTTTTCAACACATTTCAAAGCCGTACGCAGGTCAATACGGTCGGCTGCCTCGTGGAGCGATCTCCAATCAAGGGCAAAACATGAAGAAGCGCACAACAGGGCCGCGGTAAATATCAGCAACGACGTTCTCTGTCTCATACGCGATCGTCTTATGCCAAAGGCGCATCCGGGGAAATTGCAGACGTTTGTACCAGCGCCGAAAGATCCTGCCAGAAACGGGTAACGCGTTCGGACCCGGCTGGCTGCAATGCGGGAAATTCCAGGAACGGGACCTTTACGGAATCCTTGCCCAGTTCTTCCTGCAATATCTCCGCCATAATGCCCATGAGCACCGGATCCGCGGGATCAGACGCATCGACGGGATTCGGCGATTCCGTCTGATACCGATTGACCTTGTGCCTGCCCCAGTGGATGCCGCAGGTCGGGCTGTTCTCCAGCCCGATAAAACAGCACAGGCGGTACCCGTTCTTGATGAACTCCCTGACCATGAGCATCGGCGTTTTCAGGATCTCCTTGCAATGAGTGCGGAAAAAAATATTGTCGTACTGCTGCCGTCCCTGCGGATTGCGCATCAGGCCCATGGCGGTCGTTTCAGGGCACGCATACTGGATAACGCCCACTTTATGGTCGAGAAAATAATCCATCAATTGTTTGGAAAGGGGGAAATTCTGGCCGAGGATATGAACGCGGCAGTACGGATTGACAAGGCACTGAGCTATCAGGACGATCCTTTTGTCTTTTTTGCTCATATGAACAACCGGATCTTCTCCAGCACATCGGCGAACGCGCAGGGCTTGGTGATGAAATCGCACACACCGAACCGCGCGCTGTTCCGGGCCATCTCGGGGACGTCGAGGTCCTGGCCGGTCATGAAGATGATGGGGATGCGCGGGATCGATTTGTCCCGGCGCAGTTCCTCGGCGACCGAGTATCCGTCGGTATCGCTCAGGACGATATCGAGAAGCACCAGGTCCGGGCACTCCGCCTTGCACTGCTCAAGGACATCCTTGCCCGATGAAACGACCCTGACCGCATACCCGTTCTCGGTCAGCTTCTTGCTCAGGATATCGCGCACATCGACTTCGTCGTCAACCACCAGTATCTTATTGCCGGCCATGAAAAACCTCCTTTAAAAAAGGACCGATATCGCTCATACGGCCATATTTTACCGCAAAACAAAGTTACTATCAAGGAGATTAACCCGGCAGAACGCCGCCGGCAATGCTCATTTGAGGGTCAGGTCGACCTTGGGCGCCTGCCGCTGCGCCTCGTCGGCGACCTCGAACAGTTCAGCCGTTTTGAAATTGAACATGCCCGCGATCATGTTCACCGGAAAGCTCTGGATCGCGATGTTGAACTTCGTGGCGATATCATTATAGAACTGCCGGGCAAAACCGATGCGGTTCTCGGTCGTCACCAGCTCTTCCTGGAGTTTCGAGACATTCTCGTTGGATTTGAGCTGCGGATAGCTTTCCACCAGGGCGAAAAGCTGGCGCAATGCGCCGCTAAGGATATTCTCCTGCACCGCCTTGTCGGCGACACCCTGCACGGACACCGCTTTGTTGCGCGCTTCGATGACCCTGGTCAGCGTATCCTGTTCGAATTTCATGACGCCCTTGACGGTCTCGACGAGGTTCGGGATAAGGTCGTACCGGCGCTTCAACTGCACGTCGATCTGCTTCCAGCCGTTCAGGACCTCGTTCTTGAGCGC
>JAGOOP010000005.1:61482-89990 GCA_017992455.1 Candidatus Omnitrophota bacterium | reverse complement strand
TAAGCAATCCGCGCAGGATATGGCCGCCGATACGCTGCAGCTGCGCCCGGTCAGTGATGAGATTGACGACTTCAAGCGCCTCTTCTTTCGCCTCGTCCATGCCGATGACGTCTTTCCAGGTGATGCCAAGCGTTTCTCCGGCGATCGATTTCTTCGCCGTCTGGGTGAAGGACTGCGCTCCCCGTTTCATCATGAGCCAGTACCAAAGAGTCGTGTAGATCGTAGCGAAGATAAAACCCATGATGACCTGCAGATACAGCTGCAGCGGGATCATGGCAAGCTGCGACTGTTTCAGGTACGATTCGACTTCGTTCCACGCGCGCAGGCCGACGGTCACCAGAATGACCAAAGAAACCAAAAGAATGATAAGCGAGGATATGATCGTTATGCGGATCCAATATAGCTGCAGGAACAGCTTTGCTTTTTTAAGCTTCATATACACCCTTTCTGTAAGTTACATAAACGATATCATAGCCGATTGTATTAGTCAAGAGCTAAAAACGGGGTCAGAATTATTTATTTGCCAGCAATATGGTGTGCAGCAAATAAATAATTCTGACCCCGTTTTTAGCCTTCCCATTTCCCCCTTGACGCAGGTTGAATATTAGGTATAATAGCATCTCACCCTATTAACCGCTTACAAAGGAGTTTAGATGGCTAAGATCGCTAAAGTAACCGGCAGGCAGATACTGGATTCACGCGGGAATCCGACCGTGGAAGTCGATATTCTTCTTGATTCGGGCGTGCTCGGCCGCGCAGCAGTGCCTTCTGGAGCATCGACCGGCGAGAACGAGGCGCTTGAGCTGCGCGATGGTGACAAAACCCGGTATATGGGTAAGGCAGTCACCAAAGCAGTCAACAATGTTAACACCGTAATCGCTTCCAGAGTAAAGGGTTTAGACCCTGATTTCAAAAAGATCGATAAATTGCTCATCGATATGGACGGGACAGAGAACAAGGGGAAATTGGGCGCAAATGCCATCCTGGGCGTATCCATGGCTGTTGCAAAGGCCGCAGCGATAGAAAAGAAACTTCCCCTTTACGCCTACCTGGCAACGGGAAAAGCGAACCTTCTCCCCGTGCCGCTCATGAACATTTTGAACGGCGGCATGCACGCGGACAACAACCTGGACATCCAGGAATTCATGATCATGCCTATCGGCGCGCCGAACTTCTCAGAAGCGCTGCGCATGGCAACCGAGGTGTTCCATAACCTCAAATCCCTGCTCAAAGCTCAAAAACTGGCGACATCGGTCGGCGACGAGGGCGGATTCGCGCCGAACCTCACATCCAACGAACAGGCGCTCGCATTCATCATCGAAGCGATACAAAAGGCCGGGTACAAACCAGGCAAAGACGTATCCATCGCGCTCGATTGCGCCGCGACCTCGTTCTGCCAGGACGGCAATAAATATACGTTCGAAGGAAGCATAAAAGCCGCCGATGACCTGATCGCCATCTACGACTCATGGCTTAAAAAATACCCCATCCTCTCCATCGAGGACGGCCTGTCCGAGTTCGACTGGGACGGATGGAAAACCATGACGAATAAACTCGGGCCGAAGCTCCAGCTCGTCGGAGATGACACGTTCGTCACCAATCCGAAAATATTCAAAAAAGGTATCGACGCGAAGATCGCCAACGCCATTCTCATCAAGGTCAACCAGATCGGGACGCTTTCCGAAACGCTCGAGGCGATACAGATGGCGCAGGACAACAAATACGGAGCCATCATCTCCCATCGTTCAGGCGAGACCGAGGACACGACCATCGCTCATCTTGCCGTTGCCTGCGGCTGCGGCCAGATCAAAACCGGCTCCCTGTCGCGCACGGACCGTATCTGCAAGTATAACGAGCTCCTGCGCATCGAGGAAGAGCTCGGGGGAAAAGCCGTTTACGCCGGCTCGATGTGGAAAAAATAAGATGAAGCATCTGTTCAAGCGTTTTTTCTGGCCGGTGGTCCTTTTGGCAGCAGTCGCTGTCATGTTCCTGCCCGGATTTGCAAAAATACACGAGTTAAAGGGGAAGAACACCGACCTCCAGCGCAAGAACAAACGGCTCCAGACCGAGAACGAGCTCCTGCGCTCGGAACTTTCGCGCGTGGAAAAAGACGGTGTGTACCAGGAAAAGATCCTGCGCGAAAAGATGGGCGTGGTGCGCAAGGACGAGGTGCCGGTCAAGGTCATTTCCGACGTAAATAACTAAAATAGTTCTTGGTCCGGCAGGTTTCCGGATATATAATAGTAATACTTTGAAACATTGATCTTTAACAGATATCGCGGGGTGGAGCAGCTTGGTAGCTCGTCAGGCTCAATGGACACAAAGCTCAAAGCAGACATAGCGGAACATGCCGTAATCACGGAACTGCTGAAACGAGACTTCAAAGTGCTAAAGCCGGTTGGGGACAGACTCCCTTATGATTTAGCACTTGATCTCAACGGCAAACTCATCCGCATACAAGTCAAGAGCGCTTGGTTCGATTCAAAAAAACGCATATACTGTGTTGATGCGAGGAGAACCAAAACGAACAGACGGCGTATGCGGCGAGACCGTTATCAAAAAGGCGATTTTGATTTCGCTATTCTGTACATTGATGCGTTGAAGGTGTTCTACGTTATGCCTCTGTCCGTATTCAATACATACAGCAGTACGATCTGTTTAATTGAAGCGGAAAAGAGACAACGGCGACCACATTCGGCCCAATATCGAGAATGTTGGGATGTGTTGTCCAAGGGCTCCTCAACCGGTAACGGTTGATGGATATCCTGTCAAACTCGGTGAAGCTCTCGATTAATATCAGAGTAATACCGAACCAAGCCCATGAATAATGGGAAGGTGTAGAGACTAGACGGCAGGAACCGAATAAATCGGTTAAGGTATAGTCCAGACTACGAACATGAGCCAGCAAACGCTGGCGAAATGGCAGTGAAAACTGTAGTAGCAAGCATAACCTGAAGGTCAGAGGTTCAAATCCTCTCCCCGCAACCATAAAAAGAGAGAAGATGGCCGTTTGGCTGTCTTCTCTCTTTTGGTTTCCGGGGAACTTGAAACCGATGCTCAGGGGTGTTATACTTGATTTGGTTGAGCCCGGAATTGCTGGCTCATGGGTAAAATCGAGGTTATCTGGATATCTATATGATCTCCTCTACCTCAGGAGGCGAGATTATCCTAAGCGTGGGCTCGATCTAAACTCGCCTCCATCCTAAAAAATCAGGGTCAGACACAATTAAGTTATCCACAGAGTTGTTAACTTTTAATTGTGTCTGACCCCTTTTTTTTAAGGAAGTGGGGCAACAGGCGGTTATACCTTTCAGGCGTGATCCTCCCTGCCTTGGGCAAACGTGCTGACCAGTCTATAAAATCCTCAAAAATATCCGATATCCTGATCCCGGCTTTATCCCGCAACGCATATAATGTCTTCTGAAAAACCTGGCTGTCATAGAGGCGTTCCATGGCAAAACGCAAATGCTCGACCCGCGCAACCTTTTTCCGGGACAGAGCATTGCTTTGATACGCATGATACGGCGCCTTTTTCCCGTACGCGATACCGTATTTCCCCGCGTCCCGCCGCAACGTTGTGCCGGGCAGCAGCGACAAAGGGAATATGACGACTTTCACCGGTTCCAGGCTGTACAGCCAGTCCAGGGACCGTTTGAGATCGTCGTATTTCTGATACGGCAGCGCATCGATCAATTGTATCTCATACAAAAGGCCGTACGTATTCAATAACCGGATCCCCTGCCGGAACCGTTCTTTGTTGAATGGCCGGCCGACCGCCCTGAGCGTCCGGATGTTCGTGCTTTGTATGCCGATCTCGATATTGTTCGCCCGCGCAGCTGCCAGCAGGCGGACCATTTCCTCGTCGAGCAGCTCCGCCTTGAGCTCCACATGCAGGTTCGATCCCCGGTTATGCCTGATGAACGACCGGAGTATCTTTTTTGCCCGTGCCGGATACGCATTGAACGTCGCGTCCATCAGATATACTTCGCGGGGCCGATGAGACAGTATCAATGCCAGCTCTTTCTCCACCCTGGAGAGAGGGAAAAAACGCACGCGCGGAAAATTTTTGTGGTAATAACAATACGCGCACCTGCCCGCGCAGCCCCGCACGGTCTCCAAAGGCACATCGACGATATCCTTTCTGTCCAGGTCAATGAGCCCGGACAGGTATGGCGACGGGACCGCTGCAGGATTAAGGTCCTGCCTCCGCGCAGGGTTCGACCGCACACGACCGTCCTGCCGCCAGGAAATGCCCGGTATTCGTGAAAGCCCGCGGAGTGAGCCTGTGCGGCAAAGGCCGCGGCCCGATGCAACAGCGGCGACGCAATCCCTGAATGCCCGCTCCCCTTCTCCCCTGACGATGATATCAACCGCTCTTTCCTGCGTAAGGATCTCTTCTGCGCGCGGGGCCGCTTCAGGCCCGCCCAGGACGATCAGTATATCAGCATCGAGTTCCTTCAAGGACCGGCACACAAATAAGGTCTTCTCTATGTTCCATACATAACACGAAAATCCGGCAATGCGCGGCTTGAGGCGCGCGATATCCTGCGCGATGCGGGAAACGCTTACGTCTTCAGTGAATGTGCAAATCGAGATGTTGCAGGAACGCAGGGCCGGCAAACGGCCGGACGCGCGGGAAGGCGGGTGTTTAAGAAGATAGCCCTTCAGGTAATACAGGGCAAGCTGTATGTCAGTGCCTGTTTCCAGGCAGATCGACGATAATAATATATTCACCGATAACGGCCTACTCGATGTCGATCAATGCAAGGCCGCGGTCGACGACACCGCCGGGCGTTGTGGCGACCACGCCGATGACCTTCGTTCCGGGATCGGAATAAGACGTCGTGAACGAGGACGACTGGTAATCGCCCGTTCCCGTGCCCATGTCACCGGACCAGAAATACTGCAGCTGGACCTGCAAACAGCCGCTTTCAGGAGGCGTGGCTGTCGAGGAAACCTCGATCTCCTGTTGAGGCGATGCGCTGTACGCAGACGGTGTGATTTCAACGCGGGACATCGAGAACTGACTGTTCTCGGGCTTCAGGGTCGTATCAAGCAGGCTTTTGATGTTGAATTCAAGCGGCCGCTCCCGGGCGATCTCATCCATGCGGGATTTTGCCATCGCAGCCGTTTCCGCAAAGCCGTCCTTTGCCAGATCCGTCAACCTCGAATACGCTTCCTGCGCCCGTGCTGTATCGCCCTGCCATTGCGCGATAAGCCCCCGCTGATACAGGCTCGACAGGACATGCGAAGAAACACCCTCGCCCGAAGCCAGCGAATCGAAAATCTCATCAGCTGCTTTTACATCCCTGTCAGCGTACAAAGCCAAAAGCCCTGCTTTGTACAAAGCCTCATCATGCCTTGCGCTCTGCGGATACGACGCGGCAAACGCCGCATACATCTGGCGGGCGCGGCTGAAATCCTTGTATTTCTCGATATTATTCGCGCGCATATATGCCAGCGATTCGTCGAATCCCGCGGCAGTATATATCTCTTCGAGAAGCGAAAATATCTTCTCCGCGTAATAAAGATCGTACGCGCCCGATCTTTTATAGGAAAAAAGACGCGCGATATCGATAAGCTCGAGCTTCAGCTTTTCGGGGCTTGCGCGCTTCCTCAGCCGGTCGATATAAACCGTATATAACGCCTGAGCGACCTCCAGATTGCTCTGCTTATAGAATGACATCGCGATGTTCTGCAGTTCGTCATCCGACAGGTCCGCTGAGATAACTTTATCACCGTATACTTTGTAAAGCTCCTTGGCCTTTGCGCGCTCTTCATACCGAAGCAGGGTATCCGCGACATCCTTCAACGGCGCGATATCCCTGGCGCCTGAGGCGTACAGCCTGACAGCCGACATAAGATCGGCCAATGCCTGTTCGTTGAAAACGTCCTGCTGGTCTTTATGATGCTGCCAGAGTATCAGCTTGCCGTACACATGCAGAGGGTCATCTGCGGAAAACGCCTTGACTGCCCTGTCCAGGTTCTGCTCGATATCTTTGCGGTAATCATTGCCCTTGCTGAAATATTCATCCCAATTCTGGGTTTCCTCAAGATATTTCATCTGCCGATACCGCGCCAGGCCCGTGTAATACGCCTGCCACGGCGCAAGCGTGCGTCTTGCCTTGACCGCGGCCTCGAGAAAGCCGATAAAACCCTGATGATCATTCCTTTGGAAATAATCGTCACGGGCCTCTGCAAGGACCGCCGCGGCCGCATCATCGCTTTTTGCCGCGCGGACAAGGCCTGTAAAATCCTTTTCCTGCGCAGCCGCGTACGGACGGGCGGATACGTATCCGCTTAATAAGAGAAACAGAAAAAACACCCGCAATGATCGTCTCATCGAGCTTTCCCCTTCTTTTGCGTCTGCGTATCAACCCCGGCATTGCGCCAGGATTCCCGCAGGACATAATACGCCTTCCGGGGCAGCCGTTTATCAATGCCTGACTCTTTTTGATCCGCCGATAATGCGACAATACCGAACCATTCTTCGTTCATATTCATATTGTTCGGCGCCTGTATATCGAAATAATAACTGCCGTTGGACCAGTTCGACCCGGTATCATGGACCAGCCAGCCCTGCGGATCGACCATATTGTGTTTCCACCACTCGTCGGTCCATTCGAAAACGACCCCGCCGAGGCAGTTGCCCGCGCCCTTCGGCGCGCCTGCGACATTATCCATGATCTGGCGCCACTGCGACTCGAGGAAAAACGCCTGCATGTTCTGGTCCTCTTTACTGCGGAATGCGTCATAACTGTCCGCGCCGATCTCGGACAGAAGGAGCGGTTTATCGAACGTCGCCTTCAGGGAATTGAAAAGGTTGCCGAATGTCTTGCCGCGGTAGATGATGCACGCGACAAAATCGACCTCGGGCGCGAACTCCCCTGCCATGTCCAGCCCCATCAGCTCGCCGTTGCCCAGGCCCACCGGATGGTTTCCGTCGATCTCGTGTATCTCCCTGGCCAGATAATTTATAAAGGAATAATAAATACGGGTCTTCATCCTGATGCGCTTCTGAGGATCGGGCTCCAGGTCTATCTCGTCGTTGGACCAGGGGTTCACATGGCCGAGGCAGGAATAATTGTTCTCGTTGCCCAGTATCCATCCGAGCATCCCTGGTTCATCTTTATAGGTCTTGACCATATCGAGGATCTCGCGCCGGATGCGATTCTGAAAATCGCGGTCTCCGTACAACGGGCAGGGATATTCCCAGAAACCGAGCCAGTGGCCCATGATCGTACGGATGCCGTGTTTCTCATACATATCGCGGATGACCGCCTTGACGCTTTCGGCATTCTGCCCGGGCTGATACACCCTGATGGTATTGACGTTCATATCCTGCATGAGCTTGCCGTCGACCAGCCACGGCTTGTACGGATCGCTCCACCAGTCATATTCATGGTTCTGCCCGACAGGAATGGGATTGTAGCATACGCCCCGGACGATATACGGCTTATTGCCGGCCATAAGCTGATAATGGCCGTTCTTGAGCGTCTGTATGTACACGGCGGGAACGGGCCGCGCTTTATGCAGAATAAAAACCAAAATAACCGCTAAAACGAACAAACCACAGGCCGCCGGCACGAAATACCGGCAGCCTGTGATCTGTTGTACATACCTGCGCACGACGTTCAATGTTTCGTTCGAACGCGTGTTATTCGTATTTGATTTCATCAAGGTAGAACGTTGCGCCGTCGGGATTCACGTCGACGTTGGTCGCGAAACAGAATCCGCCGATGACATACGACATATCCTTGCCCTTGAGATCGATCGCGTATTGCGTCCAGTCCTTGTTCAGGATGACCGGACCGATACCGGCGCCGTCTGAATCGGAAAACTCTCCCATGATGCCGCCTATCTTGAACTCTTCGATGCGCTCCCCGCCCTTGGCGCCGCGCGCCCAGAACGTGACCTTGGTGGCTTTCGACAGGTCGTACCCTTTATCGATCGTACCCCAGTTATTTGCAGGGTATTGCCAGTAGATGCCTGCCCAGCGGGCGCCGTTCGACGCCTTGCCGGAATAACCGATCTTGATGCAGGTATCTCCCAGGTACGGGTCTTCCTTCGACGCGCCGTCGTACTTGAGATCGCCGTAATCGCCGAGCCATCCGGACGGGATGAAATGATTGTTCATGCTCGACCGGTCGGCATAGACGTAAAACGGCATGCCTTCCTGTTTACGGGTCTCGGGCTTCATCGCTGCATCGGCCTCGAACATGATATCGTCGACGAAGAACGTCGCTCCGTCGGGATTATGGTCCGCGGTCATCACCCAGTTAAACCCGCCCGAGATATACGAAAGGTCCTTTCCCGCAAGATTGATCGTGTATTTTTTCCAGGTATCGGTCAGCTCGACGGGACCCGACTCGACTGCCGTCGAATCCGAATAGGTGCCCTTGATTCCGCCGACAGCGACCTTCTGGATCACCTCGCCGCCCTTGGCGCCGCGCGCCCAGAACGTGAGCTTCGTCATGCCGGTCAGGTCGAACCCGCCCTTTTTGGATCCCCAGTTGTTCGGGGGATTCTGCCAGAACACGCCCGCCCATCCCTGGCCCTGCGCCTTCTTGGCGGTATACGTGAATTCGATGCACGTCGTGCCCGAATACGGATTGCCGGCTGCCTGATCGTTCATCTTGATGTCGCCGACGTCTCCCATCCAGCCCGACGGGACAAAGTGGTTCTCTTTTGCGCCTTTGTCCTTGTACACCCAGAACTCCTTGGCCGACGCCGCTTTCTGATCGGCAGCGAACGCCAGGCTGCCACAGAATGCGAGCATCAATCCCAGTGCCAATAACTTCTTCATCGTCTTCCTCCTTTATTATTATTCATCGGGCACAACCGCTGTGCCCGCCGTCGATCCGATCAAATAATGTCCGCGTTGACAGGCCTCCTTTCACTTCCAAATTTTTTTATAGGTGTAATACGCCTTGCGTACCTGCCGTAAAAAAGGAGACCCGCTGCCATCGCCCTGTCCGCACAGGCCAAGCCATTCCTCGTGCATGGTCCCGTCGGGGAACGGCCCTTTCCACAAGCTTTTCTTGTCATGCATGGAAGGCTCATACCCTTTCCACCATTCATCAAGCCATTCGAACGCGATGCCGCCGATCGCATTGCCGGCGCCGCCGGAAAAAGCGCTGTTATGCATGATATCTTCCCAGGAACCCTGATGGTATTCCGCCTGGAAATATTCGCCTTCGTCCTCGGATTTTCCTTCATAATACGCGGAACAGCCGTATTCCGTGATGAACGCAGGCTTGTCCGCAACCTCCCTGACCTGCCGCCACAGATACCCGAAGCCAAAATCCCCGCGGTATGCATTGGCCCCGAAAATATCGATATCAGGCGCGCGCGCGCCGAAACGGTCGAGGAACAGGATGTCGCCGGAGCAGATCGCGACCGGATGGTCGGGATCGATCTCCTTGATCTTTCTGGCAACCTCATTGGCGAACGAAAAAAATGCGTCCGGGTCTTTATCCGCATTGCAGGCATATCCGTACACATTCTCGTTTCCGAGCAGCCAGAACAGGACGAACGGCTCGTCCTTATATTCATTGACCATGCCGAGCACCGACTCTATCATGTTGGCGCGATGCTCTTCGTTATTATAATCGGTCCCCGGATTCCACTGCGCTTTCGAACCGTGCGTGTATTTACCGAGGAAATCGCCCATGATCGTCATGATGCCGTAACGCTCATACAGATCCCGCAGGACCTCTTTCTTGACCGGAAGCGGATGATGGTACACCCTGATGGTATTGCACCCCATGTCTTTCATGAGGGTGAAATCCCCTGCCGCAGGCTCGTTCCTGTCTTGGCGGTTATTCCGGTTCCTGTCAACGAACGAATCGTACGGGCCGTCGGGTTTGCCGTTTTTGTTCAGGTCCTGCTCCATCCAGTTCTGCAGCGTGCCGTCGTCCGGAGACTCGCCGACGCGCGACGACACATACGTGAGACCTTTGATGATATACGGTTTGTCATCCACGAGCAGGTCCCAGTCGCCGGTCTCATATTTCACGACCTGCACCCTGCCTTTGCCCGAGCGTTTCACCACGCTGAGCAGGCAGCGGTTCGGCTTGGGCTTGAACTGGTCGAGGATCTTGGTCTTGACGAACTTCCCCGGGTTTGCGATGACGATATCGTTCGAAAGATCCTTATCAAATCCGTTCTCGATCCGTATGTCAGCGTCCTCAAGCCGGTATCCGAGCTTGGGATTGCGGCGCAGGAGCACCTGGATCCGCGTCAGCGCCGTCTGGCCCACATACCAGGGCGTCTTGAAATAAGTGATCCCGTAGGAGCCGGGATAATGCACGACGATGGAATAATAGCATTTGAGCGCATGTTTTATCAATCCTGATTTTTCCAGGATCAAGCCCATATAAAACTGCCTGACGGGCTGGGGCTGCGGCGCAAGCGCCCATTTGAAAAAAGCAGCCTGGAGGTCGGGCGTATAAAGAAAATCCCACTCTTCGTCTTTGGCAAAAACCCCGAGCCGCTTCTCTTTCTGCGCTTTCTTGAACGCGGGGTCCCACCGCAGCGACGTCGTGTTCGGATAAATACCTTCGCCGACAGCCGCGCTCAATCCTTCCTGATCCGTAACAATATATTGATAGTCTTTTGTCCCCGCATTCCGGAACTCGCCGTATTGAGCATAATCCACAAAATCCTCTTTGCCGGGATCATACAGGACGATCGTAGTAGCCGGGCCCAAAGGCAAAGGCCTGCGCGTGTCAAGCTCGATCGTCCCTTTCTCGATCTTCTGTATGCTCTGTTGAGACGCTTCCGCGATACGCCAGAACCAGCCGCGCTGGTCCCATGCCTGGGCATACGGATATTTGTCAATGATCAACTGGAACGTCTGCTTCGCCTTCGAAATATCCTGCTGACGCATATACGCTTCAGCCTGGATAAAGTATGCGGTCGCCACATCGTTCAAGACCTGAACCGCATCGATCTCGTGTTTATGCTTTGGCAAAGCGCTTAATTTCGCTTGAATTTTATCAGCCTCTTGCTGATACTGATCGATCACCTGCTGCGTGTACCGCATCGTGTTCTCGATATCACGCTTGCCATGGCTGAACCAGGCCTTATCGATCAATTCGCCGGATGACGACACCTCCTGGCTGAAACTTTCGTTTGTTAAGAAACATGCAACAGCCAGGCCCGCAGCGATAAAAAACCTCAGGCGTTTCATCATCCTCCTGAAGGAAAAAGGCGTGCGATTAAAAATAACATGCTTAATAAGTGTAACATATACTCAAGTCTATTTCAAGGCGCTTCAGCGAAAAACAGTGGCGGGAAAACGGGTCTCTTACAAGGCGTTCAAAGTATAAAATGACGGCGTATCAAATGACCCGAAGTATGCGCGAGATGCCCATGAGATCGGCTTTATCGAGATTAACGCCAGATCTAAACTTATTGGGGCCAATCATTTGCGACCAGACAACTTCTCCTCTGGTATAAAGAGGATCTCCCCGGTCAGGGACTTTCAGCCACATTTCGACTGCTGAGTTGGGGCTCAACATATCATCTGTCGAAACGCCGATCCCTTTTGCGCTGATATCCATTGTTTGAGCCTGGCCTTCCTTGTTCAAACCTAAATCAAGATATTTCACAGCCAGCTTTACCGGGAATCTTTCGAAAACCCTCAGGTCTTCATACCCCATATTCTGCATCCTCAGACCCCCCTTTTGCCTCGCCAATGAATAAAACTTGATTATATGGAACGGTCACAGCGCTTTCTTAACCAATCGTATTATACCAATTTATGCGAATTAGTAAAGAACTTTTACCTCCTTGTGCAGGCATTCATCGACTAAACCTTTTTTGCTCACCAACCGTGGCTGGAGGGTGTATTGTCTGTCTTTACAAATGACGAAGCATTATTTCCATATTCCTGATATACGGCATGGTCCCGGAACCTTCCGACGGCCCCGGAGCGGGCAGATTATCGACTGACAACGCTGTTTGCTGCGCGCGCGCTTCATTATATGCGCTGAACCGCTTCGCAAGCTGTTCCTTGACCGCTGCCAGAGGCCTGGCCGCGCCATGGGCAAAAGACACGGTGAACGAATGATCGATCATGGCTGTCCGAGCGCTGCCCCGCGCTCCTGAATCCTGCGCGCCAACATCTTCTATGTCGATCCTGCGCCAATCGATCCCGCCTGACATATACTGCCGCGTAATGACTTCCATATAAAAATTCAGCCTGCCGGAAACATCCTCTTTGAAATTATATTCCCCCTGCCGCAAGGACCTGAGATAATCCGCGTAGATCTTGTCCTTATCAAGCGGAATGCTTTTTTCGACATCAGCCAGAACGGCTTTCGCATCAAGGCCGTTCAGCCACGTATCGCCGTTCAGGACCGCCTTTTGTTTATACGCGCGCGCGAGGATCAGCGCGTTATATACCTGCCTGAGATCGGAATACGATCGGCTTTCATTGACCCGCTTGTTCAATTCCGGAATGATCATATCGCGCATAAGCGCTCCTGCGTATTCCTGCAGCTGTTTTGCTTTTGCGCCGCCCGCAGGAGTATTCCCCGCAAAAACATCCGCTTCAAAACACACCTCAAGAGCGCTCTGCGCGATCTCGATCCGGCCCTGCGTCTGAATAAGCCGCGCTTGAGCAGGCATGATCCAGACGCGGTTGTATACGGGGATCTGATCGACAATGCCCAGCTCATCCGCTTTAGCATATAACCGGTCCCAGTAGTCGCGGCCGATCTTTGACTTCTGCGGATTCGTGATATCGCACGTATCTTTTTTAAGCCGCAGGTCAGCGGCGAGCATGACTTTGCCCAGGTCCGTGTCCGCCAGCCCCGGCTCCATGATCTGCGTCATGCCCTTCGGATTCAGATTGACCCAGAACGCCTCATCGGGCACGGTAAGGCCGATGAAAAAATACTCAATGGCCTTTTCCGTCGCCTTCTGTATATTAAGGGAGGTCTCGAAACCGGAGGATCTGCGTGCCGCGACTTCGAAGGTAAGCGTTTCCCTGCCGGCATGGGTCTGGACCGAAAGGCCGTTCAGGGAAAAAGAGCTGACGTCATACGCACCCTGATTTGCAAACACGGTTGCCGTATATGCGCAGAATATAAAGAACCCAATAAGGGTTTTATGCCATACAGCCTTATCTATCCGCGCCATTGTATACATGTCGTTCGTATCCTGTGACTTCGTTATACCTGATCCATGACCGCATTGATCGCTGCCTGAGCAGCGCTGACCGCAACAGCTTTCTCTTCGGTGACTACCATGGCGAGGTCTGCCGGCAGTTCAAGAATACCCTGTTCCAATGTCGATAGCAATTGGGCCATTGTAGCAGACGAGAGGGATAGGATATTCGCCTCTTGAAGAGAAACCAGATATTTGCTGAATATCGTTTGCAGTTCTTCCGACTTCACCAGGTCTTTCACTGCCTTAAAGATGCCGACGGTAACCATGTCTTTTAGAACCACCTGCCGCACGTTAGTATCAACGGCCGCATCTGCAGGCGATCTCAACAGCATCATATTCTTCTCGTCAATACCCGTCAATTTCGACTTGGCGTCTTCGTATGATTCGCCGACTACTATCGCATCATTACCGACTATCGCGCGTAGATTCGCCGCTGCCTGCTCTCCGTCTGCATACAGGGCAAATTTGATCCCATTCATGCCGAGTTTTGTAAGCTCGTTCACTGCATTGACCGTATCGCCAACGCGGGACAATTCCGGAGCAAAGATCAGCGCATAGGTACCATCAAGCTTCTTAAGCACCTGCGCTGCTTCTTTAAGGGAATCCTTATATTGCGTTGCGCCGGCAAGAGTATACAGTTTATTCCGTGCGATAATGCTTTCCAGGATGTCTTTTCTGTTAATACCGGTGACCTCTGCTTTGCTGAGCACGCTCTTGGCAAAGTTGTCGACGACAACCAAACCGGGGAGTTTCTTGCCTTCGGCATATTCAACAGCAGCTCCGCCGCCCAGGGAGTAAAAGTCGATCTCGGTCAGCAGTCCGTTCTGATCAAAGACCATATTTGTATCGCCGCCGCCTGTATCCAGCGTCCCTTTATTGGCCTTTTTGGCAGTGACAGCAGCCTGAGCCATTTCATTCGACCCTTTTGCGAGCTCCGGATGGCTATACACCCCCCACGGACCCTTGAAATACATGGATCGAGCTTTCATGAGGCCGGCTTTATATTTTTCAATGGTTAATGTCCCGATGTCACTGATAAGCTCCTTATCAGTTATTGGCTGTGTTTTGAATTTCTTTTCGATAATGACTTCCTGCCTTTTGCCGTCCGCATTAAGGAATGCGACGTCAACAGGCACGTCGATCTTGCCGGGATACGCGTCCATCAGGGCCTTGAAATCCTTGACATATGCTTGCAGGCCCTTACCATTGGCGCTTTCATATTTTTTAAGTTTCTTTTCCATGAATTGCGTTGTAGTCTTGCCCAGATCATACCCCTGAGCCATCAAGCCTACCTGGCCGAGAAGACCTGAAGTCTGTATCTTATCGGCAACGCCTGACGCAAGGTCTTTGGTGATCAGGCCGAGCAGGTCATCGATCTTTGTGCCGCCAAACCCCTCAATAGACGGCTTCAGGCTGACGCGTTTCTGTATAGAATTGTCATTCCCTTTGATTTCCTTTTCCAGCAGCCGGCCCGCGATAACTGGCTTATTCGCAAACCCGATAACGCTGACATTCTTCCTGTGGGAAACGGAAAAAGCGTCATTTACGTACACATCGATGTACGGACTAAGACCATTTACCAGGTCACTGTCCTCCAGCGCTTCGGCGCTGAGCTTTTCAGTCTCAGGCCCCCACGCCCGGACATTCTTAAGCATAATAATATCCCCCGGTTTCATGGCCTTGATCGCATTAATAGCTGTCGAGCCAAAAATATCGGGGACATACGTAATAGGCTTGCCGAGCAGCGACGACATCAACGCTGCTTCTTCTGCGAGGTGTTCCTTATAATTGACATCGCCGGGCCTGTCCTGATGGTCAACAAGGACGGCCATGCCCCCCTTATCGGATATTTCCGCGGCCGATATCAACGCCTCTCTCATCTTCTCGGATTCTGGAACATTACCGTTCACAAGCTCAACATTAGTATCGATCCTGGTCAAGAAGACCTTCCCATAGAAATCCTTGATATCATCAAGGGTCAAATAGGCCATGCCGCCGTCCTTAGCTTCAGCGGTTACGATGCGGCCGCTCTTCAAGGGAGCGGTATTCTCGAGCTTATTGCCGATCTCAACGACTTTTATCACATCATTGACCAGCCGCATGGAAGCTTTGGTCTCAAATGTCCCTGTCAACGCGTGCAGGCCGTTCATGTTGTTCGGGATGACCACTGATTCCTGCGGATTGGCCATCATGATCTTGATCCTGCCGGTCCGCTCCTTGTACACCCCAACGATCGGCGTGAACGGATGCACGATATTATTGCGCTGCAGAACGTCGATCATCGAGGTCACGTCGAACTTCTTTGTCTTGATAAGCGCGATCCTCGGCTCTGCGCTTAAATATTTGTACACCATATCCACGGTCATCTGCTTGCCGGTTGCCTTGTCTATACCGTCCACGATCCACATCTCCGTAATATGGAATTTGGTAATATGCGTTACCGAGGCGTCAGTCGAAAGCATATTCACTTCGACATCTTCGCTGTTATCCTCCTGTATAGTCACCTTTTTGAACGCCTTCATGATCTCCGGGAATTTCGCCCGTACCGCCTCGTAATCCTCCCCATGATGATAATCGGTCTCGAATGTCGTCCCGTCCGGAGACATTTTCCCCTTCTGCCCTGGATCATTGGGCCTGCGGTGCGTAGAAACGATCATGTCAAGCGTGCCTTCCACGGCGTTCAATGCTATATTATCCTCGATCAACCCCTGTCCCGTGGTGTTGCACGACGGGAAAAACAGGCTTTTTACCTTTGCCATGAACTCAGCATAACTTCTCCCCACTTTGTTCAGGGCTCCTGAATCAAACGGAGCATCCGCGATATCCGGGTCTTCCGCGCCTTCAAACATCGTCTTGGCGTTCGGGAATAACTTCGCGTATATGTATTTGATATTGTACCGCGCTACGCTCACTTCTTTGCCGGTCTCAGGGTCTTTGGTCTTACCGTCAGTCGCATCCGTGATAAGCTCCACTATGCCGCTGGCTGACAGTTCATCCATGGTCCCTGCTACAGGGATCTTTGCCTTTGCAAATGCTTCCCTGTCAGATTCCTTCATGATATACAGCGGGATACCCAGCCGCGCCGCGTTCGACGCCTTTTCGTTCGCCGAACGGTTGATCGCTATCACATAAAAACCCATCTTGCGCGCTGCCTGCGCGATCTGCGCGCCGATCGTACCGAACCCGAACGTAAGATGCACGATCTTCGGCTGTACGATCATTGACCAGCCACGCGCAATTGCATGGTCGCTCTCTTTGAACGTCATCAAAGTCGCTTTGGTATTGGCTGCCGCTGTCTTTGACGTGAACTCTACCTGATACGGCTCGTCCTTCCCATACCAGTGCTTGATACCGCTGATACCGCCTAATGTGAATGCCTCATCGTTGATCTTCTTCTGATTCGCGGGTGCAAAAAAAGACATGAACCGGTCGCCTTTTTCCTCGATCAATTCAATGCCCTGTCCGGTCTGCGTGGTGATCAATGAAACGTATTCCAGGAGAGCTTCATAATATGCCTTTTTATTCTTTAGTACAGTCACCTCCATGTTAGGCGCAGTTACAAGCGTCTGATCTGCCAAATTCTCCTTAGCCAGGATCAGCACCTTGCCTTTTTGGATAGACACATAGGTATCGCCGGGTTGGGGTGGCTCGGAGAAAATATTGTCAAGATGTTTATATAAAATGTTTGCGTTTGCGGGCGATGTTATAACAACCCCTTTCTTTTCAAGCTCCCATTGCGGGATAAGCCTGGTTACGGTGAAACCGCCGATCGTCGTAGTCGAGTCGATCAATTCAGACGGCCAGACAGATCCGCCGTCCAACCCTTTGGACAGATCCCGGATGACATCATCAACGGTATTCCTGTTCATTTCCATGGTAGCCGATGACTTTAACGCGAATGTATGCGCCGGCACCGAAGAAATAATGAATTGCGCGATGACGATGATCGCGAATATCCGTGTAAACGTTTTCATTTTACCGAACATCTGTTCCTCCTTGCTGTGGCAAAGCGCTCGTGGCTGATAACGCCTGCACATGTTTAAATTGGACTTAAATAGACTGCACTAACTTTCGATACATATTTATCTGATTAATGATCTTCTTGTCGGTTTCCGGGACCAGAGGCACGTCTTGCAGGTTATTAAGATTTGCCAGGTCTGCGGACGAGATCTTTCCGCTATTGAGGTAATTATCTTTCAATGCGTCGACCCGCTCGGTCACCTTCTTATTCTTATATACCCGGTCGAAGAAGTCGGCGAAGATCAGCGTCCATGGAGCGGTATACGCAACGCCCTCCTTCGTTTCAGCCGGCGCCCGCAGCTTGTATACGATAATACCGCGAGTGTCGATCGCCTTGACCTTTTCCGCATCCGCGACCAATCCCACAATAATGTTATTCTTCTCTTTCTGCGCTCGCAGGTCTTTGACTATCTCGCTGATATCGCGCTGGACGATCTTCGCGACATCCTCGACCCCGATCGCTTTCAACACCCCGGCCTGGTCATCATTGTTTGCGGAAACGACAATGCTCACATTCGCGGTTTCTGTCGAGAGCATTTCTCTCGCAATTGCCAGCATGCCGGGGTTCTTTAATACCTCTTCCCCGTCAATGGCGGCAACAGCAAGCGGGCCTTCCAACTTCTGAGCCGCCTTAACAACGCTATTGAACTTGCCGGGCATTGCGCTGATAGTTTTCGTATCGGCAACGTCTATTTTGTATAAGTTGCTCGCGCGTTCGATCAGAGGTTTCTTTGCCTGTTCAGCAACGGACAGGATCTCAGCGTAACGCCGCATACCGACCATCCGGTGCTCACGATGAGCGCTCGATTGAGCGCGATCGGTGATCTCTGCCAGATGGCTGACAAATATCTCGTTATTCGCATAGCGCTTCAACAGGTTTTCATCGAGCGTTTTGCGATTATGCTCTATGACTTCTTCTTTGGTTACATCAGGTCCTTTTTCATATATGAACCGGGCTAATTCCGCAAGGGTCAAGCTGCCTTCTACAATGAGTTCTTTCCCGCTTGCGATTATAATTGAAGTGAGCTTCTCAAGCGCCCATGCCATTTTCAGGTCCGGGTCGTTGATAATGGTTACATCTGCATCGCACATCACACTGAGGACATTATCGCGGATAAACTCGCCGGCTTCTTGTTTACCCAGCAAAACCAGTTGCATATGGCTCAAACCGAAATCCATATCTTCAGCCCATTCAGCAGGCACGCTTTGCCAGCCGACAACGACATCCTGATCAGGAGCCATATCCTTGATCATCTGTGCCGCCGACTCATATCCTTGCGGAGGAGCATACACAGGGAACTTGCCTGGTTCGAAGAACATGGGAGCAGCGACTGAAAAGATTATCGCGCCCTTCTGCATATATTGGACATTATCGGATATCGCCGCTTTGAGTCCCCGCGCATCGACTGCGGGAATGATAACCTTTGACTGCGCTGCGGCAACACTGTTCTCGATGATACCTTTTGACAGATTATCGATATAGGACGCGTCGTCTTTTTTGCGCGCGCTTGCAATGACCGTAACTTTAGCGGGATCCAGGCTGAGCCGGCTGACCATCTGCGGCCCCATGTTCCCGGTCGCACCCATGACATTGACCTTTACCTTCCGGGCATCTTCTTTTGCCAGCTCGATCTCCAGGTCGAACATGACCTGATCGAAATTACTGCGCAGTGTTTCCAGCGACGAGATCTTTGCCACGTCGATATGCTCTGCAATAATACGCGGCGCTATAATATAATTCACATTGGCAACGGCAATGGAAACTCCTTTGCCTGCCTTGATCTTTCCCTTTTTGTCGTGGATCGATTCACGCTCGAACAGTATCCTGCGCGCGGTCGCCAGATCTCTGACCTTGCCTTTGAATATCCATTCAACCAGTTCCTGCGTGATGCGGTACGGCTGATTCTCGACGATCGTGCCGTCGCGCAATTCCCTGGATTCACGTATGCCTGTCGATGCGCCGGAAGGCACGGCATTGCTTGCGATAAACCCGTTATTGAGCTTGATGAATACCTGGACCGTGGGATTGCCGCGGGAATCGCGGATCTCAGTTGCCCACATGTCGATGATGGTCGTGGGGCTGAGCTTCGGATCGATCCTCTCCTCGCTCAAGGCCATACGCTGGACCGGTCTTTGATCGCCCATGCCCTTTTCAACATACCGCTCAAGCTCTGCTTCATTCTTGAGCAGATAATTATGCTTCACCAACCTGTCGGTTCGGCGCACGCTTCCGGTTTTAAGAATAACAACCGGCATCTTTCCGGTTTTCGGATGCGGGTTTTTAAGGAACATATTCGAAGCAACGGCAATGGCCGCGAGCAGATCATCCTCGGTCTCGCCGGAGCGATGAGATATTGCCACGCTGATGCCGTGAAGAAGCGCATACTGGATGACCTCGAGCGTTCCGGAGATCGAGCCGTTCTGATTGATCTTGATAAGGATGGAATTGATCTCTTCCTTATTCTCCTCAATGGTTTCTTTGAGAAGACCCAGATTGGTAACCGTGCGGTCGTCGCCGACAATGATCATCGTATTACCCATGATCTTATAAAGCTGACGGCCTCCCTCAGGGTCGTTCTCCGCGACAGAATCCTCGGTGGCAATGAGTTTATATTCATCGTACCATTGCTTCAACTGGGCGATCCATGCTTCACGGCCCAATATTCTGCCTTCTGACTTTAACTCATACGCGCCTGTTTCCTCATCATATAGTTCACTGCTGGCCACGTCATTAGCCGGTTGGACCACGTTTTCAAGCCCTGCGCGTTTGATAGCAGCAACAATAAGTTTGAATCCTTCTTCATTGCCGCGGATATCAGTCGGCGCGTATCCGCCTTCATCGCCGACAGTGGTGGCGAACGGCCTGTCTACAGGCCGTCCGAGGACCTCCTCTAAAAGCGCTTTGGATTGGAATATCTCGGTCAGCGCGGCAAAAACCTTATTAGCCATGTCCACTCTCTGCCAGTATGGCATCCGCAGATACAACCCGACCATGATCATGAACTCCTGCACATCCGTGACCCAGGCCCCATGCGCTCCGCCATTGAGGATATTGAATTCCGGGAATACCGTATAGAACGATTCGAGATAATCCTGGATGGTTTTATTCTTTTTGTCCGGATCATTACCGAAGAATTCATTGATGTACTGGTATTCGGGCATGCGGTTCACCGCAGCTCCCAGCCGCACTGCCGCAGCAGACGCGCCCAAAATGGCGTTCGCCCCGAGCCATTCCTTGAAATGCACGATATGCGCCAGGTCAAGAATCGCGTTTCCGCCGTCTTTTACCGCGATAACGCGGTTGGCCTCGCCTTCAACCCTTGCGTCCATCCAATCACGGAGATTGCCTTCGGTGTCGGCAATGATCAAATTGAAACGATCGCCGTTTATCTCGCCGTTCTTCTCCGCCTCGTAAAGCCATCGCGCGAATTCCCGCACTGAAGAAGGATTTCTCTTGCTGAGCGGATAAGACTTAAAATCCATGAATACATCCAAAACTCTCCCTGTTCTAGTTGCTTTTTTCAGTATCTTGATAAGGCTGTTAACGTCCAGGCCTCCGGAAGCAAACAGAATTCCATGGTTGAGAACAACCCCCGAGTTATTCACAATGGACGCATTTTTGACCGGATCCGGATCCACTGCCAACACTTTTATCCGGTTGCCCCAAAGAGCGTCGATATCCCAGTCTATATAGGTTGTTTTGAACCATTCATATATCGCTTTATGCGCCTGTTTAGAGGCTTCGATTTTGCTTAATCTTCCAGATACGATTTCCGATGTTTGTGGTGAAATCTCAAAAGCGATCCGCAATGGAACGACTCCGCTTACCAGCCTTCTGCCAGACATTTGAGATAGCTCAAGATGCAGCAAATACAAGCCATCTGATATCTGGGTCTTAAGAGAAGGCCGCTCTTCATCCGGACGCCACGTCCCGATCATAAGCGTTACTTCTTTGGAAAGACCTTCTTCTCTTGCCGTTTCGTATATCGTCCATAACCGGCTGGCAACTCTCAAGGCAAAAGCATCCACTGCCTTTTCCGCTCTGACGCCCATCCGGGCCTGATCTTTTATACTGTCCTTGAGCTGCTGCAAATGGCCGAGGATTGTCCCGTCAACGTCAATTCTGGTGGGCGAATTTGGTTCCATCCAGGTTTCAACTCTGACCGGAGAACCGACGGATTTTTCCCCGCGGACCACTACGGACTCATGCGACAGCCGGAACAATGGCTTGCTTCCTCCATCTCTTTTCAGTTCATCTTCGATGCCCGGAAGCCTGTTCTTTGATTGCGAAGCCACGGGCGGCGTCAGGTTGTTGGTCGCGAACGCGATACCCGAGCTGTTGACGCAGAACGCGGCGATGACGATCCCGATAATAAATTTCGCGAACAGGCTTTTCCGGATGGACTTCATTTTACCGTCTCCTTTTTCTTTTCTTTGATTACACGCCTATATCAAGCTTGCGGGCTACTGCCGTAGCATCCTTATAGTCCTGCGCAGCCTGAGCGGTCTCTGCATCAACGTTAACCGGCATAATAGTAACCAGGTTTGCGGTAAGATCGGTCACTGCGGCAATGACAGCGGACGAAGCATCTTTATAGGTCATAGCTGTTAAACGCGCAAGAGCCGAGCCCAATGCCGGAGCTTCGACCTTCAAGTTGCGCGCCAGCAGGTTTGCAAACGCCAGCGTCATAGGCACGGCTTCTCCGCTTGCGCTATCCTTGATGATCGTGGCCTTTAAGAGCGGATGCCTGTCTAAGAATTCTTTGATGTCCATGTCATATTCTTTCTCAAGAGCAAGAACGTCTTTTTCGGACAGCATGAGCATGATCTTGCTTTGTCCGATATTGTATTCTTCGCCGATGCGCTCGAGCACATTTTCCATGCTGTCAAGCATGACGACAGCTTCTTTTGTAATACCGGTAGCAGCCAGCGCACTGCTCAGATCCACGTCTTCCTCGTCGGAAGCGGGCTTTTCTCCCCACACGACCGCCTTCAACGCGTGTTGCGCGCCTTTGACCTGTTTCAAGGATTCGAACGTGCCTGCGTTATCGAGAACGGCATTGGCGCCCATGACCACCACGCCGACCCGCTCGTCGTCGACTTTCACATCCCGCAGTGCGCTCACAAAGTTACCAAAACCGGTAACAAGTTTCTGGTAGACCGCAGCGCTTGTAGCCTTTATCTTAGCTGCAGCCTCAATCAGCTGGATCGTGCTATACTTCTGCATTCTGCTTGCAGCAGTGACGCCGCCGGGAACAACAGCTCCGCCGCCGATAGTCTTAATATTGCCGTGCACGGTGCTGCTATCGACAACAAGAGGCAATGTCGCAGGCCGCGACGCGCCGCTATCCGGACCCTCCGGAATCGCAGGCGCCTTGATCTGATCGGATGTCAGGCCAAGCCATGCGCCCTTATTTTTATTCTCCGCGACAATACCTTGGACGTATGCCAGCGGCCGCACCAACGCCTCTTGAGCCGCCTTTTCCTTGCCTTCGACAGCGAAGATATCCGGATTCTCGAGATTAGCGGCCAGAAGCGCCTCAGCCAACTCCTTATCCTTATAGGTAAAGAACTTGATGCCCTGGTTGATATAATCCTGGATCATAATCGGGTCAGCCGACGTGGTCATCTCAAGGCCGATATCGGTATTTTCAGGACTGATCCCGAACGTCTTGAACACGCGCAACTGCATTTCGATTATTTCCTGCACGCGCGTCCCCATCTTTGACGTTTGCAGGGCCAAACGGGGAGTTCCGGCCTTTGCGTCACTGAATACCGCGAGCTCCAGATTCAGGATGGGCCAGAAATCCGATAGAGCGCGCGTCCCGCCCTGGAGACGTTTGCGAGGATCATCGAAATTGCTGCCTTCTTTTTCCTTGACGCCGGCGTACATTTCAATCAGTTCCCCGCCGATCAGAGGACGCATCTGGTTACGGGTGAGCCTGAACACAGAATAAACCGGCACCAAACCGTCTTTCTGAGCCTCCTGTGTTTTTTGCGCCACATACTCGGAAATCCGTGCCTGCAAGTAATCCATCGGTTTCTGGTTCCCGATCAGCGCCTTGACCTGTTTGCGCACAGGAGCAAATGATTTCTGGAACTCCTCATCCGCAGCGTAACCATACTGTTTCGCCAGTTCCTCGTCGCTTAAAACAAATGCCAATGGGTGAATATCGATCATCGCCGGCTTGTCTGCCTGGCGCACGAACAGGTCGCTTGTGCTGAAACGCATGACCGGCTTGATTTCAGGAACAAGCCCCGGAGCAGGCATCCGCATCTGCCGCAATACCGGCTTTTCCTGATAGGTCGCAAGGAGGCCCTCATACACGGTCCCGGTAGAAAAATCAATGGTTACCTCCTGGCCTGTCTTCAGCGATGCATCCGGCAGTATTACGCCTTTAATGCGCGTCTGGACCGTTGCTTCCCTCAAGACGCCGGCATCTCCGCCTTGCATAGCCTCATCCAGCAAAATTGCTCCTGCGTAATTCAAATAGTCCCACGGAATACCCTGGTTCTCCAGATCATCCCTGCTCCAGGTATTTTTCATGACGACTATCTTCTGTTTATTCTTGCCTATGCGTATCTTCAGGATATCTCTGGGCTCGTTCACAACGACAACGTCCCCCTTGACGACGATATTCCGCGCGTCTTCGCGCACACCATGAAGACTGGTCGCTATGGCAGCGTTTTTCAACGCACGGGCTTCTATCCTGGTATGCGACGCCTGCGTGTCAAAATCAAGCATGACCATGGGGACATAGGCCACGCTCTGAGTGCCGACCGCATCCAACATACCCAGATACGTCCGGGCGCCCTTCCAATCGCCTTTACCGGCAGCTTTGGTCGGGCCTTGGCCGCACAGATTCTTCTTGCCGCCGTTATTGTCAACGACCGCCGATACGTGTTCGACGGCACGAAGAACAACGGGAGCAGTTTCATCGTTGATCGTGATGGCGAACGGCTCTCCTTTGTTCTTCGGCCCATAGGAATAGCCGGGATTGACCTCGATCTTGCCGGCCGCAGGCTCGACGTTGATGAGCGCAGGGTGCTTGATCTTGACCTCGCCGGTGAAATCCTTATCGTCGCGGGATGTGCCGCCGAGAGAGTTATTCAGATCATTGGTGCCGAATGATATTTTCCATCCTTTCACGCCGTCCGCGCGATGTTCCCTGGCAAAATCGGACATGATCCGCGCCACATCGTCCATGATCCAGACATTGCCGCCGTTCTCGATCATGACAACGATATATTCGGGGAACACGCCCTCTTCGCGGCACAGCATTGCAAAATCAGCCAGCTGGATATTTAATTCTTCCGCCGTCCTCAGATACACAAAGAAGAACTGGTTGTTCTTGTATCCGTCCTTCATCGAACGCAAAACGCCCCGTTTGAGAGGGAAGAACGCCTTTTTCAGATGCGGGTGGCTCATCAATTGCGAACCGCGCATGCCGTCAAGAGGCGAATCCCAGCGGGGATCCTTGTCATCGTAACGCAGATACGCCTTTGCGCCGACCAACCCGGCCAACAAAGCCTCTTTCTCTTTATTGTCGTAATCCCTGATCTCGTCGTCTTCGGGAAAGATAGTGCCGAGCTGGTTAGCTGCGTACCGCATCTGTTCGGCGATGAATTCCTGGGCTGACGGAAAACCGGTAATGATCTTTCTGATCCCTTCGATATCCTCAGGAACGGTTTTTAAGATCTCAACGTCTTTCAGATCGTCAGCCGTAAGATCGCTTTCTTTGATATCGCCTTTTTGCAACGACAGCATAAGGTCATATGCGCGCGCTGCCTGAGGATATATTTTAATGACGTTATTGAGGATGAATTCCTGCCTGACGAGCACCGCCTTGCCTCCGATACGAGCGACCTCCATGGCGGTCTGCAGGGTTGACGCGATGAATCCGACAATGCTCTTGGGAAGCATGTTCACGCGGATGATCAGGTCGTCTTTGAGCAGTTTGATCCCCCGGTCGCCGGGATAGATCGCGCCATGCAAGGCGTCGAGCACGACTTTCATGCCGTGCTTGAGCTGAACCCCGGCTTTGACAACCGGATTGATGACGATCGGAAGCCGAAGCTCCAGGCTGAATATATAGGCGTGGCTGGTATCATTGCCTTTGCGCACGATGCCGGCTTTTGCCGCTTCGACGATCGAATCGTGCTCCGGCCCCATCTCTTCGACATCAGCGACCTGAGGTTCAGTCTTCTTAAGCTCTCTGATCTCGGTTTCCTGATCTGCCAGGTCTTTATTCGGATCCACGAAATAAATGGTGCCTTCGGCAGCGCCGAATCCCATCAATCCGCCTGACGCAAGCGGCTGGATGCCGTTGGCTTCGATATACTCTTCATCCACCTTCATCCTCTGGAAGATAATATTGTTCGGGTCCTTGATCTCTTTGTCGGGATTGATCGGGCGGTTCTGCAGATGGACGATCTTCACCCAGCCGGGGCCGAGATCCTCTCCGGTTACCAGATCATAGGTATGGTCGAGCAGGACCTTGAACTTGCTGGCGTCGTTCGGGAGACATTTGGTAACGGCAAACTCCACGTCCCTGCGTTCTCTCCATCCCTTGTCCCCGGCGGCAAAACGCTCCTGCGCCATGTTGTCGCCGACCATGACGATAACTTCCGCGAGTTTCTTATATCCTTCGTCGCTCAATAACGGGCTTGCAGCCATTTCGGGCGAGGTCTGCATATACGCGGCTGTGTCGTAACCTGTATTGATCTTGTTAATGGCGCTCACGAGCGAGGCTAAGGTGAAAAATTCCTTTTCATTAACATTAAGGGCTGCACGCAATGCCTCTTTTTCCGCATCGGTAGCCAGATACTTATTCGGCCTTTCAAAAAAGAACCATATATCTTTCATTGCCCGCGCCCACGGGTCGGCCATAATGCCAAATTGCTCCCTGAGTTCAAAAATAACATCGTTCTTCAAATCCTCATCGTTGTCTTTTTCAGCTTTTGCCCAGTCTGCATAAAGTTTCGCAAGCAAGTAGATCTGTTTCTTGGTGAATTTTTCCTTAAGGGAATCGATGACCTTCTCAATGCCGATCAAAGACATATGCTTGCGGCCCACGGTCTTCTCAAAATACACCCAGTCGCCGTTACCGGTCCTGTCAAAAAGAGTGACGATATTCGGCTGGAACCTGCCCTCAACGATCCCCGGCCCTAATCCGGTGCCAAGGTTTATCTTGACGTAACGGGTATAGCCTTTGAAATTTTCTCCTCTTTTCTTAAATGACGGGAATATGCTCAGGATACCCTTATCTTTTTTAGCTTTCTCTTTCATCTTCCGGGCATAGGTCGATCCGTCAAAACCCGTGGCCATGTTCGAGGTGAATGCTGTTCCGGAAAAATCCGCATCGACCATTTCCAGGACCGCGATGCCGGTTGTGAAATTCATCGGTTCATAGATACCGGCGGCTGCTGTTTCCAGTTTTTCAAGCCATCTGTATTTCGATCTTACCGCCGGCTCTTTGCTCTCTATCTCCTTCAGAACCTTACGCAGATTGACGTATCCCGGAGTGTCCTGATCCTTTAATCTTCCCGCCTCCGCAGCGAAACCGTATTTCTCTGCCAGCGCGATCAGGGTATTGTATTCAGCAACGTCCTTCATCTTTGAAACAAAATCGAAGAACGCCTGGACATCGCGATATCCGAAAATCTGATAATTAAAAAGCCCCGCAATGACCTCGATCACCGAGGCCTCGATGGGTTCAAGACCGACCTTGTTCAGCAGGGTGGTGCCCTGTCCGGGCTGCGCGCCGATGGATTTGGTGAACCACGGGATCGCGCCCTCAAAATCCTCGATGACCCCGCTCCCGCGGTAGGCCATGGGAATATACTGCCATTCGGCATATCCGCGCTCTTTGCTGATCTTCTTGCAGATCGCGATATAATTGTCGGCGATCTCTTTTAAGACGTCGGGGGGAAGCCGGGTTTCTTTCATCATAAAATCCTGGATACGTCGAGCCATGTTCATGCGCTTCTTGGCATCGGTAGTATCTAATTCCCGCACTTCCTTGATCATCTCTATGAGCTGCGGATTATGGTTGTAATATGCCCTGACCGCGTCAACGCTGATGCTAAAACCCAGGGGGTTGGGTATTCCGCGGTTATATGCCCAGGCAAGCTGCGCGCATTTACCGCCGGCAACTTCTTTTTTCTCAGCCAATTTATGATCGTAGTTGACAACGTAGGGGAAACTGCCGCCGTCTTTATGGGACTGGTCGATCAGGTCTTTGGTGATCTTTTTTGCCGTTGCATCAGCAGGCAGGGTTTGAGGAGTACGCAAATGGTCAGCATCGGCATTACTCGAACAGAACCCCTGGGGCACGCTGGACAGGATAAAGCTTGTGATGATGGCAAAAATAATAACCCTTGAAAGAGCGGATCTTTTGAAAAACGGGGCCATTGCGTTTCTCCTTTGTTGGCTGGTTTTTATATCCATGTCGCGAGTTGATCCATTAAAAATCTTTTTGTAAACGTTTTCTTTTTATGAGAAAAAATAAGCCTGTGCTGTGATATGCTCCCTGCCTCTCCCATGGGAGAGGCAGGGGACGGAACGTTTTGCTTACGTATGTGAGATTACACGCCGATCTTGGTCAAGATCTGTTCTATTACCTTCTTCTGGTCCTCGGTAACCTGGACGTTTGACTTCATCTCGACGGTCTCGGCAACCATCTTCGCAACAGCGAGGATCTTATCCCGCGCAGTCGCGTCAACCGGAATGACCCCTGATTTCTCAACCGCGGCATACAGCTTCGCGAACGCGTCAGCCGCCTCGGGGACCGGGGTGTTCTCCGTTTCCGCTTTAGCCAAGGCGAACATAATGCCGACCGGATCCTCTGCCGAAACGATCTTCTGCGTGATGCCGGTGCTCTTGACGCTTTCTTTCAACTCAGTGGTCACGAGCCTGATCTTCGCCGGCGATATGCCTTTGTCCTTGATCAACTGCTCGACAGCCGCAACTTCGTTGTCCGCGGTCAGGATGTTCGAACTGCCCTTTGCCAGGATCTTCATGGCTTGAGCCGCAGGCCCGTAAAAGACGATCGCCTTATTTTGCATCCCGGCCACAGTCTTTAATATCTCGGTTACGCCGCCTGCTGTCACCAGCACCGGATCAACGACCACGGCGCTGTCAAATGCCGCTTTTTTAGCGAACACCGTAGCGACGGCTGCGGGCCGTGGAGTCAGTTCAACCGGATAGGCGTCATACGGCATGATCTTTTCGATCAGGTCCTTGGTATTCACGACTCCCAGCTTGCCGAAGATAAGCTTGAACTCTTCATACAGCGCGCTGTCGATCT
>JAGOOP010000005.1:0-61382 GCA_017992455.1 Candidatus Omnitrophota bacterium | reverse complement strand
GCGCTCGGGCTTAATGCGATCGCTTCCGCCAGAACATACAGCCCTTTGGCCATGAACAGCCCTTTGTCGAGCACCTTCACCTCTGTCGGCGTCACTTCAATGATCCCGCTCAGGTCCTGCACGAATTGTTCTTCAGGAGAAACTGTCATTGTCTGAGCGAATACCGTTGCGACGCTTGCCGGCCGTGGAGTCAGTTCAACCGGATAGGCGTCATACGGCATGATCTTTTCGATCAGGTCCTTGGTATTCACGACTCCCAGCTTGCCGAAGATAAGCTTGAACTCTTCATACAGCGCGCTGTCGATCTTGTCGGCAACGTTCTCCGGCAAATTCCACAGCTCGCTCTTGAACGGCGCGGACAACTCTTTGACCAGATCCTTAAACTTGCCTTTGAGGTCTTTGGGCAGGTTCGAAGAATCACCCAGGATTTCGGCTATGACCGTTGCCCTGTCCTTGCCCGGCTGCGCCATGGCCGCATCCCAGAACGCCTGGTATTTATCCTTGAACTTCTGTTCATTGGCCATTTTCGCTTCCAGCCACTGCGCCATCTTCTCAGCCAGCTCCGGATACTCCTGCGCAACGATCGAGAACACGATCTTCTGATACTCGGTGGCTAAATGGACTTCGCCCACATCACCGTCGCGCATCTGGTCAAAATCGTGCTTTGCCAGCGTCGAAGCTCCGTGCTGCACGAAAACAGCCACGCCGATCTTATCGGCATGCCGCACGTGGCGCTCAAAAATACCGAAGTCAACCGTTCCGCCCAGACCGTGCATTGCTCCGGTCTGAAGGCTGATCTTGCTGTGCGCAACCAGCCCTTCGGCTTTAGCGAGTTTCAGGATCGACTGGCTCAAGGTAATGCTTCCCAATACCGTGCTCGGGAAGTCCTTATGCACTTTATTGTCGATATGACGCTCTTCGATGCCGATGGAAACGGATTTGGTAAGACCAAGCTCTTTTTCCAGTTTCCGGATCGTGCGGATATCGTTCATCGTCGCCTCGATGCTGGTCTTGTGCATCTGAGGATACAGCTCGGTCGCCAAACGATTGATCGTAGCCGCTACATCGGGCTGTGCCAAAAACGCCTTATCATCAACATCGCCTATTTCGATCTCGTCGACCAATCTGCGGCGCAACGACGCTTTTGCCTTATCGTCATTTTCAATTCCCTTTAAAAGCTCAGGATGCTTCTCTAAATACGAAGCAACGAGCTCGCCTTCGATCTTGATGATCTCTGCCAAAGCGGTCTCGTCTACCAGCGTCGAAGGATCAAGATCGATGTTATACTGCCCGGCAATGATACCTTCGCGGAACAGTTTGTTGCGCGCATCGATCTCTTTCTGCCGCTCTTCCCCGCCTTTATTGTATTTATCCTTGTCTATCTGATTGTGGTCCTGCTGCACGAACAAAAGACCCGTCCAACCTTCTGCGATCGCTGCAAGGCCCGAGATCGCTACGATCTCCCCGGAATCCTGCGCGGAATACCGCATCTCGCTTCTGGCGACTTCAGTCTTGATAACACCGACGTCCTCTTCCTTGGCGACCCTGAACATCGGCCTGAAGCTCATAAAAACGGTCGAGCGGCCGTTCACCGCAGGAACCGTGATATTCTTCCATTTGCCCTGCTGCTTGGCCATGTAGAGATCATGGTCAGACGCTGCTTTAATGTCGAATTGAGGCAAAAGCTCAAGCGCTATTCTCTTCGCCGCGGTCTTAACGTCCGCGCTCGGGCTTAATGCGATCGCTTCCGCCAGAACATACAGCCCTTTGGCCATGAACAGCCCTTTGTCGAGCACCTTCACCTCTGTCGGCGTCACTTCAATGATCCCGCTCAGGTCCTGCACGAATTTCGCCTGCGCCTGCGCTTCAGGAGTTAAAGCAGCTTTTTGCAAAACCGGAAGCCCTTTTAATTCCTCTTCTAATGCCGCTTTTGTATTCTCTAAATACGCTTTCGCCGGCATGCCGGGGTTCTTGATAACGGTAGGCTTTTCCCCTTCTTTCTTAGCTGCGATAATAGTGTCGGGGGATATCTTGATCGCCTCATCTGTTTTATCCGTTTCAAAACCTTTCACTACAATGCCGTTGGCGCCGAATGCGGCATACGCGCCCGCGCCGCCGAATTTCGGCGCCATGCCGAAATCCAGCTGCACAACGCTGTACCTGCTGTCCTTCGCATCCGTGGAGATCACCGGAGCCTTGACCTTATTCACCGGGTTGTGGCCCATAGCCCAGATGCGCACGCCCAGCTTGGATACAACCGCCGCGATCTTGCCAAGCAGATCCTTGACATTCTTGGGTTTGGCTATGGTCGTTGCGTCCGCATACCAGCTGTTGACCAGATCCAAAGCCTCCCTCATGGAGCCGGTGTCGGTCGCTTCTTTTATTTCATCAGAGAGAAGCTTCAAGACGTCGAATATCGCCTTTCCTTTATATTCCTTGTCCTTATAGGTGATGGCGACATCATCGCCTTTGATCGGAAGCAGGCCGTGCGTGAGCATATCGCCGTAGGGAGTGCGCACGCCAAGGTTGAAATTATTCTTGTAGAAAGCGGCGAGATCCTGGAGTTTCGCGCTCTGGATATAATTCGCCTGCGTAACCTCCTGTCCCTTGAAAATATCCCGATCCCTGACGATCATCGGATCATTATTGTTCGCGTCCTTGATCATGGCGTTCAATTCGGTGATGACCGACGTGCCCCAGTCCTTGTGGCTGGACCAGTCCTTTGCCCACCATTCAACGCTCGCGTACGCCTGATGATTGATCGCTTCAAAGACGCTATAATACCAATTCCCTTGATCTAAAGCTTTCTGCAACCTTGACTCCAACTGAGGGATAATCATTTCCGTAACGGCAATTGCTTCATACCAGACGCCTATTTCATCTGCGTCAGCCCCCAGGCTGCTGCGCGCCTCTTTCCCTTTGATCAGTTGCTGTTGTAAATCCTTCCACCAGACGATTGAGGTTTTTCCTAAACCATTCAACCCTACGAACGGATCAGGAACATCGATACGCGCAAAATGGCCGATAAAATGCTCCATGGCGTCCAGCTGCGCGGAATCCCATTTCTTGGCATCGCTGTATTTCTTGTATTGTTCGATGTAGGATGTGCGGATCTTTGCCGCATTACCGTCCAACGCCTCTTTCTGGAACTTTTCCTGGTCGGCATTGTATTCAGCCAGGCGCTCCGTCCACCAGTTCAACGCTTGAGGGGTGTCAAAATACCGGGATTCGCTGATACGATGCGTCTTAATCAACAACTCTGCCCTCTCGTTGCCGTAGAAATTGTATCCTTTATACCAGGGCAGATGAAGACCCGCCAGGTTCAAGAACGCCCACAGGTCATGGTTACCGCTCACATAAAATACCCGGTCCGGAGCTGTTTGCAGTAATTCGCGCGCGACGTTAAAACACGCAAGGCCTGATTTGCCTCTGTCCAGCAAATCCCCGTTCAGAAGTATGGAGCCTTTGATCGTCTTGAGTGACAGCCCCTGGTCCTGCAGCTGCTTTTCAATGGAAACGCCCGCGACGAGTTTTCCCTGGAATCCGACCAGCTCGGCCAATGCATCGCTTAAAAGCGCGAGAAATCTGTCGATCCCTCCGTGGTAATCGGAGATCACCACGATCTTGGGCAGGATGCCTGTTCCGGGCTTGGCTAATTCTTTGTTGATCTCCTGCAATAAGGCCTCGATCTGCGCCGCGCGTTCCTGCGGGTCCGATTGATAGATAAACCCTATTTTATTCAATATCGAGGCTTTGTTGATATCCTGGACGAACCCCTGCAAGGGAGCGAGCATGGGGCCCGCGATCTCTGCCTCGGTAGCGCGGAAATTTGAAAATGTCTGTGGCTGCAGATTCAACGCTTTTGCAGTCGTGAGTAATTCAACCAGCCCCCCGTCTTTGTTGCCGATGTCGGTGAGCACGTCCGTCCGCTCAATCGCGCGCTTCGGTTTCAACATCGTGCCCGAGGCAAAAGCCGACTGGGATAACCCCATGTTTGAACAGAATGTTATGATGACCGCTACACTGATCCCCTTGCGCATTTTCTTATAGAGCCACATCGTATTCCCCCTGTTTGTGTTCCGTTTATCCAATTTATTCATCGCTTTCATCTATATAATTATCATTATCCTGATCTTCCCGTTCTCCCCTGAGCACGGAGAAATAAAGGCTTGAATCCGTCTGCTGGGTGATGACCGGCGCCACCACCGCATACGAATACCCGCGATCCTTGAGCATGCGCGTCACGCCCGGGGTATGAAATCCTCCGGTGATCAGAACCACCATTTTCTCTCCTGATTCGTCGAGTTTCTTATCCAGGTTCTTGATGAACGATTCTTCCCTCGCCAGGCCGAGCCGGTAGAACTGCTCAAAAGCCTCCATGTTGTCATCGATCGCCGGCGAGGCATCCACCCGGGTGGAAATGCCGTAGCGCCTGCAATTGTCGTTAAGGAAGTTGACCCAGGATCCGGTGGCAAATACGGAACGGTCCCCGGTGAAAACTTCGTATTCCTGAGGCGTCAGTTCCAGTTTTAGAAATCCGTTCAGGACGCCGAGCGCCTGAGATATCTTTGTCAGATGCCTTTCGTCGTTATTGACAAACAGTTTATCGCGAAGCGCGTCCTGCAACGCGTCGATCTCGGCGATCAGGCTGACCGCGTTGATGTCCTTTGCCATGTTGATATAGCCGATATATCCGGCAAGCTGCGGATAATCCCGCGCGAGATCGAGCCGCTTCTCTGCCTTTGCCTTTAAATAGGAATAATATTCGCGGGCCGTCATCTTCTGGTCCTTGAACTCCTGGGTCCGTGCGATAAGTTCCTTTACATTGTTGTCATCGAGCTGTTTGGCAAGCTCTTTGATGAATATATTGCGCTGCGCCTCCGCTGTCTTGAAATCGATCTCTTTTTCCATGCGCGCGCTGTCGACAAAAGCAATCAGATGCGCAGCGCTTGCCAGGTCCACGTTTAAGTTCCCCGCGGTCTCCTTTAAATACGCGCAATACTCGGATAACGTGACCGCTTTTTGTTCGTAATCACGGCGCTTTTGCTCAAAGGCTTTGAGCTGTTCGTTATATATATAAGGAATGAGCTCATCCACCGCAGCCTTGAAACGTTCCGCATCTTGCGATGCCTGGTCGCGCGCTTCTTCAAGTTTAAGAAATGAGTCCAGATTAGCGTCATAGAGCTCTTCGTCTTCGATCCCGTAGAGCTCGATCTGATGCTCTGAGATGATGTCGAAATATTCTTCGCCCGAGATCTTGCCCATGCGCAGATATTTGTCCGCGACCGCTTCCCTGGTTTTCTTATCCGCGTATGCCCGCAGGAACGACAGGCTGACGTCCCCGCTGCCGCCTTCGACCATGATCAGTTTGAGATTGCGTTCGGTAACGAGATAATCGAGGATCTGGACAAGATTCTTCTGAGCTTCGTAGTTGCAGTGCGCGTCCTGGATCTGAATGACAAGGCGCTGATCATTAAGATCGGATACCTGGGACTCGAATATTTCTTTGATGTTGCCTGCTTTTGGGGGGATCTTTAATTCGCTCAGAGGAACGCTGGAAGAAAATACGAAAGAGTAGGAAAGAAATAAACTAATGATTGTTAAGAGGAATATTTGACGAAAGCTTCCTTGCTTCATCGTGCCTCCTAATAAAAATAAAAACCACGCTTTCTCTGATCGCTATCGGATCAGAGAACCGTGGCATTGTTCTTATTCGTTTAGGGACTTATTAAATTTTAATGTAAATGTTTTTAAAAGTCCTTACATAAAAGTATATCAAACACTTACATAATGTCAAGTAAAATATTTAAATTATATCTATCCGAGGTAAGAAAGTATCTCCTTGAGCTCAGGCGCAGTAGAAATAGCCCTCTCTTCTTCTAATTTAAGAATGCCTGTAATACAGGTCGTAACCTCTTGCATCTGTTCAGCAGCTTCCTGACTATTAACGCAGCAACTAACATACTCCTTAAGTTCCCGATATGGCATGCGACCGTCAGATAAAATTTTCTGGATATCGGACCATTGTTTATCAAGATCCTGCATGCTCACCATGCCTTGCCCTTGCCTGAGTGCCGACGCATCCACAGGATCGACGACTGAGGGCAATACACGGAAATCTACGCCTCCCAATGTGTTACCTCCGTCTTTTCCCCGAGGCTCTGTTTCTCCCATATAAAGACCCTTAAGGCCGGCAGCAGTATAATATAAGACTAAACGTTTAGCATATGAATGATCCGGCCCTTGGATAGAATACATTCGTGCCGTGAATATTTTCGATTCCAAACCCTGTGCTGCCGATTGAAGGTCTAGCACTGCGCCTGTTCCTAATAAAACCCCGGCAATACCAGCCGGCCCCTTATTGCTTTGTTGCTCAAGGAACTTCTTTGCCGTTAAGAGCGGGAGAGAGATACTGCTGGATATATTCCCGAATTTCCCGAAATCAGCCACTACTCGCTGTTCCTGAAGCTTGAATATCTTATTGGCGCATTCCTGCAACGAAGCATTATCGTTTTCGAGCGCTGCCCGCCGGGCCTGAGCTTCCAGAGCCGTCACAGCATTTTGGGAAGGCGGATTGTTCTTTGAGACGGGAATTCCGCCGTCTTTCAATGCCGGGGTTACGACCATGCGAGCATCCAGGCCGGATAAAGGATCGGATTTCCAGTTCACCGTAATGTCAAGAATATAGGGCCATAAATAGATCAATTCGCCGTCGCTTCTAATCTGGTCTGACGCGGTCTTGCTTATCTCGGAAAAATACGGATCCTGCAGATCTTGCGGTATTGCCGGAGCGATCATTTCCTGTCCATCGTCAGGCAGGGTTTTGATAACGAGAAACCTGCCGGGTTCTATCTCAAGCAATTCCTCCGCTGCCCACTGGTCCCGGGAAATCATGCCCGACATTTCAAGTTCCTTCCACACCACCACATCGCGGGCATCAACATCAGCCTGCACTGCGCGCCAGACGATCCGGTCCCCTGAAACTTTGAGACGGTACATATAATTGCCCTGCACGGCCCGGAAGCGGAAATCCTTCTGTTCCTGCGCATCTTCCGGCTTATAAAGCCTATTCAAGAAAAAGCTGTTGGCATAATGAACCTGGATAAGGTCCATGTCCATGATCTGCTTTTCTAAACTCTTGATTTCCTGTTCGTCGCCGCGAGCACGGGCGACGTCCAGATCTGCTTGTTTCTGGCCGCGCTGTCTTCCTAATTCAGTTGCAAGCCTAGCCCTGATCTGCCTTTGCTTAAGTAATTGTTCTCTCTGATCCGCATTCAATACAAATGTATCGGCAACATCTATGTAGTGTTTGCCGAGCAGACGCATGCGTTCGCGATACATATCTTCCGGATGCAACCCTTCATTTTCTGCGAGATCATCATAATAGTTCGACACCGCCGTTTCATAGAAATACCTGGCAGCGCCGCCGACCAGTTCGGTAAAGTCCTGCTCTGATATGATATATAACCTTTCTCCGATCGACCGCTGCTGGCCGCCGATCACCGGACTATAGGCCATCGCAACTCGCTTTTGCCATACCGGCGCCTGTACCCCCCAATGATACGGAGGTTCTTCCAGCCGCAGTTTTCTTCCGGTTGAAGGCGTCGGGATGAGATTGCTCAGGGCCGCGCGGTTAAAAATAACATTTACATGGGCCGCAAATGCCTTTACTCCGCCCATGACCAGCGCCATCTGGTCAGTATGCTGCAGATTCTTTGCCAGTTTGACAAGATTGCCCAGATATCGGATAAACTGAGAAAGAGCGCCTGTATCTTGATCAAAACCGAACGGATGCGCCGAATATGCGATTGTCTTGCGCTTCATCTCGTCCCTGGCTGCCGCTTCGATAATAGGCTCGGCCATAGTGCCCCGCAGGTCATTCTTGATGATCGAAAGCTTGGCGTCTTCGACGGTGCGGCCGACGATCCGCGCCGCCCTGAGCGTATTAACGGGCAGAATATCGTATGCGGCTGCCGCTGTCTTGACCGCCGCCTCTTTCTTCTCGATCCGGGGCATGTAATAAACCGAATCGTTGTACGTGACGCTATTCGCCTGCGGATCCATCAAGGATTGATACCTCTGATGCGTCAGCTTCAGTTCCGTTCCAAGCCCTGCGTCCTGCCGGACATTGCCGACGATCTTATCCAAATATTGATCCTCGAGCTTTTTGATCTGCTCCATCGCCTGCGGGATAAGGCCGGCGTTATCCTCAGTATGATAGCCGAAATATTTAATTTCAATGTCCCGTACGCGGTCAGCCAGCGCACTGTCGGCGAGAACCTCATACAGCCGGGACTCGGCATCGATCGTTTTGCCGAGGCGCCGGCCGACTTCAACCATCATATCATGTATGAGCGTATCGCGTTTTGCCATTCTTTGCGCCGTAACTTTCTGCCGTTCCTCTGCGGTGAGCGTATATGTTTCGGGCGGCGCGTCGTCATCGACATTCATGATCACCGGTTCGCCTTTACCAAGAAGCACGGTATGGTTCCGAACGCCGGAGATATGTTGAAATGCGTTCGCGTCAAGATACGCGAACATCTTGTCCGTATCGATGACGCCGTTTTTAAGCACGTTTCTTGATTGCAAAATCTGCTCTATGACAGCATCCTTCCCTGATTCGATCACGCCTTCAAACACTGTTTTTAATTTCTGCGCATACATGCTCTTGATCCCTCGCAGGGCATTTTTGTTGTCCAGATGCACGATATGAACGCCGTACCGGCCGCTCAGCCTGCTCAAATTATCTCTGTTGAGCGCCAATACTGCGGCGTCGAGTTTATCGGAATCATCGATAACGATAACATCCGCGCGCATGCCGAAGATCTTCCAATTTTCAAACTCAGATTCCAGCTGGGTCTTCAATGCCTCAGGGCGCATGAATGTCGCAATAAAAAGCGTATCCACCGGCGTCTTTTCAACCTCGAATACCCGTTGGCCTAATGAACCGGCGCGATAAATGACAGCTGCGGGATCCCAATAGGTAAATACCTGACCCGAACGGGCGGTAAAAACCGCGTCGGCGATCGTCGCGGCCATTTTTGCTTTTGTCTGATCCACGGAGGATTTCAACTCTTCAAAAAACACGCCATTACCGCGGGTCATATCGACCTTGATCAAATGCTCCAATCCTTCCTGTGTTACTCCCAACGCAAGCCCTTTTTCGGCAGCCAGATACTGCAGCTTATATTCATCATAAACATAATATCTTCCGTCGGGCAATTGCACTGCGTTCACAACCACGCCTTCAATCTGCCTTAATCCCCACAATACTGTGCGCAACCGGGAGATCTTTTCCCTCAGTATCTTCATATCGCCGCGCCCGTCTATCACAACGGCGGATCTTAAACCAGTAATCACCTGCATGACATCCTTATTGTCATATATTTCAAAAAGAACCCGCGCATCCGCGCCCTGCACTTCAGTTGCGATCCTCAATCCGCGGCTGACCGCTGTAACCAGGTCATGCGTGCGCACAAAATCGATAAGCTCTTGTTGCTGCTGAGCGTCCAATGCAAGGTCGAATTCACGGACCATTTCCGGAACCTGTTGCTCCAGCCTGTCGTTCAGATGTACCTCAAACCACTCGACTATCCCGGCAGTATTCTGATCCGCATTCCGGATCTCTCCGAGTATTCTCTGCCTCGTGTCAGGCTCAAAATTCCTCAAGTACGCTAACGCGTATAGCCAATGAAACCCATATCCAAATTTTCCATCAACAAGATTATCGACAAGGCCCGGCAAAGCCAGGAATGCTTGAGCTTGATACGACAGATCTGCCGTATCCTGAATCCTGGGCCAGTTCGGCATGTAGAGATGCTTTGCCGCGACCCGGGATAGCGCAAGCGGAACCTGTCCCTTCATGCCGTAATCTTCCAAAGCGCTCTCTTTCGCGGCTATGATCTGGCTTCGAGTAAAAGCGCTCATTTCTTCCTTCAGCTTTTCCAAAGACATCGGATTTTCGCCGACAACCCCGGACCACCAGATATCTTTGCCCGTTTGCTCGACACCGAGCTGAAAGCGAAACCTCAGCTTTCCTTTATGCGGATGGAAAACGTCAAACACCATCTCGTTATCTCCGACCTCGACGATCCCGTCATCGATCACGTTGAAAAGAAAACCGTTTGTGCCGACGACCTTGTTGATCTTGCTGTGCTGGATGACCACATGATCAATGTCTGCTTCTTCGATAGCAGCATTGATCAAAACGCTGTCGACGACACGGCCCGAATGGGCGTGGGAATCCTTCATGACAGAATGATCGACAACACCCTCGGTGACCACGGATAAGCCTAAAAACTCCCTGATGACCTTGCCGTCCTGCGTATCGCTTAAAAGTTTACGCAGACTATTGACGTAATTCATATTGGTGCCGAAATCGAACTGCGGAACATCTGCCTTGGTGCCGAGGCCGACGCTGGCAATCAATCCTTCTTCGCCGTATTTTGCAACGAGTTTTTGCTTAATGGGATCGACTTTGTCCCATACATACTCAGCCTGCTTCCTCTTGCCGGCATCCCCCTTCGAAAACTCATATATAAAAGTCTGCCTATCCTTCGCCAGCCACGCCTGCCATACCTCGTCAGAATTGAAAAAACCGGTTTTTGCCTCCAATTCGGGCCGGAACGCATCAAAAAGCATTTCGATCACTTCCGCGCTGAGCGCAAAACTTCCCATATTCCAGCGGATCGTTACGTCATGGCCCGCAGAGGCAAGCGCGTCGATCTTTTTTCTGATCGCGTCGTAATCACGGGTATCGTCGAAACCAATAACCTTATAACCGTCTTTGATGACCTGCCAGCCGTAACTCCTGGCATCCTCGGGAGTGAACTGGTCGGCAGGGTAATCAATGCCGAACAGCAACACCTGGTGTTTTTGACTCAATATTTCAAGATCCTGCTGGAGCGTATCCGATGCGGGAAATATCGCCTGGTCTCCCCAGGTGACAAAAACCTTGCCGGGGATTGCCATACCCTGGGCCTGTTTGATAGCCGCATCCATAATGGACATACCGGGAAGGATCTCTATGAGGGGCTTATTGTTCATTGTCCTGGCATGGAACAGGCGCGTGGCGTCTCCGGCGGTATGTACCAGAATCGCCGATTTACCGCGTTTTAATTCATCAAGAAAGTTTGTGCCCGCTCTCTCCCGCAATGTATTCAGGAATTCTTCAAGGCAATTGACCGTGCCCATGCCATTGCCGTCCTTGGCAGGCCATTGCGGCGCGGTGGGGATATTGAATGTTCCGTGTTTGAAGATATCGCTTCCTGAGGCATGAAAATAGCGTTGTTCCACCTCATCCCGCTCAACTTTCGTCATCAGCCCGGTCGTAATATAATCAAACCCTCCGGAAACTTTTCCGGCCACGATGTCCTTGACCCGCCGCACGTAATCCAGCGCGCCGCCGTCCTTCAGATCCTCCAGTATTTGAGGCAGGATCCGTTCCAGGCCGATCTTCGCTGTTGCCTCTGCCTCATCCTGAGAACCTGCGGTAGCATAACATCTGAATTCAGGAGCATTCCCCGACGCGCGGAAATGAAGCACCCGCGTGTCGGCAAACTGGATCCTGACCCCGTCCAGCATGTTCATTGCCGTAATGGCGCCGAATGCGCCGAAGTACGCCTGTTCGAGCCGGGCTTTCTTTACCATTAATCCCGTCATCGCGGAATCGGTATCTGAAAAAGTACGCGTCGATGTTCCATCCTTATACGAGATCCTGAGGCGGCCGGGCAGAAAAACAACTTCTTCGACATTTTTGTCCTGAGGGGACAACACATCGATGATCTTTGCGCTCTCTCTTTTGAACTCTTCCATATCCGGAAATTGTGTGAATTTCTTAAGGTCTGCGTGCTTAAACCGGGGAGGAAGACCGTCTACGAGCGCCGAAACTTTCTGATCCTGTTCTGCCGCGGATAAAAGAACGCTGACAATGGGAAGAACGGCGTCCCTGGTGGGCAGCTTGCTGAATCTTTTTCCGTATAATTCAAGATCGCTTTGTAACAAAAATCCGCCGTTACCTTCCCAGCTTACCACCCGCTCAAACCCTTTCGCATCCTGCATCGCCTTGACTACATGCGGGGATCCGATCTGCGTTTTTACAACCTGTGTCCGGCCGGACAAGGCTTCATAAATAGCGTCGTTAGAACTGATTGTAACCGCGGCGAAATCGGCTTTTAAATATTGAGACACAAGTATACCCAACAGATCGCCCCATATAAACCGCCCTTTTTCATCAAATACGCCCGGCCGGTCGGAATCACCGTCCATGAATATAACCGCAAATGGATTGTATTGAGTTATCCATTCACGCACGTTGACAGCCAGCTCAGGAGAAATAACTTCAGTATCGACAGGTATAAACGCATCTTCGCTTCGTGCAACCTCTATAACCTCCGCGCCCAGATATTCCAGGACCTCCTTGAGAATATCCCGGCCGACTGCAGAATGCTGATAAAGCACGATCCTTTTCCCTTGTAAGCCGCCTTGAGGGAACACATCCGTATACCGTTTCACGTATTCTGATCGCGCGGCGACATCAACGGCAGACAAAGAAGGCGCCGTCTTAAACATGTCATTCTGGTCAAACAACGAATCCCTGCTTTCTGCTTGAGCGTATTCTTCAGACCTGACCGCCTCAATAGCTGCTTTTATGCCCGCCTCATCGGATTTCAGAACTTCCCCCGTTGTTTTATTCGCCTTTATCCCGTTTCGGTCGTCAGCAATATGGCTGCCCGTCACCATGATGCTGGGGGATTTCCGTGAAAAAGCGTACAACGCCACTGCCGGCGACGGAATAAGCCCGCAATTTACCGCAATGAAACCTTCGTCTTCAACCGCACGGGCGACCGCTCTCATGATCCTATCGGTGCTGGATCGATAATCCCCTGCGATGTATACCCTGACATCCCGTTCGCCCTTGATTCCGCCTTCGTTCGGCTCCACGCCCTGAAGCCATCTCAGGTATCCTTTGACATTGATATAACATTCCAGGTCCGTCATGTATTTGACCAGGTCGCGGATACCGCTGGTGCCCATGCCGAGCGCCTTGCGATCCCCACCGTCCATTGCAGTGTTTCCGCGAATAACCCCCGGGACCGTGGGACGATACTGGTAATGCAAAAGGTCTTTCGTCAGGGCCCCCGGTAAAGGCTTATTGGCCATACTCCCCGCTGCCGCATTCGCTTCAAGAGCATTTGCCACTCCAGAACCCAGAAGCATCCCGCCCGAGAAATATTGCCTTATCGTCAGGCCGGCATAACTATGGACCGTTTCCTGAATATTATATTCACCCTTGGAAAACGAACGCCGATACGCTTCAAAATAAGATTCTTTCGACCACGGGATGTTTGAAGCCAGATCATGTGTATCGCAGCTATCGATCTTTTTGGAATACGGATCTTCCGACCCGGCGGCCCTGTGCCGTCGTTTGAACCATTGCGCCAGTATAAGAGCATAGTATACCTGGCGCAGGTCCGCGTATTTGCGCGACGAATTGACTTCACGGGTCAAAAGAGGCAGAATATCCTGCCTGATCAATGCCGAGGAATAGTCGTTTAACACGTTCGTGCGGGGGTCGGTCATGCCTTGCGAAGTGGAGTTTTGTATATAGTCTTGCTCAAGCATGACTTTCAAGGTGGCTTTGTAGATATACGCATTATTCCCGGATTGGCGGATAATGATCTCTCCGGGAACGATCCACGGCCTCGTATGGGTAGGGACATTTATTTCCTCGCCGCCGAACAATTCTTCCGCCCGGGTATAAATATGATTCCAGTATTGCCTGCCTTGAGCGGTACGCGGAGAAACGAAACCCGCCATATCTTTCTTAAGCTGAAGATCGGCTTCAAGCATAACTTTGCCCAGATCGGTGTTCTCCAAGGAGGGATCGATGATCCGTTCCGGGGAATCCGGCCTCAAATTCACCCAAAAAGACGTATCGGGAAGCCGCAACCCGACCTGAAAGTAATCCAATATTTTCTTCGCGTTTTTTTCAATTTCGCCAATTTCAAACTCGCGAATGTCGCCCTGATCCAGATAGAAATCCATTTGACTGCGCGCCTGGTCAAAAGAAAGACAGCGTAACTGCATAGGCCTGAACTTATCAGGCGCGACATAGCCGCTGATGTACGAAGGGATCGGGAAAGGCCCGGAGACCTGCGCTAATCCAGCCTGTTGCAGCGCCATCGATATAATGATCGCCGATATAATTGCTTTCTTTGCAATTTTCTGAATCATCATCGCTCCTCGTTAAAGATTTCTAAATATTTTTTTAATGTGATTATTAAGGACAAACAAAAAAACCACAACCCGATTGACCTGAGTCAATCAGACCGTGGCAGGAGGTTTTATATTTATTAGGAAAAGTATAACCCACAACATGCCGATTTTCAAGTAAAACTTTATGGATTCTCCACTTACCGCAAATATGCTATGATCTCCTTTAAATCAGGGGAACTCAAAACTGCGGCATTTTCTTCCATCTCCAACATGTTCATGACAAAATCCCTTATCTCGCATTGCTGGAAATAACAATCACCGCGGGCATTCACGGCTGCGATGAACTCTTTGAGTTTTTTATAGGGAAACGGCCCTTCCTGAATTTCGTTCAATAACGCGTTCCACTGTTCGGATAAGCGCCCGGGACTCATGCGCAGGAATGCAACCGGAGGACAAAAAGCGTCCGACGCCACGGTTATAGGATAGGCCGACGCTGCAAGCGCCCTGAAATCGATACCGGCGTATTTTTTCACATCCGTGCCCGGCATATTCTTTTCCTGATTCCGGCTTTCCTGAGCAAAACGGACAAGCTCGATATTCGTCATTCCTGCAAGAGGAATGGAATACGCGGCGCCGTTGGTTACCAGGGCTTCAAACGGCAGAATTGCGCCGTTATCGAGATAGACCCAAACGCTTAAATCGGATCTCGCTGCCGTTGCCGCCAGATGATTGCGGCGTTTAACTTCGATCTTCACCGGATGTTCGCCCGGCTGCAGCGCAGCCGCAATTTGCCGAATGTGCTGCGGGTCGAAAAACTCTCCCGCTTCAGTCTGCCACACATCATCTTTTATCGATTGCGCGGCTTCTGTATCATAAATAAAATCTGAAACTTCGACCGGCAACCGCGCGAACGCGTCTTCCGCAGCCTCGCCGCCGTCCGCAAGGACGTTTTCCAATTCTTTCTGGAACAGTGAATCTATAAAACCAAGAGAATCCTTGGATCTACCGGTGCCCCGGTCGATGCTCGTAACTAAGCCCAAAAGCGACGATTCTATAACACGCACCCCTTGATCGCGCAGATACTCAACGCCTGTGCGGCCGGGATCGTCAATAAGCCCTCTGCTGCGTTTTGCCATATCTGCGGCGCCTGAAGCTTCGCGCTTGTCGACATCCACCTCCTCGTAAAGCTTCCTGGCAAATTTTTCTGCGTATGCCGAGACTGTTTCGATTGACGCCGGGTCATGAGAAAGGACCCACTCATACCGATCGCTCACTTTCTCAGGGACAGAGATATTCCGATCGACAATATAAGCATCAAGGACCCTTTTAAAGACCTCCAGGCCGGCACGAGTGATAATTCCGGCATGTTCAGCGAGAGCATTTGATATGTTCTCCCGGACACTATTGCGCATATCCGTGATCCCCTGCTCTTTCAAAAGCACCTGGTAATCGATCCTGTTGCCTAAAATCGCAACGCCGAACAAATCGCTGAATCTCAATTTCTGATCACGCCCCTTATTGATCGCCCGCTCTATCTTCTCCACCATCTCCATAAAAGTCATCTGAGAGGTTTCATTATCCTGGTTGGCATTGAATACAAAGATGGTCACCGCGCCGCGTTTTTTGGCCCGCTCGAGCTCTTCGACAATGCCCTCGCACATATCATGCGCAATAAGCGACGTGAAAAAACTACCCGGACCGGCAATAAGAAACTTATCCGTCCTGCGTATCATCGCCATTGCCTCCGGATTCGTCCGATCCCTGGTTATGATCTTATCGGGAGCGATCTTATACATCTTTCTGCCGGACACAGGGTCGATATACTGGTCTGAAAACCCAAAATCGACGATCTTCGAAAGATTGACGGTCTCGGTGATATACGTCTGCATAGCGATAAACCTGGGCACGAACATAACGTCTTCGGCAGGCTTTCCCCCGAACAAAAGTCCCTTTTCCTGGGATTTCTTATTGTTCCCGGTCTCATCATACCAGTTCCCCGGACTATCGCTGAGAACACGCAACGATGGTTGTCCCTCGCGAACAATAAACGTCTCATCTCCGGAAATATTCTCGTTAACGGTCCATGTATCAGCGTTGAGATCGAATTGCGCGGCGCCATCACGATCGACCATAATCTGTAGAATATCCTGCCCTTGAATGACAAGCGAATCGCCGGCGCTCAAAGTAAAATGCCTCCAGTCATACGCTTTCTGCAAAGGCCCGGACTGTTCGCCGTTCAATATAAACGTCAATCCCTCGGCGGTACTCAGATCAAGCCCCAATTCCAGCGTGTTTCCTGCCCGATGAAAACGGATTCTGCGTTGTATCTTTTTATCGCGGAGCTGTTCCTTCCATGCAAACACATTGTCCTCATATTGAGCATACAGTACCGTGGGCTCTGCGCTGGACAGACTAACCGTGCCTTCGCTAATACCCACAGCCTGAGCCAAACGGTTGACGGCAGTCTGATATTCTGCCATTTTTCCCGCAGTCAAAGCATTTTCTCCCTGGTTGGCACGCGCAGGGATTTTAACCAGAAGCCCTTCGTCATACATTGCCGCTATAAGCAGCAGATTACGAATGCTGTGAGATCTATCAATAAGCGCATCCATAGTGAACAAGGGTTTTCCGCTTATATCGGTGATTTCGCTGTCAATAATGCGCGCAAGGTTGAAAAGATTCACGCTGTACTGCAGGAAATCATTGCTCTGGCGCAAATTCTGATGCCGGGCCGCGTTCACTAAAACCCGCAGTTGCTCTTCCGGCACATCGATCTCGCCCTTGGCTATTTGATGCAGATGGTTTCCCCCTTTATAGCGTAATTCAAGATTATCGCCGATGCCGATCATTTTGAACTGGGATAGAATATGATCAAATGCTTCCCGAGCGCTGTCATGCTGACTGCTTAAAAGATACTCTAAAGCGGTTTCGAACATATCATCCCGCGACCTGGCCAATCGCAAGGCCTCAACGATGACTTCTTCGAGCTTCGCTAAATCCCTGTTTGTTTTTGGATCATGCAATACCCTGCTGCCCTGTTCGCCAATAACCTTGAGGCCAAGATACCCGTTTTTAATTCTTCCGCTGTCGTCAAGAACGGTAAAAACCTTGTCGGCGGTCAGGAAACTATTAAAAAGCGCGTTGACCTGATCTCCCACGGGAGGCGTGATGCCATATCCGTTGGCCTCCAGCATATCTATAAGCGTCTTGGTAGCGCCGCCGTCATCGACATTCGTGAGCAGAGAATTGATCCCTGCGAGGACCTGACCGCGCGCCTGCTTGACCCGTTTTATAATAGGAATGAGAAACCGTGAACCTGCCCCCCCGGAGAAAATAAGACCCTCGATTGCGCTGTCCGCAGACAAAGAAACAGGGATTTGGGGCTCTCCCGTCTCCCGGGCAAACATTCCCGTTAAAACCTGCTTCACAACAGCGGGATTTGAAAAATTATTACCCAGCGATATGTTCAATTCCCGCTCTACGTTCTGCTCATCTCCGTAGATCTTCTCAAGATTATCAATATTCTTTTTTAGATCCCTGGACCCGGTTTCTTTGAACTGCCCGACCATCCCCCCATCCGCAGCTGCAAAAACTGCCTCACTACCGTCAAATCCGTTGAGCGGCAACTGGATTCTGCTGACCGTCGAATCAAATAACCCCCGAGTATTAACGACCGTTACATGAGCTTCGTTCATAGGCATAAAAATACCGCCGCTGACATATTGCCGTATTTCTATTCCGCCCTTCGTCTGTATACGATCTTCCCGTTGATATTCGCCATCCAAGAATGATTTGCGATATGCATTGTAATATGCTTCCTTGGACCAGGATGCCCTCGATGTCAACCCGCTTAAATCCTGCGCATCGATTTTGGACGCTATCGGCATTGAGGAAGAACCCCGATATTTTGCCTTAAACCACTGGGATAAGATCAAAGAATAATACACCTGCCGCAACGCAGCGTACTGCGGGGCTGAATTTACTTTTCCGGTAAGCGCGGGCAATATTAATTGCCTGACCAGACTCGCGGAATATTCGTTCAACGCTTCGACCTTTGGATCGCCGGAACTCTGCCAATCAACATGTTTCAGATAATCCTTTTCCAGCATGACCTTCAAGGTAGCTTTATAAACATACGCGAAATCGCCGGATAGACCGACGATTATTTCTCCCGGCACAATCCAGGGACGGGTTACCGTCGGTATTTGCGTATCCTGCCCTGCAAAAAGCTCTGAGGATCTTTGATAAAGACGCTGCCAGTATTCTCTTCCGAGAACGGTGTCGGGCGACGTGAGCATCGCCAGATCCTTTTTAAGGTTCAGATCCGCTTCAAGCATAATCTTTCCTATATCGGTCTGCTCGATCAAAGGATCCATGATCCTATCCGGATCATCAGGACGCAGATTTACCCAAAATTTGTCATCGGGGACTGACAATCCTATCATGAAATATTTAAGCAGTTCTACGGCCGTTTCCCGCAGCCCGTCGAGCGGGATCGAAATATGGCCGCCTTTGTCTACAGCAAGATCGAATAAACGGCGGGATGTGTCAAAAGACAGAGAACGCAGATGTACGGGCCTAATGTTTTCTGCCGAATGATATTTATCAAGATATGCCGGAACAGGCGATAACCCCGCTACCTGGGCAAAAACTGGTTGGTTGAGAATTATTGATACCGAAAGCACTAGTGAAAATATTTTCTTCATTATTTTTTGCCTCCTTAAATTAAAAAACCACAAACCCTCATGAGAAATCATGAGGAATCCGTGGCCTTAAAAATCGTTCAGCTTATTGTGCAAATATTACCGAAGTATTTATAAGAAAAGTATACTTCCTCACAGGGATTTGTCAATGAATAGTTAAAAACTTTTTAAAACTATTTTTTATGTTTATTTCTAATTATACTTAGGCATAGAATTGAAATACGGAGTTATTGCTTACAATATTTTCAAGATTTGAGATAAAGCCGCTATCAATATGATTAATTGAAGCGGCGACTAACTGCGCATTAAACAAATTTACGCTGCAGAGATCAGGATCCCCCGCCATACATTTCTTCAGTCTTTCCCAGCTCAACAATATAGGAATCGCATGCGAAGGACGCCCTTTTGACGCATCATATTTATTCGCAAATAATCTGGATATCTTTTTTCCGCCGTCCATGCGCGCGCGCCCGCTGCCGTGCGGTTCTTTTTCGAATATAGTCAGTTCATACGGAAAAACTTCTATGAAAACGCTTCTGCTCTGGACCGTCAATCCGCATCTCGCCCCGAGGTCAGCGATGTCAACGCCTTTGCGGGTTAGGTCAGCAAGAAAATCATGGATCGCCAGCACTCCGCTTGGCTTTAGAATGCACGCAGATTCCTGCAGCAACGCCTCCGGCCTGACCATCATCTGCCGGACAGGCGGGTCACCGAAAAGAATCACTCCAAAAGACGTTACAAAGGTTACCAGGTCAACATGGTTATCTTCCATCATTCGCAACGATTCCAGCGCGTCGCCGTAAAAAAACCGCGCATACTTTTCCTGCCGGTAGTCTTTTGCGTCGATAATGACCATATGCTCTGTTTTAAAGCCGAGCCGCTTAGCCAGGTAAACAGAGCCGGCGCCTCTGCCCGCGCCTATGTCCACATACACCGCTCCCTGCCGTGGTTCAAAACCGCGGTATTCGAGTTCTTCGCTCAAGGTAACATATTCCTGGATTTTGCGGCCCTGGCGTATTGCCCGCCGCATATTCCGCGCAGGCTCGTAGTCCCTGACGATGACGCGGCTTTTTGAGCCGCCGTCCTTGAAATCATCCAGCGTTGCCTGCCTGTTTGACGCGCGCCTGGCGAAAAGTTTATCGCAGCTCCTTTCTAAATTCCGCCAGCCGTTCACGTATATCTGGTGATACGGCGTTTCGAACCTGCCGTCAGCCAACGTATCGCTTATCTTCCAATCATCTATGCTATTGCTTCCAAACGTGGTATGGGCAAGCCCGCGCAGATCGTCCCATCCGGCAGCAGCGATCACGAGCGCATCGACTTTGCCCTGACGATACATATACATAGCAGCGGAAACGTCCACCACGATGTGCAGTCCGGAAACTGCGAAATATGTCATCTCATGCTCGTTATGCTTGAACATGGGCTCCCCGATGCTTGCCTTGAGGGGATTGCGTGGATCGAGCGACTCTCCCCGCAGCACATGGAATCGGACATCGCTGCCGAGCACTTCACCGAGCGCATAGGCAAGAAGCCGCGCATTGACCTTGCATAAACCATCGCCCCAATACGCATGCCTCCTGTGGAAACGGTTTACTGCCGCAGCGATCGCATCGAGCATCTTCTCGTTGTCGGATATCGATCCGATGATACCGAGCGCAACCGCATGCCTCTGGCTGCCTTGCGCTACCGTTCTTGTAATGATCCTGACGCCGCCGTCTGACAACTGATTCAGCTCTTCCAACCGACGCTTCAACCTTGCGCCGTCAACCCGCGGGACCCGGTTCAGCAAAAGGAAGATCGGAATGAACAATGGTAAAGCTAAAAAGGGATTAATATGGTAATATGTCAAGAACCCTGCTACAGGAAACCATATTGCCGCCAGGAATATAAATACCGTCTTCTTGACGTCGCGAGAATATGTGCGTTCCACCTTTTCGACGGTAAGCTCCGGATTCTCAACGAGGCCCGGATACCCGAACAGCAGGCCTTCCTTGACATGCAGCGGCTTGCGGGAGATGACATAGGTGTGGTGGATCGGCACTGAATAGCCGGTCTCTATTATCTGGAATCCGCTCTTGCGTAATAGCCCTTCATAAACGACCTGGAAATGGCCGAAATCATGGGGGGTCATGATCAGTATCCCGTCAGGCTTGAGTATGCGCCGCGCTTCCATGATATCCAGCTCGGAGAAACCTACCACCATGAAATCGACGCTGTTGTCCGGCAGTTGTATATTCGCGGCGATACCGGTCTTATATTCCCTTCTGCCAACGCCTGCCAGGCGCGAGAACTTTTCGTTCAACCAGGCCACCCGCTCGTCCATATCATAACCGATAAAGGTATAACCTTTCCTGCCGAGCCCACGCTGGGCCAGCGGATGCATAAGATTGCAACCCAGGTTTAGCACCCTCACGGTGCGCGAATCCTTGCCCTGGATCTTGGCCATTGCCTCGATCATCCTGTTGACGTGTATCGCGGTGAGGAAACTGAAATTAAGTATCAGCGCCGGCACCCAGAACAAAGCCATCGCGCGCCTGTCCTGGAGCTGCTTCTTGTGGCCTGCGACCCCGTGCTCGAAATCGATCATGAACGTGCCGAGTTTCGCTTCGAATTCTTTGCCAAGCCTGGTGACAAGGAACGCCTCCAGGACCTTTTGCTTTTCCTCGCCCTCATGACGCAACTGCCGCAGCAGGGCTACGACTATTGCGGCGTTTTCCCAGATATCCTCGTCCTGCGGCCTCGTGTCCAGCAAGGCGATGATCTCCTGAATGTCTCCGGCAACCGTATCCCCGAGGCCCTCTTCCGCGACATACGCCTTGATCAGACTGTAGGCCTTGGATATCAACAGCTGTTGCCTTTCGGAAAGCGACAGCTGTTTCTTCCCGCCATCCGTTCGCTGCGCCTTCTCAGACAGAGAGAGGTTTTTGCTTTTCAGCCAGGATTCTGCTCGCGCTTTGATGATCGCCGATTCCTGAGCGTCTGCAGCCACGGTCTCCAGGACGGCAAAGGCGTCAACAGTTGCGATCCTTCCCAGCGCATCCACCGCTTTAAACCTGACATGGCAGGATTTATCAGCGAGGGCTTCTTTAAGATATGGCACGGCAACAGGATCGCCGATCCTGCCCAGGCCCCGCGCCGCTACTGCCCGAATGCGCGAACTTGAATCGTCACGCACGCCGGCGCTGTCCTGGAAATGCAGGAATCCGATAAAAGCCTCCCGCGCCCTGATCCGTTCTTCTCCCAGCTGGCCTTTCTCCGCAAACTCGTTCAACTTCATAAGCAGGTCAACCATCAGCCTGTGACATATAGCCGAAGGCAGCCTGTCCAGGGTAGCGGCCGCGTTCCTGTATGGGTTTGCGTCGATCCCTCCGTCGTAATGGCGTGTGACGTCATCTGGCTCCTGTGCGGCATTAAAGGCCTGGTAGGCCTTGTGGGAGGCGCGCACCGCTTCGCGAAACGAGCGTTTCTCCATGCGCCGCGCGCCATGCTTGCGGAACGGCACCGCCACGATCACTTCCGTGTCTGTGCCGGAAAAAACAGGCGGCGCATCAATGACATTATCCCAGTCAAAAGAAGACGGAAATCCCATGCGCATGAATTGCGTGAAATAAAAGAACCTGTTGTTCCTGAAACCGCGGCCAAAACCTCCGAAATAGCGCGGGTCTCCTCTTTTCGACTCACTTTTCTGCGCGTGAACGCCTGCGCCGGTATCTCTGGTCCGGATGGCCAAGCCGTCTTGATCTTCCGGCCCGGACGGTTCAATGGTTACCGTGACAACGCCCGGATCTGTCTTTAATGACCCGTTGCGGTCTATGGAGGAAATAAAAGCGTCCCAGGAGTTCTTGATCTTTTCTGCGGCAATCATAGAAATCAGGAATTTGTCCATGATATTAAGATCAAATCCGGACACGACTGCAAAGGCAGATTGATACAGGACACTGCTTTCAAAATCTGCTTTACCCTGCGCCGTGGCTTGGTGATTAAAAACGCGGATGTCGACCCTCGGGTAATCTTGACGGCAGCTTCGGCTTTTCAGGAAAAGGCGTTTGACCATCCTGATCTGCTGGATGTATGACGTCCATAAGTATTTTTTTCTGTGCTCAATCCCGGCGGGACGGATCGCTTCGCGCGCCCTGTCCAGAGCCATGACCAGGCCCTGCTCGATCAGCAGGAGCATAAAACTCGCCTCCAACAGGATACATCCCGCGCATTCTACGAGAAATGATCTTGTCCCTCCGTCAAAACAAGACGATGCCTGGGCTCTTGCAGCCGGCAATCCGTTAAAAACTCGAGCATCGAGAATCCGCTGAAAATGGCCCGCATCTCCAATCCAACGAGCATTATCAAGGAATAAACTACGGATAAAGACCGATCGGGCGATTTCAGAAGGCGTAAACTCACTATATATAACTTGTCCTTCGCCGCCGTCAGCGTACCCGCAGTCTTTCAATAACCTCTTTGTTTTTTCGGTCTTCAAGCCGTTCCTTCTCGGCCGTCTTACCCCGTCGAACGGTTGATCAACGGAATTGGGCACGATGAGCTCGGCAGGCAATTGATTCTCCCGGGCTATTTCCCTGCCCAGTTCGAACCTGCTCATATACGTGTCTCCCCCGACATGATAAATGCCGCGCGCCCCGCAGAAGATCAAGCCATAGACAGCCCTGGTAACCTCTGCTACGGAAATATGGTTGGAATACATATCGCGAAACAAAGATAAAGGCTTCTTGTCGTTCAAGGACCCGAAGATCATTGCGTAAAGGCGGGAACCTTCTCCGACGATGATGGTCGACCTGACGATCAAATAGTCCTCGAGAGTCTCCTGCACGATCCTTTCCGAGGCGACTTTCTGGCGGCCGTATTCATTCACCGGACTCGTTGCATCTTCTTCGGAGTTCGGACCGTTCTCCTCCCCGCCGAACACCGATTCCGAAGAGATGAAGACATGGAGCGCTGCGTTATCCCTTGAGGCTTCCGCAATATTTCTCGTCCCCATGACGTTTATCGCCCGCGCTTCCTCGGGATGCCGCTCGCAATAAGAAGGCGCGGCGATGTAGGCGGTTTGGATGACCACGGCCGGCCGGAGGGCTTTAAATACCGAGAACACCTGCTTGCGCTCTCGTATATCCAAACGGTATCCGCGCGGGAAGCGATGCGTGAGATACGTTCCGGCAACCGAGTGATCGCGGGAGAACGCCGCGAGCAAGTCCCTGCCCACCAGACCCGAAGCGCCCACGATGAGGATATCAGCTTTGCGCGTTCCGCCGTCGGCGCGGCGATCGTTCTCACGATCCGTGTGGTTATCCGGCGAACCGAAAACCCTCGGAGGCCCGGATTTGAAACCGAAAAACTTTAATACCCCCTTCTTCCTCAGCCAGGAATCAAGCTCGAGCATTCTTTGTTCGCACCCGCGGATATTCCCTGCCAATTCTTGTTTGCTCCATGGCGCGGCGATACCTTCCTTCTCCATGACCGCGCGCATGGGTTCATATAATTCAACCATCATCTGAAGGGGAAGATAATTCCGCGGCCCCTGGAAGTCTTTCTGGCGGAAAGCCGGCTTCATCTGTGCCAGAGCGGAACTGACGGAATCGATGATCCCGTTGATCCCGGTTGCCCGTCCGCGGATCTCCTCCTGAAAATATCCTTCCAGAAAATGGCGGTACATATTGAAATTTTTCTGCGAAAGAAAGACCGCGACGGGAGAGATCTGCCAGAGATATATTTTCGCCATCATCTCCGACACTTCGAAAAGCTGATACATGAATATTTGCCGGGGGGCAAGTTCCTTCTTGTATTTTGCCTCACCCAGATCATGTATCTTGATGCCGTTTTTTCCATAAGAAAAATTTTCGCCGTGCGGCGCGCGGTGGATGAAGCCGGCGTTGTGAAATCTGCGCATTGTCTTGCCCCAGCCGGATAAAACATCGATAGAAAATTCCTGTATCGATCTTGACCCTTTCGATTCGAACAGATAGTCCGAGGCCCGGACGATACATATCCCTTTGTCCCGGTCAACGGCCATTTCATCCGTGAGCCACAGTTGGTCTAACCTGCGGTCTTCGATATCGGATACGCCAAGCACGACAAAACCCAGGGTCTCGCCTTGATACCGTAATCCCGGATATTCTCCGTAAGCCAGGGGCACGCTGACCGGGCAGCCTTGAGCGAAGGCGCGCTGATGAACCTGGTATTCATGCTGTGCCTTGGAAAAGATCACTCCTCCGGCAGGCGATGGAAGAAGCTCCCGGATATAGAAATCCCCCGCGGGATTGAATTCAAACGACATATTCGGCTGTCCCCACGATTCATATTCATCTGCGGTGGGCGGCGAAGGCTTTTCCGGATCCAGGAAGTTACCCAACCCTTTGATCTTGATTGCCCTGATCTTTTTCTGCCAAATAGGTTTGGCCAATTGGATGAGCGCCGAGCGCCCGCTCGTTACCGCGTCAGGCTTTTCCTGCCAGGACACAACTTTCTCTATCCGCTCTTGTAATGCTTCACGCAGCCTGATCTCGACGTTGAAAATAATACGGTATTGGGGGTTAAAATTACTTGGGTGCCGTCTGTCTCCGCCGTCGGCCTGACGAGAGCCGGACAGCTTCTCGGCTTGTTCAAGGAACCTGCGGACCTGCGCCCTGCTTAAGGAAGCAGTTGAGCTGACGCGGGCCTTCATTTGTTCGGCTGTAACATCGTAATGGCCGCGCGTGATCAATTCATAGAGCCGGACCAGATTCTTTGTCCTGACCTTCGGAAGACTCAAATATTGATCGATAATGCTGTAATCCGAACGATGGTACAGGTCAATCAGCGTGTCCCTGTTAAGAACGGCAAATCCCCGGATCGCTTCCGGCAGGTCTTCGAGCCGGATCCTCTCCTCCTGTATATAATCCTGGAGGATCCGCAGTGACAGATACAACCTTGTCTTATCTTCTTCATACATCGTCGAGCCTACGATCTCGCGGATACCCATGGCCTTGGCCCTCAGGACCGCGCGCGGGTTCACTTCATTGATGATCGCTTCCCGGTAACTGCTTCCCTTCTCTATGAAAGCCAGCGTGATCGGGTCGCTAAAGAACTTCTGCTGGACGAGATATAAGCTGTCATACAGGATGTTAGCTTTGTTGTCGGGACACTCGCCCTGCCAAAGGGATATCGTGCCGTCGGGGGCAATCGTCAAATCCAGGCCTTCCGCTCCGTTGGTATTAAGGGCAACGGCAGGCTTACCTGCATACAGTGTTTCCATTTCCCGGTCATACGCTTCGCTGTTTTTCGTTACCGTCCCCGGAATAAGAACAGGGGCTTTCAGGTCAGAATCATACAAGGGCAGGAAATCAATGGTAAACGAATAACCGCTTTCCAGGGTCAGGCAGGTCTCTTTAAAATAGGGTTTGACGGTCATACCGCTCGAAGCGTAATCGCCGGTCAGTTCTTGCAATGAGCGCGTGATATTTTGCGTCCGCGTTATTTTTAGATCGCCGTAGAGGTCACTAAACGTTTCATCGCCGATCACTGAGCGAAATTGAAGCTCGAAACCGGACATAGCCCCGTAATTTTTCTCGAACGTCCTTATGATATTCAGGATAAGTTCAAAGCCAAGCTTCTCCTGATGCCACGCATCCAGGCTGACTCTTACAATAAGCCTGGGATGATGAGGATTGCGGGAAGCTGCGTCGTGAAGCCTGCGGATGATCTTATCGCATTCCGCCTCGTCCTTTGCCCAGGCGCCGTTGGTAATGGCCACCAACACTGCCGTGTGAATGTGTTCGGCTATCGTATAGACGGCTTCCGGATGCTCGAATATCTCGCCCATCCCCGAAAGCAACACATGGCCCGGGCGCACAGAATTGATGAATTGTAAAAGCCTCGCCAGGTTATCACGCTTGATCAATACTTCCTGTTCATCCGAATATCTGTTTCTCAGTTCCTTAAAACAACAATGGTCGCAGCCCGCCCTGCATTTATAATTCAGCAATACGCCGATAAGATGCCTGCCTCTATATTCGTGCAGGGGGGTAAGTCTCACTTTGTCCAATATAAGTTCCCGGTATTCCCGGGGGTTTTCGAAGATATTGCGCGTCGGCGGAGATGTCCGCTCAGAAGACTCCCTGCCGCCGTCGGCTTTTGGACTTGCATACATCGCGATCTTCTTCCGGCACGCACTGCACAGCCGCACACTCTGCGGGATCGGATACATCACGCACGCCTCCCGGCCGCAGTGAGACAGCCCCAGCGTATGGCCCAGCTCGTGCGTACACCGCATGGTGACCTTCCAGTTATCGCATGCGCCGTGCCAGAACATATCGTAGATCGATACGATCGCGACATTCCCCTGGGCGGCACCGAAGCTTAAAATATCCTCGGAGGTAATCACCAGGCATCTGTTTCCCTGAATATCCTGTCTACGAGCAAGAATCCTTCTGAACTCCCTTAACAGATGATCAACGGACTCATCAACAGATGCAGCATCCCGGGCACGTATTGACAATGCCGCAATTGCTTGTTCGGCCGCCCGCAACTCGTCAATAATATCCTGTCTGCGGTTTACTTTGATCTCAAGAGGCAGCTCCCGTTCAACGGCAAGCAGCGCGCACCGCAATTCAATTGCCTCCGGTAAAAGCAAGAACACGCGGCACTCCATAGTGCTACCGCCGTCGGCTCGCCGGGCCCTGCCACGCAAGGACATTTCTTCTCGCGGATGCAGACAAAGGATCTCGGGATTGCTGAGGTAGCGGGGCCACAATCCCCGGCGATCAAAATATTCGAGGTTCTGCGCCACATTCGGACAGATCAACAGATAAGGATAATCATGATACAGCCTGCGCAATCTTCGGAATTCCAAGGCCTTGATATTATCCGCCAGGCAGGGAAACATGAGAAGCCCGGGGATCTCCTGGTATAAATAACTTAATCCGGCCCTGTCGAGGAACTCGAGATTCCCGGCAAGATGCGCAGATCCCAATATACAGGGAATCTTGAAGTACAGATGACTTAACCCCTTCATGTCCATGAGCGCCAGATTCCCCGCTGTCGGGGGCAACAAAAACACCTTGCTCGGCAAGAGGAGCACATACGGTTTCAGAAGGTACACATACCGCCATCCTTCCTTATCCAAGAATGCGATCTTTTCCTTCAGGCGGGGATGGACCAACAACAGAGGGTTTTTCTGGTAAAAACGGCTGAGTCCTTTTTTGTTCAAGAAACGCTTGTTGCCTGCTATTACGGCTTTAAACGGGGATAATGTTTCGCGCGTGACGGGGAAAGAGTGATGTATGAGCACAGAAGCGGCCAGCAGCGTATCCGGGCCAGCTCTAATCTTCAGACTTTTCAATTGCAGTCTCGCCCGGCTTTCATCTTCAGGCAATACGGAGAAATATGAGACCGTGTCCGTCTTCACAGGCTGCGCGTCTTGCCTGCTCCTGGCGCGTCTTCCGCCGTCGGCGAAAATACCGTATCCTTCCTGCCACACATTATCCACGTCGGCTACCTCTTCGAAAACCTCAATGATCGTCTGGCGCACCATGGAGCAGTACCTGTTCGCCATGTGCGACGTAACAGCCAGATAGTCTCTGGACTCACAGGGCACGATGACACTCGGCAGTATCCCATGCTCCGCAAAGAACCAGGCCATAGCTGTTAATTCACCCCGGACTTCTTCGGGCCCCATATGATAGATGGGCTTTGTTTGCAGGCCGAATCTGGCTTTCAAAGAATAGGAGTCAAAATCAATCGTAAGCCACTGCTCCCACGTTCTGGCTTTGGCCTGCCGCGCCTTCGTAACGATCGCCTCTCTTGTCGCCGGCGTATTCCAGTTATGCTCCGCTTTACCGGTGCCGTCCGGGCTTAGATACGACGGCATGGAAACAATATCGGCCCTGCGGCGGTGTTGCAACCACCATCCCCAGCACGCGTCGATATCCACGCAACCGCCCGGCCCGTATCGGACAGCCTCTAATTCATTTCTCGGTGCCCAGGTATCAGGGTGCGCGTCCGCATTATAGATCAACAGGTGTCGGTTATGTCTGATATGGCACGCATCGGCGATAAAATAGAGCTTGCCATGGCGCGCAAGATTCGGCAGGACCTTGATCGTGTTCCCGTTTGCGCGGGAGAGGCTGCCGCCGTCGGCGCGGCCATCGGTCTGAACGGACGCGCCGCGAGTCACGAACTTCAATTGTCCGTTGTGATAAACATACTTGCCGTTGATCCGTGCCTCCGGCCGCTCGACCAGGATAAACCTTCTGCCGAATACCGCGTTAAGCATCCGCTCCGAAAGCGCCATTAACTGGCGCGCGCTGCTTTTCCGGACATCTTCCTTATATGCGGCAATGCCGGGCTGGCGGCTCGCCGCTTTAATCCGCCTAACGCGCACTGTATCGCAATCCTTGCAAACGCGGATATAGATGATCTCCTTAACCTCCCTGAACCCTGACATGGACACAGCGGGGACATGTTTCCAATCCTCATGCCCCTGTTCATCGCGCACAATGAAATTCCAGCCGGTGTTGAATAAGTCCATGATGCGGCCCATTGCATAAAGCTGTCCATCTATAGCCGTAAGCCATGCGCAGTCAGCGCATGCCAACAGATACCGCCCTGGCCGGGCATCGTTCCTCGACATACCTTCTGTCGGATCCTGCTCGATCAATGACTGGGCTATCACGGATTTACCGCTTCCCGTGCTTCCGAGGATAAAGATGAGCCGGCTGTCAGCAGTATCCAGGAGAAGGTCGGCATGTATCTCTTCTATGCCAAGTTCTATCTTTTCCACAGGCGTCCAAAAGAGCGGATCCGTGCCCGCGATCCTGCGATTGATCTCAGCGATAGACCGCGCACTGCCGCCGTCTTTGCGCACAGAGGACAAAAATAGTTCCACCTCTTCGGCCATGGCTTGGTCAAATTCCCGGAACGCCCTGTCCGAATGAAGCTCTTTATACCATTCAGTAGAAACATCCGGCGCCCGGACGAGAATACCCGTATAATCAGGCATATCGCCGCGCAGGCCGGCGCGTGTTACCATACTGCATGTCCGGATATTTTGCGCGCCCATGCCGGTAAACAGTTTTCTTGCTGCGCGCAGGGTCCTGCCCGTATAACAGGTGGCGTCTACGACCAAGATCCGCTTGCCGTTAAGCGCGACCCGATGCTTCCGGGTTTGTTCTCGGATGTTAGCGAGATTTTCATGATTGCTCGCATCCGCATGGATCGCGGGAGCCAATATCGGCGGCAGTTCTAGCCCTTTACGGGCCCATAATTGCATGAACACGCCGATCAAAGGGAGAGACTCTTCGGCAATGAACACCACGACATCAGGCCTGACGCCCTCGTGGAGCATGACATCCAATAAGCTGTTCATCAACCCAGGCACCTGCCGGGCTCTCAAATAATACGGCGCTCTCTGCGCGCCCGATCCGTTGCCGCAGACAATAGTGCCTCCGTCCGCCTGTTGTTGTTTATCATTGCGCAATGACCTCACCGCCTTCCTGAAATCAGGATGGTCCATGATCGCGCTCAGATTAGATTTGATTTCAGTCGCAGAAATGCCGGGGTTCTTTTCCCTCAGTTCCCTGCTTATAAGGGTCACGAACAGCAAATGCGACGGGATCCCTCCCTGCGCGCGCATAACTGCAATGGCTGCTTCCCGCATCAGGCCTATGGCACCTTGAGATGAACGCCGAGGCGACAACGGTATAGGAGATATGTCCTCGCGCCGCGCATCATCAGGGACGGTCTGCGTACGCTGTTTCGGAGCGCGCGAGGTTTTCAAATCGGGAAATGCTTTAAATAACCGTGCTTGCATAGCGACAGCGGTATCCATATCCGAGCGCATGGCACAGGAAAGATCCCATGCAGTGACATGCCCCTTATCCCGCTTAAGCCCCTCTGCAGCTTTTTTCCAGTCCTGCAAGGCCGGATTCCGGTCACGTTCATTCAAAACCGCGTCATTCAGTTCCTGCGGAGGCGCATCTTTTGTAACCGGGCCCTGCGCAGGCGGCTCTTTTGCCGGTTGAGCCTGTGCCTGCTCCTGGACCGGCTGCGCGCTCCGATGTGCCATAGCTGATATGCCTACCTTATGCTTGAGAATTCTCAGCTCTTTATATTCAATACCTTCCATCGCAAGTTGTTTACGGAGGTCTTCGGTAACATTAAACCGGTTTGCTTCGACAACTGCCATGATCCGCTCATCGCGCTTTTTGCGCGAAGGCCGCGCATCGTCCGCCCGACTGCAAATATTGTCGAATTCCCGATACTTTTTCCTCAACCCAGTTATGTGCCGGTTCAGCGTCCTGACCGTATTAAGCTGCGGGACAGCGCCGGAAGCGTGCAGCCCTCGCAGGAGTTCTTCGTCGGCTTTACATCCCGCTGATTCATATTCCCGCATGACGATCCTGTCCTCCCGTTCTTGCCGTGACACAACAGACGCCGCATATCCGCGGTCAAACTCAGGATTTTCTTTTCTCAAAAGCGATATATACCTCAGCAGAGCCTCGTTGCTGTCAAAGAATATGCCTTTGGAAGCAAGCGCCCTTCGAGTCTCGTCGGTGACCTCAAAACCGGCGTCTTCCACGAGAGCCATGATCGCGCGGTCTTCCAGGCTGCGGCGTTCCGCCTTGATCCTGCGCCGCCCTGCCTCGGTCAAGGGGACGCGGCACGGCGCATAGCCATGCGCATGCACATCCATCCGCTGGTCAGCCTCGGCGCCGCTTGAACATGTTTTGATCAGTTTCATAAAGAGCGGATTCGCTGCAAGGACTTCCGCAAACACCGGATCCTCGATACGGGTAAAAAAATTAAAGTGAAAATATTTATCAGCGAATGCCGGATCGTCCTTGAAGAAAATGCCGGGGGCGCGCATGATGCGTCCGAACTCGGCCCAGGTAACAGGCATGACGTTTTGTCCATGTATACAAACCTTCGCTAATGCGTTGAATACTGCCTCATAATCTTCATAGGAAGGAGTTACCCCTTGGGTGCGCACAAGCGTGTATGTTGATAAGGGTTTTATTGCAGCCGCATGCGCATGAGCGTAGAAAATCATGGTAAGCGCGGATATGGAGTTACTGCGCAATGCCGGATAGTGTTCGCCAAGAACCTGCGCTATCGCCTTATGGGTCATTGTTTCATGCATGGCTGCGATCCTGCGAAGAAACGCATTGTCGATGACCGTTGACCCGACCTTAACCTCCATCATATCTATGAATTCAGGATGCTCACTGAAAACGCGGATCAGGCCGGGAGCCCGGCGCAACCGGTCAAGCGGTATCCACCTGTCCGCTTTGACAAGCTCTTCCCTCAGCCGGCTGTAACTGACCGGGATTGCCTGTCCATCGGCGCCGGTCATCGCGCCTGCCTGCTGCTGTTCATTCAGGGCCTTAAGCGCCGCAAGATAATCCGTGTATGAGGGCTCACCGCCCGCGGGCTTGCCTGGTTTATACGGTCTCAGCGCGGTCAGATGCGGGTATAAATAAATGATACTGAACAAAACATACATCGGGTTCTTTTGGAACTCCGGATATCTATCGGAAATGGCCTGAGCGAGGGCCTTATGGGGCGCGATCCCGGTTTGCTGCATGAGCCAGCGGCCGAACGCATTATCGACGACGACTGATTTTATTTCGATCTTCATCATATCGATAAACTCAGGATGCTTTGCAAAAACCTCGATAAGGGCCGGGTCACGGCGTAGCCGTTCCAGAGATATCCATTTATATTTGGCGGCAAGATTGTCCTTTAATTGCCCGTAACTGATCAATGCCGCCGAGTCATCTGCGCCGCCGGCCTTCTTTTCTTTCCAGCTTACATACAGGGCCTTAAGGGCCGCGAGATAATCTTGATAATCCGGGTCTGTGGGCCTGCGCCGCTGCCCGCCGTCTGCTTGCGTGTCCTCCGCGACCTTTTTGAGGTCATATAATCCGGCGCCCAAGAATCCTCCTGATATATATAAACCAGCTGCAAAGCCAAGCGGGCCGAGTTGATCGAGCGAAAACACATATGCGCGGCCGTAATAAAAGCTTACGGCCAAGATCGATCCCATAACGCATTCCGCAGCGGCCTGAGATGCGTTTGCCTGCCTGGCACGACGCCTGCCGAAGCTGCCTTTTTCCCCGGCATAACAAAGAAGCCACAGGGTTAACGCACCGGCCGCAAACGACGCGCCGTACCCTGCCCAGAGCAATAGATCCCCGCCGTCATTGCTCTTTGTTTGTTTTTGGGCCTTTGAAATTGCGGACTCCAGGACATATTGCAGCTCAAATTCCATTGATCCAAGGCCGGCGGCATGCGCAGCAATAAACGCGATGTCCGTTGGTTCAAGGAATTCAATCCTCGCAGCCATCTGTTCGATGAGCCCGTTCATCAGCAGCCGATAGTTCGCAAGGCACGCCTCACCTTCCCAGCCGTATTGCGGCCTGCGCCATTTCACAATATCAGCTGCCTCGCGCAACGCAGTGCGCGCGTCGTCAATAATGCGCCCCGCCTCATCACGGCTGCCGCCGTCGAACAGGGATCGGGCCAGGGAGAAATCAGGATCCGGCGGATTATTTTCTCTTTCCTGCAGGTCTCTCATGCGCTCAATGACCGCGTCGATCCTCATTTTCAGCGGCGGGTCCGCCCAGGCTTTCAAGAGTAATGCGGGGTTTGTCGAAAATACGGTTTGCTGGTATGCGTCCAATTCCATGGCAACGATGGCCTGCTCCATTGCCGCCTTTTCATCACCTAAAAGATGACGGATAAGACTTTTCAGCGCAGGATACTCCGCTACCGAAGGATCAAGCATTTGGCACATGTCAATGGATGCCGCGGCCCGCTCAAAATCCTTCTTTATGAGATAGGCGCGCGCCAGTTCGCGGTGGACTTCGTCAAGGCCGGAGTTGACGGCAGCCGCCTTGTTGAAAATATCCAATGCCTCATCCGGCATCCCAAGCCTCGTATACACAATGCCGATATTATAGAGAAGGACTGCGATCTGCGTATGCGCGCCGCTGACGATCATGGGACATTGATAATAATTGATAAGTTCATAGGGGGTTAACCGGTGGCGTTCAATCTTTTTCTTTTTGTCGCTGCGCCGCAGGAAACGGAGCAATCTGTCCGGCATACGGTATTCTTCATGCAAAACATACCTGTTGCCGCTACGCAGGCAATACCGGTCAAGATATATCTCTCGTATCTCCAGAAGCGTATTGTCGGCAAGGATAAAGCGGTCTCCCTCAACGGACAGGAGATTTAAGACATGATCGGGGCATGTCGCGCATAACGCGTCAATCCCGCACAGCCTGAACAGGATGTCACTGATGACGCTCATAGATGCGCAGGCTGCAAGCGATTTGTGTTGCTGCGGCTTCAGGCGTGCGGGCATGGTCTCGGACTCAAGGACCCGCGCAAAGATATCATCGCCTGTGTAATCCACCACAAGGCTGCGTAACAACGGATGTTGGGAATTCCCCAGGATCAAACCGCTTTTTATACTCTGAATGCCGATCTCGCATGATATCGCTTGATACAAGCACGCCCTTATTTCAGCATTGCGTTCAGCGTCACGCGAAGCTTCAGCATAACGTTTTCTTATTTCGTCAATTTCTTGACGCGGGAATTGCGACTTGAATGTTTCAACGATATGTTCCAGGCCTTTTCCCGCGTATCCGAGCTCGGCAAAAATATCCGTTAGTTCTTCGTCATAACCGCCGTCCTGCTTGATAATTGAGGAAGAGGTGGCCCAAACACCAGCCACGGTAGATGAGGGCCCCTCTTTTCTCCTCAATTGTTCTATGCCTCCGTCGGCATAGAACTGATACCTGTTCCTGCCTTTTTCGACCGACAAATCAATGATCTTGATAATACCCGCGAGCTGCTTCTTCGCTGCCGGGACCGTCATGGTGCCGTTTAAAACAAACAGGGTGGTCTCGGCGGAAAAACGCACGATCTCGTCTTCGTCACGATTATCAACGATTTTCTTTAACGGCGCCTGCGCCTTCCTGCCGGCATACGAACCCTCCATCTCCATAAGGGCGATCATAGCCGCGACGCGTTCCCTCCAGTCCTTTGAGGTATCCCGATACCGGTTACCGAAAACCTGGATCAGATATTCGACCGCTAGAGGGCCGCCGATTGTAGCCAATGCCCGCGCAACCGTGATCCGCACAGGCATTCCCATTGTCAAAATGTTCGGCGCGAGCATATGCTCGACAGCGGTTTTATCTTTCATCCCGCTCAAAATCTCCAGGGCAGTCATCACTACCTCGGAACCTCCGGAGCCCCGGATTTTGAGAAGCCGGTATAATTCCCGCGTATGCGGCCGCAAGGCATCTGTGCCGAGCGCTTTCATGGCCTGGATGAAAAGATATTTATATTGATTGGAATATGGCTTTCGGAGTATAGAGACGTAGAACTGTTGTTTTTTCTGTTGATCCTTCAGCGCATTCTCGACAGCCAGAACCGCTATTTCCTGAAACACGCGCTTTTCTTTCCACAACAGTTCATTGATCACGAATTCGCTCACCTTCTTCTGTTGCCACAGCCTGCTGATCCCTATGCCTGCTTCCCATACCCTGCTGAAGGAAATATCGACGCGATCCATGCTATCGAATGCATCAAGTTCTGCCCTGAGTTCCGCCGGCAGCGCCTGCGCGCCGGTTCCGCCGTCCGCGCGCGCGCCATCGCGGTCATGCCTCCGTTGCCAGGCGCCGCACATGCACAGCGCAGACATGGCTGAGATCGCGTCGATCATTTCAGGCAATGAGATCCTGCCGTTGAACTCGCCCAAATGCGGCCCGGACATGATTTGTATGTCGTCCATTGTATACTTTGCGCTCAAGCGGCGTATTTCCCGCCAATCGTATCCGCGATCCTGCAAATAATCCCAGAATTCTCCAAAGGACATCAACGCTTGGTCGCTTGCTCTCAAAACCTCGAACATATGCTGGTCATTTCCCATCTCCTCGATCATCCTGTCAACGAGCTTCCCCGGATCGAATGGAAGCACGGCCTTATAGGGGACCGAAGCAAAGCCGTGATAATATTCTTCGAATATGCCTTTTACCATTAAGAGGAGCTCATTCCGATCAAACAGGTCCAGCGCCGGCCCTCTTCTGTCCCTGTCAGCGTTACGGAAATAGCTGCCTGCCACGAGCAACAAGCCAAGCATCTGGGTGCCGAGCATATGAAAAAGGCCTTCCCGGTGATGGTAGCCGTCTACAATATCGCCCTGGCCCCAGGAAGCAAGATGCTCAAGATCCCTCACGCCCGTGACCCCAAAATTCGGGTAATCGCATGAAGCAAGCCAACTGTCAAGCCTTCCCATCTGCCACCAACGGTATATGCCGCGGTCAGGCCTGCGATCCGCCTGCGTCCGGTTATGGAAAAGCGGGATGATATCCGTATGGATTATTCCCCGCGCAGCAAGGCTTCCGAAGAGATAGGCGCACCGGCCCAGGATCTCCCTGCATGCTTCAGGAGAAACCCGTTTGGCCGGATCACGGTCGTTCGGATAGGAAAAATATTCGTTCTCGGCGATCGCGCAGATGGCAAGATGATCGGGATGCAGAACCAGCCGGTCCGGGGGCGCGAAAGGAAGATCCGGAATCGAAATGACATACTTATCATCAAATGCCAGAGGTTGCGGTATATCCCACCGAACGCCTTCAAACGATATATCCCGCCTCGCGAGCTCCTGCCAGAACGCCTCTCTCAGTAAGGGCCGATGAGATTCAAGTTCTCGCACGAATTTAATCATTAGGGTCTTGCCTTCATCGAGGTCATACACCAGGCTGCGCGAAATAAACCTCGGGTTTCGCGGGTTCATCATCCGGACCCGTTCAAGTATCTGCGCAAGCCCGACGCGCGGATATTCAAGCTGGCCATTTTCCAGAGCAGGGCCCTGGACCGGCACCGGCATCCGCGAAACGATGTTGATCGCGCGCCTTTGCAGCGAATCTTCCTTATTTTTATCAGTGATGAGAGTTTCCAGCGACGGGATAAGCCGTCTGATGGCACTTGATACATACTGCTGGCTCACATCTGACGATGATAAAATATTCAACGACTCCTCAAGCAGCCTCCGGTCCGGCGCACCGGCGTTGATCATTGTTTCGATGATTGCGATACTATGAGCGTGGTCTGCTTCCGCAAACAGTTTTAACGCCATGAGAGCAGGATAGCCGGCTTCATTGTTCTGAGTGAGGATCAGATCGGTTAAGAATGACCGTCGGTCCGCAACTATTTCCTTGATAAGACGGCGTTTGTTCGCGGCTGTATTTTCGGTTTCGAGCGTCGATTCCAGGACATGGGTAAGAATACCGATGGCTTTGCCCATGAAGGCAAGCGGGATCTCGGGCGATCGGAGAATATCCAGGATAGAAACAAGATATAATTCTATCTGCTCATTCCGCTCTTCCCCCAACGCATCTATACGGTGCAACGTGTAATCCCTCAGGTCATACGAAATATTCTTTGCGGCGAGGATATCATTAAGAGCACGCGCAGCCTTATAGCTGCCCCTCTCGGCAGCCCATGCGATCAGGCTGATCGCGCTGATCTTTTCGTTATAGCAGGCCTCTGTCCTCAATAACCTCAGAAGCCCGGGTATAAGGCTTTCCGCTTCGCCGATCGCTGACTGGTCATCGTCGCATAACCGGTCGGTCAACTCCGATATCCGTCCCTGCGATATGCCGTCGATGTATTTGCTGACAAGGCCGCAGGCAAATGTGTCGATCCTGCCGCCGTCCGCGCGATGATTGCCATTGGCAGCCCCGGAATTCTTTTGCTGCTGAACAAAGCGCCAGCTCGTGATCTCCTGTATAACCTTCTTGATATCCACATCTCTGGCGTCATACCCTGCCTGGCCAAGCCGTTTTGCGACCATTGCCCTGAAAAGCATCTCGTTGGGAATAGCCCCGAGTTCGTCTTTGATATCCGAAGCGACCAAACAGCACTCATTGAATGTGGGTTTGTTCAAGCCGGCAGCGGCGTCTCCGGGAATTCCCTGCCTGCGATCTTTCATTCTATACGGCAGGTGCGACCTGGTGTCCTCGGAAACATCAGTGACTGCGAATTGCAGGCCCGGAGTCTCTTTAAAGACAGCCTTGAGAAGCTTATTGAACGCTTCATGGGTCCCCGGGTAATTCGTGATCCTTTTTACCGTAGTATACAAGTCGTTGGTCGCTATTTGTTCGCCGCTGATCCGCCTGGGCTGCAGGATGTTTTTGATCGCGGTTTTGATCTCGTTTTCCCGCTCGGGAGACGATGGCACATGCTTGTCTTTCCTGAAAAGCTCCGGATGGCGCTTGAATAAGACACGGACATTGCCCACGCTATCAAGAATATCTTTCTCGCTGATCCTGATATCCATGCCTTCATTGCGCAAAGATTCCGTCAATGCTGCAGAGAAGGACGAATTCGTCACTACGCCGCCCGAATTCTTGATCTGTATGGCAACTTGCAGCGCGCCTTCGGAATACAGTATCTCTTTGATACGCAGCCTGCGTTGCGCGGCGGCGTCTGCCTGTTCCGCCTTTTCCTTCTGCAGTCTGCGCTTCTCCTCTTCCTGGCGCTTGAGCGTGGCTTGCAACGCATCTTCAGCTCTTCTGCGCTCTTTCTCCTCGAGCTGCTCCTGCTCTGTCCACTTCTTGCCGAATTCAGGATACTCCGACCTCAGACCTGTCAGGTACCTGCGCAGGCCTTTGAGCGTGTTGAATTTCATATCCCCGGTATTGATCGTCTCAAGAAGAGTTTCATCAACCTTGAACCCTGCTTGCTCCGTTTCGTCCATAACAAAAACAATCCGCTTCATGGAGGATTCCAGGCCAAGCTCCTGCGCCGCATACAGGAGAAATGTCTCATCCCAGGAACGAGCGTTCAATCCCGATGACGGCTTATTCTTAAGCCACGCGAACGTGATCATCAATTCAGGATACAATGCGTTTATTCTCTCGGCTGCAGCAAATCCTTCCAGGAACCCTTCTTGATCCGTTATCTTATGCGCTCGACAGATCTCTTTAAGCAGCGCAAAGAATTCCTGGTCAGTAGTCGGTTCCTTTTTGGTGAACACGGCGGGGATCGAGCTGGTCAAAGATGACCTCGCCTCAGCGTTGACATGCCATCTGTCTTTATCGTGCTTTACTATAAGCGGGATGCCGTGATGTTGCAGGAGATCCGAGAAATTCTGCAGGAAGCGGGGGTCTTTTTTGAATAGATACGCGCCAAACGGGCTGGCGTCGGTAAGGGTTTTCGCGTTTATTTCTGTCTTGTTCCATTCTTTGCGCAGCAGGATGCCGGCCATGCGCACTTCATCTTTATGGCCTTCGCTCAGGAGCCGGGCCCAACCTGCGGTCAACGGAGGCGCCCTTTCTTTCTGGTTTGTCCCGCTGAAAGAAACGGTTTTTGCGTCATGTCCCGGCCGGGACAATACCTGTGCAGGGGGTTGCGGTTGTGTCGCTGTCGGCCGTTTGATAGAGCGCCATATCGGGCTATAATCTATTTTGTTATTTTCAGCGATCAATTCATCGGTCCACGCAACAGCCTGGCCCCAGGTAATGTTCGGAGAGATTTCCTGCAATACCTCCAGGATAGTTTCAGGATCAATCCCGGATCGTCTCTTTAAACGTATGTCGAGGACCGCCTGTATCGCATCTTTGGCTCGCTCTTCAAGAGACCGTGTTGGAAGAACAGGTATATCTTCCTCGACTGCAGATTCGTATTTTTTCACTTTGCGTTGCGGCTTTGTCTGTGTTTTGCTGTCCCGCCAGTTATGCGCGCTCAATTCTTGAAGAAAAACAGGGTCTTTTGCGCAGGCCTGACGCAATAGCTGTCCAAAATCTCTCCTATTTCCTACCACGTGTTCTTTCATCGCCGCTGCTTCAGCAATCTCCCGTTTATACCCGGCGTCCCTGATGACCGCCTTCAACAGAGCATGCGCCTGTTCAGAGTCCGGTTTTTGCTTTTTTGCCGCAGGTCTCTTGAGCCATTCGGGCCTATGTTCCTGAATCTCTTTTCGGTATTGCTCATCGTCCCTGGTCCATCTGCCTATCAATTGCTGGAGGCCCAGGGGTTTCGCTGATATTTTCTGCGCGTTAAGGATCTCGACTGTCTTATCCAGGTCATAACCGGCCTGGCGGAGTGCGGCCTGTTTAGCTTGAGTAACGGCATTCCGTGCTGCGCGTCTTTTCTTGTTAAAGGTCCCTTTCCATTGGGAGCTCATGCCTTTCTTTCGCGCCTGCCATTCCTTTTCGTGCGGCTCCATCTCTTTTCTGAATGCCTCGTTCTTCTTCTTATACCACCCAACAAAAGCAGCAATAGAACGCGCGCGGACCTGCCTGCCTGTCTTTTGAAATGCCTCGGCTGTAAGCTCCGGATTATAATTATTTGCCCGCAGCTCGGGAAGATACAGATCTATCTTCTGTACCTGTTGATCTGTTAACCATGCCTGGCGAGATTGCGCCTTAACCCGCTTTATCCCTGTTTGCCATACCTTCCAGTTTTCCCGCATTGCAGTGCCGAATACTTCGTCCTTTTTCATCAGTGCATTCACCAGCAGACTGAGCGTCTTAACGCTTATATCCAGCCCCTCTTGAGCCAGCTGGTCTCGCGCGAGTTCAGGATCATATCCTGCGCGAGGGATAGTTCTCATAATTAATTCGTCCCTTGCCTGTTTTTTAAGGACCCTTTGCGTTCTGGGGCTTATTCGTTCGCCGCCAAAGCCAAAGCCGGTTATCGCGTCTTCCCCATAATCGATAAGCCCCCGCTGCCTGAGATCAGCCAGCGCAGAAGCAAGTCCGGGCAGGCGGTGCGCGGTCATAAGCAAGATCCTGGCGTCTTCAACGGAGGTATCAAATATCTCGATGATATTATGTTCGGCCTTTCTGCGCTCCGAGTGCGGGATACTTATTCTTTCTTTTCCCCGGACCACCAGATAACCCATCTTCCCGCCTGCTATCTCATAGCCAAGATCAGGATATTCTTTCAGAAGTCTCTTTGTATATTTCACTACCGTCCGCGGCGTAAATTTGATGCCGCGATCTGCCAGTTCGATCCTTATTTCTTTGAAGTTTACGCGAACCGCGGTATCTTTTTTCCGAAGCAAGAATTCTTTTATAAAGGGGACGGCGGCGGAATATTTTTTCATGGCAGCGCTGTATCGCAGTTTCATATACTCTTTGATCACCGGATATTCCGGATAAATACGGTCGGTAAGCTGGCTTTGCACGGCGTTCTTTCGCATTCCCAGCTTTTGGGCAGCATCCTTCAGGCTATCGGCTTCCAGGCAGGCGCCCACGAAGTTCTTGCGTTGGCCGTCCATGCTGTTCCATGCAGCGACAAACCTCTCATCGGCAAGCAATTCATCCGGATCAAGGATAAAATAGAAACGTTTGCTCTCACCAGACAGAGATTCCGCGATGATCTTTAATTCCGGTTTCAGATGCGCCTCCAGATAGAAGCCAAAACGGCTCATATTCGGGTATTCCGCGTCCATGAGTTGAAACGCCTTCTCGAAACTCCCGGTCTCAAGGAAACATGCCTCCACTGCCTGCCAATTTATTCTGGGTTCCCGCGATCGGTCCATCCTGACGGATTCGCGGTGTTTTCCCTGTATCCGCCTGATCTGATGATCAAGTTCCGAGAAAGACGGCAAAACGATGTTTCTTTGTATCAGTCCCGCCTCAACCGCTACATTCGTCACCACTGCACCCGCATCAATAAGCTCACGCACAATCTCCTCTATGGATGCTTGCTGTTCCGGGGAAAGGGGCTTTGCTTGATAGGTCGTATTTACTGCCAGGTAATCAGCGATATAAGGCGACCTTTTTCTGATCTGCTGCTCAACTATTGTTCGAAGATGGGACGCGCTCGGGAATCTTAATTGCCGCGCCGCTTCCTGATAACTGCCGCTGTCAAGCACCGCTCCGGTGATCAAAACTTCGTTCTCGGTCAGACGACCAAGGTCAGTCATGAACGTGATGTCTGCCAGCAGGGAATTCAGATCCATGCCGAACTTGACCCCTTCGCTTTCAGGGGCCGGCAAGGCAAGCAACAACTCTTTAAATTCAGGGTGCCTGTAAAGAAGCAGATATAACCCAAGCCGATCGATCCTTTTTGAGCCCGGTTTGACCGCTTCATAGAGCGCTGCGAAACTATTGCACGTGGAGATAATGCGCCTGGCTGTTTCCCAATCAATAAATGTCCGCTGCCCGCACAAAGGCTGTATCACCGCGCTCGCCCTGGTTTCTTCTAACGCCTTTGCAAGATACGCCGCGATAACCGGGATTCTTCTTAAATGCTTTTTGCCCAGGCAAAGATGCACCGTCATCAATGAATATCCTGTTTCCTTTGCGATCTGTTTGCGCGCAATTCCTTCAAAAGCCAAAGCGATGATATTCGTTCCCGTTTCAGTCAGTCCTTTCCATTCCGCAACGAACGCGGGATCGGACAACGCTGATTCAACATTAAACCTGAATGGGGCCCCTTCGTGTCGCAACCCTTCCCAAAGGACAGAACACTCATTATCCGTTCTGATCCATAAGTATAAAGCCAAGGCAACCAGGTGAGATTTCTCTTCTTTTATTTTCCTGAATGCCTGCTCAAAGCTTCCCGCGATCCGGTATATCGAGCATATCTTTTCCGGATTCAGTTCGGGCTCTTTTTCATTGACAAGGCCCTCCAGGTCCGGATGGCGTATGATGATCTTCTTGATCAGGCGCTTGAATTGCCCGCCGGATATTACGATGGAAAGAGCTCGCAGATGTTTATCTATCTTCTTATAAGTGGATTTGCCGTGTTTTTTCTTCAGATCCCGCAATATCGGATAGAGCCTGCGGTACTGTTGGACAAATACCGCTCTGTTATCCCTGATATATGTGCGGATTACCGGAAAATCAGGCCAGCCGACATTGACCGCTAAATAAGTCCGCAGGGAATTCTCAGGCATCCCAAGCTTCTCTGCGGCAATTTTTATATCTCCGGTTTGCATGACCATTCCGGCGACGTTGCGGCTGATCTGATCAAGGGCTTCCCACTCTTTCAGGAACGCATTGTCGGCAAGCAAAACATGAGGATCTATCATCGAATCAAATATGCCCTGTTCGACAGGCGAAGGCAGCGGCAGAATATCCTTCTTCTCCACTGATGTCATAACCGTCAGATACAGCGCCAGCACGCTCAAACGCGGGAATCGGCTGGATAATTGCTCGCCCAGGTCCTGCCTGCCAGGATCATCGCGCAATAACCGGGCGGTTTCCTCAAGAGCGGATTTCAACTCGGCTTCGGTCTTATCCCTGGCCCTGATGCTCCGCAGGATCGTTCTGGCGCCGGTATTGTTCCGCGCGATCTTCGCGGCAACTAACCTGGCAAGAATAGACGGATCATCGCCGTGTTCCTCCTCGATGATCGCGCGCACTTCTGAAGCCCTATCGATGTTGCCGCCGTCAAATAAAACTTTTTCCGCAAGGCCGTTGGGGTTTGCGACTCTGCGCAAAGCGATCGTGCCCGCATCATGAGATAAAGCCTCAAAATCTTCGTTACTAAGGTGTATCCTCGCCGGAGAAAGGAAATATTGAAAATCCTCCTCCCGGACGTCAATAATATCGAAATAAGCCCCTGTGCGCGCGTCCGCAATGACCGCCCGGTCCTGGCCGCGCATATCAATACAGGCATCGTGGATATCATATAATCCTAATTCGTATTGAATCCGAAGCGCCATATCTGAATCCATTTCGATAGACCCTATCAATCCCGCTTCTACACTGGATGTCTCGACATTATAACCGGATACCAGTTCCGTTATCATGCGGTCCACAGAAGCGCTTACGGTAGTCAACCCGTCAAAATGCGCAAGCTGGAGGATATGCTTCTCCGGATCGAGGAGTAACAGCGCCGGACACTGGCACAGGTTATAGGTCTTGATGAACGGGAACGGGCAGTGTGCGGCTGTCATGCCGTATCCGAGTTCATGCACGATCACCGCGTCCTCGCGGTCATGCAGGGTCCCTCCATAGCGGATATACCCCCCATCCTGACACGCGGCGTTCATCCTGAATTTGTAAAAGATGTGCGGATATTTTTTGCCTTCCCAGGCAACCGGATATTTCTTCTTTCCAATCAATTCAAAACCGTTCCGAGAGGCCGCCTCCAATACATCCGCTTCCTTCCAGTATTCGATGGGCACGCCGACCAGCCGCGCAGGATCAAGCATGCAGCTGCGGATCGTAGGATCCGATGCGTCCGTAACGTTCAATATGAGCGTTCCGCCCTGCTTCAAAATCCGCATCCATTCGCGGAATCGAACATCCGCCTCGGCCTTTACCATATGCTCCATCGTTTCCACGATCATGATATCGGCGCAATGGTCCCGTATGCCGATGGCGCCGTCTGCGCCCTTAATGATATGCATGCTGCGGCCGGAATTATTTCCTCGCACGGCTGTTTTTAACTGCGCGTCGGAACAATCTATGCCGATCCCTGTTATCAACGGGTATTCCGCGGTCATTTTTTTCAATAACGCCGCCTTGCCGCATCCGATATGGATAACGGCCATCGGCCGGCCGGTATCGAGATCAAGAAACTTTAAAAATACCGCTATCATAAAGGAAACGCTATCAAAGGTTTTCCTTCGCTCTGCCTCGATATAATACGCCTGTATCCTGGCTATCGGGCTTAATCCCCGGATCTTCGCGCTGAATTTTTTGCCCTGCGGGCTAAGCTTTTCTCCGCCGTCAAAATCATAGAATTCCTCATCTTCCGGATCTTCCATAAAGAACTCCGGCTCATAATTCCGCAGGCCGGCAAGCATGAGTATCCTGTCAATACGCGCTTCGCCGCGGGTCCTTGCCCATATATCCTTGGCATGGACGATCAGGCGCGAGGCCGACGGCGCCTCATTCGAGATGATCGCAAACGCCTCTTCGATAACGCCGGGGTCGAGATACGGCTCAAAAACGTCGCATTCATGCCTATCCTGGAGTCCTGACCAGAAGGCAGCGCCTGTTTCAGCGCCTTCTTCGCACAGGACCTTCATGACCGCCGCGTATTTAGCCGCATTCTTTTCCTGCGCAAGGTAATCGAACAGTTTCTCCTTCCTGCCTGCCATGCTCATGAAATACAGGACTGCGTTCATGGATTCCCAATCCATACCCGTCATCTGGCCGAGCACGATGAAATTATCTATGGCGGATACTGCCTCCGGGATGCCGGTATCGACGATGTCCATAATGAATGCATCGAGATCGCATTCATACGTTACCGGGTAGTCGTCGATCTCGTTATTGAACCGGTCGTTTTCATATTCCTCGAGAGCTTCCTTGAATTCGGCGATAACGCCTATCAATACCCTGTTGGAATTTGATTCCAGGACCGTCATGACGTTGTAAAAACTGTGGCCGTATAAGCTTTGCGCAATCAGCCGGATCATAAGCCGCTGTCTATTTTCTTCGTCCAGCCCTGACACATGGGCCGCCAGACCTTTCAGCAGTTCTACCAGCTCATCGCGCGAGGCTTCATCGGCAATAACCGGCGCATCGCTGAGCGCCATTTCCATACTTTCGAGCATCGGGCCAATATTTTCCGTTGATTCTCCTGCCCGCGCAAGTATTGTTGCAATGTCAACAGCCAGCGACGCATTTTCTTCACCGCCGTCCGCACGGATCTGCCTGATGATCTGAAATGTTTCAAGGGCCGCGAGCAATTGCTCGATCGTCATTGATTCCTGCGCAAAATTCCTGTCGCGGCGCGTATAACAGCCGCGCTCTATCCCGTCGGCGACCTCGTCGGTCACTTCTCCCATGCTCCGCTCTTCGGTTATAAGGTCAAACAAATAAAAGTATCTTTTATTCCTTGCATCGACAGCCATGATCCTGACCCATGGTTTGACCTGAAGAGCCCTGCGCGCGTACGCAGGGATCCTTTGATTAAGAAAGCGCATAAGCTCTTCCCGCCGTTCATCCCTCGGCATTTGAATGAACGCGAACATGAATTCCTCAAACTCGGCGTTTATTTCCTTGGAGCCGTGAACGATTTCTTCCGCAACCCCTATGTGCTTCATGGCAAGAAGGCCTGTCAGCAGCTCGTTTTCGCCGTCCGCGATACCGCCGTCTGCCCGCGCCGACGGCAACATGGTAATGCTGACCCCTTCAGAAAGAGCCTTTGTGTGCAGTTCTAAAAGCCGGTAATCCGACAGAATACGGCTCACTGCCGGGATGCCGGTGATCTCCTTTATCGCCGGCGAATAATAACTGAATTCCTTCGCCTTCAAAGCGCTTAATTCCGCGAGGACCATGGCCCAGAATTCATTGCTATGCTCCTGGTCCGCATAGCCTCCTTGCCATAAGCCATGAATAATCCCGTTTTTCCATCCATAAGGCAACGCGGCCCATGCGCGGTCGAATTCCATACGCAGGCCAGCAGGCAGAGACAGATATACCCTATGCCAGTATTCATGGGGAAGCAGATAACTTTTCAACGGTTTATCCGCGGCATTTCCGAGCATGATCGTTCCCGGCGCCAGGATCGTCCTGATCATACGCTCTTCCAGCTCACACAGCCGCAGATATTGCTCATAGACATGACGCGGCCACGGAAGATTTGACCGTTCCCAGGGATCGATCATACCGGCGTTGGTATTCCTTCCAAAAATAAACCAGACCAGCGCCTGGTCAGCGAGGAATATGTTGCCCTTATCGACTGACTGATACACGCGTTCAAGCGCCGCTTTTCTTCCGCCGTCATTCCTGAATAAAAGCCTGCGCGCAGTCTTGCGCAGATCGGGCTCTCGGCTATCGGCGTATAACCTCACGACTTTCAGGGCCCGCGGATCGTGCGATCGTCCGAGTCTGTTCAACACTTCCTTCAAAACCTCTTTATCAAGGGTAAATTTCGCCATCTCGATAAGGATATCGACTTCGTCGCCGGCCTTGGAGAATTCTTCCTGCGCCACGATATTCAACGCTTCCCGTGCCCGCGCGCGTATCTGGTCGTCAGGCCCGAAGAAATAGAAGTAGCTCAGGTAATCCGCGAACGGCTGGTAATCTCCGGTCATCACAAACGCGTCAAAAACCGCAAGCACGATCTGCTTCCTATCGGCGAATTTATCTGAATCCTGCGGGATATTTTCAAGCGAATACTTCGTATGCCTCACGAGGACCTGCCACGTTGTCAAAGTATTAATAAATACCAGGGCCTGCGCTGCGATGCACCGCACAGAAACCGAGACTTTGGGGCTGCGAAGAAGGTCGGAGAGATATTCCCGCGCCGCAGCATTCCCTCGCTTTGCCGCATCCCTCAACCCGCTCAAAGCGGCCTCAACGCCTGGCTCTGTTGAGTCTGCGGCATTCCTGGCCGTATCGAACCATTTTCCGATCAGCAAATCCTGCTGCTGTTTTCTGCCGCCGTCTTTGCGTGACTCCAACTGCTCGATCCACATTTGAGCGACGTCTTCGCTAAGCTCTTCTATCATCGCTTTTTCTTTGCGATGAATCTTCAGGCTCGCTGCAAAACCAAACAAAATGAACAAGAAGTCAGCGGCTGCGATCCATACCCATATCCAGCCATAATCCTCCCCGGGATGGGCCTCGCCATAGGCGCGCAGATATACATACATCACGGCGGTTTGGGCCACTGCCGCGATAACGCTCACCCACAATGAGTTCCATGACGAGGAATAATCAAAATTGCGATTATAGTATTCCACAGCCATGCGCGCATCTTCCTTAATGAACCGCTTTTCGCTATCCCTCAGTTTCTTGCCGCCGTCAGCCTGCCGGCCGGCCTCATCCAGCAGATAGAGGTATATCTCGCGCTTGGACAGCCATTCCTGGTAAGTATTGACCGGTTTCTGAGGGTCGCGGTAATCATGGTAATGCACGCGTAGTTTTTCTCCATCGATCGCGAGGGAATAGTCCCGGCCGCTCAGATAATGCGTATCGATCCAAAACGCCCATGTCTGTAGGGAAATACGCTCGTATGATTCGTAGCGTTCGTGGACATCGCTCCAGCGCGGATCATCGAACACGCCGCCCGCGTGGCCGGTCCCGGCGATATGATGAAACTGATCTCTTTGCATATATCCCTGTTCGACAAGCATCATATACAGGAATTCAGCGGTCGTCACATAATCGCATATGAACCCGCCGATGATATCGATAAATAAGATCTTTCGTCTCAGGTCCAGGCCCCTGTGCCGAAAATATCCCGCAAAATGAGGCGCATATTCAGCAGCCATCTCCTGGAACGCCAGGTGCATTTCCTGCTGCCATACGAACCCCGCGGGGAGCTTTTCGTGAAAGCGGTAGAGCCGTTTGATCTTATTGAACGCGAAATCCTGAAGCAGGATATCGTCTTTTTTCGCGCTGTATTTCGGGTCTGCGTGCGCGAGGAATTCCAGCGCGTGATAGACGGGATCGGCGCCCCGGCCGAGCACGACGAATTGCATATCCCGATACCGGTCAGAATCAAGGATGTAACGCGCGAATTTGGCGACATCCGGAATAAATCCACGCAGCTGGCTATAATAGTTATATGTCTCTATGGTCGATTCTTCGCAAAACTCTTCGCCCTTATCCCACAGCGTATCGTCCTGAAGGAACGCATCCGCCAGGATGAACCGCAATCCATCGGGGTCATGCAGGACCGCGGAAAGGATCCGGCGATCCGGTGCATCCATAGACCGCAGGCGGTTGAGGGCGACGTTCTCGCGCTCGTTGAAATACCAGCTGTATGTTGATTGAGAGACGGGCAGGATTTCAGGTTTAACGCGGCAGCCGGGCTTCATAATACCCAGCTCAAATCTTTTATCGAGCAGAGTAGCCAGTTCATCGGGGTTGGAAAGGAGCACGAGCTTGTCTGTGAGGTCCGGCGGCAGGTTCTTGCTTGTCCCCAGAAAGATCCCGGTCGCGCCGTCATGCACCAGGCGCAGCATATCAAAATCATTCTCGCTGTCACCGGCAACTATGATCTTGTTTATCGGCACGCCCCACTGTCCGGCGAATTCCCGCACCCGTTTCCCTTTTGTCGAAAGGCTGACCAGAACGATAAAATTATAAAGGTTGGTCAAATACAGCCCGTCCCGGGCCAGTTCATCGGCAAGGAATTCGACAAATTCTTCGGTGTAAGTCCTCAACCGGACATCCCGGATAAGGACCGTGACGAGCGACCGCTTGTCCAGCAGCATCTGGATCGGGGCGTTCGCGTCATATCCCACATATTCCGACAGGCGCAATTCTTCTCTTTTTTCGTAAAATTTTGCCTTGATCTTTTCCTGAAGCGCCTGTGTCATCTCAGGCGAGATATCCTCGGCCAGGACCAGATCTCCTTTGGCCTCGCAATAACCGATAAACCCTCCTAATTCGCCAAGGATATGCAGCTGGCCGGGATATCGCAGGTTCTTAAGGATGCGCGTATGTATAAGTTTATCGTGGTAGAGCTCAAGCGGGTCAAGGCCGGTAGCAATGACCCATCGGCCGTTACGCTGCAGAAAAGCGGCGAGCGCTTTTTGAAGCCGCTCAGGCATGCCGCGGGAATAGAAGTCAAGCGTGCCTTCATAATCGGTGACGAGCAGCCACTCTGAAAGATCCGTTTCCGCGCCGCCGTCGGCGCGGATAACCAGGTCCTTGTCATCGATAAGCGACAGGAAATCTTTGATCTTCCTGCCTGCAACACGGCGCACTTCCGCGGCCTCCATGCATTGAACCGTCCAGAAACTATCCTGTTTCTTGAAGCTCAGGACCTTCAAGGCACCGGTATTCGGCGATTTCAGGAATACCCATCCCCGGTTGATCGGCGTGCCCCAGAAGTCAGCGTGAACCGCAAGTCCGGGGATCCGGGAGATGAAACCGAGATACTCGCGCATGGTCACGGCAGCAGAGTTGTCGATAAAATTCAATTGATCAAGGTCAATGCCGCGCATTATGCCTGCGGACCTTTCGGCCATTTGCTCAATGAATGCCTGACTGAATGTATCGGGCGAATAGCCAGTGGCTGTTGCCAGCGGCTCCATTAAGTCTTCCAGGGCAAGGCCGTAAACCGCAAGCGTGAAATCACCCGGAACCTTGAGCTGTGATTCTTTCAGGAACTTGACATAACCAGGAACGATGTGCTTCCGTCCCTTGAGATATTCTGTTGCTGCATGCACCGCGTCTTTTTCGTTTTCAGCCAGCATTTGGAAAAAGACATACAAAAGCGTATGCTCGATAGTTTCGGAGGATTCCAGGACGATCGGCGCATATAACAAAAGCTCGGGGGAAGGGGATGGCACAACCATATATACTGCGTCTTTGAGTTGGATATTCGTCGTGACCCGCACGTCAAGATAACGGAACTCCTGTATGGGCTCACTGTGTTTCCGCGGATTCAAGCGGATCGGCCCGACCGAACCGGCAAAGCGCACAACTGCTGCGAGGAGATTCTGTGTCATGGTCTCAGGCATTTCGGTAACAAAACGGTAGTTGCCTTCAGCCGCATACAGGAGGAACTTTCTGGTCCACGGGATCGATACGTATATCGAAGACGGCTGATCCGGGCCCAACGCTGTCTGGCCCCGGTGCGCAACCAGTATATCGACCAGAGGCTGCAGGAGCGCTTTGGCTCCCTCCGATATATTCTTAAGATCGAGATTGAGCTTAACTCCGGATCCGTTCACCGTGATCGTTGCCTGTTCCGCCGCCCTGATCTTCGGAAGCAGATCGATATCGGAATGTTTCAGCAAGCATATGCCGTTCTTATCCCAGACGCGGTTCAGGGAATGCACGATCGCTTCAGACTGAGGCCTCGGCAGCGAAGCGATCCGCGCCAGCGCCAGGACCCTGTTCCCTTGCTGATCATAACCTTCAAACGGAAATATCTGCATCCCATCCGCCACAGGAGCATAAAGCGCGACGTCCGGATACATGAAGAAAACCTCGGGGCTGGCGAACACGAACACCGCTTCATGAGCGTCAACACGCGCCGGCGCGAAACCAGAAGGCGCGATCTCCGCGACGCGTTTTTCGCTCAAAGCGCCGGTTTCCGTATCGATCCCCAGCCGTACAAGCTTTACTGTGCCTCCGTCAGCGCGGCCTTTGCCGTTTTCATCATCGCGTCTCGTGGCAAGGACCGAAACTGTTGCGCTGAAAAAGACCAGGCCGATCAAAATATAGAAACCGTATGCGTTAAACAGACCGGAAGCAGGCAGGTCGTCCACATACGGCTGGACAGCTTCTATCACAATCTTCGCAAGCGGCCGCATATTTTTCATGCCTTCAACCCCAAGCGCTTCTCTGTGAAACAGGCCGTTGGCGCCGATCGTTATGCTCAGGATGGGAAACAGAATAAGAGTCCAGAATATCCCGGCAACGGTGCCGAGGGTGATCCTGAGCGATATGTTCTTGAATATGCGGGAGGTATATTGATAGAACATGATGAAGAACGACCCGAGGATCAGCAGGTCGGCGATGTTCGCAACGCCGATAGGCGTACAGATAAAATCTGTAACCCCTCCAAAACTGCCGTATTTCGGCAGTAATTGATCAATGGTAAGGCCAAGCATACCTGCCATGACTAAAGCGAACGACAGTCCATTATCCCTTTTCTGCCCCGCGTCTTTAAGGACAAGATCGGTCACCAGGCACGTAGCGATGAACAAACAGCAGAGCGCCAGCAATTCCGGTTTTACAAAATGGATCACGCGGTAAAAGCCGATATTGCCGGACAGCCAGTAGGTGCCGGTGCCAAGCGGTATGAACATCGTTGCCAGGAACTTCGAGCCGATATCAAGCAGGACAAGCGCGGCTGTCAAAAGGAGCAACGAGAACTTCTCGGATGCCAGGCGGCATATCGTCCTGAGGCCGGCATTCGATATCGTGCCTCCGTCTGCGCGTCCAACGCTGATGTCCCGGCCGAAACCGGCGATATTCGGAGCGGCTTCGAACACATATTTACCCGCCTCGTATTTATCATGGAGCGCCTGCGGCCATTTTGTCTTGAGCAGGAAAAAGCTCGGCTTTGCGGGTTCGAAGTCATACATCGCTATATAATTCGCCTCGCCCATGAAGAGCACGATATCGGACTTGTTCCAGGCGGTGCGGAACGCTCTCGATACGCGCACGTGGTCAGTGCCGAGGCCGATTGTTCCCGTTGCGATCACCTTGATCCCTCCGGTAAGGCCTTCCAGGGACATCCGGACCTCTGGCTGTTTCATCAGCTCTAAAATATCCTTATCAGTCACGTCATTTGCCGCAGGCAGGCTTTTTCCGGCAAGTATCACGCGATGGCCGTTCGACCTCAACCATCTGACCAACGGCATGTTCAAGACATGCTCGCCGGCGTTATCCATGACGATCAAAACCGTCTTTTTCGTCCCCGCGAGCAGGTCCTTAAAGAGTTTTATGTCATCCGTCTGCCAGAAATTCCACCTGTAGAGATCTCCGAAGCTCCTGTTCAAATATTTATTGTCAGTCAAATATTTCGCTGCGCTGTCAGGATCCACGAAATCCAGGCCGTTGCCTATGGCCGCCACCCGGAGCGCCGCATCAAGGCCGTCCTGCGCCTGCCGGACGAATTCTTCTGCCGCATCCCATTGAGTAAATGCATAATAGCGGGATTCGTATTTCAACAAAATATCCGCGTCTCCGGCAGCGGCCATGCGTATCAGCGCGAGGTTCAGCTCTATGACCGCAAGAAATGGCCAATCGTCGAGTTGCGCAAGGCCGAGGAAGCGTTCAACTGCCCGCATGAATTTTTCCCGGACAGCTTCATCCGCGATCGCCCGCGATAAAAGCGCGTCGCTGTCTTGCAGCCTGCGCACCCGGATATTCGAATAGGCGTCGTTCCCCTTGAAATCCCTGACCAGCAGATCTCCGTAGCGGTATGCACGCGCGCTGACGCGGCTGACAGACGGATCAACCGTGAGCCGCGCGCGGTCATAGATACGCATCATCTCAAAGACCAGTTCGTCCGCGGTGATCGCGCCGCTCAAATAGTCCCCGCGCAGCGCAACTTCTCGCTTATCCAGGAACCATGTGTCGCTGTAAGGATCAATCTCTTCAGGGAATTCCCTCATTGCCTGGACAGCATAATTCAGGTTGACGCCGTATTTCGTCATAAAGCCGGCTATTTTTTCAGCGCCGCCGAGTTCGTCCAACTGATGCACGCTGTATTTAATAGGATTCCATCTCAGCTCTTGCGCAACATCCCTGAACGCATAATAGGCCTGCAGCGGCATGGACAATCCGAACTCTCTTACCAGGGCTACCAGCCCGGTATTGAACCGATACCGCTCAGGGTTTGTTTCCAAAGCGCGCTGAATGGCGAAGTATTGTTTCCAGGGCAGGGTATTCGCGTGGAAGCTGCGCGCCCTTCTGGTGGCTTCGCTGAAAAATTCGAATAAGCTGTTCGGATGAACGGAACGCTGGCTTCCATGCAACACGATATGCAAATATCCGGCCTGGCCGGCGAGATCCAGTTCCATTGCCAATTCGAACAACCCCTTGATGCCGGTATAATTATCCAGATCGTTCAAACGCTTCAGGTCTATGCGTCCGTATGGGGTCTGCAGGACCTCGTACCCGTCAGGGGCAATGATCATTTCGCCTTTTTCCATTTGCCGACAAATATCCCTGAACGTCGATCCATCCCCTGTCTTATTTCTTTGCAGCACGTCTTTCTGAAAGAACGCCGTCCACGGAATTCGATGTTTGATGATCCCGTTCGCCTGGATCACGTTGTCCGGCAACGCGCTGGATACCGAACGCACGCCGATCGGACCGTGCGATTTGAATGCAACAAGGCCTGATCGCCTGAGCGTTTCCAGGTCACGCGCAAGATAGAAGATCGCCTCATTGCCGCGATAATTATTTCCGATATCGTTAAGCTTGCTCAGATCGACTTCGCCGTACGGTGTCTTTATTATCTCGCGGCCCTGCGCTTGTATCACAATCGTCCCTGCCAGAAGCCCTGTCACCACTTCTTTGACGGTCAGGGCGCCGCCGTCTTTGAATATAATGCTATTCTGCCCCCGTCGCCCCCGTGCTCGTTCTGATAATTCACACAGGTGCAGGAACGGCAGTTCAATAAACGCGGTTACCCCCCGGGACGTCGAATTCTCAACCAGGAATACCCGGCCTGAATACGCCTGCTCAACAAAATCCCTGCTATAGGTCAAACCAAGGCCCTGGTTGCTATACCTTTTGTTCTTTGTCGAAAAATGCTTTTCAAAAGGTTTTTCGGGGTCAAGGCCATTCAAGCCGATCCCGTTATCCCTGAAACTGATTGTAAGCCGCTCAAGGTCCAACCTGACCCGCACCCTGATCATTCCCCTGTAATTCACGCATCTGGCATCGCAAAGCGCTTCGAGTGAATTCGCCCATATCTCTCGGATGACCCTTGAGAAACACCGGTATTCTCCCGGGACATCTCTCGTGCTCCAGAAAAGATCTTCCGTATCAAGCAATGCGGCGCTCACATCAATGCTCCGCGTGATATGTTCAAGAATGACGTTATAGAACACCGACGGTGTTTTATAATAGCCGTGTTTTTCCTTTTCCATGAGATACATGTATTCGTGGTCTGGATCATAGTAAAGAGCGGGCATATCAATGCGCATATCAAGAATAATGTCTGCGGGCATATAGCCGCTCAAAGGAACAAACCGCACATATCCGAGCGATGCGTATTCTTGGAAAAAATCTTTGAACGTTGTATTCCGGCAGCTTCTGTCATTTTCGTTCACCTGCGGCCTGCGCCGGGCGCCCCCGTCTTTGTCAGACTTTTCAGGGATTGAGGAAGGGGCACGCTTATCCGCCACGGAAGATGCCGCCCCTTTGATCCTCAATCCGATAGGCCGCAACATTTTGCGCAGCGCCTTTGCGATACGCGCTGAGAACGAAGGTTGTCCTTCCTTGAGATCCCGCATAAGAGAGAACATTTCCAGGTCTGCCACATTCGGGCAGATCACGACGACAGTTTCGTGGATATCGCCGACCTGGTCGATCAGATCAGAGCCGTAATGCATGTAACACGACGTATCATCGCACTCGCCCTCTTTCAGATTAAAAACAACTAACGGCGTTCTCGGCCAAACGCGCGACCCCACGTGCCGGACAATGCGTATCGCCCCTTGCACCGGGAATGCCGCCGTATATACAAAAACGCCGTCCACATCGGGCAATACCTTGAAGGAAAGGACATTCCCTTCATGGACCCCCCTGCCGTATAGCATATATAGATTTTGAGCTGTCTCCTGACTGTATCGTTCTGCCAGCCATTTTCTGACAGAAGACATTATTTCCTGGACTTCTTGAGGATCCATGGCTTTTTGTTCTTCCAGAGGCAATTCCTTTACCCACATGGGCAGATACACGATGACAATTTCCTCGATCGGCTCCGGCGGTATCCCTGCGAGGATTATCCGGAGTTGATCCCGAAGCACTTGTTTTGTCCTTCCTTCGTCCCGCTCTTTTTTCCGATCGAACACAAAGATGATCGGGCTTATGCCAACGCTCAAAAGCTCTTTGATTTTTTCATTGACCGTTTCCAGAGAATCCCCGACTTCAGGGTGGCCGACCATGCAGAATTCGACTTTCTTTTCGCGCAGTTTCTTCGGGCGCGTTTTGCCGGTCCCCCGCTCGGTAGAAACATCCTGGGCGCCGGTTGCCCAGATCAATCCGCGGCTTTGTGTGCCGCCGTCCCGGCATCGCCCCACGCAGCGCTCGCGGTCCGGCTGTGTTGCGGAATCTTCGGCGAGCGCTGCAAGCATCTTCTCGATACGCTCAAGCGGGATATACGCGGAAAGCCGCAGCAGAACCGCATCCTGCAATCCCTGGTCCATGGTGCTGATCATGTCGAGATGGCTCGGCGCGATCGCGATCGCGCGCGCGAAATTGTCGACGGCCTTGCCGCGTTTCCTTTGAAACCGGTATGCAAGGCCGAGGCCGAGATACGCCCCGTATTCACAGGGATTCAGCTTCTGCGCTGCGGCAAAACGCTGCACCGCGCAGCGTATATCCATTCGTTCAAGGCACAGGAAGGCAAGGCCGATATGCGCGACGATATAATCAGGATCGAGATCAAGGGACTTTTTATAATAACGATACGCGGTTTGTTTCTCCCCAAGCTGATCGTAAATATGGGCTACTTTTTTATTCATGACCACCATAAGACATGTGGCGTCGCCGATACGGATATACGAATAGAACATCTGGAGCAATTCCTCGTCGCGCAGGCTGCGCACATCGAACTCTGAAAGTTTAAGCTCGAAATGCCTGCGGATGCTTAACCGCTTCGCCAGCACAAGATACTTGCCTTTCCGCGCGTAGAAAGACGGAATATCGACCGCTTTGATAACGCCGGTAAAAAGGTCCACGAATAGGTGCGTTCCGTTCGAATACGGTATGACCGCAAAGACCGGGCCTGATCCCATGGCAATTTTCACCTCGTAGCCAAGGAGCGTCAGGATAAGATAAACAAACGCGGTATTGTTCAGACAGGTGAAGAACGAACGGAACATCCGGTCCTTGTCATGTTCCGGGAGAGAGGAATGTTCGATGGCTTCAAAGACATGCTCGACAGGCAGCGTATGCACCAGCAGTTGGTGAATGACCCAGGGAGAACGGATATGGACCGTCCCATCAGTTACGGACAGCATCGGGTCTTCGTTTTCCGATTTTTCCAGGACAACGGGGATCGTTACCCGGCTCGCAACCGCGGCATCAAACACCTCCCTGATAATAGCGCGCCATTGAGCCAGCAATTCCGGCGGGAAGCGAAATTTTATCTCCTCTGCGAAATCCGGGATATAACATTCCTGGCAACACATTTCTTTCAGGATGCGCGGCAATGCCGCGTCCATGTCGATATCGCCGCCGTCGGACTGCGAAAGATCCCCGTCCGGAGAAAGCTCATAATCCCTGCCATGCACGCGCAGCCGCACCGTGCCCAGCGCTACAGGCAAAGGCCGGTTCATCGAGACAAGCCTGCCGCGTTCAAAAGACAGCCCCAGGACCGCTTCTATTCCGGCGCGGAACAACCAGGAGGCTGAACCCGTATACATATTCCATCCGGCTTTCCCGTCCGGGGAAACGTCTGCGCTGACCCAGAACGGCTCTGCCTCATACCAGGCCTGGTCATGATTTGCAGGCAGCAGGTTGGTGAATATGCGATACGCCTCTTCGGTCTCGCCTGTCAGGGACAATGCGAACGGCAGCCATGTGGCGGCATGGGTGTATTGCCCCGCATTCTCCCTTACTCCGGGAGGATAATGCCTGAGCTTGCCCGGATCGATCGGCCCTTTATCAAACGCGATATCTGCCAGCAGCACAAGCTTGCCCCTGACAAGCCGCTCCTTGACTGAATTGATCGCTGTCCGGCGCCGCACAGGGTCCGCAGCGCCCGAGATCACTGCCCAGACCTGAGGAATAAGGTCGATCTTCCATTCTTCATTTGCTGCGCTGCCGACAACCAGGCCGTCATCGGTAAATGCCCGCGCATACCATTCGCCGTCCCAGCTCGACGCCTCGATCGCCGACCGCAGCTGTTCGGCGCGGGCACGCAATGCCGCGCTCTGAACCGGACCTTCCTGCCGCTCTGCCAGAGGCGCGAAACCTTGCAGGATATCGTAAAGGAAAAATGCAAGCCACACGCTTTCCCCCTTGCCCATAGGGCCGATACCGCTCATGCCGTCGTTCCAATCTCCGGAACCCATTAAAGGCAGGCCGTGTGCGCCGAACCGAGCCAGTGAATACTCTATTGCCCTGAGCGCATGCGCGTAAACGGTATCCTCCTTCTCGGAGATCCGGGGGAAGAACATGCGTTCGCAGCTATTGGCCTCAAGAAGCGGGCCTGAAAGATACGGGACTGTGACATCAAGTATTTGTTTATCGCCGGTTGCCCGGACGTAAAGCACGAGCACATACGCAAGCCACAGAAGATTATCGGAGATCGTGTTGCGGGACCCCTGGTTCGTCTGCGGATGCCACCAGTGCTGGACGTCCCCTTCTTCTAACTGGTGCGCGGCATGGAGAATGATCTGCCTGCGCGTCAATGCGGGATCCGTATATAACCCGACAAGCGATGTCTGCAGCTGGTCGCGGAACCCGATCGCGCCGCCTGATTGGTAATATCCGGTCCGCGCGAACAGATGCGCTGCGATCGCCTGGTAACGAAGCCAGTAGTTGACCATGGCGTCAAAGGTCCTGTCTTGCGTTGAAACGATAAACTCCCCTAACAACGCAAGCCACCATGCGCGGGTCTTTTCCAGCGCCTCGCGCGCGTAAACGGGATCCTTATATTTTTGCATGATCCTGCAAGCATCGTCTTTTCCCTGCGCCTGTCCCAGGACAAACACTACGCTCTCCTCATGGCCGGCTGCGATCAAGACGTCTGAACGCATCGCTGCGATCGCTTCAAGATCTATGCCTGTTGAACACGCGAGCCTATCTGCTTCCAGCGCCTGCGAATTACAAAGGGCGCGATTACCGCCTATAAAACTCCGGCTGTCAGTATCAAAACTGTGCATACGGCCTGATACTGTTCCAAAAGCGACCGCCTGTGACACGGTCGCTGCCGGATTACGGAAGAGAAGGCCGTCAGATTCCGCGTCATATTCAGCCATGATCCGGAACCTGGTCTTGTCGCTGTGGTCTGCCAGCGCAAGCTCGTTATACGCCGTAATGCTGAACTTTTTGTCTATGGCTGCGTTATTCCGTATCCGGACCAGCCAGACCTCCACAGGCTCGTCCGCAGGCACAAAAACCGTCGTTTCGATAAAAAGGCCTTCGCGCTCATACGTGAACACCGCATAACCCATGCCATACCGCACAGTATAGGTTCCTTCTGTCTTGAGCGGATGGAAGAACGGTGAAAATACACTGCCGGTCGAGGCGTCTTTGATAAAGAGCGCCCGCGGCCATTGATCAACAACCGCGTCAGGCACATACGGCGTGGTCCTGTTCTGCTGCGAGTTTATGAACCATGCATACGCGGGGCCATGGCAGGTCACCAGGGCACCGTATTCGGGATTGGAAAGGATATGGGACCATGGCCGGGGCGTAAGAATATCCGTGATGATGAATTCTTTGCCGTCGTCTGAAAAATGGCCGAATGTCCTGCCGCCGTCACGCCGCTGCCGAGCAAAATCCTTCAAAGCGGTAAGATCTGTATCCAGGACAAGGTCTGCCCATGATTCAAAGAGCGCCTGATCCTGATCGGGCATTCGCTCCCGGTCAAAGGCGAACAATCCGGGTTCTTTTATCCGTTCAAGGCACGTCTCGATCTGCGCTTTTTCCGACGGGTCATCGCAGCAGTTGAGTACAACGAATTCAGCCATGAAACTGCTTTCTGTCATCAGGGAATGTATCCTGGAAAGCGTCAGGGCATGGTCCAGGCCGGCCCGCGACTTGATCTTGAACAGCAGAAGCGGAAAATCGCCGGATACGCCGTATTGCCATAAACCCTGCTGGCCTTGAGTATTCTCCATGCGCGCCCGGGCGCTTCCTAAATATTCAGGCTGCGGATAACATAAAAGCGAGACTATGGCTGCGAGGTTGCGCGCGTCTTCACTGCTCAAGCCGCGGTTATAGGCCTTCTTCTCCATGCTCAAGGCGCTCATCCTCAAAAGGCGAGAGATCTTCGACCAGGAAGAATGATCCCGGGCCAATTGCCGGACCTCATCCTCGCTATTGCCCGCGCCGGTCAGGAAAAGAAATGTTTTGGACTCGTAAGGCTGCAGATCGATATCTACCCGCAGGCTTGCCGCAGGATCGAGTGTATAGCCGGTAGTATTGGAAAGCTTGCCGCTGATGCCAAAGGGCATATCTTGATCATGCTCTACGCCGATAAACTGCCTGCGACTGGTCTCAAAAGAATTTATTTCGGAATTGACGCTGTGGAAACCGAACATGCCTGACTTTCTGTGGAATGCGACGATGGCATGCAGGTCGGGAGCGTATTCTTTATGTTCTGTATGGACGAAGAGACGGTTGAACACCGGATGGTCCCGGTCAAGGCGGCTGTTATGAAGCGCCCATTCCAGGTAGCTTGTCAGGGAGAGCTTTCTGTCCCGCGCAGTCTCGTTGGTAACGGTAACCTGCCATACCTCGAGCATACCGGTGGGCGGGACGAATACCTTGCCGACGGCGCGGATATCTTCATGGATGTTCATGAACCGCGTGAAGTATGCCGCGTGCTCAGCTTCATACATCACCGGCGGTGCGCGGCTCGGCTCAAAAGCGATCGACCAGACAGAACCGGTATCGCGGTCCCGCAGATAGAAATATTGGCCTGACGGCCGCCTGATGTCGCCGCGCCACCTGCGCACGTAAAGGTCGTTCACCAGGCAGCGGCACAGGCCGATCTTGCTTGCGCTGTTGCCGAAACTGTCGATAAGGACTGCGTATTCTGCGTTACCCAGCATGTTGACGCCCGGAGTATCGGTGACGGAGAACAAGTTCTTTGTCCTTATGCTCGCGGGATCGAATCTTTCCGACGATGGCGCATACTCTTTCAAAAGAAGCTCCGCGTTGCGCACAAGCGGGTGGCTATGGAACCGTTCCCTGACCGCTCCTGAGTTCAGGAAGTTATTCAAAGCGATAAGCGACATGCCGTGATGGTGCGACATATGCTCCTGGGTCACTCCCCCGATCTCCAGGTTTAAAGATTCAAAGAAGCCGGTTCTGCCCCGCGCGCCCGCCTGCTCAAAACGCTTCAAGTTCCCGAATGTTTCCGCAGGCGCATACTCGATGCCCATTATCGCAGCGTAAGGCGCGACGATAGGCCTGGGCTGTTCTTCCTTGCGGGCGTATTTTATGCCGATACCCGGAGTGCCCCAGGCATGATATGAATACGGCGCTTGCGGGTCCCGGTCGACAAAGCCGCATTCCGAAGCGCCCCAGCAGGCCATACCGGATTTCCGGCCGTATCTGATCTGGGCCTTGACCGCGCGCTCGTTATTGCGCCCGAGCCAGAACGGAGAAAGTTCCCGCTCTTTCAGGAACAAAGGAGGCATGAGGTATTCGAACGCAGTGCCGCCCCAGCTCGCCGCGATCGTGCCCGCGCGGCCGCGCAGGAACTGACGCTCAAGATTGAACCAGTGATAATCATCCACATCGCCCTTGGCAACGCTGACAAAACTTGCAATGCGCGCTTCGCTGATGAGCATGTCATAGTATGAGATATTGAACATCTTGGCGGTCTCTTCCTCTATCTCGGTCATGGGGCACCGGGATTCGTCATACGCGCTCGTCGCGTGCTTCACTTCCTGGTCATATCCCGTATAGAACAAGCCCCGGTTGAAATCGTAGAGCGGGGTGAAGCTCATTTTATCGAACAACCTTTGCGCGAGCTCACCGACATCCTCTTGGGGGAAGGCCCGGGCGATCACGAGCAGGCATGCGGCGAAATTCCCGCTGTCAACAAGCGAGATATACCGCCGCGTGGCAAGAAGGGTCTGCGTATTGTAATAATTCAGGATGTGGCCGTTCCACTTCTCAAGCCGCTCGACGGTATTGAGCGTCTGCC
>JAGOOP010000045.1:3587-5259 GCA_017992455.1 Candidatus Omnitrophota bacterium | reverse complement strand
ACTATGCCGGCCATTGCGAATACGACAACAGCGACCCGCAGAACAGCGGCTGGGTCCTGAGCGACGGAAGGTTCAGCGGCAGGGATATTGCGACCATGGCGGAGAGCCTTCCCATGCCCAGCCTTGTGTTCTCGAATGCGTGCCACTCGGCGCAGGAAGCCGAAACGGCGGTTTCGGCGGATTATCAGGAAAAGACATACGGGCTCGCGTCGGCCTTTTTGTATGCGGGCGTGCGCCATTACATCGGCGCCATACACCGCGTCGAGGATCCGGTGAGTTTTGCGTATGCGCGCCAATTTTATCAGATATTGCGCAGAGGCAGGTCGGTGGGCGAGGCGGCCAGGCAGAGCCGCGTCCGGCTTGCGCGGTTATACGGTATCGAGTCCCTGCGCTGGGCAAGTTATCTTTTGTACGGGGATCCGGGATTCGCGCTTTTCAGAAAGCCCGGCGCCCGGGCTGATAGCCGCTCGAAAGAGACGCCGTCATTGCCGTGGTATGCGGAATACCGCAGTGCGTTGATCGGCGCAGGATGCTTCATCTTTGTCATGATCGTGATCGCAAGCCTGTACGCGTGGCTGCCGAGTATTAACCCGAGCGCATATATGCGCCTGCGCCAGGCGCGCGCCGAACTTGCGAAAGGAAGGACCGGGCAGGCCGCGGTCATTGCGGCAAAAGTGTTGATACAGGAACCGCGCATGCGCTTTGCATTACCGATCATGGCCGAGGCTCACAGCCGCATGGGCAGGAGGGAAGAGGCATTACAGAATTATTTCGATTATGCGCTTGCGTCCGGCCGCGCGCGGGATACGAAAGGTGTTGCGTACGGTTACAGCATGGCCGGGTGGATGTACCAGCAGATGGGCAATTACGCCAAGGCGCGCGAGTTTTACGAGAAAGCGCTTGATGAAAGCCGCGCGAACCGCGACGCGCTCAACGAGGCGCTGGCGATGCGCAAGCTGGCGGTATGGCATATGGACAAGGAAGACAACGACGCGGCGCTGGAGCTTCTGACCAAAAGCGCTGAGATCAACCGCGAGCGGCAAGGCAATGCCGAGCACCGGTATAATCTCGCATGCGATTATTTCGACCTGGGGCTTGTGTTCGAGAACAAGGACGACAGGGAAACCGCGCGCGAATTCTACGTCAAGAGCCAGCGGCTGTTCGAGCGCATGAACAGGCGGGGGGAGCTGAGCGACTACTATTTCAACCTCGGCGAGATGCACCTCATGGAAAAAGATTACGTCAAGGCGCTTGAATGTTATAACGAGGGGCTGAGGATCGACACGGCGCAGAACAACCTGCCCAGCATGGCCCAGGATTACGCGATGATCGGCGAGCTGTATATGGATATGGACAATTTCGACCGCGCCGAAGAATATCTGAAAAAATCGCTTGAATTGAGCAGGGACATAAAAGCGCGGCCCGAGTTCGCCGATGCGTCGTATCAGCTCGGGCTTCTGTATAAAAAGCGCGGCTGGAAGAACAGAGCGCGGGAATACCTGCGTCAGGCGCAGGAATTCTACGTATCCGTCGATTACCCGGGCTATGAGGAGATCAAAGAGATCCTCCTGAGCATGGATTGAAAACTTGGGGACGGTTCTCAAAAAACGAGAACCGTCCCCAAGTTTTCAGAACCGTCCCCAGGATTTTGAAAACGCTTTCAAAGAAAGTC
>JAGOOP010000045.1:0-3487 GCA_017992455.1 Candidatus Omnitrophota bacterium | reverse complement strand
GACCGGCAGGCTTATTCCGCCGCACAGCCGCAAACCCGTGCGGCTTCTCGGCCTGGTCCAGGCGGGATTTCCCAGCCCTGCGGAAGAGGAGACCGTTGACCTGCTCAGTATCGACGAATATCTCATATCGAATCCCCAGGCGACGTTTTTACTCAAGGTCGAGGGCGATTCGATGATCGACGCGGGCATCCATCCCGGCGATCTTGTCCTGATCCAGAAGGGGTTGAGCCCGAAGCACGGCGATGTGGTCGTTGCCTGCGTGGACCGCCAGTGGACGCTGAAATATTTCGAGAAGCACAAGGGCAGGATCATTCTGCGCGCGGCGAACAAGAAATATCCTCCGATAGAGCCGAAACAGGAACTTGTCCTCGGCGGTGTCGTCATCGCCGATATCCGCAAATACCGTTAATTCCATATTCCTATGCAGCCTCCGGCTGTTGATGATTTCATCACCCTGTTATCATTCCCCCGCGCGATCGTCCATGTGGATTGCGACGCTTTTTTTACTTCATGCGAATCCGCGCGCGATCCGGGCCTGAAAGGCAAGCCGCTGGTGACCGGCCAGGAGCGGGGCATTGTGTCATGCCCCAGCTATGAGGCAAAGGCCGCGGGCGTCAAGCGCGGCATGCGCCTCGGCGATGCGCGCCGCGCCTGTCCGGGCGTGATCATCATGCCCAGCGACTACGAGCTTTACAGCATCTATTCCGAGCGCATATTCGCCGTCATCCGCAGGTTCACCCCCGACGTGGAAGAATATTCCATCGACGAGGCGTTCTGCGATATCACGGGCCTGCGCCGCATGTACCGCAGTTCATACGGCGACATCGCCCGCAGGATCAAGGAGGATATCAGAAAGGAATTGAATCTGACCGTGTCCGTGGGCTTGAGCCTGTCAAAATCGCTTGCGAAGATCTGCTCGAAGCAGAACAAGCCCGACGGTTTTTGCGCAGTGCCCGGCCATAAGCTGCACGTGTTCCTCGCGCAGGTCCCGCTCGAACGTGTCTGCGGCTTCGGCCCGAATACGGTTGCGCTTTTGCAGAAATACAATATCCGCACCGTCCTCGATTATGTCCGGCGGCCCATGGCTTTTGCGCAGAAGATCCTCGGTAAAGTCGGTATGGAGCTCTGGCAGGAACTGCGCGGCATTGCCGTATATCCGGTCGTCACCGACGCGAAGCATATATATGCGACGATCAGCAAGACCAAGACGTTCTCGCCGGCGTCGCGCGACCGCGATCTTGTCAAAGCGCAGCTCATGCGCAACCTCGAATCCGCGTTCATCAAATTGCGCAGGCACGGCCTGGCGTGCAGGAATCTGACCGTATACCTGCGCAGGGCGGATTTCAGCTCATGCGGCCTTGAGGGCCGCATCAACCGCCATTCCTCGTCGACGCTCGATTTCACCGCTGCGTGCGGCAGGCTCTTTGATGAGGTTTTCGATCCCCGCAGTCTGTACCGCTCGACCGGCGTCATCCTGTCCGACATATTAGAGGAAGGCACCGATAGCGCTGATCTGTTCGACGATCCCATCCGCGTCGAGCGCGTGCGCAAGGTCAGCGTAGCGGTCGATGAGGTCAACCGGATGTTCGGCAAGCATGCGATCCATATCGCCGCGTCGCACGCCGTTGCCGATAAGGCCCGTCATCCCCGCAACTGCGCTTCCTGGCGCAAGACAGAACTCCTGCCCGGCGAGACTTCCCGCCAGCGCCTCAATATCCCCCTGCTGAAATTGTAAGGCTAAAAACGGGGTCAGAATTATTTATTTGCCTCGACCGCGGCGGGTATCAAATAAATAATTCTGACCCCGTTTTTAGCCTTTTTGCGCTTCAGTCAATTTTTTTATGTGAGATTTTACGCGCGCGCGCGTCTATTATTTTGAAGCTGCCAAAGGATGGCAGAAGGTTTTGACGCGCTGCGAAGGGGGTAATATGAAGCTGAGTAGGGGAGTCGGGATATGTGTTCTGGTAATGTGTTTTTTTTCACCTGTGGTTTATGCGCAGGAGGGGCGCTGGGAGAATATTTCGCGGGAAATCGTCAAAGGTATCTGCGTGTTGCCCGATCCTGCGGCAAAGCAGACGATATTTCTTGGAACGGCCAACGGCTTGTATAGGACCGAAGACGCGGGGTTGTATTGGAAACCGGTCCTTCATGGACAAGACATGGCAATACATCATGTCGCTTTTGATCTCAACGACCGCGGCCGCATATTCGCCGCGACCAGTAAAGGAATTTATGCCGGCAGCGATTCAGGCCGGGCATGGAAAAATATTTTTAAACCGTCGAATGCGCGCGGAGCGGGTTGCCGCGCAATCATGGCGCGCCTGCCGCTGCTGCTGGCAGGGACCGACGAAGGGCTTTTTGTGAGCGCTGACGCAGGCAGGCATTGGAACCGGGAATCTGGGCAGTTCGGATCAAACATGATCATAGCATTGGGCGCGGACGCATCGCCTGACGGATATCTGTATGCGGCTGTTTCTGACGGCGTATATCGGAAGAAGGGTATTGACGGTCAGTGGGAGAAAGTGTTCACCGCCCGCATTGCAGATGATGCCGCGAGCGACAGCGCGGACGTTCCTGACGATGACGGCGCGGCGCAGGCCTCGTCGATACGCGCCCTTTGCGTCGATCCGGCGCGGCCCCAAGCGGTATACTGCGCAGCGGCAACGGGTATATTTGCCAGCACTGACAACGCTGCGACGTGGAAAAGGCTTCCCGAATCGGGTCTGACAACGGGTGATATCCGCGCAATTGCAGTATGCCCGGCCGGCCGCATGTATGCCGCAACCGACAATGAGGTGTTTGAATTTGCGGACGACCGATGGCACCGGATCGACGGCGCCATAGCGGGTGAGATCATCGAAAGCCTTGCATGCGGGGTGGACCGCGTGTATGCCGCAGGAAAAAAAGGATTGCACGTTGTGCGGGCTCGGGATACCCGTGTATCGTTTGAGCAGGCGTTTGACGACCGGCACACCGGGGGTCTTCCGTCGATCGCGTCCGTGCAAAAAGCCGCCATCGCATATGCCGATGCGGATATAGGAAAAATTCATCAATGGCGCAGGCAGGCCCGGAACAAGGCGCTTTTGCCCAGCGTCGACTTCGGGTTCAATAAGGATACGTCCGACCTGTGGCACTGGGAAGGCGGATCGACGACCAGGGAATACGACGACATCCTGCGTAAGGGCAAAGACGTGTACGAGTGGGATGTGGCGCTGAAATGGGATCTTGCGGATCTGATCTGGAACGACGCGCAGACCTCTATCGATACGCGCTCGCGCCTGCTGGTCCAGCTGCGCGGCGATATTATCGACGAAGTTACCAAGTTGTATTTCGAATATGTCCGGGTCAGGCTCGAAATGGATTCATTGACGCTGATGGATAAAAAGAAGATCGCGGAAAAAGAGATCCGTCTCCAGGAGCTTGCGGCTCAGCTCGACGGCCTGACTGATAATTATTTTACGCGCCGGTAATCGCGGAGCCTGCAAGC
>JAGOOP010000044.1 GCA_017992455.1 Candidatus Omnitrophota bacterium | reverse complement strand
TACTCATATACCGAGTATATGAAACTCCTGGACCGCAGCCCCCGCGAATACGAAAAGCTGTTCGAAACGCTGTGCATCAACGTTTCGGAGTTCTTCCGCGACCCTCCGCTCTGGGTGACCCTGCAATACCTGCTCGAAAAGATGATCGCCGAGAAACGCGCGGCCGCGGACCACACGCTCGCCATCTGGTCTGCGGGCTGCGCCAACGGGGAAGAGCCGTATTCGCTTGCCATAGCGGCGGCCGAGGCGTTACGGCCGCATGCCGCGCTGATCCGCGCGCATATCATCGCGACCGATGTGGACAAAGGCGCGCTTGCCGCCGCGCAAAAAGCGCAGTATTCACCGGACAGCATCAAGAACGTCAATGACAGACTGCTGGCGAAATATTTTATTGCGGTCGAGAAGCCGGGAAACGGCGAGCCTGCCCGGAATAAGATATACCGCGTGAAAGAAACGATAACGGGCATGGTGGCCTTTTCTGCGCTCGATCTGATCACCGGCGATTTCCCGAAAGGCATCGACCTTCTGGTGTGCAGGAATGTCTTTATCTATTTCAATCGGGAGCTCCAGGAGCAGATATTGAGGAAATTCTTCGAGGCGATACGTCCGGGCGGGTATTTATGCCTGGGGCAATCCGAATCCATGCTGACCGAAGTGCGGAAATTGTTCGAGGACACCGATTCCAACGCGAGGATCTATCGCCGGCCATAAAAAACGGGGTCAGAATTATTTATTTGTTAGCTGCGCCTATTGCGGCAAATAAATAATTCTGACCCCGTTTTTTAGCCTTTTGTTTTTGCCTGCATCCAGTATTCTGCGCTGCGGCGCAATCCCTCCTGCGCCGTGAACGGATGCGTATATCCGGTCGCCTTCAGCCTGCCGATATCGTATACGCGGTCCTTCAGGAACATCCTGACCTTCTTTCCCCACACCGGCATATGGCTAAGCACGGACGTCATCCAGGCCGGCAGAACGGCGGGGTCGCGGCCGCACGCAATGCGGCTGAGGATCGAGAACGCTTCGCGCTGGGTCAGGACTTCGTTATCCGCAATGAAAAAAGTCCCTTCCAGGAATTTATCTTCGGTCAACGCCATGACCAGCGCCGCAGCGACATTTTTTATATACGCCATATGCATCATATGCCTGCCCTCGTCGATCAACGGCAAAAGCCGCCTGCGAAGAAGCTTCATGATGGTATCGAACGCATGCGGCTCGCCCTCCCCGTACACCATGGCCGGCCGCAGAATAACGACCGGCAGGCCGTGAACGCGGTGCTGCAGGACAAGGCTTTCTGCCTCAAGTTTCGAAAGCCCGTACAGGTTCGTTGCGCTGTACGGCAGGTCCTCGGTCAGAGGCACCTGTTCATTGCCGCTCACCGCCGCAACCGAGCTGATATAGATCAGCCGGGGCACATGATGGTCCAGGGCATAGGTACATATATTATCGGTGCCGGCGACATTCGCCTTATACAGTTTATGGAGGTCTTGATCCTCGACAAGGCCGGCGCAATGATAGATCGCATCGAACGTATAGCTGTTCAGCGCTGCAAGGCTCTTCTCATCTGCCAGGTCTGCGATAATGACCGGGACATGTCGCGCGTCTAAAAGGCGGCGGTCGCTCGCGGGCCGCGCAAGGGCGTATACGCTGTGGCCCAGCGCCAGCAATTCATTCACCAGCGCCTGCCCGATAAAACCCGTCGCTCCGGTTACCAGTATGTTCATCGCATCGTATCCTTTGGGGTATTATACGGGAGCGGAATAAGAAAAACAAGGCTAAAAACGGAAAAAAAATGGGGACGGTTCTCGAAGAGAACCGTCCCCATTTTTTTCTGATGATCTACCTGCGGTAAACAGGTCTTCCTTTATAATGGGTATGAAGCAGTTTTTCTGATTTTTCCGACAGCGGCTTTTCGAGGAATTCCTCATACAAGCGCTTGATATAGGGATTCTGGTGGGAACAGCGGATCTGCTTATCGGTATCGTCCTGATACAAGCCTTCGGCGCGTTTTATACGCAGTTCATCGGTAACCATATACGGCTGGCCGCCGCCGCCGACGCATCCGCCCGGGCACGCCATGACCTCGACAAAATGATACGGCATCTCTTTGCCCTGCGCTTTTGCCTGCCTGATCTTGCCCAGGACATATTCGACATTGCCCAGGCCGTGGGCGACCGCGATCTTGATCTTCTTTCCGTCGACATCGACCTCGGATTCCTTGACGCCTGTGAGGCCGCGCACGTTCTCGAACTCGACTTTGCCGAGCTCTTTGCCCGTGACAAAATTATATGCGCTGCGCAGCGCCGCTTCCATGACGCCGCCTGTCGCGCCGAAAATGACGCCGGCGCCGGCGTATTCGCCGAGGATGGAATCGCATTCTTCGTCAGGCAGCGTGGTAAAATCGATGCCCGCCTGCTTGATCATGCGCGCGAGCTCCCGCGTCGTCAACGAAACATCGACGTCCTGATATCCCGAGGCGAACATCTCATCGCTGCGGGTGATCTCGTATTTCTTTGCGGTGCAGGGCATGATCGAAACATTGAAGATCTTCGCCGGATCTATATTGTTCTTCTTCGCATAATAGGTCTTGGAAAGCACACCGAGGATCTCATGCGGAGATTTGCACGATGAAAAGTGCTCGATCATGTCCGGATGGAATTTTTCCATGAAATCGACCCATGCCGGACAGCATGACGTGATAAGCGGCAGGGGCTTCTTGCCGCTTAAAAGCCGCTCCTCGAATTCGCTCGCCTCTTCCATAATGGTCACGTCTGCCGAAAAGCTCGTGTCAAAAACCGCCTTGAACCCGAGACGCCGCAAAAGCGCGTATAATTTTTTGGTGAGGTTCGCTCCCATGGGGAAACCGAACGCCTCGCCGATGGCGACGCGCACTGCCGGAGCGATCTGCACAACGCAATATCTCTCCTCGCTGCGCAGCGCATCCCACACCTTGCCCGTCTCATCTTTTTCGACGATGGCGCCTGTCGGGCAGTGCGCAGCGCACTGGCCGCAGCGCACGCACGGGGATTCCCCGAGCTGGATCTGCCCTGCCGGGGAAATATGCGTCTTGATACCCCTCTCGAGGAACGACAGCGCCCAGACATCCTGGTTGTCCTGGCATACCTCGACGCAGCGTCCGCACAGTATGCATTTCTGCGGCTCCAGGACGATCGTATTGGTTGACGAATCTTTAGGCAGGTCCCTGAGGAACTGCGGGAATTGTTCTTCGGTGATGCCGAAATCAGCGGTCAATTTTTGCAATTCGCAGTTATTGTTCCTGCCGCACTTGAGGCAGTCGTTCGGGTGGTTCGAAAGAATGAGCTCGATAACGGTCCGGCGTATCTCGACGATCTCAGGGTCATGGGTCGTTATCTCCATCCCCTCTTCAAGAGGCGTGCAGCAGGCGCGAAGCATCTTGTTCGAGCCCTTGGCCTTGACGATGCAAATGCCGCACGCGGCTGACGCCGGCAGGTCGGGATGCTTGCACAGCGTGGGTATCTTGATCTGGACGCTGCGCGCGGCCTCGAGGATCGTGGTGCCCTCGGCGACCCGAAGGAGAATTCCGTTTATTTTCGCTTTGACGACTTTCGGCATGTTTTATTCTTTCAATATCGCTTTGAACTTGCAGGCCTCGAAGCACTGGCCGCATTTCACGCATTTATCCTGTTTTATCGTATATCCCTCTTCCCTGCTGCCCGGGATAGCGCCTGCCGGACACTGTTTCTGGCACAAGCCGCATTTCTTGCACTTTTCCTGAATGATCGTGTAGCTGGCAAGCTTGCTGCATTTGTGCGACGGGCACTTCTTGTTCAAAATATGCTCTTTGTATTCTGCTTCAAAATAGCGGATGGTGGAAAGCACCGGATTCGCGGCAGTCTGACCCAGGGCGCACAAAGACGCCTTTTGCATGGCGAATGCGATCCTCTTGAGCATAGCCAGGTCTTCGATCCTGCCTTTGCCCTCGGTGATCCTTTCGAGCACTTTCAACATCTGGGTCCCGCCGATACGGCAGGGAGAACATTTGCCGCACGATTCTTCGACGCAGAAACCGAGATAAAATTTCGCTATATCGACGAGGCAGTCATCCTCGTCCATGATGATCATGCCGCCCGAGCCCATGATAGAGCCGAGCTTCTGGAGATTATCGTAGTCGACGGGCGTGTCGAGATATTCGGCAGGGATAACGCCGCCTGAAGGGCCGCCGGTCTGCACTGCCTTGAGCTGCTTGCCGGATGAGGTGCCGCCGCAGATATCGTACACGATCTCCCGCAGCGTGATACCCATGGGGACTTCGACAAGCCCTGAATTGCGCACCTTGCCGGTGACCGCAAAAACCTTGGTCCCTTTGGACGTTGCCGTGCCGACCTTGGCAAAATGATCGCCGCCTTTGAGGAATATATACGGGATATTGGCGAGCGTTTCGACGTTATTGATGACCGTCGGTTTGCCCCAGAGCCCCTTGACCGACGGATACGGCGGACGGGGACGCGGCGTGCCGCGTTTACCCTCGATGGATGCGATAAGCGCCGTCTCTTCGCCGCAGACGAACGCCCCTGCGCCAAGGCGCACCTCCAGATCGAAACTGAAATGGCTGCCGAGGATGTTTTTGCCGAGCAGGCCGCAGGACCGCGCGTCCTCGATCGCTTTCTGGATACGTTCGACCGCAAGGGGATATTCCGCCCTGATATAAAAATAACCTTTGGCCGCTCCGATGGCGAACCCCGCGATGACCATGCCCTCGATGACCGAATGCGGATCGCCCTCAAGCACGCTGCGGTCCATATACGCGCCCGGATCGCCTTCGTCGCCGTTGCAGATGACGTATTTCTCATCAGCGGCAACGGCGCGCGCGAATTTCCACTTCATCCAGGTCGGAAAACCCGCTCCGCCCCTGCCGCGCAGGCCCGATTTCTTCATCTCTTCGATGACCTTTTCCGGGGTCATCTCAAGCAGAACCTTCTTGAGCGCCAGATACCCGTCGACGCCGATATAATCCCTGATATTTTCCGGGTCGATCGTGCCGCAGTTGCGCAGGACGATGCGCAGCTGCTTGCCGGCGCGTTTGATCTGCAGGTCAACAAGCGGCGTGCCTTCTTTGATCGTCGCATCGATGATGCGGGGAATATCGCTGTCCTTGACATGGGCGTACATGACATTATCCGGCATGACCTTGATGACCACGCCCTGGTTATACACGCCCACGTCCGCTGCCCGGACGACCTGCACGAGCTCGGAAAGGCTCGATTCACCGAGTTTCTGAAGGAACGTCGTGTAGAAATCGCGCGTCCGGTCTTCCTGCGCGAGATTCGTGTCCTTTAAGAGAACCGTTTTGGTGTAGACAGCCATTGTTATCCTTTTGCCTCGACCTCGAGAATGGAATCATTGACGAGCATCTTGCCGCACACGTGCTTTTCGACGATCTTCATCGCGATCTCTTTGTTGACCCTGCCGTAGGTGATCGGCGGCAGGCCGTCGATCTTTACCTCGACGAGCGGCTCCGCATAGCACATTCCCACGCAGCCGCACTTTTTGATGTCGATGGCGACGTTGCGCTTCTTCACTTCATCCTTTAATGTCTGAAGGACCTCGTCCGCGCCGGCGGCGATGCCGCAGGTGGACATGCCGACCTTGATCCAGTCCGAAGAGGCCTTTTTCGCTTCGCTGTTGATCTTTTCAAGGTCCTGCGGGGTCAATGTATCCATCGCTCGCTCATCCTTCCTTGCCGTGTTTTGCCAGAATATCCGCGATCTCGGA
>JAGOOP010000018.1 GCA_017992455.1 Candidatus Omnitrophota bacterium | reverse complement strand
ATCGACTTGGGAGGACTCAAGCCCCGCTACTACATGAGTCGTGGCGAAGTCCCACCAAAGTGACCATGTTCTCGTGCAGGGATGAACCTGCTACCAAGCCACCGCTACAATTAAAGTCGGGGCGACAGGACTTGAACCTGTGACCTCTTGAACCCCATTCAAGCGCTCTAGCCAAACTGAGCCACGCCCCGCGAAATGTTATCGTCGTGGCGTGTCCTGCGTCTGCGAAGACAAACGAAGGAGAGCCACGTGATTTACAAGCGTTTAATAATCGGTAATCATCCGTGACGTGTTTTGTACGTCACGGGACATCCTTCATTAGATTCCTAAACCGAATGTGCTTATATAGTAACACTTAATTATATAAGATTTATTAAGGACTGTCAAAGAAAGTTTTTTATAGAAATTCAGGCGGGATTGATAGTTTTATGACGGGATTATTCTTCCTTTTTCCTTCGCGCCATAAGGTCTTTGACTGCGTTGAGCGGCGATTTGCCTTTATACAGGACCCGGAAAACCTCCCGGGTGATGGGCATATCGACCTTATTTTTAATGCTGAGTTCGAACGCGGACCGTGCCGTCGGCACGCCTTCGGCCACCATTTGCATGCGCTTCCGGATCTGTGTATATGTGGTGCCCCTGCCGATCTGCTCGCCTACCGACCGGTTGCGGCTGTATTCGCTGACGCATGTGGTGACCAGGTCTCCGAGCCCGCTGATGCCGCTGAAGGTTTTGATCTTCGCTCCCTGGCACGCCCCGAGCCGCGCGATCTCCGCCAGCCCCCGGGATAACAGCGCGGCTTTTGTGTTCGATCCGAACCCGAGCCCGTCGGAAATGCCGCAGGCGATCGCGATGACGTTCTTGAGGCTGCCGCCCAGCTCGACTCCGGCGACGTCGTCGCTCGTATATATCCTGAAACGGTCGGTCGTGAAGATGTCCTGCAGCCGTTTCCTGAGCGGCGCGCTGTGCGACGCGATGACGGCCGTCGATGGGATGCCGGTTGCGACCTCATGGGCGATGGTCGGGCCTGACAGGACCGCAAGCTTCACCGGCCCTAATTCTTCATGGATCACTTCAGACATGCGCTTGAGGCTTCCTATCTCGATCCCCTTTGTCGCGCTTAAAAATGCCGTGTTTTTGCCCACGGCGATATTTTTAAGGTTCTTCAGCACACGCCTGAGATATTGCGAGGGAATTGCAAGGACGATGCAATCGGCGTTACGCAGGGCGAGCTTCAAGTCCGAAGTGATCCCGATCCTGCGGGGGATCCTGATCCCGGGAAGGAATTTCGGGTTCACCCTTTTTTTGTCCAGTATCGCCGCGTAATCCCTGAACGCGCTCCAGAGGCGCACGGTATACCCTTTGTTCGCCAAAAGGATCGCGATAGTCGTGCCCCATCCGCCGTCGCCCAGGACCGCGATATTAGTTTGTCGTGCCTTTTTCATGGCCTTCCAGGAAATGTATTTTGGGGTAGATATTGGTGAGGTTCTGCTCTTCGCGTGTGATGAAATGGATGCCGACGTTGAACGTGCCGTCATGATTGTCTTCGACCCGAACGACTTTTCCGACAACGCCGTTCTGGTAAAAGAAGCTGTGCCTGTCGAGCTCGGCGCATAGTTCCAGCACCGACCTGTTGAACGACAGCCACAGGACATCCTCTACCTTGACGCTGTCATGGATATTGCACAGAAGACCGGTCTCGCTCACGTTTATCGTATACCCTTTGAACAGTTTTGACAGGGTTTCCTGGGAGCATATTTTATACGCGAGCGGGGTCATGCATTCAAATCGTTCCCGCAGCCTTTTTTCTTCACCGTCATAATGCTCAGTCATAGTCTATGCGATCTGAAGGCTTGGTTTGTTCGTGCGCAGTTTCGCCAGCTCCCAGCTGTATTCATACAGATGCAGGCCTTTGGACATGCACACGATCTCTCCGTCGCCGACGCCGATCTCCTCCGCCATGTATTTCTTGACGAGCTGAAGCCCGCCGAGGTTTGACGGGAATCCTCCCCAGAGGTCCCACGAGCGGAAATACAGGTAAAAATGGAGCTTGCCGTACCGGATGCGCGTGTCGATGATGCGCAGGCACGGCGGGTCGATGAGCTTGATGTCCGACGGCATGCCGATCTCCATGGTCGCCTGGTTCGTGCCGAAGCCCTCTTTTTTGTACATCTTGATGACCTCCTCGACCTGGTTGCAGTCAAGGGGCATCTCGCGGACCATTTCTTTGCCGTTGACCTGTTCCTTGAACCTGACCTTCGGCTCGACAAGGCGCTCACCGTAGGTGTAATCTTCGGTTTCGGTCTTGGCGCCGGTCAAGAGGTAGCTCAGGTAGCCCTGGATATAATCCATGTCCGTCGGGGCAGGGATGTTCATGCCTTCGGGGATGATGGGGATGATCTGGTGCGCCGGGTTCTTGACGCGGATGACCGCAAGGTCGAATTCGAGCCGTCGCTGGCCCGCGTACGAGCCGCGGGTGATATGGTAGACGTATCCCTTCTCGAGGATCGCGCTTAAGGTCTGGAACCACGCGTCGTCGAGGTCGAATGCGTCTATGAACACCGGCTCGAGGAATTGTTTTTCTGGCATGTGACGGGCCTTCGCGTTACGCTGCTGTTGGTGGTCAATACGAGCGGGAGAAGGGAATCTCCCGCCCTGCCTATTAATCTCCGGGCGGGATCCCGTTTCCGAAATACATATCCGGAAAAAAACGGGAGAACCCTCAAGCCCTACTCGGTTGCTTGTATCTGAGCGGGAGAAGGGAATCTCCCGCCCTGCCTATTAATCTCCGGGCGGGATCCCGTTTCCGAAATACATATCCGGAAAAAACGGGAGAACCCTCAAGCCCTACTCGGTTGCTTGTATCTGAGCGGGAGAAGGGAATCGAACCCTCATATATAGCTTGGAAGGCTATTGTTCTACCACTGAACTACTCCCGCAAATGGTTCCCACTGTCCCGTTTTTGAATTAATGCGAGCATCGAACGGGATCAGCCCCGACAGTCTATGTCGAGAGGTCTGAAACTACTCCCGCAAAGCAAAGCGTGTGTCTGAGAAAATGGTGGACAGGCAGGGATTCGAACCCCGGAAGCGCAAGCGCAACAGATTTCAAGTGCCCTCAAGTTACCTCGAGGCTTGGACTATCTCATCATCCTTTTTTTTGAGGATGGCAGGCGCTTAGTCTCTGCACCTTCCCTTTCGGGCTTGGCTCAGGATTGCCCATATCGTATGGGTTTCCCTGAATTCACCTGCTTTTCCACATGGCATTACTGCCATGCGCTGCATTTTCTACAGTCTGTCCCCTTTAGCCACTTGGGTACCTGTCCAACAAATGTAATTGTCAATCCAGCTTTTTAAAGAACCGAGCAATTTCTTGTCATTATATCGTATATGCACGAGGCCATAAGGTAGTTTTCGTTTTGTTACATTAAGATTGTTTTTTCTTATAAAAGGTTTAGTAAATTGCGATAATTTGATATTAGTAACTGTATGCCAGTAATCTTGAAGCTCAGAAATGTTTTGATGCTCGTAGGCATACAAATAAACACGCAATCGCTCTTCATTGATCCCACAGATTTTTCGGAGGAATTTTAAGAAGATCTTAATCATTTCAGCGTTACTGTTCGTAAAATCGACCGTATTCCCATTAAATGTTCCTTCTGCCCAATAAAGCATAATTCCGGCTATTTTTAGTTGTTTATCTCGATTCGTCAAGGACCTCTTAATCTTGTATTGGGGCTTATTTCTGTTTGCAGCAAACCCGGCCATCGATGGGTTTCTTCTATTAATTCCATATTCGTTCATTAATGAATATGTGTTCCAAAAAGAAATTCCCAACCGATTGGAGATATCGTTAATAGATAAGCGCTCTGATTTGTAAAGTTTTCTTATCTTTTCGATACTAACCGTTGTATTCATGGCGTCTTATGGTAAAAAAAGCTGGCGACCCGAATTGAACGGGCGACCTCCTCATTACAAGTGAGGAGCTCTACCAACTGAGCTACGCCAGCATGAGATCAAGAACTTTTTTTCACAGCTGCCGGCAAGAAATCTATGATGTCCGACGCGATAAGGCCCAGTTGCGTCTTTTGCTTTGCCGCCAGGTCTCCGGCAAGGCCGTGCAGGTATACCGCATATTTGGCCGCCTCGAACGCGTCAAGCCCCTGCGCCCGGAAGGCCGCGATGATGCCTGTGAGCACGTCACCGCTGCCTGCAGTCGCCATGCCCGGATTGCCGGTCGTATTGACGTATATCCTGCTGCCGGGCCCCGCAACGACGGTACGCGCGCCTTTTAAGACAACCGTACTATTATAACGGGCGGCAAAATTTTTTGCAACTTCTTTTCTTTTTTTCTCGATGACGCGGCACGGGATGTTGATGAGCCGCGCCATTTCTCCCGGATGCGGCGTGATGATCGTCCCGGGCGGCAATGCGACCGGCGGGCGTTGAGCGAGCGCGTTCAGGCCGTCTGCGTCTATCACCATCGGTTTGCGCAGCGCCCTGACAAGTTTCCTGACCATGGCCCCTGTGGATCTGTCCGAGGACAATCCCGGGCCGATGGCGATCACATCGGTTTTTTGCGAGAAATCCAGGATCTTTCGGCCGGCTGTGCTGTTGATCGAGGCTTGCCCGGTCTGACCGAGGGGCAAAAGCATGAGTTCATCCGGCTTTGCCTTGATGGCCGCTTTGCATACGTCCGCCGGCATTGCAAGCGTTACAAGCCCGGCCCCGGCTCTCATCGCGGCTTTTGCGCATAACAACGCAGCGCCCGAATAGCGCAGGGAACCGGCAACGATGAGGATATGGCCGTAATCCCCTTTATGGGAATCAGATCTTCTGAGTCGCAATCGCGTTGGCAACCGCATAGGTTTTGACATGGGATATGGATACGTTGACCGTGATGTTCCTGCCCTTGCCGTTGCGAAACTTGCAATACGGTTTGCCCGCTTTGTCATTGAAGATCTCGATGTCCTTGAATCCGATCTTCGCGTCGCCGGCGGCCTTGAAGATCGCCTCTTTTGCCGCAAACCTGCCCGCGAGGTGCTGGTATTTATTGACCTTTGTCGCTGCCAGCGCGAGTTCGCTTTCGGTAAAAATGCGCTGAGAGAAGCTCGCGCCCCATTTTTCAACGGCCGTGCGCAAGCGGCTCACCTCGGTGATATCGATGCCGATACCGATGATCTCTTCAGCCACGCCCCTTCCCTTCTTTGATCCGGTTCTTCATCTCTCTGACGGCGCGGTCCAGCCCTACGACGAGCGCCCTGCAGATGATCGAATAACCGATATTGTATTCTTCTATTTCCTTGATCTTGCGTATGGCAAGGATGTTGTCGTAATCGAGGCCGTGGCCGGCAAACACCTTCATTCCCATGGACCGGGCGGTCATCGTCGCTTCCCTGATCAGGCCGAGGCAGTAGTTCTGTTCCTTGATGCGGTCCGCCGCGGCGAACGCGCCCGTGTGTATTTCGACGCACGAGGCGCCTGTTTCTTTTGCCGCGCGGATCTGTTTTTTCGACGGGTCGATAAAAAGGCTTACCCTGATGCCTTCTGCCGCGAGCCGCTGGGTGGCATCTTTGACGGTCTTGAAATTTGCGATGACGTCCAGCCCTCCTTCAGTCGTCAGCTCTTCCCGCTTTTCAGGAACGAGCGTTGCCTGGTCGGGTTTGATCGTGCACGCGGCATCGACGATATCCGGGTTCACGGACATCTCGAGGTTCAGTTTCGTCCGTATTTTTTCTTTCAGCGCCGCAACGTCGGCGTCGTTGATGTGCCTGCGGTCCTCGCGCAGATGCACGACGATCGAGTCGGCGCCGGCTTTTTCGCATATGCGCGCCGCATCCACGGGGTCCGGCGTTGTTCCGCGGCGAAGCTGCCGCACGCTTGCTACATGGTCGATATTGACGCCGAGTTTGATCATAGGGGGTGCGTTCTACCTGAAATTGCTGATCTCCTGGGACACATAGAACCATGCCATGACGGCAAGTACCAAAGCGATGATCTTGAGCCATGGATGGTAGGTGAACCAGTGTTTTATGCGGAAACCGAGGGAGACTTTTTCCCGTGCCATGCGTTTATCCCTTTGGGTTCAATATATTCTTGATCTTGACGAGCAGTTCGTCCTTGCTGAGGTCTTTATAGAGGCGCGATTCGTGCACGAGCGACACGTCGTGGCGCTCTTCGGAGATCACGATGATGAGCGCGTCGGTCTCCTCGCTTAAACCGAGCGCCGCGCGGTGGCGCGTGCCGAATACCCGCGACAGGTCCTGGTTCTGGGTCAGCGGGAAAAGACAGCCCGCAGCGGCGATCCTGCCGCTCTGGATTATGACGCCACCGTCATGAAGCATGCTGTTCGGCGTGAATATCGTGTGGAGCAGGTCGCTGGTCACCAGGGCGTCGATCCTGTCGCCGGTCTCGATGAACGGCGTCAGGGGATCGCTTTTTTCGATGGCGATGAGCGCGCCGAACTTGTCCCTGCACAGCCCCTCGACCGCTTTGCCGAGCTCTTTGAGCATGATATCCAGTTCTTCCTCCCGCAGGGGCGTGCGGAACATGTTGTGCTGGCCCAGCCGCGCCAGCCCCTGCCGTATTTCAGGGTGGAATATGACCATGATCGCAAGGACCGAGATACCGAGCAGTTTATCGAATATCCAGTTCAGGATATTGAGCGACAGGTATTGCACGAGGAAAAAGATCGCCAGAAGCACGATGATCCCGCGCCACACCTGGATCGCGCGCGTTCCTTCGAAAAAAACGAGCGCATGATAAATAAGTATCCACAGAAAAAGTATCTCCAGGCCCGGTTTCCAGTATGTCTGCAGGAATAATATCGCGGTTTCAATCATAGAGTATCGCCCGTGTTACCCGGAGCGCCTGTTTGACCTCTTTGACATCGTTCACCCGCACGATATGCGCGCCGCGGCTGACTGCGATGCAGCAGCTTGCGATCGTGCCGGGAAGGCGCTCGTCCATGCCGGCACCGGTGATCTTTCCGATGAACCCCTTGCGGGATGTTCCCACGAGGATCGGCACGCCGAGGACTTTGAACTCCTGCAGATTGCGCAGGAGCTCAAGATTGTGTCCCACGGTCTTGCCGAAACCGATCCCGGGGTCGATTATGATTCTATCACATTTGATTCCTGCATCAAGAGCTTTCATGATGCGGCCGCGCAGATATCCGATGATCTCCGCGGTCGCGCATCCGTACGACGGGTCGGTCTGCATGGTCCGCGGGGTGTTCTGCATATGCATGATGACCACTCCCGCCTTGGCCGCAGCCACCGTCCGCATCATCTCAGGCCTGCGCAGGCCCGAGATATCGTTGACGATGCATGCACCGCAGTCAAGCGCCGCGGCTGCGACCTGCGGCTTGTACGTGTCTATGGAAACGGGAACGCTGACTTTTTTTGCGATCGCTCGGACTGCCGGGACGACGCGCCTGAGCTCATCCCGGGCCGGCACGGGTTTCGCGCCGGGCCGCGTGGATTCTCCTCCTATATCGATGATGTCGGCGCCGTCGCGGACAAGCCTTTGCGCGTATTCGACAATGAATCCCGTGTCGCCTGATCTGCCGCCCAGGCCGTCGCCGCTGAACGAGTCAGGCGTGAGGTTCATGACCCCCATGATACGGGGTTCTGCGCCAAGACGCAGGCGGTGACCGCCCCATGCCGCAATGAAATCGCTCTTCTCGAAATTATCAAGAGAGTTTTTGATATCCGCTGACAGTTTTGCAAGGCCGAAGGGCTGGACGCGCAGTTTTTCGACAAGGCGCGCGCATTGCGCACGGGTCCCGAAAAGGATTACGTCCGAGTTTTTTTGCTTTCCGGTGAGAACATCGCGGGGAAGCGCCGCATCCCCCCCGGCGGAAAGCATTTCCTGTTTCAGGATCGTCGCGGCGATGTGCGAAACATTGCCGATCCGCAGGCAGCGGGACAGGGCTTTGGGAGCCATGATCTTGATCCCGTACGGATCGACCTTCAGTTCGCGCAGGATCTCTGTCAGGTCCTGTTTGCCGCGGATGGATAAAATTCGTATTGCCATCACACCGTGTCTTTTTTCTCGATCCCCGTCACGCGCTTGACCTCTTCGCCGTCAAGCACTTCCTTTTCGAGCAGCGCGGTCGACAGCGCTTTGAGCTGTTCGCGGTGGTTAGCGAGGAGATTTTTTGCTTTGAGGTAGGCATCGTCGACGATATGCTTGACCTCTTCGTCGATGACCCGCGCGGTATCGTCGCTGTAATTTCGTTCTTCAACAAGGTCTTTGCCCAGGAATACGAGCCCCTCCCGCTTGCCCAGAGTGATATTGCCCAGCTTGTCGGACATGCCGAACTGGCAGACCATCCTGCGCGCCATGGCGGTCGCCTGCTCCAGATCGTTCTGCGCGCCGGTGGTGACCTCGTTGAACGTGAGCTCTTCCGAGGCGCGGCCGCCGAGCATCATGGTGATCTCGGCAAGCAGTTCGCGTTTTGTCCAGTAATGGCGGTCCTCCAGCGGCGGTGTGAACGTATAGCCGCCTGCGAGCCCGCGCGGAATGATCGAGACCTTCTTGACCGGATTGACCTCGGGCAGAAGAAGCGACAGCAGCGTGTGGCCTGATTCGTGAAGCGCGGTGATCTCCTTTTCCTTCTGGGACATGATGCGGTTCTTCTTTTCAGGCCCCATAAGCACGCGCTCTATTGATTTCTCGAAATCGATCATTTCCACCGTTTCTTTGCTGTGGCGCGCGGCAAGCAGCGCCGCTTCATTGCACAGATTGGCAAGGTCGGCTCCGGAAAATCCGGGCGTTTGCGCCGCAAGGGATTGCAGATCGACCTTCGGGTCGAGCTTGATCTTGCGGGAATGGACTTTTAATATCTCTTCTCTTCCCTTGATGTCGGGCAGGTTGACCACGATATTGCGGTCGAATCTTCCGGGGCGCAAAAGCGCAGGGTCGAGCGTATCCGGCCTGTTGGTCGCAGCGATGAGGATCAGCCCCTGGTAGGTGTCAAAACCGTCCATCTCGACCAGGAGGGCGTTGAGCGTCTGCTCGCGCTCATCATGGCCGCCGCCGATGCCTGAAAAACGCAAACGCCCCACCGCGTCGATCTCGTCGATAAAAATGATGGCGCCTTTTGTCCCCGTCGCTTTCGACGCGCGGCGCGCCTGTTCAAAAAGGTCCCGCACGCGGCTTGCGCCCACGCCCACGAACATCTCGACAAAGTCGGATCCCGATATGCTGAAAAAAGGCACCCCTGCTTCTCCTGCCACCGCTTTGGCGATGAGCGTTTTTCCGCAGCCCGGCGGTCCGACAAGAAGGACCCCTTTGGGGATCTTGCCGCCTAATTTCTGGAACTTTTTCGGGTCCTTGAGGAACTCGATGACTTCCTTGAGCTCTTCTTTTGCCTCGTCCACTCCGGCGACGTCGCTGAACGTGACGCGTTCCGCATCCTTATCCGAATTGATCTTCGGTTTGACCCTGCCGAACGACATGATCCGGTTGCCGAGCTGTTCTCCGCGGTTGGCCATCATCCACCAGAACAGGATCAGCAATAGGATCGGCCCCACGTTAAAGAGGAACGCTGCCCAGAATGTCCTGAGCGGCTTGATCGTGAAATCCGGCACGTTCTCCCTGATCATTTTGATCAGGTCCGGGTCGTTCTCGGGAATATGGAGCTTGAACTTCCCGCCTTCGGCATATTCTCCTTCGAGCTCGTTCTCGATCTTGGTGATCGCCTTGATCCGCTGGGGTTCGTTTTTCAGTATCTGGAAAAAGTCGCCGTAGGATATTTCCTTGGGCACCGTGGTCGTGGATGTGTTCAGAAGGTTGATCAGAATATAGAACATGGCGATGGCGATGATCCATCCCCATGGGAAATTCTTCAGGAACTTGTTATTCTTCAGGTTCTTATGTTTCTTGCCGTTTGCCATATCTGTCTCCGAAGTGGATGCGTTTTTAAGGCATTTATTATAGCTTTAATCGCGCCGGAAAGCAACCGAATTTATCGTTTATAAAAACGCAGGGAGGTTCTTCTTTTGACAACGGAGATCCCGCTGGGCAGGTCGACGATGGAATTCTGCGGCCGGCTGGAGATCAGGTCTTCAAGCTCAAGAATGTGGCGGAACGCGAGCGTCCTGGTATCCCCTTTGAGGCGCTGAAAATTAAGCCTGAGAACAAGCCTGCGCATTGCCGGATGAAGCGCTTTGATCTTTGCCAGGGGTATCCGATTGCCCAGCGCTGCCGCTGTTCTTTGCGCCGCATTGATAAGGTAATCATAATCGTCAGCCGCGGCGCGCGCGGTATTGCTCAGGATGGCGGTCATGTTCCTGTTATAATTTTTTTCCAGAAGCGGCAGGAGATGATGACGGAGACGGTTCCGCAGGTATATATCCTCGCGGTTTGATTCGTCTATGCACGGGGTGATGCGCCTGCGCCTGAGGAACGCGTCGATTTCCCTGCGCCTGACATCAAGGAGCGGCCGGATGACCGTATGGCCGTTGATGATTCGTTTAGGCATGATGGCCGATAAACCGTATAATCCCGATCCGCGCAACAGGCGCATGAGCACGGTTTCGGCCTGGTCATCCAGATTATGGCCGAGCGCGATCGTATCCGCTTTGTGTTTTTTTGCCAGGGTGCAAAAGAACGCAAACCGCTCGTCGCGCGCCGTTTCCTCGATCGACCGGCCCGTTGACCGGCGCATGATATCGATCTTCCTGATAGTGACGGGAATGTCGAGCTTCGCGCACAGGTCTTTGACGAAACGCGCATCGCGTTTTGAGGTTTTTCTGAGCATGTGATCGACATGCGCGGCATGGAGCGTGAGTTTGTATTGCGCAGACAGGGCTTTGAGGACGAGCAATAATGCCGTTGAATCGGGGCCGCCGGATACCCCGGCGATAATACGGTCGCGCGGTGCAATAAGGGATGAGCGGTTGATGGTTGCGCGGACCCGGTCCAGGAACATGGGCATCAAACGGCAGACCGGGCTTTATTGCGCGAAGGTTTTTTTACGATTAAAATAATGCCGATGAGTATGAGGATCGCGCATAGGATCAGCGCCGGAGTTGATACCGGTCCGGTGAAATCGTTCACGGGTTTTCCGGTTACGCTGTCATATGACATGACCGCGACGGCGCCGATGATTCCGCCTGCGATGAACACGACCGCTTTTTTATTCATTGCTGCCCCCCGTAAGTGAATCGATGGCCGACGATGTTTTCTTTGTAATGTCGTTCAAGGTGTCGCGCGTCGTATTGATGATGGTGCCGTAATTGGTCGTGTCGATCCCGTGCTCCTCGAGCGTTTTCTGCGTTTCAGCGTCAAGAGACGGACTGGAGGTTACGTGTTTCATCACAATATACGCAAAAAAGCTGAGCACGGCGACTACGATAATAAGTTCGATCAGGCCAACCCCGCGTTTGCGGCTGACTGCGGTATGCATGGTTTTGAGCGAAAAGCCCTCTGCGACACATGATGCCGCAGGGGGCTTTTCAAGTTTGAACAGGTGTTAGAACGACCAGTTCGCGATGATCATGAATTCCAGCGGCTCTTTGTTGCCGTTATAGTTGCCTAAACCGATCTGGAGTCCGTTAAGATTCTTTGTCCAGTTGACGATGCCCAGCTGGAATCCTTCCATCCTCTCGGCGTAATTGAAAAGCCCCCACTGGAAGCCTTTGAATGATCCTTCGGCGAAGTTAACAGCGCCGAGGTTCACGCCTGAAGTCTGGCCCTTTGACATGTTGACGAGGCCGCTCTGGAGGCCGACGAACCTGCCGACCGTGTAGTTGAACGCGCCGTGCTGCCATCCATGGAAGAAGCCCTCTGTCCAGTTCACGAGCCCTGACTGAAGGCCGGTGAAATCACCTTTGGTGATATTGAGCCAGCCGCTCTGCCATCCGACAAAACGATCGCCTGACAGGTTTGCGATACCCGCCTGCCATCCATACACGCGGCCGTTCGGGACCCAGTTGCCAAGGCCCCACTGCACGCCGGCGACTTCATTGCCGGTCGCTCTGTTGACGCCCAGCCACGACCACGCGAAGCCGGTAAAGTCCTTGTTCACGACATAGAACAGATCGAGGCTGATGCCCTTGATGGATTCGTCTTCCGGGACCATCTGGACAGGATTGAACACCGATAACTGCAGGAATTTCGGTTCTGCCGCCTGCGCCAATCCTGCGAGCGCAAGCACCATCGCGACGACTAAGAGAACCTTTCTACTCATTTACCCCCTCCTTGTGCATGTAGGTTTTACTGCACTTCATCCGTGTTACAGTTTTTCGTCAACCTCCTTTCTTCTGGTTGAAGTCGTAACCTGGATTGACCCCTGCATCATAAACCGGTTGTATTGTACTACAAAGCGCACTGTCCTGCAACTTAATTTCATGCGGTCAGGATCATGGGATTGCCGACCGCTTGATCAATGAATCCAGCGCTTTTGCCGCATCCATCGCATTGATCAGCCGCCGGCTGTTTCGTTCCTCATGGAGGAAATTCCATCCTGCCATGGAGATCTGGACGATATAACGATTTCCGCGAACATAGATATACAGCGTAACGGACGCTGTCTGGAAGTCGGGCTGCTGGCGTTCATCCGACAGATTGGCAATGATCACATTGAACTCGGATGAGCCTGGACGCACAACGATCTTCCTGTCCCCGTACAATAGATGGACTTTGCCCGCTCCGGCAAGTTTCGATACGGGGCACGATCGGGCTCTTCTGGGTAATAACGACAGCGCAAAGGCTGAAATTCCCGCGCAGATGACCACGATGATGAAATTCCCCATAAAAAACATGAGTTGAGAGGCGAATCTGCTTTCGGGAGTGGTTCGAGCGAGCGGGCATGTGATATTGCTTCGTTCTTTACCGGGCGATGATCCTCCCGCTGTCTGGCAGAATCCGGCCTGCAGGTATAATGCAAAAAGAAGCAATAGAATGCCAACCTTATATTTCCCCGTCAGGTCTAAAGACTGCATTTTGCAAGCAAAATATTCGCCTCTTCAGCGTTATCGATGACCCGGAAGACCATATCTTTGGGACGCGGAATGTTCTGAGCAACGGCGATGGCATGAACGGCTTTTGTGATGAGAAAACGCGGGATGAATCTCTTTAATCCGAATATGTCAAGGCGCCGTATCTTTTTCAGTTCACTCTCAAGCCGATAAGACTGGGCCGGCCGGTTTAATCCCGAGATCTCCACGGATCTGAAAAATTTGCGCAGAATATCGTTCAATCCTTTTGCGCTGTACTCTTTGACATGGAATGACCAGGTCGGTTTCGACTCTTCTTTATTATTCGGTGTGGACAGGAAAAAAACGCCCCGGGGATCCAGTACCGTGCTGACCTGCGCAAGGAAATCTTCCGGCCGCTCAAGGTGTTCAATTAATTCAAATGCGCAAATAAGATCGAACCGCTGGCCGGGAAACTCAAGATGAGCCGCATCCATGCTCTTGAATTCGGCCCGGGAAGACGAAAATTTTTTTCTCGCCTCGGCTATGACCGCCGGCGATTTATCGATGCCGATCGCTCGAAGGGCAGAATGGGAAAGCAATGCGGTCCCGTACCCGAATCCGCAGCCGATGTCCAGCACGTTCTTCTGCAAGGCATAGTCCCGGATCAGAGAGTACCGGAACATGCTTTCACAGTAAAGGGTATTGTGCTCTTCGGGGCGCACCCTTTCTTCGCTGTGAAGATCATTTTTTTTGTCAGGCATAGCAGTCACAGTCCCTTTCCACTCTGTCCGGTCGGACAGGTAAATCTACGATCGAGCGGGTATGAGCCGGATGGTCATAACCGTCTTTATCGCTGATCTGGGGGAGCAAACGAGAAAGTATGATTCCTGTTTTTTAAATGCGTTATTTATCGGCTATGTTTACCTGTCCCTCAGTATGCTGCGGATGAGTGGATAAGCAAATAAAGCCAAGAAAAATAACAATATAAGAATATTAATGAAAGAATTAAGCGCGTTTTTTTTAGTTATCGCGGCAGGATCTTTGTGAAATGTTAATAATCTATTGATATACAATCCCGTAGGAATAAGACATAGCAAAAATAAGATCGTTCCTATCACAACGTATATTAGGCCAAAACCTATTGCCATTCCTGTAGTATCTATAGGATAAATCAATTCAATAAGAACAGCGATAGAATATAGAATTGTAGGCGCAAGAAAGATCAAATCCACGGCGAGCAGGAACATTAAAAATGATCTTTGACGAGTTGAACCAATAGCGAAGCAAGACTTTATTTTGCCAAAGAATTCCAGGATTCTTACCATGGTAAATTGTTTTTTGTATGCGTTAGAAAAGTGGCGGCGACTGTCCTGTGGTGACCTGGCATGTTGCGTGGGCGTGCTGGTCGTCACACACAGGGCTGAGCTCGCCACGGTACTGGCAACTAAGTAGAAAAGTGGCGGCGACTGGATTTAAACCAGTGACAAATCGGGTATGAGCCGACTACTCTATCAGGCTGAGTTACGCCGCCATAAAATCCGGTAGGAAGCAATAATATAACACAAATTCCGGCAAATGCAAGGCCGGCGCTTTATTTTTTTGTATCAGCAGACGCTTCGGGTTCCCGGATCGGCGCGCCGCCTTCAGCCACCGGGCATTTCAGGTCATCTTCGAGGCCGGCGAAGGGATCGCCGCTTTCTTCCATCATGAACCCGTGATGGGGGTCGGGCATGTTCCTCCACGGATGATAGGGATCGGTCTGACTGCTTCGTGCGGCCGGAAGCGGGCAGATGCTCTTGAGCCTTCCGTATCTCTGCCCGTAACCGCCGTACGGCTGTGACGAGCAGAACATGCATGCGGATACGGCGACCACTGCAGCAGATAGCCACAAAAAGATGCAGACCGCCCAGCCGAATATCTTCAGTGATCCGTCCGTGAGCTTGTTCATCGTAATACGCACGAAGAAACTCAATGTCAGAAGCAGGGAAATAGGAATGAGCATGAGCATAGGCGCCTCCTTTTTTTATTATTATACTCTAAAACTTATATTTGTGAAAGATTTTGTTCGTGATACAATGAGGCTATGAAAAAGATGTGGCTGGTTTTTTTGTGCTGTGTGTGTTCGAGCGGATGCGCGTATGTGAGCTATATGCATGACCCGTTCGTGGATATCCCTGCGTTTGCGCAGGTCACGGACACGATCTACCGCGGCGGCGCCCCTAAGCCGGCGGGTTATGAACGGTTACAGTCGCTGGGTATTCAAAGCATTTTAAACCTGAGCCAGGACACCAAGCAGGTCGGTCAGGAAGAGCCGTGGGCCCGTGCCCGCGGCATTGAATTTTATAATATACCCATCGATCTGTATGTCAGGCCTTCTGATGAACAGGCATTGCGTTTTCTCGAGATCGTGCTCAAGACTGCAAAACGCCCCCTCTTCATCCATTGCGAGGACGGCCGCGACCGCACCGGGACCATGGTCGCGCTGTACCGCGTCGCTGCCGAAGGATGGACGATCAAACAGGCCTATACCGAAGCCCGAAAGATCGGCTACTGGCCGTATCACGGGGATGAAGCGCCGTTGAAAGCGTTCATGCACCAGTTGAAGGACAATCCGCTTTATTTCAAACGGGCAAAGGAATTGATGAATGCCGAAAATTAGACTGCGTGTTGCCGTTGTTCTGGTGATCCTGTGTTCCTGTTGGTCCCAAGCGCACGCGTATACGACAGAGCATCATCTGGTCAATATGTCAAGGCACCTCGCGAATATGATCGGTGCTCCGGTAAAAGCGCTTTTCATCGAAGGGCCTCAAGAGATCAGGAAAATGTATACCTATGAGGTCAGAGAGCGCGAAAAACCCGAAAAACGCGACAGACTGTTTCGCAAATTGTACGCGCTCATGAGCGCGCCGGTGGTCGCAACGAAAAAGCTGGTCGACGGCGCCACAACGAGCGTCACGTATGCCGGTAAATTCATAAGCGAATTTTTCTCCATCCCGTTCTGCGATTAGGCCTCTTTCCTATCTTGTTTATCCGCAATCATTTGTAGAAATAAATTATATCTAACTCATTGGAATTCCAGTAGGTTATGTGTTATACTTTATATGACAGGGGTTGTACCGGGAGGTCATATGAAAATGCGTAAAAGCGCAATTTTGACGCTTGGGCTGGTCCTTATTTTTGCGGGCTCTCTTTACGCTCAGCAGGCGCAGCGGCCGGCAGCGAAAGATATACGGCCTCCTGTCGTCGTTCCCGTTGATCTATACGATTCCGCTTTTGCCCAGGGCGCGGATATATCATTGCGGGCAGCGATCGAGAATCAGAGCCGGTATGTGTATTGGTCCTGGTTGAATTCGTCGGTCATTGCCAATGACCAGCGCGCCGAGATCGAGAAAAAACAGCTGCGCCGCCAGTGGCAGGACCTTCTCGGCGTGGACGTGTTCATGCCGTATTTCAAGATGAAGGAAGCAGAGGATTTTATCTCAGACAGGACAAAGGTCACGGTTTTTAACATGAAAGGCAAAGCGCATTTCAACGAAAGCAAGAAACAGGTGGAATATATATTCAAGAAAAAGTTCTGAGGAGGGCGCAACGGTCAGCGTTTATCCGGGGTATTACGGCCCCGGTTTTTTTATGTCCGCGTATTACCGGAACAATCTGATGATATGCTTGCTGAAGAGGACGTAACCGACGCCGAGCGAGTTGATGGCCGCGATGAGCACGACCGCCGCGGCGATGTCTTTTACGAGCTTTATGAGGGTGTGGTATTTACGCGTTGACATGTCGATCATCAACTCTATGGCGGTATTGAACATCTCGGCCATGAACACGAGCGTGCAGGTGATGCACAATGCGATGAGCTCGATGCCGCGCAGTCTGAAATAAACGCCCAGCAGGAACGCGGCGACGCCGCACAGGAAGATGATGCGCATGTTGCGGTGGTACAGGAACAGGTATGCGATACCGTTGAACGCTATCTTCAGGCTGTCAAGAAAACCGTGGAACCTGAAAATGCGGCGGAATACCTTGAATCTCCGGGGCATCTGCCTGATCCCTCCTCTATGATCTGAATATGAAATATACCATTGCGGCGATGACGATGGCCGCGATGATGTAGAAATCGTTAAAATACAGGAAATCAAACACCCGTTCCATGCCGGTGTATTCCCGTGAACGCTGCCCGACGCTCGCATTGCTCTTTTTGAATTCCTCGACCTGGGACGGCTTGAAACGCAGGTATACGCCCCCGACCTTGTATGCGGGAAGGGCTCCGCTTTCCGCAAGGTCCAGGACGTCTTTTTCCGAGATCTCCAGCAATGCCGATACTTCCCTGACCGTCAGTAATTTTTCTTCAGCCATAATGAGGTTTTATTTGCCGATCTTGCCCTGCGCAAGCCAGCCGTCGATCGCCTTGCGCTCGAATTTCCAGAAATTGTCGTCTTTGACAGCGGGTATCTTGCCCGAGTTGGCCCATTCGTTCACGAGATTGATCTCGACGTCCAGGTAGCGGGAAAGCTCGTCCACATTCAGGAATTCCCCGAGCATGGAGCATCTGCCTTCGAATATGCCGCCTTCGGCGATGCTTAAGGACGCGGGGAATACATCCCCTTCGACGACTGCCGTGGACAACAGGACCAGGCTTTTGCGCGCGGTTATCGTTCCCTTGATCCTGCCGGCGATCACGATCGTGTCCCCGACGATATCGGCGGTGACCACTGCGTGCTGGCCGATCGTAAGATTTCCCTGGGTTTGAAGGTTTCCGTCGAATTTACCGTTGATGCGCAGATTCACCGGGTCCTTGAAATTCAGCGTTCCCTGCATCGACGCATCGACATCGAGGATCTTGTCGGGTGTTTTGCTTTTGTTAAAGGCCATGATCAGTCACCTCCTCCTGTTCCGCCCTGCTGTTTTGTGAAAAGCATTGATTCTACGTGGCGCAATACGAATAAGACGATGAGCGTGAAGACCGTCGTGACGAGCGCTGCGGAATAGAAACCGCATCCGGCAGCCATTCCGATCGCGGCGACGACCCACAGGCACGCGGCGGTCGTCAGCCCCCGCACCGCTTCCTTATCCCGTTCCCTGATAATGGCGCCCGCGCCGAGGAAACCGATGCCGGTGATGATGCTTGCGGCGATGCGCGACGGATCGACCGGGACCACGTCGCGGTAAATATCGAATATATACTGGGACAGGATCATGATGAGGCATGAGCCGAGGCATACGAGGATGTTGGTCCGTAATCCGGCGGTCCTGCGGTGCATCTGCCGCTCGAATCCGATGAGCCCGCCGAGAACGACCGATAATACCAGCCGGAAGATCATTGTGTTTTCGGTTATCATGGCTTTCCTTTGATGAGAAGATGCGCTATTCCCGCGATCATGGCAGCGTTGTCCATGGATTCATTCCGTGCGGGAAACGCGACCGTGATCCCTGCGCGGCCGGCGGCTTCGTCGAACATCGTGCGGAGCGCGCGGTTTGCCGCCACTCCCCCTCCGACCACGGCGGATTTTATACGCATGTCTTTGCATGCCGCGATCGTTTTATCGACCAGGACCTGCAATGCGGCGTCCTGGAATGAGGCGCATACGTCTGCGATGCGCGCCCGGTCCGTCTTTTTATTCCGTCCTGCAAATATGCCTAATCGATGCTTCTGCGCGTGATACAGTACCGCTGTCTTGATACCGCTGTAGCTGAAATCGAACGGCGCTTTTGTGTTCGAACAGCTCAGCCGCAGCGCCCGGGGATCTCCGCCTGCAGCGAGCGTTTCGATCACCGGCCCGCCCGGGTATCCCAGGCCGAGGATCTTGGCCACTTTATCGAATGCCTCTCCGCATGCATCGTCCTGTGTCGATCCCAGCAGCCGTATGGTTTTGAACGAGCGGATCTCATAGAGACCGGTATGGCCGCCTGAAACGACGAGCCCGATCGCCGGCAGGGGCATCGGTTTTTTTGCATTCAACGCCGGCGAATATAGATGGCCGTGCAGGTGGTTCACCCTGATCAGCGGTTTGCCGATGCACATCGCCAGCGCCTCGGCGAAAGATATCCCGACGAGCAAAGAACCTGCCAGGCCCGGTTCGTGCGTAACGCCGACAGCATCCACACGATGTAATTGTACACCTGATTCCCTGATCGCGCAATCAACAATTTGGCCGATGGTCTCGAGTTGTTTGCGGAATGCGATCTCGGGTATGATGCCTCCGTATTTTTGATGAAAGCGCAGGGATGACCCGACGACGCTTGACAGCACCTTTGTGCCGTTCTCAACGACCGCTGCGGCGGTCTCATCGCACGACGTTTCTATGCCGAGGATGCGCATATTATTTTACCAGGTCCGACAGGTTGACAAAACGGTAGCCTTCTTTTGCCGCCTCCGGCATGACCTGGCGCAGGACCTCCAGCGTATTCTTCCGGTCGTGGCCGATCGCTACCGCAGAACCGTTGCGCTGCGCCAGGGACAGGACTTTATAAACCTGCTGCCTGATATATTCCGGATCGGGATTATTATCGAGGAAGATATCCCGTTTGACGAACGATACGCCTGCCCTGAACGCTTCGGATCCTGCGACTGACCGGGAGGTGACGAAACTATCGAGAAAATAAAGTTTTTTATGTTTTAATTCCGACATGATGATCTGCATGGTGCGGTTGTCCTCAGTGGCGCGTGAACCCATGTGGTTAGAGATCCCCCGTATATACGGGAATGTTCTGACATTGCTGTCGAGTATCCGTTTGATCGTTCCGCTGTCCATGGTCGTCAGGATCGTGTCTTTTTCAAGGGGGACCTTTTGCAAAGGTTCCATCGGGCAATGCAGGATTATCTCCCGTCCGCGGCTGTGCAGGGTTTCCCCTACCCGCTGAGAATACGCCAGGTTCGGCAGGACCGCAATGGTAAGCGGATAGGGTATTTGCTCAAGCGCCGGCATATTGTTGAGATTATACCCCCAGTCGTCGAGGACGATGGCGACCGTGCCTTTCGCCGCGGGAGGCGCCGGTTTGCGGACCGTTACCGCTTTTTTGACCTTGACCGGCTTTACCTCCGGAGCCACTGCCGGTTTTCTGGCGAACATGTATACCCATTGCGCTGCAATGATCAGGACGAGGATGCCGATGACTATTTTATACGCTCGCACGGTCATATTATTCTTGTTTTTTGAATATCCGAACAGCCTTGAGGATGTCTATGGCGCGAAGTAACTGGCTGTCCGATTTATAAAAATCAGGGCTGTCCTTTTCCTGAGAGTCCTCGGTTTCCGTTTTCTTTTGTTCGATCTTGTCAAAGACGTCTTCGGCTTTATCTTTTTCGGTGATCTCCGATGCGGCCAGAAGGAAGCCGTTTTCTACGACGATATCCGGCATGACACCTTTACCGTGGATCATTGAACCCAGCGGAGTGAAGTATTTGCTTGTGGTCAGGCGCAGGGCCGAGCCGTCTGCGAGAGGCACGATCGTCTGTACCGAACCTTTGCCGAAGGATTTCGTTCCCACGATGATCGCCCGGCGGTAGTCCTGAAGCGCCGCGGCGACGATCTCGCTGCCCGATGCGGACCCTTCGTTGATGAGGATGACCATGGGGATATCGAGGAGCGGCTTGTTGTCGGTAGAGGCGAATTCCATGTTCTGCGCGGGTTTGCGCCCTTTTGTCGAAACGACGAGCTTGCCTTTTTCAAGGAAATGTTCCGCGACCTGCACGGCGGTATCGAGCAGCCCTCCCGGATTATTGCGCAGGTCGATGATGAGGCTCGTCATGCCCGTTTTTTTGAGTTTTTCGAGCGCGCTGACAAGGTCCGGGGCGGTGTTCTCGCGGAATTCGACGAGGCGCACATAGCCGATACCGTCCTCGAGGATACGGACGTTCTTGATGTCCTGGATCTTGATGATCGCGCGGAGGATCTTGAATTCGAGCAGTTTTTTCTCCGATTCGCGCAGGACCGCGATGGTCACGGCAGTCCCCGCTTTGCCGCGCAGTTTTTTGACCGCGTCGGTCAGGGTGATGTCCCGGGTGAGGTCGTTATTGATCTTGACGATCCGGTCGTTCGCCTTCAGCCCCGCTTTCCACGCAGGGCTGTCCTCTATAGGGGTGACGACCGTCAGAAGCCCGTCCTTGATCGTGATCTCGATGCCGAGGCCTCCGAATTTGCCTTCGGTATCGACCTTGAGCTCGTTGTAGGTATCCGGGTCCATGAACTGGCTGTGCGGATCGAGCGACGAAAGCATTCCGCGCAGGGCGCCGTAGATAAGGTCTTTTGCCTTGATTTCGTCGACATAGTCGGATTGGATGACCGCGAGAGAATCGGAAAAAAGCTCGATCTGCTTGAACAGTTCGTTCTTCTGGTCCTTTGCCGTCAGGGTCATGCTGAAAATGAACAGCGCTGCGGCGGTGACGGTTATTGCGATGCATGCTTTCTTAAACATTCGGGAACCTCCGTTTGAGCATATCCTGGACCACTTTGGGATTGGCTTTGCCTTTTGTCCGTTTCATGACCTGGCCGACCAGGAACATAAGGGCGTTCGATCTGCCGCCGGTAAGGTCGTTGACCACTTTGGGATTCTCGGCGATGACCGCATCGATGTCATTCTCGATGCTTGATTCATCCGATATCTGGATAAGGTTCTTTTCTTTGACGATCTGCGCCGCTGTGCGGTGCGTATCGATCATGTCCGAAAGCACGGTCTTTGCGGCAAGGTTCGAAATTTCCTGGTCCTCCATGAACCGGACGAGCTCGACCAGGTCTTCGGGGCTGACGCCGAGTTCGTGCATCTGCCGGTTGCGCGCGTTCGCCTCTGACGCGAGCGGCCCGATCAGCCAGTTGACCGCAGGCTTCTTATTCGCTCCGGGAAAGGCGCGGATAACGGCTTCGGCAAATTCTGCATCCTGCATCGAGAGCGTCAGCTGTTGTGCGTCCGATTTTCCAAGCCCGTGCTCCTTCATGAACCGTCTGCATTTTTCCTTCGGCAGTTCAGGGATCTCTTTTTTGATACGATCGATCTCTTCTTTTACAGGCGTGAACGGCGGAAGATCCGGTTCAGGGAAATACCGGTAATCCTTGGCTTCCTCCTTGGTCCTCATCGCAAGGGTCTGGCCGGTCTTTTCATCCCACAGCCGCGTTTCCTGAACGACCTGTCCTCCGTCAGCGAGTATCTGCACATGGCGTTCGATCTCATAGGCAAGCGCTTCCCTGACCGCTTTGAACGAGTTCAGGTTCTTTAATTCCGATTTGACGCCGAGCCCTGTTGTGCCCGCGGGGCGCAGGGAAATGTTCGCATCGCAGCGCAGGGTCCCTTTTTCCATGTCGCAGTCGGACACGTCCGTATACTGGATGACGGATTTCAGGTCCGTCAGGTACTCGTACGCCTCTTCGGGCGAATTCATGTCCGGTTCGCTGACGATCTCCAGGAGCGGCTGGCCGGTCCGGTTGTAATCGATGAGGCTTGTCGTTTCCTTGTGGATAAGCTTGCCCGCGTCTTCCTCAAGATGAGCGCGGCGGATGCGGATGCGTTTTGTCCGTCCGTCGATCTCGATGTCAAGGTAGCCGTCCTTTGATACGGGCAGGTCGTATTGCGATATCTGGATGTTTTTGGGAAGGTCGGGATAATAATAGTGCTTGCGGTCGAATTTGGTGTATTCCGCCACAGTGCAGTTCAGGGCAAGGCCGGCCTTGATCGCATGATCGAGCGCGGCCCTGTTCAATACGGGCAGGGACCCGGGAAAGCCCAGACACACCGGGCATACCTGCGAGTTCGGCTCATTGCCGAATTCGGTCGAACAGCCGCAGAAGACCTTGGTCTTTGTTTTGAGCTGGACGTGCACCTCAAGCCCTATGACGGGTTCGTAATTCATAGCTTCGGCCTCATCGTATGCCACGGCGTTGCCTGTTCGTAGGTGAATGCGGCCCTGAAAAGAGTCTCTTCCATGAACGCGGGCGCCAGTATCTGCATCCCGACCGGCAGTCCCGCTTTTGTAAAACCGCACGGGACCGATATCGCCGGGATGCCGGCGAGGTTGGCGGAAATGGTCAGCACGTCGGATAAATACATCTGGAGCGGATCATCTGTTTTTTCCCCGATCGTAAACGCCGGCGTCGGCGTTGTCGGCGTGATGATGCAATCGCATTCCTTGAAAACATCGGCGAAATCCCGCGTAATGAGCGTGCGCACTTTCAGTGCGCGCAGGTAATACGCGTCGTAATATCCGTGGGACAATGCAAACGTCCCCAGGAGTATCCTGCGCTTTGCCTCGGCGCCGAACCCTTCGCCGCGCGTATGCTTGTACATGTCGATGAGCTTGTTGCCGGTTATCGGCCGCGTGTCGGAACTGCGCAGCCCGTATTGCACGCCGTCGAAACGCGAAAGGTTCGAGCTTGCCTCCGCGGTTGCCACGATGTAATAGACCGGGACCGCATATTGCGTATGGGGCAGGGATACCTCGGCCGCAGTCGCGCCGAGACGTTCCAATTTTTTGATCGCCTCTTCCACGATCGTGCGCACTTCACGGTCCATGCCTTGGGCAAAATACTCTTTCGGTATGCCGATCTTGAGGCCTTTGACGTCCTGGACGAGCGATTTCGTATAATCGGGAGGTGTGCGATCGGATGAGGTCGAGTCCATCGGATCGCGGCCCGCTATGACGTTCATAAGCAGGCATGAATCATGCACGTCTTTTGTTAAAGGGCCTATCTGATCAAGGCTTGACGCAAACGCGATCAAGCCGTACCGTGATACCCTGCCGTAGGTCGGTTTGAGCCCGACGACCCCGCAGAACGCGGCCGGCTGGCGGATGGAACCGCCGGTGTCAGATCCCAGCGCCATGATCGCCTCGTCCGCGGCGACTGCCGCGGCTGATCCTCCGGAGGAACCGCCGGGCACGCGGCCCAGGTCCCAGGGATTATGGGTCGGGCCGAAACACGAGTTCTCGGTGGATGAGCCGAACGCGAATTCGTCCATATTGAGCTTGTCCGGTATGATCACCGCTCCTGCGTCGCGGAGTTTGGTGATAACGGTCGCGTCGTACGGCGGCCTGAACCCGGCCAGTATTTTTGAACAGCACGATGTTTCTATGCCGTCGGTGCAGATGTTGTCCTTGACGGCTACGGGGATGCCGGAAAGCGGGCCTGAACGCCGGCCGGTCTCTCGAATAGGATCGACGGCGTTCTTCTGCCGCCTGACATACGCTTTGACGCCCGTATCCTTTTCCCTGATGCGGGCGTCAAGGGATGCGATGATAGCTTCCGATGTCGTTTTTCCGCCGGATACCAGATCGATGAGTTCGTGCGCTGTTGATCTGAAAAGGTCCATTTATTCAATCACCTTGGGCACGGCAAAAAACCTTCCGTCCTTCCGGGGCGCGTTCGCCAGCGTCTTCTCGATAGGCAGGGACGGGCGCGGCTCATCCGGCCGCAGGGCGTTATTGAGCGGCAGGATATGGTCCGTCGGCCTGACGCCGGCGACGTCGGCCGCGCGCAATGCGTCGATGAAGCCGATGATGGATTCGAGCTGTTTTGACAGTTTTTCCAGCTCTTCTTCCGTCAGTTCGATCCGGCTTAAATGCGCGACATATTCGACTGTTTGTTTTGACAAAGCCATGCGGCGATCCCTTTCGATGCGTTACAACTTTGAAGTCTAATATTATCACTAATCGGCTGAAAAGTCAAAGAATGTTGTAGACAAAGCCGGTAAAATAGGTACAATAATAATACTGTTTTTATCACAGACCCTGCGTTTAAAATTCATGAGGAGCGTATCAATGGCGTCCAAAAAATCATCGCAAAAAGTATCATACCATCTGAACAGCACCGGCGGTTTTGTCATAGAAAATTATAATTATTCCAAGCCGCTGGCGAATTTCTTTCCCGGCATCGCGGGCAAATACGGCATCCCCATGTGGGTCTTTTACGTCAACCGCGGGCAGGGCATCAACTGTTTCGGCACCGACGGCAAGGATGCGGCGATCCTCGAATTCCAGCCTGCCAACAAGGCCTGGCAACAGACATCGCTGCTGGGTTTCAGGACGTTCATGAAGGTGAGCTCAGGCGGACGGGAACGGTATTATGAGCCGTTCCATGACGGGTTTGCCGCACGGGAATTCGCCCTGGAAAACCGCATGGAAATGTCTTCATATGACCTCAAGATCGAGGAAGAGAACAGAACGCTCGGGCTCAGGACGAACGTCGAGTATTTCACCATTCCGCAAAGCAATTTCGCCGGCCTTGTCCGGATCGTGACGATCACCAATACCTCGCGTAAAACAGCCCGGATCGAGCTTCTCGACGGCCTGCCGCGCATCGTCTGCTTCGGCATCGCGAATCTGTTCCTGAAGAAGCTATCACGCACCATCGAGGCATGGATGCGCGTGGAGAATATGAAGGCGCGCGTCCCCTTTTATAAGGTCAATGTCGATCCCATAGACCGGGCTCAGGTGGTGCATATCGAAGGCGGTAATTTCTTCATGGGATTCCACGAAAAAGCCGGCAGGCTGGAACTGCTCGACCCGGTCGTCGATCCCGAGACCGTGTTCGGGCCCATCAACGATTTCACCTGCCCGCGCGAATTCCTGGCAGCGAAGAAATTCGCTTATCCCCGGCATCAGCAGACCGTGTGCAAGACGCCGTGCGGTTTCGCCCACCTTCAGTTCTCCCTGGCGCCCGGCGCTCAAAAGCGCTTTTTTGAGGTCGTGGGTAATGCCCGCTCCCTGCCCGTGCTCAACGGCGCGGTCAAAAAGATATTGTCCCCGGGGTATCTCGATAAAAAAGAACGGCTCAACCGGTCGATCATAGACGAGCTTCAGGATACGGTGCGGACAAAAAGCAGTTCGTGGGAATTCGATTATTACTGCCGGCAGACCTATCTCGACAATGTCATGCGCGGCGGATACCCGGTGATATTCTCTTCCGGCGGCCGCTCAATGGTGTTTTACCTGTACTCGCGCAAACACGGCGACCTCGAGCGTGATTACAACAAATTCCAGATCCAGCCGACGTATTTTTCCCAGGGCAACGGCAATTACCGCGATATGAACCAGAACCGCCGCTGCGACACCTGGTTCAATCCCGATATCAGGGATTTCAACTGCATTGCTTTTATGAATCTTCTGCAGGCGGATGGTTTCAACCCGCTGGTCGTCAAAGGCGCGACATTCACCCTCAGGGATACCGGGGCGTTCACCGCAGCGCTTGCGGGCAGGCTCGCCGGGGATACGCTCGAAAAGATCATGCCCGTCGTGACCGGGAAATTCACCCCCGGCGAATTCATCATGTTCATCGAGGAGAACAAGATACGCCTGCCGTTCTCCGGCGACGAGCTCCTTGACCTGCTCATGCCTTTGTGCGTCAAGAACCCCGAGGCGGATTTCGGCGAAGGGTACTGGATCGACCACTGGCATTATAACCTCGACCTTCTGGAGAATTATCTGGCAATGTACCCCGAGAACCTGCGTGAGCTTATTTTCGATAAGCGCGTGCTCGTATTCTGGGACAGCGATGCGGTCATGCGCACGCGCACTGAGAAGTACATATTGCTCGACGGCGTGCCCAAACAGCTCCATGCGCTGTTCCACGATCCGGAAAAGAAAAAAATGATCGCCGGACGCAGCGAGCAGCCTCATTCGATGCGCAGCGACTACGGCAAAGGCGGCATATACCGGACCACGGTCATCAATAAGCTCGTTTGTCTGTTTGTCAACAAGATGGCGTCCCTCGACCCGTTCGGCGCAGGGATCGAGATGGAAGCGGATAAACCGAACTGGTTCGATGCGTTGAACGGCCTCCCCGCCCTGTTCGGCTCATCGACATGCGAGACGTTCGAGTTGAAGCGGCTGTGCCGGTTCATCAGGGATATGGTGCGCGCGGCAAAGCCCGGTTCGATCGCATTGACGGACGAGGTTCACGGTTTTCTTACCGGCCTTGCCGGCATGATACGGGAAAACCTGAGCAGCAGCGCGCAGGACCGGGATTATCAGTACTGGAACAAAACGTACGATTTGAAAGAGGATTACCGCAGCAGGATCAAGTTCGGCGTGAGCGGCAGGGATACGGATATTCCGGCTGATGAATTGGTTTCCATCCTTGACGATGCCCTGGCGAAGATCGACCGGGGGCTCGCGCTTGCGCGGTCAAAGGACATATACACCGGATATTTTATCAATGAGGTGGCTGATTATTCGAATGACGGCGGGTATGTCAGGCCGTTACGGTTCGTGCAAAAACCCGTTGTTCCGTTCCTTGAAGCGCAGATGCATGCGCTCAGGCTGACCGATAATCAAAAGGACGCCCGCGCGATTTACCATGGCACGAGGAACAGCGCTTTGTTCGACAAAAAGCTCAAGATGTACAAAGTGACCGCTCCCCTTTCTTCCATGCCCGAGGAGATCGGCAGATGTCATGCGTTCACGCCGGGCTGGCTTGAGAACGAATCCATCTGGCTTCACATGGAATATAAATACCTTCTCGAAGTGCTCGAGCACGGGCTATATGAGGAATTCTATGAGGATTTCAGGAATGCGCTGATCCCTTTTCAGAAGCCGGATGTGTACGGCAGAAGCATATTAGAGAACTCGTCGTTCCTGGTATCGAGCGCTTTCCCGTATCCGAAGCTTCACGGCAACGGCTTTGTGGCGCGGCTGTCCGGCTCAACGATCGAATTCCTGCAGATGTGGCTGGTGATGAACGCGGGCAAACGGCCGTTCTTCCTGAATGATAAAGGCGAACTGAACCTGTGTTTTGCTCCTGCGCTTGCGGGGTGGTTGTTCGAAGCCAAAAGCAAGACATACAGTTTTATGTTCCTGGGTAATATCACCGTGACCTACCATAATCCGAAGCGCAAGGATACCTTTGGCGCGCAAGGGGTTAAGGCAAAACGCATTTCTTTTACCGATGCTACAGGCAAGCAGGTCATCATTGGATCAGACACCATTCCTGCGCCCTATGCCGTCAGCATCCGCAGCAGGCAGATCAAAGCCATCGATATATACCTTGGCTAAAGGGCTAAAAACGGGGTCAGAATTATTTATTTGAGATCGACCAAGCGCGCGGCAAATAAATAATTCTGACCCCGTTTTTAGCCATTTTTTTATCCTTCTTTTGCTCATTTTGCACCT
>JAGOOP010000043.1:1479-5852 GCA_017992455.1 Candidatus Omnitrophota bacterium | reverse complement strand
CCTGCCGCTGGATCCAGGACCGCCACGGCGCCGCAGGCATCATGGGCGACGATATCGCCGCAGGGGTATATGCGAACCTGATCCTTCAAATTGTTTTAAGGTCTGTTTCCTGAAGTATTTCATACACCGGCCCCTGCGGGGTCAGCGTGCTTTTGAAAAAGGTCAACTTTCCCGCCTTGAACCCTCCTGCCTTGAATTCTCCTGATACCGTCAATGTTTTATCCAGCCCGGCTATACCGTCGATCAGCACATCGATATTTTTTTTGCTTCTGACCCGGGCAATGGTTATATGCGAAGAGAACGGCCTGGCTTCTTTGGGTATTCCAATATCTTCCAGTCCGGTTTCGATCTGATCAACGATCGATCGCGCCTGGGCGTGGCCTTCTGCCAGGCCGATCCAGATTATTCGCGGGGATCTGATGCTCGGGAAAGCGCCGATCGAGCCGAGCTGAATGGTAAAATCAGGCGTGCTTGCTGCGATCAGCCTGAGAGCCTCGGACACGGAGTTTTTCGTATTTTCGTCAATATCGCCGAGGAATTTCAAGGTAAGGTGGATGTTGGCAGGGGATACCCACTTGACGTCGGCGCCTGAGGTTTTGAGTTTGTTCTGCAGGCGGCCGACAGCATCTTTAACGTCCGGAGGAAGGGTGATCGCGATAAAGGTTCTCATCGGAAAACACGGGGCAGAACCGTCCCCAGGATTTTCAATGCTTCATAGGCAGCTTGTTTGCGGATACTTGTCCGGCTTCCGCGAAAACGGAACTTCCGGCATGATCCTTTGCCGCCGGCATCCACGGCAATATATACGGTGCCGACCGGTTTTTTCAGGCTTCCGCCTCCGGGGCCCGCTATGCCGGTTATGCCCATGCCGATATCCGTTCTTGCCAGAAGGCGCACGCGGCGCGCCATGAGCGCTGCGACCGGCCGCGATACCGCCCCGTATTGTTCGATCTTCGAGCGCGGGATACCCAATACGCGGCGCTTGGCCTCATTACTGTAAACGATCGCGCCCAGCACAAAGAATGCAGAGCTTCCGGGCCTGCTCGTTAGCAGGCAGGAGAGAAGCCCTCCGGTGCACGACTCAGCCGCCGCTATTGTCATGCGCGTCCGCAGCAGGGATGTATGTATCTGTTGAACAATGTCTTGCATGGCATTATTATATATCTGTTTTTGCAGCTTGACAAGCGGCGTAATTTGTACTATACTCTACCAATCAATCTTCGGGGAAAGGTGAAATTCCTGACCGGCGGTAAAGCCCGCGACTGGTGTTTGTGTTCACGCACAAACGCCATTGATCTGGTTCATTCCAGAGCCGATGGTGCCGCAGAGGCGGCATACCCGCGCAATACCTACTTAGCGCGGGGTATAAGCCGCAGAGGCGGCATACCCGCGCAATACCTACTTAGCGCGGGGTATAAGCCGCAGAGGCGTACACCCAATCCAAAAGGATGGATTGGTGTTACGCCTTCCGCGTAAAGTCCAGATGAGAGAAGATTGTGCGCTTCTTTTTCTATCCCCGAAGGCATCTTTCGGGGATTTTTCATTATGGCGCTTTTTAACTCGATACAGGAAGCTGTGCAGGACCTTGCGAACGGCCGCATGATCGTTGTCGTGGATGACGAAGACCGCGAGAACGAAGGGGACCTTGTCATGGCTGCCGCCTGCGTCAGGCCTGAGCATATCAATTTCATGGCCATGCGCGGCCGGGGGCTTATCTGCGTGCCGATGGAGGAATCGCGCCTGCGCAGCCTTGATCTGCAGCCGATGCTGGCAGACCGGGCACAGCCGGGCGCGGCAGACCGGTTCTCGACCGCATGGATGATCTCGGCCGATGCGGCGTCCGGGACCACGACCGGGATATCCGCGTTCGACCGCAGCCACACCATCGGGGTGCTGATCAATCCGCAGACCAAGCCCGAGGACCTTGTCAGGCCCGGACACATATTTCCGCTCCAGGCGCGCAACGGCGGGGTGCTTGTGCGCGCAGGCCATACCGAGGCATCGGTCGATCTGGTCAAGCTTGCCGGTTCGTATCCGGCCGCTGTCATCTGCGAGATCATGAACGACGACGGGTCCATGGCCCGCCTGCCGCAGCTCATATCATTCGCCCGGAAGCACAATCTTAAAATATGTTCCATCGCGGACCTTATCGAATACCGGCGGCGCTCGGAGAAGCTCATCGAGCGCCTTTCAACCGCGAACCTGCCGACTGAGTTCGGCACGTATACGATCATCATGTACAAGGACCGCACGAACGGCCAGACGCATATTGCGCTGACCATGGGGGTGTGGCAGAACGAAGCGGTCCTGGTGCGCGTGCATTCCGAGTGCATGACCGGCGATGTTTTCGCATCCATGCGCTGCGACTGCGGCAGGCAGCTGCGGCGCGCCATGCAGATGATCGAAAAGGAACGCAAAGGCGTGATCCTGTACATGAGCCAGGAAGGAAGGGGTATCGGCCTCGAAGCGAAGATAAAAGCGTATCATCTTCAGGACAAGGGGCTCGATACGGTCGAGGCGAACGAGGTGCTCGGGTTCAAGCCTGACCTGCGGGATTACGGCATCGGCGCGCAGATACTGGCGGATCTGGGTATCAGGCAGATACGGCTTCTGACGAACAATCCGCGCAAGATCGTCGGGCTGGAAGGACACGGGTTGAAAGTGGTGGCGCGTGTCCCGCTTGAGATCGAGCCCAATCCGGCGAACATCGGGTATCTGAGGACGAAAAAAGAGAAAATGGGCCACCAGCTTGATTTGAGCGGTTCGTAATACACGCAAAAGGAGGACGGTATGGCAAAACTTATCGAAGGCAGTGCAGTCGTCAAGGGGAAGAAGTTCGGCATCATCGCATCGCGGTTCAATGATTTTATCACCAAACAGCTCGTCGCCGGATGTTCCGATACGTTGATCAGGCACGGCGCAAAGGACGACGATCTGACGATCGCCTGGGTGCCGGGCGCGTTCGAGATCCCTGCCGTTGCAGGGCGGATGGCAGGGTCGAAGAAATATGACGCGGTCATATGCCTGGGGACGATCATCAGGGGAGCCACTCCGCATTTCGATTTCGTCGCATCGGAAGCTGCCAAGGGCATTGCGCGGGCCGGACAGGATGCGGGCATCCCGGTCATCTTCGGAATTATCACCGCGGATACGATCGAGCAGGCGATCGAGCGGGCAGGGACCAAAGACGGCAACAAGGGCAGGGATGCGGCGGTCTCGGCCATCGAGATGGTCAACGTATTCGAACAGCTTAAATAGCAGAACGGGCATATATGAGAAAACGCAGCCTCGCGCGTGAGTACGCGTTACAGATCCTGTATGAGATCGATATCACCGGCGACCCGCATACCGCTATCCTGGCCACGTTCTGGCATCTGATAGAGGAAGACGCCAGCGACGAGGTCAAACAGTTCGCCGCGGAACTCGTCGAAACGGTCATGAAGCACCGCGATGATATCGACAGGAAGATATCCGAATATGCGACGAACTGGGAGCTTGACCGCATGGCGGTGGTCGACCGGAACGTCCTTCGCCTGGGCGGCTGCGAGCTCTTGTACCGGACCGATATCCCTCCGAAGGTGTCCATCAATGAAGCCGTGGAGCTGGCCAAGAAATTCTCCGGGATCCAGGCGGGTAAATTCGTCAACGGCATCCTCGATAAGATAAAATCGGAAAGGGCATGATGAAATCCGCGGACCTGCATCTTCATACCGCATTCTCCGACGGCACTGACGCGCCCGAAGAATTGATACAAAAAGCTGCTCATGCCGGTTTGAGCGCCGTTGCCGTCACGGACCACGATTCGGTCGAGGCGGTCCCGGCTGCGATCGACGCGGGCATCCTGCACGGGATCGAGGTCATCCCCGGTATCGAGCTCACCGCCGAATACGAGGGGCTCGAGATGCATATCCTCGGATATTTCCTCGATTACCGGAACAGCCGTCTGCATGAGAAACTGTCTTTGATCGAACAGGCCCGGATAGAACGCATCCACGCAATGGTGGCTAAATTGAACGGCCTGGGAGTGAAGATCGATGCGGACAAGATCTTTGCCTTGAGCGGCAAGGGCATTGTGAGCAGGTTGCATGTCGCCCGGGTCATGGTCAGCGAAGGTATTATCAGTTCGATCTGGGAGGCGTTTTCCAAGTATATCGGCAATAACGGCCCTGCGTATGTGCTCGGGTTCAAGCTTGCCCCGCAGGATGCGGTGAAACTCATCCGCGGCGCCGGAGGAATTCCCGTTCTCGCGCATCCGTACGCGCTCAGGCGCGATGATCTGATCCCGAAGTTCGTGCACTGCGGGATCAGAGGCCTTGAAGTGTATTATCCGGAACACACCAATACCATGAGGAACAAATATATCCGCATGTGCA
>JAGOOP010000043.1:0-1379 GCA_017992455.1 Candidatus Omnitrophota bacterium | reverse complement strand
GCGCATCCGTACGCGCTCAGGCGCGATGATCTGATCCCGAAGTTCGTGCACTGCGGGATCAGAGGCCTTGAAGTGTATTATCCGGAACACACCAATACCATGAGGAACAAATATATCCGCATGTGCAGGGAACATAAGCTTTTGATGACCGGCGGCTCGGATTATCACGGCAAGGCAAAGCCCGAGATCACCCTGGGCGCATTCAAGGTTCCCTATGAGCTGGTCGAATCGCTGCGGGAGGAAAGAAACAGGTGTTGTCATGAAAAACGGCCATGAACATTATATGGAATACGCGCTCCGTCTTGCGCTCAAAGCGCACGGCAGGACATCGCCGAATCCGCTCGTCGGCGCGGTCGTGGTCAAGAACGGCCGCATCATCGGCCGCGGGTTTTACGAGCGGTGCGGAGCGGCACACGCCGAGGTCGTCGCGCTTGACGACGCCGGACGCCACGCCAAAGGCGCGACATTATACGTGACGCTTGAGCCGTGCGTTCATTTCGGCAGGACGCCGCCCTGCGTCGACCGTATCATCCAGAGCGGCGTGAAACGGGTCGTGATCGGCATGGTCGATCCGAACCCTCTGAACAACGGCAAGGGCATTCAGATCCTGCGGAATCATAAGATTTTTGTCGAGGCGGGCTTTTGCGAGGAGAAACTCAGGAAGGTCAACGCATCGTTCATCAAATTCGTCACGCAGCGTCTGCCGCTGGTGACGGTGAAGATCGCCGAATCGCTCGACGGCAGGATCGCGACGAGGACCGGCGATTCCCGCTGGATCACGTCCGACCGCTCGCGGACCTGGAGCCACCGGATGCGGGCTTCGTATGACGCGATCATGGTCGGAGTGAACACGGTCCTGCGGGACGATCCGAAGCTCGACGCCTGGTATTCGGACAGGCATCCGGTCAAGGTCGTCGTCGACAGCCAGCTTTCCACGCCGCAAAAGGCGAATATTTTCAGCGGCAAGGCGGGCGTCATCCTTGTGACACTGCCGGTAGGGCCCGGCCAGACAACGGAAAACCGCGCGGTGCTCGGCAAAAAGGCAAAGATCCTCGAGGCAAAGGGCAGGGAAGGCCAGATCAATTTGAAGGATATGCTTAAGAAGCTCGCGCGCCAGGGTATTGCCAATCTTCTCGTCGAGGGAGGAGGAACGCTTATCGGTTCTCTGTTCGACGAGGGACTGGTCGATCGCGTGATGTTTTTTATCAGCCCGAAGATAATCGGCGGCAAGGATGCGATCGGTTCCGTGATGGGGCACGGCGTTGCGCGGCTGGATTCAGCCGTCCGGATAGCCAATATGCACGTGCGCCGCTTCGGCGAGGACATCCTTGTCGAAGGGGATATCAAGAAATAGGATCGTTGCGTCGTGCTTCGCACTC
>JAGOOP010000042.1 GCA_017992455.1 Candidatus Omnitrophota bacterium | reverse complement strand
ATTATAGAAGACAAGCAGACCGCGGTCAAGCATAAAAAGGCTAAAAACGGGGTCAGAATTATTTATTTGCGATATGTCAGTAGCCGGCAAATAAATAATTCTGACCCCGTTTTTAGCCCCTCGTTCGGGTCTTTTGCAGAGGGTTATTCGAGGTAGGAAAAAACCTTGTTCTCGTAATTGCGCAGGACGTATTTGCCTTTTGCCTGCGAAAGGATATAATTCGGCGCAACGGGGATCTTGCCGCCGCCGCCGGGGGCGTCGATCACATAGGTCGGCACGCCGTAGCCGGTCGTATGGCCCCGCAGTTTCTCCATGATATTGATGCCCACGCTCACCGGAGTGCGGAAATGCTGCGTGCCGCGCGCCGGGTCGCACTGATAGATATAATAGGGGCGGACGCGCATCTTCAGCAGTTCATGCATGAGCCTGCGCATGGTCGACGGCCGGTCGTTGATCCCTTTCAGGAGGACCGTCTGGCTTCCCAGCGGAACCCCTGCGTCAGCGAGCATATCGCAGGCATTACGGGTCCGGCGCGAGATCTCCTTCGGGTGGTTGAAATGCAGGCTGATCCAGACCGGCGCGTGTTTCTTGAGCATCGCCACGAGCCCTTCGGTAATGCGCTGCGGCAGCGTCACCGGCACGCGGCTGCCTATTCTGATAAATTCCAGATGGGATATGGCGCGCAGCCTGCCCAGGAGCATATCCAGCACATCGTCTTCAAGGGTCAAAGGATCGCCTCCCGATATCAGTACATCGCGCACCTTCTTGTTCGACTGGATATATTCAATGGCCTTATCCCAGCGGTTGACCGAGGTATCGTGTTTCTCCTCCTGGCCCACAAGCCGGCGCCTCGTGCAATGGCGGCAGTACATCGCACACGACTCCGTCGCCAGAAGCAATACCCGGTCCGGATACCGGTGCACCAGATGCGGCGCGGGCGAATGGCTGTCCTCCCCGCACGGATCCGCCATCTCATACGGGCTCACCTTGAACTCATCGACGGTCGGGATCGCCTGGCGCCTGATCGGGCACAGCGGATCTTCCGGATCAAGGAGCGTGGCCCAATACGGAGTGATCGCCATGGCCATGCGGCCGCGGGCGCTTTTCAACCCGTCCTCCTCGGCCTGCGTAAGACTCACGACCTGGTTGATCTGATCGAGCTTGCAGATCCGGTTGCGCATCTGCCAATGCCAGTCTTCCCAATCAAGAGGATTGACGTCTTTGTACAGGCTGATCTGCTGGTAATCCCTGCTGATGCGTTTTGCAGGACGGCTTGTAATAACGGGCTCGCCAAGCGTCTTGTGCTGTTCGGTCGCAAGGGTATTAGCCATGGCTTATCTTCCTCCTTTGGAAGGCGCTCAACAATACCGACTCTATCAGATCCTCGTATTCCATGCCCGCGGCATATGCCATCCTCGGGAAATTCGATTCCTTCGGGTCCAGGCCGGGCAGCGGATTGATCTCCAGCACATACGGAACGTTATTTTTATCCAACCGGATATCGGTGCGGGATATATCGTAACATCCTATTGCCCGATGCGTGCGCAGCGCAGTATCTTTGACGAGCTGTTCCGTTGCGCTGTCCAGGCGCGCGGGACAGTAGAACGTCGGCGTCAGCCCCCGGCCGCGGTCCCCCTGAAACTCCTTCATGCGCCATGAATAAAAGTATTCGCCGCTTGCCGCGGCGGTCGAAAAATCTATCTCAAGCACGGGCAGGATCGTCGCCTTGCCGTTCTCGAGGATCCCGACGGTCAGCTCCCTGCCCTCGATGAACTCCTCGACAAGGACTTCCTGCCGGTAAAGACGAATGAGCTCTGAGATCTTCTCGCGCATATCCCCGGCCGCCGTAACGACGTTGGCGCGCGTGATCCCTTTCGCAGACCCCTCCAGGTTCGGCTTCACGATCAACGGGAACCGAAGCTTCGGATCCAGTTGCTCCCCGCCCGTTTCGAAAACCTGGAACGCCGGGGTGGGGATATTCTCCGCCTTCAGGATCCTTTTGGTCATCGCTTTGTTCAAAGCCAGCGCCAGCGAAAAGGCGCTCGATCCGGTATACGGGATATCCAGGCACTCCAGCAATGCGGGCACCTCCGATTCCCTGAAGCGGCTGCGGCGGCCTTCGGCGATATTAAAGACCATATCGACCCTGTTCTTGATGAAATACGATATCAGCGCGGGCTGGTCCGCGTCGACCGATTGCACGATATGGCCGCGGCGGCACAAAGCCCGGGCGATCGCGTCGATCGTATCCGCCGAATCATACTCCGAAAAATAGTCCTCCGGTTTGCTCCCGTCCTCCTTTTTCACATTATACGTCAACGCGATGTTCATCGGAGGCCGTACCGCTGAATGGCGCACTCGAGTATCCGAGTGATCATTTTCTCGTATGGAACGCCCTGGTACGCTGCGATAATCGAAAAGACGTCTTCGGTCGACAATGACGGAAGCGGATTGATCTCCAGCACATACGGCACTCCCGTTTCGTCCACGCGGATATCGACCCGGCCGAAATCGCGGCATTCTATGGCCGTATAGGCAGCCGCCGAAACATCGATGATACGCTGCATAAGCTTCGGATCGACCGGCGCAGGCACGATATATTCCACCGCGTCGGGACGGGTGATATGACCGAAGGTATAAAATTTATCTTTCAGGTCGAGCGCTCCGTCTATTTTGATCTGCACGACCGGCAGGACCTCGGGTTTTTCCGTGCCGAGGATCGCAACCGTGAACTCCGTTCCCCGGATGAACTCCTCGATCAGCGCGGGCTGGCGGTATCTGGCAAGGATCATTTCCACCTGCCTGCGCAATTCTTCGTCCGTGGTAACGCGCGACGCTTCCGACAACCCCTTCGACGATCCTTCACAGCGGGGTTTCACAAAAAGCGGGAACTTCATCGAGGACGGGATCGTCCCGATCTGGTCCATTGATTTGATCTCGACGAACTTGGGGGTGGGAATGCCTTCCGCAATAAAAACTTTTTTTGCGATGATCTTGTCAAGGGAAAGCGCGAGGGTGAGCGAGTCTGCTCCGACGAACGGGATGCCGGCCATCTCCAGAAGGATCGGGACCTGGGATTCGCGGTTCCTGCCGGCCAGGCCTTCGGATATATTGAACACAATATCGACCTTCAGGTCATGGAGCCGGTTTAACAGGGAAGAGACATTGCCGATCCTGACGACCTCATACCCGCTTTTACGAAAGGCGTCGGCGATGACATTGATGGTATCGGGGTGGTCGAACTCAGCATTGGCATCAAGCGGATCGTTCTCTTTGAATGCGTAGTCGGTCTTCAGGTCGTACGTCAGGCCCACTTTCATGCTACCATACCCCGATCAAAAAATAAAAGGCCCCGACCGCGACCAGAGCCTTCATTGCATGCCAGTTCTTCCAATGGTTATGCATCCCTCCTGAAAATATTCCGTTTTTTTATTATATACAATATATTTTTTATCATACCTGCGTTATTTGTCAAGCCTTTTCTCTCGTCGGAAAATCAATCGCGCAAATTATTTCGCGCCGCGGGCCCGGCCAGCGTGATCGCGCCCCAGGACGCGACCGTATTGCCGATGACAAGCAATATGCCTTTCACGCCGCGGACCGACCGGGCAAATCCGATCGCAGAGGAGCAATCGCCGGCTGTCCGGACCCGGTTCCCCGCTGCGGTCGCGACCGCATCCGCCAGCGCCGCATTCGCGGCAACGATGACCGCCGCGTCCGCCCGGCCGAACGATAATGAATGCCCCACCGTTCCTGACGACGTGCACATGCCGCACGGCATGAGTCCGGGATCCACCCGCAGCCGGATCCGGCCGCTCAAAGCCGATCTCCCGGCAAACAGGCCGACGACGACAGAGGTGCGGGCTTTCATAAAAATATCGCCGCCGTTCTCGACGATCACATCCCTGCAGCCGCGGGCAAGCAGGTCCCTGCCGAGCCTGCCGGCGATCGCGCCGGCGACCGCTGCCATCGGGCCGACATCCGCCTTGCGCGCGGCGGCGGCCATGTCGCGGATGAGCGGCGGGGCGTTGCGCTCGACGACAACAGGCTCCAGGCCGGTCAGGAATCGTTCGTCGCGGGCTATGTATGTGCGGATCTGCCCGCGGTATGCGCTGATGCGTTCGATGCAGTACGCGCGGTCGACAGCCCGGTCGGAAAAGATCAGGATGTCGGTCTCCTCAACGCAGACCCTGATCCGCCGCAGTCTGCTGCCGGCGGTCCAATCCCGGTAAAAACGCCGCTGATACCCGACCGTATTCATCTACGCTCCCGTCGATACGCCGCACCGCGCCAGATCACGTTCAAGCTGTCCGAATCCCGTATACACGAACGCCTGAATGCCGAGCGCACAGGCGGCATCGACCATCTCGGGCCGGTCGTCCGTGTAGAATGCCGCGCCGGGCTCGACGGCCAGCCGCTCAAGGGCCATACGGTATATCCGCGCGTCCGGCTTGGTAACGCCCATTTCGCACGAGGCAAAAAGATGATGGAACCTGTCGAAAACCGGCATGGCCTCTTTCAGGAAGCCATAATGAAGAATGTTGATGTTGGAAAGCATCGCGAGGGTATACTTCGGCCGAAGGGCAGCAAGAAGCCCGTACACCGCCTCGTTATCCGCGGTCATATAAAAAATGTTGTTCCAGATAGCGGCGAACTGTTCGAACGGGATATCGAGATCCACGCGCTGCTGCACGCCGATAAAGAACGCTTCTGCGGAAATATCGCCCTGCTCGAACGACCGGACAAGGGAAGACCCTGAAAAAAGATCGTATATCTGGCGGGGGGGTTTGCGGGCCACGAGCGCGATCTTGCGGGCGGCCGTCATATGATCGAAATCGATCAGGACCTTGCCGAGATCAAAAATGACCGCTTGAATAGGCGCCACTTAATTATTGCTTTCCTTTTTCTTCTTGAACAGGTCCAGGAACCGGTCTTCGTAGTCCTTGTACACGTTCCATTTATCCAGTTCGGTCTTGAGCTCGTTCGCCCGGGAGATGTCCGTTTTGGCGCGCGTGAACAGCTCTTCGATCTTTTGCTGGACGGAAAGCGGCAGCTTGGTCAGCTGGCTGAGGGATTTGCGGATCTTATCTATTTCGTCCTCTCCGATCGGGCCGGGCGTCGGCCCGAGCTTCAAATACTCAAGGAGATTATTGATCTGGCCGTCGAGCTGAGCCGCCTGCTCCCGCAGATCGGAAAAATCCAGGGTGATGCCCGTGATCCGGCACAGCGCCTCGAGCACCACATACGACGCCTTCGGGTTCTCTATCTGAATAGTGTACAGCGGGATCTCCCCGAGCAGGCAGAACCCGTCGAGGCCTGCCCGTTTTGCCATGCCCAGGAACAGGCCGTTCAGGCCGCTGATATGCCCGTCGTTGAGCATCTGCACGTTATGCTTCATCAGTTCTTTTTTGATCGGGTCCGACGTAGCGGTGAACCAGACGTTCGGCGGCTGGCTGTGATCGATCGCCTGCGGCATGGCGGCGAAGCTGATGACCTTGCGCGCCTTATATTTTTTCGCGACCTCAAGGATGAGCCGGCAATAATCCTCTGCCCGCGCCAGGTCCGGCTGCGCATCGGCGATAAAAACGACGAGGTCCGGCACTGCGCCTTTCCCCTTATAAAAATAGAACTTGTTTGACGGCCAGTCGGGCAGGCTGATGATGCCCTCGTGCACATAACTTTCCATCATATAAAAAAAGTCCTGCGCCGGGATCCGGGCGAACGCCTCGGCCTTCAGCTTGTCGACCAGATACGCCGCGGCCTTGAACGCCACCTCTCCCATGCCGGGCCAGGCGACGATAAACAGCGGGCTCTTGAGCTTCGGATTCCTGGTAAATTTTATTCTTTCCATATTTCCTTTCGCGTTAC
>JAGOOP010000004.1 GCA_017992455.1 Candidatus Omnitrophota bacterium | reverse complement strand
CGGCCATGGGCCAGCATTCATTGGTGGTCGAGGCGATACAGGCGGGCGCAAAGGACTTTGTCACGAAGCCGTTCCAGCCTTCCCGCGTCATCGAGGCAGTGAAGCGGGCACTGGGAGGATAATGGACGGGGTTATGGAGAGCAATCTTATTGAAGTCCAGATGGGCAAGATGGAAATAGCGCAGGCCCCGGACCGCCTCATCACGCGGGGGCTCGGCTCGTGCCTCGGCCTTACCATCTGGGACCCGGTCAAGAAGATCGGCGCCATGGTGCATCCCATGCTGCCCGACATGGAGCGTTCCAAGATCAAAAGCAATCCGAGCTGGTTCGTCAATTCCGGCATCACGCTCGCATTGGAGGAACTTGAGAAAAAAGGCTGTTTCCGTTCGCGCTATGAGATCAAGATGTTCGGCGGCGCGCATATGTTCAGCTTTATCAACGCCGACAGCGCCCTGAACGTCGGCCAGAAGAACATCGACATGGCCCACGATATATTGAAGGGGCTTAATCTTAAGATCATTGTTGAAGAGGTCGGGGGCACGTTCGGAAGGACCATCGAGCTCGATGTAGAGACCGGCAAGGTGCTTGTCAAGACGGTTTCCTGGGGCGAGAAAGTCGTATAAATGGATAGAAAGATCACGGTACTTGTCGTCGACGATTCGTTCCTCATGCGCAAAGTGATCTCCGATATCATCAACAGCGACAGCGGCCTTGAAGTGATCGGCAAGGCCAAGGACGGGCAGGAAGCGCTTGATAAGATCGTGTCCCTGAATCCCGACGTCGTGACCCTCGATCTGAACCTCCCTGTTGTCGACGGTATCGACGTCCTGACGCGGATCATGAGGTCGCATCCGACCCGCATCATCATGTTCTCGGCGTATACCCGCAGCGGCGCGAGCGCTACCATGCGGGCGCTTGAGCTCGGAGCCGTCGATTTCATCGCCAAGCCGTCGGGCGAGATATCGCTCGGGCTCGATAAATTAAAAGAAGAGATCGTCACCAAGATCAGGCTGGCTGCAGAAGTCAATCTGGAGCGGTATATCGTTCAACAGGGCGCATGGGCAATGGCGCCGGCTGCGCCCCGCGTTGCAGCCGTCAGGAACCTGGTCGTGATCGGAGCGTCGACCGGGGGCCCGAAAGCGATCCTTGAACTCGTCCAGGGGTTGAGCGCGGAATTGCCGGCATGTTTTATCATCGTGCAGCATATGCCCAAGGGTTTTACCATGTCTTTTGCGGAGCGCATTTCCTGGCAGTCGGGCATGCGCGCCAAAGAAGCGGAAGAGGGGGATGAACTTGTCGAAGGCAAGATATTCGTCGCTCCCGCCGGTTATCACTTAACGCTTGACCGGCAGGGTGAAGCGTTGCATATCCATCTGAACCAGGACCCTCTGGTCAACTTTGTGCGGCCGTCGATCGATGTGGCCATGTTCTCGGCTGCCGAGGCCTTTGGGAAGAACTGCGTGGGCGTGGTCCTGACCGGCATGGGCAAGGACGGCGCCGACGGCTCCCGTAAGATCAAGGAAGCGGGAGGAAGAGTGATCGTTCAGGATGAGAAATCATCCGTTGTCTGGGGCATGCCGCGCTCGGTATTCAAAGAAGGGGCGGCCGATGCGGTATTGCCGATATCGGAGATCCCCGGCGCTATCGCGCGGTATGTCAATATGGCTGAAACGGGAGCACGCAGGTAATTTATGTAAGGAGTGAGACCGCATAATGGCAGAACAATTATCGTATAACCAGCTCGATGTCCTCAAAGAGATAGGCACGATCGGATCCGCGACCGCGGCAACGGCATTGGCGGACATGCTCGCCTCAAAGGTCGAGATATCGGTCCCCCAGGTCACCCTTGTTCCTCTTGAGAATATCGGTAATGTCCTGTCCAGGCCCGATGAGATGTATTTTATCCTGGATATGGAGGTCCAGGTCGATGTCAAGGGGCGCATTTTCTTCCTTCTTCCTCCGGATGACGCCAAGTTCCTTGCCGCAACGCTCCTTTCGCGTCCGAAAGAAGAGATGGATTTCAACGACGAGATGTTCAAATCGGCGCTCAAAGAGGTCTGCAATATCCTCGGCGGTTCCTACGTGTCTGCCATGGCGGATATGACGAAGTTCACGATCTCCATCTCCACCCCTTCCATGGCGCTCGATATGATCGGCGCGATCCTCGATTTCATCTTCATCCAGATCGCGGAAGAATCCGACGAGGCATTGTATATCAAGACGGATATTACCATAAAAGGGCTGCGTTTGAACGGCCTGTTCCTGCTGTTCCCGACGACCGAGTCTTTACATAAGGTTTTTGAATCGCTCAATATCAAATAAGGGAGGGGCATATGGCTGTGGAAAAGCGTACGGAATACCAGCTTGTCGTTTTCACGCTTGGCAAAGAGGAGTTCGGCGTCGATATCAGCCAGGTCCGCGAGATCGTCCGTCTTGTCCAGATCACCTATCTGCCCAAAGCCCCTGATTTCATCGAAGGCGTCGTGAACCTGCGCGGCCAGGTCCTCGCCGTCATCGACCTGGCGAAGCGCATCGGCATCAAGGCGAACGAGCGGGGGGATAATACCCGCATCATCGTCGTCGAGGTCGGCGATAATACGGTCGGCATGCTCGTCGATTCCGTGTCCGAAGTCCTGCGTCTTCCGGGCGAGTTCGTCGAAGAGGTGCCGAGCCTCGTCGATACCGAGGTCCCGGAACATTATATCCGCGGCGTGGGAAAGCTTCAGGACCGGCTTCTCGTATTGCTCGATCTGAACAGGATCCTCACCCCCGAGGAGTTCCAGCACGTCGAGAAGCATGTGAAAGGCGCCTCGGTGAAGAACACCGATTGATACGAAGGAGTATTCGTCAATAATATCCTGCAAGCCGCCGGTAGCTCAAGGCGGTTTGTAGTTTATGCGGCTATGAGATATTATCCCGCCTTACTGGACCTCAAAGACAAACAGTGCTGCGTGATCGGCGGCGGTTGTGTTGCGGTGCGCAAAGCCAGATCCCTGCGTGCCGCCGGCGCAGCCGTTACGGTCATTGCGCCCCGCCTGTCAAAGGTTATGGCCCGTCTGGTCCAAAAAGGTTCTGTTGCCCGCATCCCCGGCGTTTATCAAAAGAAATATCTGAAGGGCGCGTTCCTGGTGATCGGCGCTACCGCCGATCCCCGGGTCAATTCCCGCGTGTCGTCCGATGCCGCGCGCATGGGCATCCTCGCGAATATCGTCGATCGTCCCGCGGAGTCGAATTTCATCGTTCCGGCTGTCCTGCATAAGGGCGGTCTCATCATCGCGGTATCAACCAGCGGCAGAGCGCCTGCGTTGAGCAGGCGGATCAAGCTGGACCTGCGGGCACGGCTGCTTGGCAAATACACCCGCGCGCTCTGCGCGCTTGCAAAAGAGCGGAGGAGGCTCCGCAGGACTGCCGCGGGCTTCGCGCAGAGAAAACGCGTCCTGACCCGCATGGCCAAGCGCGCCCTGCGCCTCCGGCGAATATGAACGGGTATATATCGGTATTGTTCAACGCGGCTTTTTTCATCCTGTTCGCAAGTTCGGCGTTGTATGTCGTCTACTTTGTCGGACAGCGGGAACGGGTGCGCGCCGGGGCGTATGCGCTTGCGATCGCGGGGCTCGGATGTTTGAGCGCTCTTATTGCCGCGCGGTCTTTTGCCGCCGGAGCATTCTCGGTCTTCGGCCTGCATGAATCCCTGGTGTTTTTTGCCGGGGTGATCGTCGCAGCGTATCTGTTCGTTGAGCGCAAAAGCGGCAGCAGCGTCAACGCTTTCTTTGTCATGCCGCTCGCCGTCACGCTGCTCGGCGCGGCGAAGTTCATCGACAGCACGGTCAGGCCCCTGCCTCCGGCTCTGCAGAGCCGCTGGCTCGGCATACACGTAACGTCGTGTTTTCTGGGATACGCGTGTTTTGTCCTGGCTTTCTGTTTTGCGGTGCTGTACCTGTGGCAGGAGGCCGAAGTCAAATCGCGCAAGGTAGACCGGTATTTCTTCCGGCTGCCGTCTTTAGGCATGCTCGACTCGACGGGGTATAAGGCCGCGGCGCTCGGGTTCGTGTTCCTGAGCATCGGCATTATCAGCGGGTCGGTCTGGGCGCAGCGGTCCTGGGGCTCGTTCTGGAGCTGGGACCCGAAAGAGACGTGGTCCCTTGTCCTGTGGCTTGTGTACCTGGCATACCTGCACGGCAGGGTCAGCCGGGGCTGGAAAGGCCGCCGGAGCGCTTACTGCGCGATCGCAGGGTTCATCGTCATGGTCTTCACGTATCTGGGAGTGCCGCTGTTATTCCCCGGCCTGCACGCATATCTGTAAACACCGCATCGGAGCAAAGCGTTTATGAACATACGGGTGCTCGGGCTGAATCATAAAACTGCGCCGATCGAGATCAGGGAAAAGGTTTCGTTCCCGCCCTCGCGCATCGACCAGGCATTGCTTTCATTGAAAAGCCGCCGGGCAGTCAAGGAGAACCTGATACTCTCGACGTGCAACCGCACCGAACTGTATGCGGTCGTCGAGGACGGCGCAGCGGGTTCCGGCCAGCTTGTTTCGTTCCTTGCTGATTTTCACGGCCTTGACCCGGCTCAGCTTTCGAAATATATCTATGAGAAATCCGATAAGGATGCGGTCAGCCACTTGTTCGAGGTCGTGTCATCCCTTGATTCCATGATCGTGGGGGAGACCCAGATATTCGGCCAGGTAAAGGATGCGTATTTCAAGGCCCGGTCGCTCAAGACGCTCGGCAGGACGCTTGACTATGTTTTTGAAGAGGCGATACGCGTGGGCAAAAAAGTCCGCTCGGAAACACAGATCGGAAAAGGCGCGGTCTCGACCTCGACCGCCGCGATCGAACTGGCCCGTAAGATATTCGAGACGCTTGAAGGCAGGACCGTCCTGATCATCGGGGCCGGCAAGATCGGCGAGATGACCGTGAAGAATCTTTATTCGCGCGGAGTGTCGACCATTCTGGTCGCCAACCGGACGCTCGCGAAAGCAAAGGACCTCGCGCACGTTTTCGGAGGCAGCGCCGTATCGTTCGAAGACCTCGCGTCATCCCTGGTCCGGGCAGACATCATCATCAGCTCGACGAGCGCGCCGCATTTCGTCATCACGCGCGAACAGGCAGCCGCAGCCGTCCGGTCGCGCGGCAACGAGCCGCTTTTTTTTATCGACCTGGGCATGCCGCGCAACATCGATCCGCGCGCGAACGAGATCGAGAACGTGTATGTGTATAATATCGACGATCTCGCCTCGGTGCGCGACGCGAACATCCGCGACCGCATGGCGGCGGCGCGCGACGCGCGCGCCATCATCGCGCAGTGCGTGGAATCGGTATGCGGCAGGTTCCTGCAGCCGGCGCATGCGGAAAGGCCGCTTCGGTGAAACGGCCTCCGGTCATTATCGGCGCCCGCGGCAGCATGTTGTCCGTTGCCCAGACGAATGCGGTGATCCGCGCACTGCGCAGGGCGCATCCGGGACGAAGATTCGAACTGCGGACGATCACGACCCTCGGGGATCGCGCGGCGAAATGGAGCCGCAGCGATACCGGTATCTTTGTGAAAGAGATCGAGGACGAACTTTGCGCAGGCAGGATCGATATCGCCGTGCACAGCGTCAAGGACCTTCCGTCGCGGCTTCCGCCGGGACTGGCGCTTGCCGCGGTGACAAAACGCCGGGATCCCCGCGATGTCCTTATTACGCGCTCCGGCGGCGGTCTTTTTTCTTTGCGCAAAGGATCGTGCATCGGCACCTCGAGCCTCAGGCGCAGGGCGCAGATATTGCATCTGAGGCCCGACATGCGGATCATGGAACTGCGCGGGAACCTCGACACGCGCATACGCAAGCTGCGTTCGGGCAGCTACGACGCCATTGTCGTCGCCGCCGCAGGCCTGTGCAGGCTGTGCGTCAGGAATACCGGCGCCCGGCCTCTTGCCGTCGAGATCATGCTGCCCCAGGCCGGCCAGGGCGCCCTCGGTATCGAGGTGCGCGCGGACGACCGGTTTGCGCGACAGCTCGTCAGGCCGCTCGATGACCCGGGTTCTCATGCGTGTATCGATGCAGAACGTTCTTTTCTCCGTGAGACCAATGCGGGCTGCCGCATGCCTGTTGCTGCGTTCGCGCAGATCTCTCAAGCGCGCATGGCGCTCGAAGGCATGGTCATTTCTCTTGACGGGACCCGTATGATACGGTTGAGCGCTTCGTCTTCGGTGCGCGATGCGGAGGCGCTCGGGAAACGGCTCGCGCGCCAGGTCCTGCAATACGGCGGAGCGCAGATCTTAAAGGAGATCCGTGATGGCGGATAAAAAAGGGATCGTATATCTGGTCGGCGCAGGCCCCGGAGACCCGGAGCTGATCACCGTGAAAGCCGTCCGGTTGTTGCAGAACGCAGACGCGGTCGTGTATGACCGCCTGGCCAATCCGAAGATCCTTCAACAGATCCCTGCCGGCGCGCGGTTGTATTATGTCGGCAAAGCTTCGAGCAGCCATACGCTGCCGCAGCACAGGATCAATGCGCTCCTGGTGCGGCTTGCAAAAAAAGGAAAAACCGTTATTCGATTAAAAGGCGGGGATCCGTTCGTGTTCGGCAGAGGAGGGGAAGAGATCCTGGAGCTTGTGAAGAACAGGATCCCGTTCCAGGTTGTGCCCGGAGTGACGAGCGCGGTATCCGTGCCTGCGTTCGCGGGCGTGCCGGTCACGCACCGCGGCCTGACCAGCGGGTTCGCTGTTTTTACCGGCCAGGAAGATCCTGCAAAAACAGACTCGGGCATTGCCTGGGATAAGATATCGACGGGCATCGGAACGCTCGTTTTCCTGATGGGCGTCGAAAACCTGGAGAAGATCGTTGCCGCGCTCGTTCGATACGGACGGCCCGGGTCGACCCCGTGCTGCTTGATCCAATGGGGCACGCTGCCGAAACAGAAGACCGTGGCCGGAACGCTTGCTACGATCGCTGCGGCAGCCCGCGCCGGCCGCATCGCCCCTCCGGCGATCCTGGTCGTGGGCGAGGTCGTGTCATTGCGCTCCCGATTGAACTGGTTCGAAAAACAGCCGCTTTTCGGAAAAAGGATCCTGGTGACCCTGCCCGCAGAAGACAACAGCCGTTTATCAGAGGCGCTTGAAGCCAGAGGCGCTGATTGCACTGCGCTGCCGCTTATTTCCATCGTTCCTCTTGCGGATTACGGCGTCCTTGACGCGGCGATCCGTCAGATCGAAGATTTCCACTGGCTGGTTTTTACCAGCCGCAACGGGGTTAAATTCTTTCAGGAGCGGCTTGCGTCGCTCGGCATGGACATCCGGTGTCTGCAGGGGATCAAGGTCGCTTCGATCGGCCCCAAGACAAAAGAAGCGGTCGGATCGCTCGGATTGCGCAATGATGTGCAGCCGAAAAAATATACGCAGGAAGGCCTGGTGGCGGCGATGAAGAAAGCGGGGGTCAGGAGTGCGAATGTCCTGATCGTGCGCGCGCAGGAAGCCAGGGATGTCCTGCCTGACAGCCTTGCCTCGCTCGGCGCGCATGTGAAAGTCATCCCTGCGTATAAAGCGGTGCTTTGCACTCAGCGGATAAAGACCGCGGATTACCTGAAAGATTTCGATATGGTCACGTTCACGAGCTCTTCCTGCGTGCAGGGGTTTTTCAAGGTATTTTCCCGGCAGCAGATCTTTTCCAGAACGAATACCTTTAAAGTCGCTTCTATCGGCCCGGTCACGTCGCAGACCTGCAGAAGATACGGGCTGCGGGTTGCGATCGAGGCAAAAGAATACACCCTTGACGGATTAGCGTCGGCGATACTTAAGAAGAACGGGAAATAACATGATCAGCATCACCAGGCTTTTATGCGACCTGCCGTCGTACGGCGATGAACTGCGGTACCGCGCGAATATGACCACGGAGACCCGCAGGCCCATTGTCGTATGGAACGTGTCGCGCCGCTGCAACCTTGCCTGCATCCATTGTTATTCGAATTCCGCCAATGCCGATTACGCGGGAGAGCTGACCACGGACCAGGCAAAGGCCATGATCCTGGACCTGGAGGCGTTCGGGGTGCCGGTATTGCTGTTTTCCGGCGGAGAACCTCTCATGCGCCGGGACCTGTTCGAGCTCAACGCATTCGCGCACGACCACCGTATCAGGACCGTTATTTCGACCAACGGCACGCTGATCACCGAACGCATGGCGGCGAAGATAAAAGACGCGAACATCGATTACGTGGGCGTGAGCCTTGACGGCATCGGCAGCCGCAATGACATGTTCCGCGGCACAAAAGGCGCGTTCGAGCGCGCGCTCACGGGGATCCGCAATCTGGTCGCGGTCAAGCAGAAGGTGGGCCTGCGTTTTACCATTACCCGGCACAATTATCCCGATATCCGCGATATCTTCAAGCTCGTCGAGGACGAGGCCATCGACCGGGTCTGCTTCTATCATCTGGTCTATTCGGGGCGAGGCTCGTCCATGACCGAGGATGACCTTGCGCGGGCGGACATGCGCCAATGCATCGATTCTATCTGCGATTGGGCGGAGTCCATGTTCAGCCGCGGCCTCCATAAAGAGGTCCTGACCGTTGACAATCATGCCGACGCCGTCTATGTGTATCTGCGCGCGCTTAAGAATGATCCTGCCCGGGCAGGCGGGATCCTGAAACTTTTGCAGTATAACAAGGGCAATGCGTCGGGTATCGCGATCGCCAATGTGGACAACCTGGGCAATGTCCATGCGGACCAGTTCTGGCAGTCGCATACGTTCGGCAATGTCCTCAGGAGGAAATTCGGCGATATCTGGATGGATACGTCCGACGAAGTCATGAAAAAGCTCAAAGACCGCCTGCCGCATATCAAGGGCCGCTGCAGCAAATGCACGTATCGGGGATTGTGCAACGCGAATTTCAGGGTCAGGGCAGAAGCGGTCTACGGCGACATGTGGCAGCAGGACCCGGCCTGTTATCTGACGGATGAAGAGATCGGGATCAGCGAGGAGACACGCTATGAAATACCCATTGTACCGGCCCCGGCGCCTCAGGGCTGACGAAAATTACCGCCGGCTGATCAGGGAAACCGGCCTGAGCGTCGATGACCTGGTCATGCCGTTCTTCGTCAGGGAGGGCAACGCCGTCAGAAAACCGATCGCGCCTCTGCCGGGCAACTTCCAGCTTTCGATCGACAACCTGATCAAAGAAGTCAGATCGGCAAAGGCCCTGGGAATACCCGCGGTGCTGCTGTTCGGGATCCCCGATTCCAAGGACGGATCCGGCTCAGGCGCGTATGCGGCTGACGGCATTGTGCAGAGGGCGTGTTCTGCCATACGGCAAAAGGTCCCGGGGATCCTCGTCATTACGGACGTGTGCCTGTGCGAATTCACCTCCCACGGCCATTGCGGGGTTCTGAAAGCCGGTGCAGGGAGCACAACAGGCAGGCTGCGCGGCACCCATGCGTGCGGGGACGCGCGTATTGATAACGACGCAACGCTCGAGCTTCTGGCGCAGACCGCGGTCTCCCACGCGGAAGCGGGCGCGGATATGGTGGCTCCGTCGGCGATGATGGACGGCCAGGTCAGGGCGATCCGCTCGGCGCTTGACGCCGGCGGCTATACGGATTGCCCGATCATGGCGTACAGCGCGAAATACGCGTCGGCTTTTTACGGCCCGTTCCGCCGGGCAGCGGGATCCGCGCCGCAGTTCGGGGACCGCAGGTCGTACCAGATGGATATCCCCAACGCCCGCGAAGCCCTGCGCGAGATACAGCTTGATATAAAGGAAGGTGCCGATATCGTCATGGTCAAACCCGCGCTTGCGTATCTGGATATCATCGCCCGCGCGCGGCAGGAATGCACGATCCCGGTTGCTGCGTATAATGTGAGCGGCGAGTTCGCCATGGTAAAGGCTGCGGCGAGGATGGGCTGGCTTGACGAAAGCCGGACGATCATGGAAGTTTTGACCGCCATCAAGCGCGCAGGCGCCACGATCATCATCACTTACCACGCAATGGAAGCAGCGCGCATGCTGCGCCGGACCCGATAGAAAGGTCTCGAACAATGCTAAAAACGGGGTCAGAATTATTTATTTAAGAAATCATGGGGACGGTTCTCTTTGAGAACCGTCCCCATGGAAATAAATAATTCTGACCCCGTTTTTAGCCCTTGAACTTTATGATCATTTCCTGGAACACGACAAAGGTGTGCAATCTGAGGTGCGAGCATTGTTACCGCGACGCCGGCGACAGGGCCCCGCAGGAATTAACGACGGACGAAGGCAGGGCGCTGCTCGATGAGATCGCCAAAGCCGGCTTTCAGATCATCATATTGAGCGGCGGAGAGCCGCTCATGCGCACGGATATATTCGATCTGATCGCGCACGCACGGTCCGCAGGGCTGCGGCCGGTGCTCGGTTCGAACGGCACGCTCTTTACGCCTGAGATCGTCCGGCGGCTGAAAACCGCCGGGATCGCGCGCGCGGGCATCAGCCTTGACAGCACAGACGCCGCTATCCATGACGCATTCCGTAAGCACAAAGGCGCATGGGACGCGACGGTCGCTGCCATGCGTATGTGCAAAGAACACGGCCTTGATTTCCAGGTGCATACGACCGTGACCAGGCGGAATTTCAACGAGATCATGGATATAACGGATTTCGCTATCACCCTCGGCGCAAAGGCGCACCATATCTTCTTTTTAGTGCCGACGGGCCGGGGCAAGGATATCAACAGTGTATTTATCAGCGCGCAGGATATCAGGCGCGTGCTTGAACAGATCCTGCGCAGGCAAAAGGACTGTCCGATCGAGCTGAAACCGGTGTGCGCGCCGCAGTTCGTGCCCCTGGCAAAGCACATGGGCACTGACATGCGGTTTGCGCGCGGCTGCCTTGCCGGAACTTCCTATTGCTGTATCCTGCCTAACGGCGACGTTCATCCGTGCCCGTACCTGCCGCTGTTGGTCGGCAATGTCCGTCAGGAGCCCTTCAGCGCGATGTGGAAGGCCAATCCTGTTTTTACGAAATTGCGCACGCTCGCCTACGGCGGCGCATGCGGGACCTGCGGCAATAAGCAGACCTGCGGCGGATGCAGGGCCCGCGCATACTATAACTTCGGCGATTATATGGCCGAGGATCCCGATTGCGCTCTGTTCGCGCCGGCAGTCAAACATGCTGAATAAAAAAGACAGGCTTGTTCTGTCATACCTGCAGGATGATTTCCCTCTTGACCCGCAGCCCTATGCGGTCATCGCCCAACGTCTTCATATGCGGCCTGTATCGGTCTTTCGCATGGTGCGCCGCTTCCGCGCCGACGGGGTCATCCGGTATATCGGCGCAGTGCTCGATACGAAAAAGGCGGGTTTCCGTTCCAGCCTGGTCGCGCTCGCAGTGCCTGCAGACAGGATACGGCGCGTAAGCGTTGTCATAAACAGCCATCCGGAAATAACGCATAATTATCTGCGGGATGACGAATATAATATGTGGTTCACGATCACCTGCCGGACGGACCGCCGGCGCAGGGCATTGGTCGGACGGATATGCCAGGACGCGGGGATCTCGAAATGGCTGGACCTGCCGACGGTCAGGATGTTCAAGATCGATGCGCGCTTCCCGCTGGCGGATCAGCCGCGCAGAAACAGGCCGCAGGGCGGATGCGCAGGGCGAAGGGTGTCAAAAAAATATGCCGCGCCCGGCCGCAGGGCGCTGGCGCAGCTGGGCACGGAACTGGATCTCAGCGGCCGGCCGTTTGCGGCCCTGGCGCGCAGCATCGGCTGCAGTGAAAACGCGGTGCTTGAGCGTATCCGGACAGCCCTGGGAAAAAAGCTCATCCGCAGGTTCGGCGCCGTGCTTGACCATCATAAGATCGGCCTCACGACGAACGCGCTCGTCGCGTGGCAGATAGACCGAAAAGATATTTCCCGGGCGGCGCGGGTGCTGTCGCAGATCAGCCCGATATCCCATTGTTACCAAAGAAAGACCCGGCCGGGCTGGCCGTACACGATGTATACCATGATACACGCGGCTGACCGAAAGGCGTGCCGGAAAATATTGCAGTTGATTTTGCGTTCGCTCGGGCATACAATAAAAGGCATGAAGGTTCTGTACACGGTCAGGGAATTGAAAAAAACGCGCTTTCACGCGGGTCAACCGGCCCGCACCTCCTGATGGAAGAACGAAGAAAATATAAAAGGGTCTTCGGCAGGCTGCGGATCATCTATAAAATAAAGGAAGAGATGATCGAGGGCAGCGCGTATTCCGTCGACGTTTCTGCAGGCGGTTTTTGCGTGGGTTTCGACCGCAGGCTGAGCGATGATACGGTGATCGATCTGCTCGTGTATTTGCCGGATAATGAAAAGCCGTTCACGTGCAGGGGGCGGGTCGCCTGGCAGAAGACGCATCCGGGCAGGGACAAAGACGGAAAGCTCATATATGAAACCGGCATGCGCTTCGAGAATCTGGAGCTTAAGAACCGCCTGCGGCTGATCTATTATGTCCACGGGAAAGCGAAGAAAACGGATCCGAATGAAAAAAAGAGCGCGCGGTAAACAGTCAAAGGGATTGTACGAACGGGCCTGTGAGGTGCTCGTCGGCGGAGTGAACAGCCCGGTGCGCGCGTTCGGGGCGGTCGGCGGCGGGCCGGTGTTCATGAAACAGGGTTCCGGCAGCCATCTCGTCGATGCCGATAATGATCGGTATGTCGATTATTGCATGTCGTGGGGCGCGCTCGTTCTCGGCCACGCATATCCTTCTATCGTCGAGGCGGTAAGGAAAGCGGCGGGACGCGGCATGTCATTCGGCGCTCCGACCGGGAACGAGACGCTGTTCGCGCAGATCCTCTGCCGCGCCGTTCCCTCGATGGAGAAAATACGGCTGGTCAATTCCGGCACGGAAGCCGCGATGTCGGCGATCAGGCTCGCGCGCGGAGCCACGGGCAGGGACAAGATCCTGAAATTCGAAGGATGTTATCACGGCCACAGCGACAGCCTTCTGGTCAAGGCGGGTTCCGGCGGAGCCACCTTCGGCGTCCCGGATTCGCTCGGCGTGACGGCCGGCACGAGCAGGGACACGATCGTGTGCGCGTATAATGATATCGACGCGGTCAGCCGCATCGTGCGTTCGAAGCATAAAGAGATCGCCGCGGTCATCGTGGAGCCCGTTGCGGCGAACATGGGCGTTATATTGCCTGATCCGGGGTTCCTTGCAGCCCTGCGGGAAGTGACGCGCAAATACGGGATCGTGCTGATCTTCGACGAGGTCATCAGCGGGTTCCGTTTTACCTACGGCGGCGTGCAGAGCCTGTTCGGCATCGAGCCCGACCTGACGTGCCTGGGCAAGATCATCGGAGGAGGCATGCCGCTGGCCGCCTACGGGGGCAGGAAAGAGATCATGGATCACCTTTCTCCGGCGGGAAAGGTATATCAGGCAGGGACCCTGTCGGGCAATCCCGTTGCGGTCGCCGCAGGCATCGCCGTGCTGAAAGCGCTTCAGGACAAGGATTACACCCGGCTCAATGCGGATACGACCGAACTGTGCCGGGTGATCGAGGATATTCTCAAACGAAGCGGGGTCCGTGCTGTGATCAACCGCGCCGGATCCATGTTCACGGTTTTTTTCACCGGCGCGCGTGTCCGTGATTACGCGTCGGCGAGATCATCGGATACGAAAGCGTACGCCCGTTTCTTCGGGGCAATGCTTGAGAGCGGCATCTATACCGCGCCGTCCCAGTTCGAGGCGAACTTTTTTTCGTTCGCGCATACGGAGCAGGACCTTAAAAAGACCATCATGGCTGCTGCATCCGCGGCGAGGCGCGTGTAATATTTTATGAAAAGATCTCTCACGGGAAATCCGGTCTGGAAGGCGCTGGGCTCTGTCAGGCTCACGCTCGTTTTGTTGTGGGCCATCATCGCCGTATCGTTCGCCGGCGCGCTTTTGCCTGCGGAAAAGCAGCCGCTTGTTTATTCAAGCGTATGGTTTTTCTGCCTGCTGGCTGCGTTCGCCCTCAACCTGCTCGCATGCAGCATCGACCGTCTTTTCTTCCATCGGGCAAAGATCGCATCCGCCGTTACCCATGCATCGGTCCTGGTCATCCTGCTCGGCTGTCTCATGAGCGCGGTGTTCGGGTTCCGCGGTTCGATGGAACTGTCTGAAGGCCAGAGCTCCGATGAGTTCATGGCCGCCGGCGGCGCGCGGGAGCTTCCGTTCATCGTGACGCTCGAGGATTTTTCCCTCGAATGGTATGAAACGGCGCATGAGGGGTATCCCATGCGCGCGCGCGTCGAAAATGCCGATTTCGTCGGAAAATATCTGGCGCAGCCGGGGCAGGAATATCAGCTCGGGGATACGGGGTATTCGTTCTCGGTCCTGCAATACATCCCTCATTTTGTCTTTGACCAGGACCATACGCCCGTGAGCCGTTCCCCGCAGCCCCTGAACCCTGCTGTGCTGGTCCGCGTGACCGGGCCGACCGGCGCCGGAGAGCGGTGGGTGTTCTCCCTGCATCCCGACATAGAAATGGGGGGCGACCCCAATGTGCGTTTCCGGTTCGATCTCGAGCCGCACATCAAGGCATACCGCAGCAGGGTGCGCGTCACCGATCCGCAGCGGCATGCATCTTTTACTGCGGACATCAAGGTCAATGCTCCGCTTTCATACCGCGGGTATACGCTGTATCAATCCCGCTATGATTCCGTAGAGCTTTCCTGGACCGGCCTTGACGTCGTGTATGACCCGGGCGTCAGGATCGTGTTCCTGGGTTTTATCCTCATGAATATCGGCATCATCGCGATCTTTTATCCTAAATTCAAAGCGTCGCTTGCCCCGGTACGTGCCCAACGCAATGACTGATCATCTCTTAAAAGCCTGTTTTATCTCGTATATCGCAGCCGCTGTCTTTACCGGCATTGCGCCGGCGCGGAAGCAGGGGGCGGGACAGAAGCTCGCGCTGTGGTGCATGCGTATCGGGTTTTTGTTCCATTCCGGACTGATCCTCGCGCGCTGGCATGCGGCAGGCCGGCCGCCGTTCGCCAGCATGTACGAATCGCTTATCCTGTTCTCGTGGGCGATCATCGCGGTGTATTTCATATTCGACCGCATGTATCGCGCCGCAGTCCTGTTCATCCCTTCGTTGATGCTTGCGTTATGCCTGCTCTTCGGAGCGTTCTTCGGCTCAAGCGCTCTGAAGCCGCTCGTGCCCGCATTACAGAGCAAATGGATGGCGGTGCATGTCATCACCTATTTTATCGGCTACGGCGCAATAAGCCTTGCGTTCGTGCTCGGCATCCTGTATATCGTATCGAACATGCGGCGCAGCGCAGGGGCGGATCCGCTGCGGCTTCTCGATACGCTCATGTACCGGCTCATCATATTCGGGTTCCCGTTCTTGACCATCGGCATGACGACCGGGTCTGCCTGGGCGGATGCGGCCTGGGGAACGTACTGGGGCTGGGACCCGAAAGAAACCTGTTCGCTGATCACCTGGCTCGTGTACGTCGTATATCTGCATATGCGCATCCTGCGCGGCTGGCGGGATGCCAAAGCCTCCTGGCTGTGCATCCTCGGCTTCCTCGCAACGCTCTTCACCTTCATCGGCGTCAACTTCATCCTCCCCGGTCTCCACAGCTATTCGTAGCAAAGTGCTGAAAACGGGGCTCAAAAACGGGGTCAGAATTATTTATTTGCTGCCTACCCGGCTCTCGGCAAATAAATAATTCTGACCCCGTTTTTGAGCCCTTTATCAGCTTGACAAGGATTTGTTTAGTGCTACAATAATTATATTCATAACACTGAGGGGAATATGTCGTCGCTCGTGCGGTTCGGGGTATCGCTTGAGAAAAGCCTTTTACAGCAGTGGGACCGTTTGCTCGGAGCCAAAGGCTACGGCAACAGGTCCGAGGCGCTGCGCGACCTCATCCGCGCCGAGCTCGTCAAGGACGAATGGTCCTCGAAAGAGGAAGTTGTCGGCGCGATCACCCTCGTGTACGACCACCACAAGCGCGAGCTCGTCACCACCCTCACAGACCTCCAGCATGATTTCGGCGGGGTCATATTCGCAAGCCAGCATATCCATATCGACCATCATAACTGCCTTGAGATCATCGCGGTCAAGGGCAAGCCTGACAAGATACAGGAGCTTTCCGATAAAATGCGCGGAACCAAGGGCGTCAAGTTCGGCACATTGAGCATGGCGACCACGGGGAAGGATCTGGCGTAGAACGGTGATATTTTTTTGTCGAGCAGTAACACGATTTTTTTAGTCGTGTGAACAGCGGGAGGGCGTTGTGTTACGGCGCATAGCAGCAGGAAAATGGTCGTGCGGCTTCATTGCCGGAATATATTTTTTATCTCCGGCCCTGGTCTGGGCTGATCCGGTGACCAATGAGGAATTGCTCGCGGAGATCCGGGGATTGAGGAGGACGGTCCAGGCGCAGCAGCAGCGGATCGAATCTTTGGAGCGCCGGCTCTCGGCACCGGAACAGGCGCCGGCATTGTCGGCGGCACAGGTCCCTGCGGCAGGCGAACAAGCGCTCGAGGGGATCATGATCGGTTTCGAATCGACCACGATCGTCCAGGCAGTGCGCAACGCCAACGGCGCAAACCAGTTGTCGGCGCGCGAGGACGCGACCGATGCGTCCATGACCGCAAAGATATCTTTTGAAAAGGAATTCGAGGATTATGGCTTCGCATATGTCCAGTTCAAATCCGCGCCCGGCGCAGGCGCGGACCGGGCCCTGCAGCTTTACGGCAATGTCAATAACAACGCGTGTGATAACTCCAGCGTCTATATGCCCGAGGCATGGTATGAGCAGTATTTTAAAAGCCTGCCTCTGACCGTGACATTCGGCAAACTCGATGCGACCAATTATATCGATACCAATGAATACGCGAACATGGATACCTCGCAGTTCATGTCCCTGATATTCGGCAATTCTCCCGTCATAGAATTTCCCTCGAGTAACGGGGCAGGGGCGCGTTTCTCTCTGGCTCCGTCGGATCTTCTCGATATCGAGTTATTTGCCTCTGACAGCAAGGCAGGGTGGAACGATGTGTTCGATTCCCTGTTCCTCGCAAGCCAGATCAATTTCAAGCCGCAGTTGTTCGCGAGAGGCGGGAATTACCGCTTTGTCGCCTGGCGCAGCGGCGATAACCATACGAAATGGACGGATGCGGCCAGGGATAAGGAGAACAGCTATGGCTGGGGCATCAGCCTCGACCAGGAGCTGACGGATATTTTCGGCGTTTTTGCCCGCTACGGCTGGCAGAACCCCGATGTGTATCTTAACGGCAGCGATTTTTCCCTCGAACGGTCCTGGAGCTTCGGGCCGCAGGCCAAAGGAGCTTTGTGGGGAAGGCCGGATGATGTGACGGGTATCGGTTTCGGCCAGATCACGCCGTCCGATAAATACCGCAACGCCAACGGCCTGCTTGCACGGACCGAATCGCACCTGGAATGGTATTACAACTGCAAGGTCAACGATCATCTCCGGATCAGCCCTGACCTGCAGATGATCTGGCGGCCGTACGGCAAGGATGCGGCCAACGGCGACGGCACTATTGTGGTGTGCGGCCTGCGTGGACAGGTGGAGTATTAAATAAAAGGAGGCTTCATGCATATTCCGGACGGGTTCTTAAGCGCCGGCACCTGGGCAACGGCCTGGGCAGTATCGGCAGGAGGCCTGGGCGCATGTATCCGCCAGGCATCGCGGCAGATGAAAGAGAAGGTCGTGCCTCTGATGGGCGTCATGTCCGCGTTCGTTTTTGCGGCGCAGATGCTCAACTTTCCCGTTGCCGGCGGGACCTCGGGCCATTTCCTCGGCGGGGTCCTTGCAGCGGTCTTCCTGGGGCCGTGCGCGGGAGCTATTGTCATAGCGGTCGTGCTTATGGTACAATGTCTGATCTTTCAGGACGGAGGGCTGACCGCGCTCGGCGCGAACATCTTCAATATGTCCTTTGTGGGGGCAATGGGCGGATATTATATCTACCGGCTCTGCAAAGCCATGTTCGGCAAGCCGGGACGTATCGCGGCTGTGGCCGTTGCGTCATGGCTGTCCGTGATCCTGGCCTCAAGCGTATGCTCGCTGCAGCTTGCCGTTTCAGGGACCTCTCCGCTCAAGGCCGTGTTACCTGCGATGCTCGGCGTCCATGCGCTGATCGGAATAGGAGAGGCGGTCATTACGTGCCTGGTGTACTCGTTCGTGCTCAAGGTGCGGCCTGACCTTATATATAAGGAGGGTTCCCGTGAATAAAAAGGAGATCCTGTTCGGTCTGCTCGCGGCGCTTTTCCTGGCCATGGCGCTTTCCCCGTTCGCGTCGTCGTTTCCCGACGGCCTTGAGCGCGTTGCCGAGGATAAAGGCTTTCTGGAAAAAGGCGAGGCCGAACCTGTTGTCGCTTCTCCCGTGCCCGATTATTCCTGGCCCGGTGTCAAAAGCGAAAAGCTCGCCACGTCCGCGGCAGGCGTCGCGGGCACGCTGCTCGTGTTCGGCGCAGCCTGCGGGTTCGGGGCTTTGTTAAAGAAGAAAGGGACCGCGTGAAACACGCATTCCTCGACGAGTACAGCCGTCTGGACAGCATCCTGCACCGCAGGGACCCGGTCGCCAAGATCATCGCTTTGTTCGCATGCATCGTATTCGTCGTGCTGACCCCTCCGGAGCATATGCGGTCGTTCGTGCTGTATTTCTTCGTGCTGTCCTGCCTGGTTGCGATATCGCGCGTCCCGCCTTTGTTCGTCATGAAGAGATCCTTTGAGATGATGCCGATCGTGTTCTGTATCGCGCTTTTCATCCCGTTCTACCGGTCCGGGGTCGCAGTATTCTCTTTGAACATCGGGCCCGCGCGCCTTGCGGTCACGCACACCGGGCTTTTGCTCATGTGGAACGTGCTGGTGAAGGCGTATCTGTCGATCGTATGCAGCATCCTTCTTGTCAATACCACTGATTTCGTCGATCTGCTCAAGGGATTCGAGCGGCTGCGCATGCCGCGCCTTCTGGTCATGATCGTTTCGTTCATGTACCGGTACCTGTTCGTCATCGAGGATGAGCTGGAGAAGATGCAAGTCGCGCGGGCGTCGCGTTGTGCGCGGGAAGGCGGATGGGGGCAGATCAGGACCCTGGCCAATATCGTCGGAGTGCTGTTCATCCGGTCGTATGAAAAAGCCGAGACCGTGTATCTGGCTATGTGCTGCCGCGGCTACACAGGGCCGGTCCGGGCCATGCACGACTGGCGCATGACCCGCAACGACGTGTATTTCTGCGCATTCGTGTTCATTATCCTGATCCTGATCAGGTTCAGCGGAGTATAAGAGGAATATGGAACAGCCCATTGTTGAGTTACAGGATGTCCGCTTCACGTATCCGGACGGGACTCCGGCCCTGGCAGGGGTGGACCTTTCCGTTGCCCGCGGACAGACGCTCGGGCTTATCGGCCCCAACGGCGCGGGCAAGTCAACGCTGCTGCTCCATCTCAACGGTATCCTCAAACAGGAAGGGTCGGTGAGGATATGCGGCACCCGGGTCAGCGACAGGGACCTGGCGCTTATCCGCGGCAAAGTGGGACTGGTGTTCCAGGACCCCGACGCGCAGCTGTTCATGCCCACGGTCTTCGACGACGTCGCGTTCGGGCCGCTCAACATGCGGCTGCCCGGCCACGCGGCGCGGGATGCGGTGATCAGGGCGCTGGAGCTTGTCGATATGCTCCCTGCCATGAAACGCTCGTCCCATCATTTGAGCTTCGGCGAGAAAAAGCGAATTTCCCTCGCAACGGTCCTTTCCATGAATCCAGAGATCCTCGTGCTCGACGAGCCCACGAGCAATCTCGATCCCAAGCACCGCCGGGGCCTGATCGAGCTTCTGAAGGAACTGCCGGTCACCAAGGTCATCGCTACCCATGACCTGGAATTCGTCATCGAGCTGTGCGATTCCGTCGCCGTGCTCGACCGCGGCACGATCGTCGCCCAGGGCGGCGTGGCCGAGGTTCTTTCCGATAAACGGCTGCTTGAATCCCACGGCCTGGAAGTCCCGCACAGCCTGCGCAAAGACGCGCATTGCCATATCCCCGGCAACAGAGAAAAAAGTTTACATCTCCCTCTGGAACATATACAATAACGGTATGGGAAATAAGATACTGATCATCGAGGACAGCCTTCTTTTGTGCCAGGTCCTGGAAGAGGCGCTCCAGAAAGAAGGATTCGACGTCGTTATCGCGCATGACGGCAAAGGAGGATCTTTGAAAGCGGCCGCATGCAGGCCAGATATCATCCTTCTGGACCTTGTGTTGCCGGATGTTCCCGGCGAACAGATATGCAGGGATCTCAAAAAACAGCCGGACACCGAGAACACGCCCGTGATCATGCTGACGGCAAAGGATTCCGATGCCGATCATGTCGTCGGCAGAGTATTGGGAGCGGATGCGTATATACCCAAGCCGTTCGATCTTGAGCATCTTCTGGCGCAGATCCGGAGATTGATCGCCGGCTTTGTTCTGTTCGTCCTGTGTCTGGGCGGCGCGGGCGCGTATGCCCAAGACGCGAACGAAACACAGGTCCCTTCCGGCATGGAGCTCATCAAGGTCGGGGAGCATTCCGTATACGTTGCCCGGGGGACCAGGGTCACGCAGCGGGGATCGCAGCTTGTGCTTGAGCCGCCGGATGAGTTCATTGCGCGGAGGCTTCTGGCTCTCGAAGAGGAGATCGCCGCTTTGAAAGAGCTCCAGCGGCAGATGCTGCAGCGCATCGAAGCCTTGAGCGCGTCTATCGAGCGGCTGGACCCGTTGAAAAGCGCGGAGGCTGACCATGGATCAGAATGAACGGGCCAAGTTGCAAAAACTTTATGAAGAGTACGCCGACGCGCAGGTCCTCGAATTGCTCGGGGACGGGCCTGACGCTTTCGTTGAGGGAGCCTACGCCTTGTTGGAGGAGGAAGCGCGGCGCCGCGGCATAGCGCTCAACGCGGCCCCGGAGATGGAACGCGAAGACGACGGCAATCCGGCTGCGCAGGTTCCGGGTGCGGAGGAACTGCCCGAGACGTTCGTCGAGATCATGGTCATCGATACGGATGAGGACCGCGAGGCTGCTGCAAAGGCGATGGAAGCGGCCGATATTCCGTATCATTTCATGAAGATGAGCATGGCAGGCAAAGACCTGCCCGTTGCGTTGATGACAGATCAGCGCAGGATCGAAGAGGCGGTAGCAAAATTACAGCCGGTAGATTTTACCGGGAGTATTGTCTTATGGTAACGGATGGGCCTGCGAGGCACGCGCTGTTCGTGAGACGTTTTTCTGCAGGCGTATCCGTTTTTTTTCTTTGTGCAGGGCTTTGCGCCGCGCAGGAGCAGATCCTGTACTGGCCGCAGGACCAGGAAGCGGCAGAACCCGAAAAAGAGACTGTTTTCTGGCGAACGCTCGCCCTTGAACTGAAAACCCGCCTGAACAGGAACCCCCGCGACAAAAACCTGAAAATTTCATTCCTGAATACCCCTCTGGGCAAGCATGCCGTCGAGGACCTGATGGCGTATACCCTGTCCGGCGACGGCGCGGCAACGATCCAGATGCGTGATACGCTGGAAAAAATATCGGTCCTGCCCGAAGAATTATACTGGATGGGGCAGTTCCTGTTCGAGCACGGCCTTGATGCGCTGCCTGATCAGGAGCCCGACGATCCGGCATCCGCGGAATTCAGGATATCGATCCGTGTGGATGACCGGAAAAAAACGATCCGCCTGTATAACAGCCGCAACACCAGGGCCCGGGAGATCCTCTGGCAGTATCTGTATTCGTTCGGCCAAAGGCTTGAACAGGATGCCGGACTTTCCGACCGGAATAAACCGATCATGCCCGTGTGCCGCGGCGTGACCGGCATCCAGGAGATCGATGCGGACAACGACGGCCTTATCGACTGGTTGAAGCTTAAGATAGAATTCTACGCGTTCAGATCCGGCGATTTTACCCTCGGGTTCTGCGGCCGCAAGACAGATCTATTCCTGTCGCAGGGCAATTCCGCGCATTACCTCTATATCAACGCCTGCCTTTTGAAGAATACGGGGCCGGCGCTGTATGACTATTCGAGGATCACGATCGGCACCACGCCGCTGCATCCGAAGGGCCCGTATGTTTTCGATCTGGATATCGACGCGGCCGCATATGCAGTCCGCGCCGATGTGCGCGCAAGCCCGGACATGAGCTGTATCGGGGCAGGGCCGGTAAACTTTACGGCGCGGGTGAATCAGGAGGTCGTCATGGAGATGTCCCGGCAGGGCCGCGAAGAGGACCGTGCCGTGATCAGGTTCACGGTCAAAGAGGTCAAGCCGGAGTACGTCATTATCGGCCATGAAAACGATTCGATAACGATGACGGCACGCGACCCCTTGTTCCTGCATGATATCGAATGCATGGGATGCGTTCTGGGTCTGGTAAAAGCCGAGGGGGGATCTGCGGTGTTCGAAGCGGGGTGGATCGTGCCCGATCCGGCCGTGATCGAGAACAAGATCGAATATTTCAACGAAGTGTGCGTCAGCGACAGTTACCGCGGGGATAAGGACCAGGCGCGGCTGTCGCTCGACAACGCGCTCGCATGCAAAGAGGCGATCGCGAACACGCAGGACCTCAGGATAAACATCGTCTATACCGCTCCCGCCGAGTGACGCTGCCGCTTCGCCATGTTGACCAGTTCCCGCGCGTGATCGAGCGCGATCCCCGTTTCACGCTCACCCGACATCATCTGCGCCAGTTCTTTGAGAGTTCCGTCGGCATCCAGGCGCTCGACGTGCGTGACCGTGCGTTCCCCGGCGACCTTTTTGACGATCTTCAAGTGGGTATCGGCGAACGAGGCGATCTGCGGCAGATGCGTGATGGCGATGACCTGCCTGTTGCGGGAGAGTTCCTTGAGCTTTTTGCCGATGACCGTGCCGAGCCTGCCGCCGATCTGCGCGTCGATCTCGTCGAAGATGAGCACGGGGATGGGATCCGCTTCGATAAGCGCTTTTTTTAAAGCGAGCATGAGCCGCGCCGCCTCGCCCGAGGAGACGATATCGGCCAGGGGCTTGAGGTCCTCGCCTTTATTGGGGCTGATATAGAACGTGACCGCGTCCGCTCCGGCCGCAGTGAACCCGCTTTTTTCGATGCGGCAGTCGAATTTTACGTGTTGTATGCCCAGTTCCTTCAGTTCCTGCTCGATCGTTCTCTTGAGGGCCTGGCCTGCCTTGAGCCGGTGCTTTGTCAGCACTGCCGCCGATCGTCGCAGCGCAATTTCGGCAGCGGCGGCTTTTTCGTCGAGCGCGCGGGTGTTCTCCTCGGCGTGAACAATACGCTCGTATTTTTCCCTGGTCTGTTCCAGGTATGCGGCCGCGTGCGCGATCTCCGGCCCGTATTTGCGCTTGATATCGTAATAAAGATCGCATCGCCGGTTGATCTGCGCCGCTTCTTCAGGCTCAAAAGAGAGACTGTCCAGATATCCGCGCAATTCCTGCGCGAGCACGCTGACAGAATCCTGGATGTCAGCCAGGGACCTGGTGAACCGTTCCGTTGCCGGATCGATCCTGTTCAATGTCTTGGCATGAGGGAACGCGGACGCCAGCCCTTCGCTCACCCCCGTATCGTCGCGCTCGATCGCCGCAAGCATCTGCTGCGCGGCTTCATAGAGCTTCTCCGCGTTGTTGAGTTTTGTCTGCTGTTCAATAAGGAGATCGTACTGTTCCTCGTCAAGGGGCACGGCTGAAAGCTCCTTGATCTGGTGCTCGAGCATTTCGATATCCCGCCGGCGCGTTGCAGCGAGTTCCCCAAGCTGCTGCCGTTCATGCTTGAGTTGCATATACTGTTCGTATATCTGCGTATAGGCAGCCATGTTCGTATCCATGGCGCACAGCCGGTCGAGGATCCCCCGATGAGCTTCTGGGGAAAGGATCATCTGGTGGTCATGGGGCCCGTGGAAATCCATCAGATGGTCCCCGAGAGCTTTCAGCTGGGCAAGCGTTACGGCGAGGCCGTTGATCCTGGCCTTCGTTTTGCCGTCGGGCAAAAGGGTGCGGTTGATGATGAGCTGGTCTTCTCCGGCAGTCAGCTCTTCGAGGGGCGGATACTCGCGTATGAGGCCGGAGGAAATTTCGATGACGAGCTCGGCTCTGCACGGCGCGTTCGGGTCCCTGACCGCCGAGGCGCTGATCTTTTCGCCAAGGCAGAAGCGCAGGCCGTCGATCAGTATTGATTTGCCCGCGCCTGTTTCGCCGGTCAGGACCGTGAGTCCTCTGGAGAGATCGATCGACAGGGAATCGATGAGCCCGAAATTTTTGATTGTCAGCATTGAGATCATGGTATAATACTATCAAAGAAACGGCGGATTGAAAAGAGAAAATACTCGGTGATGCAGTCTGTACGCCAACACAGGAGGAGCGTATGTTCGGCATGTTCGGCGCATTCGATCCCGGATTTTACCCCCGGATATCGCGGCAGTCGGTCGGCAGGAGCATCGGTTTTCTGCTCGTGTTCGTCCTTATCATCAGCGCGGCCGTATCGGTCAAATATACCGCCGTCGCCCTGTCCGGACTGTCCGTTGCGAAAAAATGGGTCAATGAGAATATGCCCAGGATATCGGCTGAATTCCCTGTTATCAAGATGGCCAAGGGGGATCTCATAGAACCGAAGCAGGCGTTCGTCAAGGAATATAAGGCAGAAGGCCAGCAGTTCGCCGTTATTATAGAGCCGGAACCCGGCAAGGTTTCTGAGATCATGTCGAGCTATCAGAATGCGGCGATTTTGACCGCGCGGCAGCTGCTTACCAAGCAGACATCGGGCCGGAACGCATCCGCGGAGATAAAGACGTACAATCTGGAGAACGCGTCGTTCACGATCACTCCCGGGCCGCAGGGGTTCGCGCTGTCTTTTGAACAGCGGCAGTTCGATCTGGTGCCGAAATTCGTCAACCGGTGGATCGATATCATCGGCATGTGGATATTCCCCGTTCTTGTGTTGTTCTGGTTCGTCGTGTACAGCTGCACCAAGCCGCTCCATGTGTTCATATTCAGCCTTGTTTCGCTGATCATTGTCGCGGTCGTCAAGGTGAAGATGACGTATAAAGAGATATGGAATACAGGAGCGTATGCATTAGTGCCTGCGACGTGCATCGCTGCGTTCTGCGATATTATCGGCCTGCGCATACCGTTCTTTCCGTTGGTGTATATTCTGGCGTATGTTGTTTATCTGTATCTGGGGATCAGATCTGCCGGAGCAGGCGGGGATGCGTTACAGCCTGCAACTGGACAGAAAACAGGAGATTAGTCAATAAAAAGGGGAAACAGGCCATTTACATTCCCCGGATATAGAGTATGCTTAAGGTAGAAAGACGGCAAAGGGTGCCTGAACAGTAATGTCGGCAAAAAGCAACAGTCGATTGTCCCCTTTGCCGTTTAAAACATAGGGACGGTTCTCGTTTTTCGAGAACCGTCCCTATGTTTTTCGGGAAAATAAATAATTCTGACCCCGTTTTTAGCCTTTAGCAGATGCGGGGGAGCTGGCCGCCGGAGAGCATGTCGATGATGCGGGTGGAGCCGATGGAGGTGTGGAGGAGCACATGCGGGGTGTCCGAACGGGCAGGCTGGCTTGTTACGCGGCCGATGACGGCTGCGCGTTTTCCGAGCGGATGTTTTCGCATGGCGGCTATGATCTTTTGAGCGTCTTTGGCCGGGGCGAATACGAGCACCTTGCCTTCGTTGGCCATATAGAGCGGATCGATGCCGAGTATTTCGCATAAGCCGCGCACCGGGCCGTTTACCGGCAGGGCGTCTTCTTCGATCAGTATCTCCACATTCGACTGGAGCGCGATCTCCTTGAGCGTGGTCGCCACGCCGCCGCGCGTCGGATCGCGCATGACATGAACACCCGGCGCGGCACGGAGTACGCGTTCAATAAGGCCGTTGAGGCAGGCGCAGTCGCTGCGGATGGAACTGCGCAGCTTATAATCTTTGCGCGCTGACATGACCGCGGCGCCGTGATCGCCGATCGTGCCGTTGATGATGACGCAGTCTCCGGGCCGGGCATTATTTGCGGAGATGCGGCAGGTTTTCAAGATGAGCCCGATGCCTGTCGTATTGATGAATATCTTATCGCAGGCGCCTTTTTCAACGACCTTCAGGTCCCCGCCGACGATCTGAACGCCCGCTTTTTTTGCCGCCTGAGCCATGGACGCGACGACCGTTCGCAGGACGGAGATCTCCAGCCCTTCTTCTATGATACAGGCGGCGGTGAGGTATCGGGGGCGGGCGCCCATGACCGCAAGGTCATTGACCGTGCCGCAGACCGCAAGCTTCCCGATGTCGCCGCCGGGAAAGAATACCGGCTGGATGACGAATGAATCGGTCGTGAACGCGCATCTGCCCTCCATCGGCACCACAGCTGCGTCCTCGCATTTTTTCAATATCGGATTGGAGAACGCGGGGAACACGATCTCGCTTAAGAGCCGGTGCGTCAGCTTTCCGCCTGAACCGTGCGCTAATAATATTTTTTCGTCCATGTTTTAACCCCTGTTATATTTGAACCACGCCGCGCAGGTCCCTTCGGACGATACCATGCACGGACCGAACGGGTTTTCCGGCGTGCAGGCCTTTGCGAATAACCTGCACTGCTGCGGCGTTTTGGCGCCCCGCAGGACCTCCCCGCACATACATCCCCGGGGTTCGGTTGTTTTGAAAGCGGGTATCCGGAATTTGACAGCCGCGTCGAACGAACGATATGCTGTGCGCAGCCGCAGGCCGCTCTGCAGTATGCTGCCCAGTCCGCGCCAGTCAGCGTCAGCCGGCTCGAAAACCCTGTCCATCATTTCCTGCGCTTTTACATTGCCTTGCCGCCGGACCGCGCGCGCGTACTGGACCTCGACACAGGCCCGGTTCTTTTCTTTCTGCCGGATGAGCATCAGCACGGTCTCGAGTATATCCGTCGGTTCGAACCCGCTTACCACGCAGGGGATGCCGTAATCGGCTGCGATAAAGTCATATGCGCGCGATCCGATGATCGATGTCACATGGCCCGGGCACAGGAACCCGTCGATCTGAAGCTCCTGCGCTTCGAGCAGGGCTTTCATCGCCGGCGGTATGGTCTTGTGGCAGGAGTAGATCGAGAAATTCCCGATCTTTTTTTGCGCCGCATCGCTGACGACCGAAGCGATGACCGGCGCCGTGGTCTCGAACCCGACCGCAAGGAACACGACTTCCTTCCGGGGTTCGCGCCCTGCGATCGCAAGGGCATCGAGCGGGCTGTACACGATCCTGATGTCCGCGCCGCCTGCGTTCTCTTTTTCAAGCGACCCTTTTGTCCCCGGGACCTTGAGCATGTCGCCGAACGTCGTGATGACGATATCCTTATTGCGCGCCAGCGACAGCATCCGGTCGATATCCGATTGCGACGTCACGCACACCGGGCAGCCCGGGCCTGAGATGAGATCGATCGAGGAGGGCAGGATCTGCTTGATCCCCGACCGGAAGATCGCCATGGTGTGCGTGCCGCAGACTTCCATGAGGTTGATCTTTGCGCGGGCGGACGCATTGATGGCCGAGATCAGCCCTTTGACGATCTCTTTGTCGCGGAACTCGTCGATATATTTCATTGGTCGTAATAGATGTTTTTGAGCAATTCGAGCGTTTCACGCGCCTGTTGTTCGTCTATCTTCTCGATGGCGAACCCCGCGTGGAGCAGGATATAGTCGCCGGCTTTCACATCGTCCACGAACCGCACGTCCGCGTCGCGCCTGACGCCGTTGGCATCCACTTCGGCATGCGTGCCGTCGAGCTTGATGATTCTAACCGGTATGGCAAGGCACATAGTGTTTAATTTTTTGCATTGGCAAGCGCCGCCTGGCCGAGCGAGACCGCTCCGTCATTCGAGGGCAGCACTTCGTTGTAATACACAATGAATCTGTTTTTGCGTAAATGCCCCGCGGTTGTTTCGAGAAGAAGCTTGTTCTGGAACACTCCTCCGCACAGGCAGACAGTATCCGTTTTTGTCCTGGCGCGAATGGCCCCGCACATGCGCGCGATAAGGCCTGCCAGTCCGTTATGGAATTTGCGCGCGATATCCTCCCGGGATACATACGCCCGGAGGTCTTTGACGAGCTGTTCGAGCATCGGGCCGCTGTCAACGATCAGCATATTCTCTTCTTCAAAAATGCCGAAGCGGTAGGCCTTTGTCGTCCGCGAACGTTCGGCGAACATCTGCAGCCTGATCGCTGCCTGCGCTTCATACGTGATGCGGTCGCAGATGCCCAGGATCGCGCTCACCGCGTCGAACAATCTGCCTGCGCTTGAGGTCAGGACCGGTTTGAGCTTTGCGAGCGTGATGAAATCCGCGAGTGAATTCTGGTATTTGTTTATGAATCCTATGTTGAGCCGGTATATGTCCTCGCCGAACGCCTGATAAAGGTAGCTGATGGCCATGCGGAAGGGCTCCTGCGTCGCTTTATCCCCGCCGGGCATGGCCACGTATTCGAAGCGGCCGGCGCGCTTGAGGTTCGACAACGTTCCGTGAAAGAACTCTCCGCCCCAGATCCTGTTGTCTTCGCCGCAGCCGGTCCCGTCAAAACAGACGCCGATGATCTTTCCTTTGATCGCATGTTCGGCGATGACGCTGGCGCAGTGCGCCCGGTGATGCTGTACGGGGATGAGGGCGAGTTTTTTCTTTTTGGCCCGCAATGCCGCGGCATAATGCGTGGAAAGATAGTCGGGATGAAGGTCATGGGCCACGATCGCGGGTTTGACGCTAAAAAGTTTTTCGAGCCGCGCGACCGCCTCTCGGTAGAACTGATAGGTCGCGTATGTTTTAAGGTCGCCGATATACTGGCTGAGCACAAAACGCGGACCATCAGCAAGGCAGAACGTGTTTTTCAGTTCGGCGCCGCAGGCAAGTGTCGGCTTCATGGTCCTTTGCGCAAAGAACGGGAACGGCGCATATCCGCGGCTGCGCCGCAGCATGACGGGCTTCCCGTCCATCACCTGGACGATCGAATCGTCGACACGGTTATGGATCGCGCGGTTGTGGACCAGGAAATGATCGCAGATCCCCGACAGGTTCCTCATCGCCTGATCGTTGTCGATCTCAAGCGGCTCGTCCGCGACATTGCCGCTTGTCATGACGATACAGTCGAGCGGCTTGCCGTCGGAGAGGTTGCGGTCGAATAACAGGTAATGCAGCGGAGTATAGCAGATCATGATCCCGAGATAATTATTGTCCGGGCTTAATTCGGGGCACAGTCCGTTTTTGTCCTTTTTCTTCAGGAGCACGACCGGCCGCTCGGGGCTGTTGAGCAGTTCCTGTTCCGTTTGCGGCACCTCGGCGAATGCCTGCGCTTTTTTTGTATCCGCTACCATGACCGCGAACGGCTTTGACGGCCTTTTTTTGAGGCTGCGCAGCCGCTGTACCGCCATGCCGTTGCGGGCATCGCAGGCGATGTGGAAGCCGCCCACGCCTTTTATCGCCACGATCGAGCCTGCGCGGATCCGGCGAATGGTCTCCGTTATCGCATCTTCTCCGGCCGCGATCGTGCGCCCTGCGCACACGAGCGATACCTGCGGCCCGCAAATAGGGCAGGCGTTGGGCTGGGCATGGTAGCGCCGGGAATCCATATCGCTGTATTCGGTGGCGCAGTCCATGCACATGTTGAACGCCTTCATGGTGGTGGCCGGACGGTCGTAGGGCATGTTCTGTATGATGGAAAAACGGGGGCCGCAGTTCGTGCAGTTGATGAATGGATACCGGTATCTGCGGTCGGTATCGCTGTTCATTTCGGCAAGGCAGTCAACGCAGGTGCCGATATCGGCAGAAACAAGCGCCGCATGCCCCGCGGTTTTTCTGCTGTCCCTGATGGAAAATCCGCTGATGCCCTCGGCGGCCGCGGCCCGGGCGCGCGTTCCGGTTATGCGCGCCAGCGGCGGCACTTCCGCCTGAAGCGCTTTGAGGAATGCGTTCATCTTCGGCCGGTCAGTTTCGGCGTGGATGGAAACGCCCTGCGAGGTGTTGAGCACATATCCGTCGATGCCCAGGCGCTTGGCAAGCCGGTGCACGAACGGCCTGAATCCGACGCCCTGGACAACTCCCTCTATATCTATCTTGAACGCCGATCGCATGTGAAGGGATCCTTTTTCTAAAGCTTCGGCACTATTCTAACACAAAACATGCAAATGAGAAGTATATTTGCGCGCATTCCTCGCAATGCGCTGTGCCCGGATTTCTTTCGTAATTGCTTGACATGTTTTTTATTTTATGATACAACCATAGTCAAATCAGGAGGATAATGCTGCCACGGGTCAAGACACGCATTGAAGTGTTCGCAAGCTGAAAAAGGAATCTTTTTCGGCTTTTTTTATTTATAAATAGTTTTGAAAAAGGGTTTAATAAAAAAAGAGGAGGGATGATGGAACTTACGAGGCGTGAATTCTTGCAGTTGTGCAGCGCGTCTGCAATGGGAATGGGTCTTTCCCAGATGGCTGTGCCGAAACTCGTTTCTGCATTGGAAGAAGCTGCGGCAAAGAGGCCGCCGGTCATCTGGCTGCAGGGCGCAAGCTGCTCCGGCTGCAGCGTATCGCTGTTGAACACCGCGCATCCGAAGATCGCCGATGTCCTCACCAAGATCATCAGCCTTGAATATCATTCGAACGTCATGGCAGCGTCGGGAGAACTCGCATTCTCATACCTCGATACGATCGCGGAAAAAGCCAAAGGCGAATTCTTCCTTGTTGTGGAAGGCGCTGTCCCGACAAAAGATCACGGCGTGTATTGCACGCTCGGCGAGAAAGACGGCAAAGAAGTGACCATGCTGGACCTGGTCAAGGATATCGGCCCGAAGGCCAAAGCGATCCTTGCAGTCGGAGATTGCGCGTCTTTCGGCGGCATCCCAGCCGGCAAACCGAACCCGACTGAATGCAAGCCGGTCTCACAGGTCGTCTCAGGCGTGCCGATCATCAATATCATGGGATGCCCTCCGCACCCTGACTGGATCCTGGGAACGGTCGTGCACGTGTTGTTGTTCGGGCTCCCTGAACTGGATAAGCTCGGCCGTCCGAAACTGTTCTTCGGAGAGACCGTCCATCAAAACTGCCCCAACTTCTCGTATTTCAGCGAAGGCAAATTCGCCAAGAAATTCGGCGATCCCGGCTGCTTGATCAATCTCGGCTGCAAAGGCCCGATGGCAAGTTCAGATTGCCCGCTGCGCAAATGGAATAACGGCGTGAACTGGTGTATCGGAGCCGGCTCCATCTGTATCGGCTGCTGCAGCGAGGATTTCCCGGACGGAAAAGCGCCGTTCTATGCGGCATTGCCAAAGGACCAGTGGCCTAAGGCAGACAGCGAGATCGTATAAGGGGCCCATATATAATATAAGGAGGTTTTGATGGCTACGCAGAAAATATCGATAGATCCGGTAACAAGGATCGAAGGGCATTTAAAGGTCACCGTCGAGGTCAATGACGGCAAGGTCACCGACGCATACAGTTCGGGAACGCTCTGGCGCGGCATCGAGGTCATCTTGAAGGGGCGCGATCCCCGCGACGCAGGTCAGATCACGCAGCGCATCTGCGGGGTCTGCCCCATGGCGCACGGCACCGCGTCCATCATGTGCCTTGACGACGCGTTCAAGGTCACGGTTCCCGACAACGGAAGGATCATCAGGAACTTGATGCTCGGCGCCAACCATCTGCAGTCGCATATCCTGCATTTCTACCATCTTGCAGCGCTCGATTATGTCAACGGGCCGGCGATCCCGCCGTTCGTGCCGCGGTATTCGGGCGATTTCCGGCTTCCGCCAAAGGTCAACGACACCTATGTTGCGCATTATCTCCAGGCGCTTGAGATGCGCAAGAAGTGTCACGAGATGCTGGCGATATGGGGCGGAAAAATGCCTCCGCAGACGGCAATGGTCGTCGGCGGAGTGACATGCACGCCTTCGGTTGACAAGATCGCGTCGTTCCTGTGGCGCTTGCGCGAGATCAAGGCGTTCGTCAACGACGTGTACATCCCCGATGTGCTCGGCGTCGCGGATATCTATTCCGATTACAAGCAGATCGGCCGCGGATACGGCAATCTGCTTTCCTACGGCGCGTTCCCGCTCGATACGGCCGGAAAGAGCAAGTTGTTCAAGGCAGGCCGTTTTTCCAAGGACCGGGTGCTTGATTTTGACGCCAACAAGATAACCGAAGACGTCAAATACTCTTATTACAAGAACTCGAGTTCAGGCAAGAAGCCCTCGGACGGCGTGACTGATCCCGAAGCGGAGAAATCCGGCGGTTATTCGTGGCTCAAGGCTCCCCGGTATGATAACCAGCCGTATGAAGTCGGTCCTCTTGCCCGCATGTGGGTCAACGGCGATTACCGCCAGGGCATATCCGTCATCGACCGCCATGCTGCGCGCGCGCTCGAGGCGAAGAAACTCGCCGATGCCCTGGAGGAATGGGTGTTGCAATTGAAACCCGGGCAGCCTGCCTGCGCGGAAACGAAGGTCCCGGATTCAGGCGAAGGCATGGGATTGACCGAAGGCGCACGCGGCGCTTTAGGCCACTGGATCAAGATCGCCAATAAGAAGATCGATAATTATCAGGCAGTGGTGCCCACGACATGGAACTGCGCTCCCCGCGATGACAAAGGCGCGCGCGGTCCGGTCGAAGAGGCGCTTGTCGGCACGTCCATCGTCGATACGGATAATCCGCTTGAGGTGGTCAGGATCGTCAGGTCGTTCGACCCTTGTATCGCCTGCGCGGTGCATCTGATCAAGCCGAGCGGCGAGATGAAGAAATTCCGCGTCGTATAACGGTGAAGCGGATCATCGGCTGCGGCAACCTGTTGTTCCGGGATGAGGGTATCGGGGTCCATCTGATACGCTATTTGCAAAAGGAAAAACTTCCCGCAGACGTGGAGCTGGTCGACGGAGCAACGGGCGGGTTTGACCTGCTGAGTTTTATCGAGGGTTCCGACCGGGTTGTTATCGTCGACGCGGTGCAGGCGGACGGCGTTCCCGGGGATATCTATAAATTCGCCCCCGAGGATTTCGAGGTCGAGGCATTCCCTCAGACATCGCTGCACGATGTGTGCCTGAAGGATATTTTTAATATCGTCAAGCTTACCGGCGCCATGCCGCAGGTCACTGTTTTCGGCGTTGAACCGAAGACCGTCGATTGGGGCATGGAACTTACCGACGAGGTCCGGGCAGCCCTGCCGAGGCTCGGACAGCTCGTACTGGAGGAAATACAGCATGCATGAGGTCGGAGTGGCCAAAGAAGTGTTGAGCCTGTGCCTTCAAAAGGCCGGCGGCAAGCGGGTCCGGTCGATCAAGGTAGAGCTGGGCAATGACGGCCATACGACGCCCGAATCATTGACCCATGCGTTCGAGATGGTCGCCAAAGGCACGCTCGCCGAGGATTCGCGGCTCGACGTCGTCCAGGGGGATGATCTTGAGTCGCGCGTCATAGAACTGGAAGTGGAGAACTGACGTGTTCAACGTCGGCATGCCCGAGCTCCTTCTGGTGTTTGTCGTCGCCCTGCTGGTCGTCGGGCCCAAACGCCTGCCTGACCTCGGCCGTCAGCTGGGCAAAGCAATGGCGTCGTTCAAGCGCGCGACCATGGACCTGAAAGAGGCGCTCGAGCAGGAGCCGCCGGTAGATATAAAGGAAGAAGTCGAAAGAAAGCTTGGATATAAAGACGAAACAAAAGACCGGCCGGTTTGATGAGCCGATCCCGCTTCTTGTGCATCTCGAGGAGCTGAAAAAACGGCTTATCTATTCCTTGCTCGCGGTGGCTGCCTGCGGGTTTGCGGTATATCCGGCGGTTGACATCGTTATCCGGGACCTTGCCAGGCCCGTCGGAACGTTCATTTTCACCGGGCCGGTCGAGGCGTTCTGGACACGGTTCAAACTCGCTTTTTTTCTCGGGTTGTTCGTCAGTATGCCGTTCGTTCTTTTTCAGTTCTGGAGTTTTATCGAGCGCGGGCTTATGCCCGGAGAAAAACACATGGCGGGCCGTATCACCGTCATCTCCGTCCTGCTCTTTGCAACAGGCGCGTCGTTCTGCTATTTTTTGATATTGCCCGTCGGGGTCGGGTTTCTCCTTGCATACGGCTCCGATGTGCTGGTGCCGATGATCAGCATTTCGCGGTATCTGTCGTTCGTGTTCGCCATGGTGTTCGCGTTCGGATGCATCTTCGAACTGCCGCTTGCCATCGGATTTCTGGCAAAGGCAGGGATCCTCAGGTCTGAGACGCTGCGCAGGCAGAGAAGGTTCATCATCGTTTTTATATTCATCGCCGCGGCGGCGCTCACGCCCGGGCCCGATGTTTTTTCGCAGATCCTGATGGCGTTGCCGCTTCTGGTATTGTTCGAAACAGGGATCATGGTCGCGCGTTTCATCGAGAGGAGGAAGGTTCATGAGATTCGGAATGGGTGAGTTATTGATCATTTTGCTGATCGTGCTGCTGATCTTCGGGGCGGGAAAGATACCCCAGATCGCGCGATCATTGGGCGAGGGCATCAAAGAATTCAAGAAGAACGTGTCAGGCAGCGATGAGGACCGCAAAAGCGGGAAAAAAGAATAACCGTTCCATTTTATGCTTGACAGAGGCAGGAATTACGCTATGATAAGTCCAGTGATTGTAAGCAGTAAGGATGATTATCCCAAAGCGCAATCAAGGAGGTATGCAATGAAAAAGGCGATCATGTATGTGCTGGCGGTTTGTTTCATTTCCGTTGCCGCTGCGGCGTCCGCTCAGGAGAACCAGTTCATCGGCGCGGAAAAATGCAAAGGCTGCCATCCCCAGCAGTATAAGGATTTCGAAGCGCGCAAATTCACCAAGGCATGGGCGGTGCTCAAGATGCGGGGCAAGACAAAGGATCCCGAATGCCTGAAATGCCATGTGACCGGATACGGGGAGCCCGGCGGTTATGTTTCGGAAGACGAGACGCCTCATCTGCGTTATAAGCAGTGTGAAGCGTGCCACGGGGCAGGAGGCTTACATGCCTCGAATCCCGGGGACAGGGTCGCTATGCAGGCGATGAAATCGTATGTCCGGGACAAGGACGTGTGCATTCAGTGCCATATCTGCATGAAAACGCACAGAACTGCCGATTTCTAACAGGGACTTGATAAAAGCGGGGTGGATATGATCGAGATCTTCAATGTAAAAAAATCCATAGGGAACAAGCTTGCCGTATGGCTGAGCGCGGGATTGGTGTTGAGCCTGGCGATCATCACGTTCATGAACGTGGCGTCGCAGAACGATACATTGTTCGACCGCGAGAAGAACGCTGCGCTTGAACTGGCCGACACGGTCATGACCGCCATCAGGTATCCCATGATGACCGGGGATCAGGACGTCATCCAGATGCAGTTCGATCAATTCAAGAACGTCAAGGGCATTGTCGAGATGCAGCTGACCGAGCATTCAGGCGAGGTCAAGCGCGCGACGGATACAGCGTTGAACGGCAAAAAGCTCGACGTCAAGGCCGATCAGTCCGTCATCGAAAAGAACCTGAACGCGGCGCTTGACGGCGCGCATTTCGAAGGCCTTGAGCCGCGCCGCAACGCCAAAGGCAGGGTCTTTACGGTCCTCAAGCCCATCCCGAACGAAAAAAGCTGTCATAACTGCCACGGCGCCAAGATGGAATGGCTCGGAGTCCTGCGGATCTGCCTCGACTGGGCTCCTATCGAGTCTGCGATGCGCAAGACACAGTTCAACAACATAGTATTTTCCGTCATCGGCTTGATCCTGATGATCGTCCTGGTCACATTCCTGATGCGCAGGATGCTCACCAATCCCGTCGGAATCCTTATCAAAGGCACGGCCCCGGTCACCTCCGGCGACCTGACCGCCAAGATCAATATCAAGACCCAGGACGAATTGGGCAGGATCGGCCAGGCGTTCAACAGCATCATCGCCGCAATGCATAATGTCGTGTATCAGGTGCGCACGAGCGCCGATAAGGTCGCCAGCTCCGCGCAGGAAATGTCCTCCTCTTCCGAAGAGATGAACGCGACCACGCAGGAAGTCTCGACAGCCGTTCAGAAGGTTTCAAAAGGCGCGAATACCCAGGCAGAGCGCGTCGAAGAAACGTTCATGACCATGGAAAAGACCGCCGCGAGCCTGAAGACCATGGTCGCAAGCGCTCAAAGCGCCAACAAGGCAGTCGAGCAGACGAGTTCCGTATCCGAAACAGGCCGCAATACCGCGCAGTTGACCGTTGACAAGATCGAGAAGCTTGCAGGGACCGTTATGGATACGGCAAAGGTCATCCAGAACCTCGGCCAGATGTCCCAGCAGATCGGAGAGATCACCGAAACGATCACGTCTATTGCCGACCAGACCAACCTCCTTGCCTTGAACGCGGCAATCGAAGCGGCGCGCGCAGGCGAGGCAGGACGCGGGTTTGCGGTCGTTGCAGAAGAGGTGAGGAAGCTTGCCGAAGGGTCTGCCGAGGCAGTGCGCAAGATCGGCGGCCTGATCCGCTCGATCCAGTCCGAGACGGGCCATGCGGTCAGCGCCATCGAAATGAGCTCGAAAGAGGTCATGGAAGGCAAGACGCAGGTTGCCAAGATCGCAGACGTCCTGACCGAGATCAATAAAACCGCGCGGGATGCATCGAGCGTGACCAGTTCGATCTCGGAATCGGGACAGCAATTAGTCGTCGAGGTCGAGCGTGTGGTCAAGGCGATCAACGAGGTCGCTGCGATCGCGAAGGAATCGGCCTCGACCGTCCAGGAAGTGTCGTCGAGCACGCAGGAACAGACTGCGTCGATGGAAGAGATGTCCGCATCTGCGCAGGAGCTCGCGCGCCTGGCCATGGACCTGAAAGAAATGGTCGGCAAATTCAAGCTGGACGAGAAATCAGCTGCGTCAGGCAAAAAAGCGTAGATAGAATAAAAAGAGACGGTGTAATTTTGAGAGGATCACAAAATTACACCGTCTCTTTTTATTCCGTATAATGTTCTTTTGCCAGTTACAGCGGAAACATAGGGGACGGTTCTCGTTCTTTGAGAACCGTCCCCTTGTTTTAGAGCGGTATGGTGCTTACTTTGTTGAATTTGACGCCGGTTTCGTAAACGCCGGGAGAGCTTTCTTTGACCCAGGTCACGGTCCCTGCCATAAAGAAGGCGCCTGCGTGGGGCAGGATGCTGGCTTTGAGCGTCAGCGGAGTGCCGACTTTCATGGCTTCATCAAGCTGGACGCGCATGCCGCCGATACTGATGTCAAGAAGGATGGTTTCTTTTTTTCCTGCACCGTGCTCGATGAACGTCCGTTCCTGGCGCGGTAACCTGCCGGTTTTGCGTCTTTCCTGCATAAACGCCTCCGTGTTTGTGCTCAGGGATATTATAACAAAAATCCATGCGCAGGCAACAAATTTCATATCACATCAAAGGGCGTCACAACACATTGCGGAACAAGGGGTATAGAAAAAAATATATTGACAGAAAGTAACGATATGATATTATATGACCATACAATATGCTGATTATCCGTGGGTAATTGGCTCAAATGATGGGGTTTTTTTGTAATCGCCTGAAGGCAATGGGGTGCATTGCTTTGAGGCGTTTTTTTGTTTACGGTCATGACAGGAGGAGCCGTGGCTGAGGATAAACCGAAAGAATACCAGCTTGTCGCTTTCACGGTCGGGGATCAGGAATTCGGCATGGATATCAACCAGGTCAGGGAGATCATCCGCCTTGTGCAGATAACCCATCTTCCCAAGGCTCCGGATTTCATCGAAGGAGCGGTCAATCTGCGCGGCCAGGTGCTTGCGGTCATCGACCTGGCAAAACGCATCGGCCTCAGATCAAAAGAACGGGGCCAGACCACGCGTATCATCGTGGTCGAAGTGGGCAAGAAAACCGTGGGCATGATCGTGGATTCCGTATCCGAGGTCCTTCGCCTTTCATCAAGCTGTATGGAAGAAGTGCCGTCGCTCGTCAACACCGAGGTCCCCGAACATTATATACGGGGTATTGTCAAGCTCAAGGACCGGCTCCTGGTCTTTCTTGACCTGAACATGATCATCACTCCTGATGAGTTCGCGCAGGTAGAGCGGCATGTGAAGCCGGCAGCGGTTTCGTAGATTTATGAGAGAGAACGGCATAATACAAAAGGGGGAAGCATGTTAAAAGACATCAAACTGGGGTGGAAGATAGGCGGCGGATACGTTATCATACTCGGGTTATTGCTCCTGGTCGGGACCCTGACGATCGTCAATCTGTCCCGCGTCAAGACGATAACCGGCGTCCTCTCGAACGAGAACCTGCCGAGCGTCAATCTTTCCAATCAGATAGAGCGCATGGTCTCCAATACCTATATCCTGACGCAGGCATATCTTGTCAGCGGGGACAAAAAGACGCTTGCCGCGATCCGCAAGGACCTTGAAGAGACAAAAAAGCTTCTCGGGGAAGCGGAAGCGGTGGCGAAGAAATCCTCCGGGCTTAAACAGTTGGAAGATTCTGTCGGTAAGATGAACGCGATGCTCAAAAATTACGAGCGCGGGTTGAACCAGATCGTGGAGCTCACCAACGGCCTTAATACCGAGCGCGGAAAAGCGACCGACGCCGGCAGGGTCTACCTCGACGCTGCTGCCGCATTCCTTAAGGTCCAGCTCGGAGAAATGTCGGGCGAGATCGCCGTCGGGGTCAAGGCGGAGAAACTCCAGGACCGGCTGAACAAGATACAATATGTCAAGGATCTCAACGATCTGGCGTTCAAGCTCGATAAAGTGGGCATGCGCGCGCAGGTGACCCGCAATCCGAGGGTTATAACCGATGCGAATGTCCTGTTCGTCCAGGTGAACAAGATCGTCGGAGAGTTGAAAAAGATAACCAATGTGCGGCATAAGGCGCTGCGCAAGATGCTTGACGATATCCAGAAGGCCTCAGACAACACAAAGGCCGCATACGCGTCATTCGCGCAGAAGTGGCAGCAAAAGGACGCAGAGGCAAAGAAACTGGACGATCTGTCCAATCAGATCCTCGCGCTTGTCAAGGAGAACTCCGAGGTCAGCATCAAGGATATTTCCGCCGCTTCGAAGAGGTCGGTCAATTCCCTGTCAGGCACCTCGGTCGTCATGATCATCGGATTTGTCATATCCGTGTTCCTCGGCCTCCTCATTTCCTTCGTGCTCGTTACGTCGATCAACAAGCCCGTCAAGGCGCTCATCGACACGAGCGTGCCGATATCCAACGGCGACCTGACCCAGCGCGTTACGATCAAAAGCAAGGATGAGCTGGGCATGATGGCCAATGCCTTCAACGACATCGTCAAGACCATGAACAATATAATCACGCAGGTGCGCATGTCGGCGAATAAGGTGGCGAGTTCCGCTCAGGAGATGTCCTCTTCTTCCGAGGAGATGAACGCGACCACCCAGGAAGTCTCGACCGCGATCACGAAAGTGAGCAAGGGCGCGGAGACCCAGGCCCAGCGCATCGACGAAACGTTCGAGACCATGGAAAAGGCATCGGCGAGCATCAAACAGATGGTCGATAATGCGCAAACCGCGAATAAGACCGTTACCGATGCGAGCGACACCGCAATGCAGGGCAAAAAAGCCGCTGATGTCGCGGTGGCCAAGATCGAGCAGCTGACAAGCGCCGTTACCGATACCGCGCAGGTCATCCAGAAGCTCGGCCAGATGTCCCAGCAGATCGGCGAGATCACCGAGACGATCACGTCTATCGCCGACCAGACCAATCTCCTTGCTTTGAACGCGGCAATCGAAGCGGCGCGCGCAGGCGAGGCAGGACGCGGGTTTGCCGTCGTCGCAGAAGAGGTCAGGAAACTTGCCGAAGGGTCTGCCGAGGCAGTGCGCAAGATCGGCGGCCTGATCCGTTCGATCCAGACCGAGACCACGCACGCGGTCAACGCCATCGATGTGAGCTCCAAAGAGGTGCAGGAAGGAAAAACGCAGGTTACCAATATCTCTGCGGTCCTGAACGGCATCACCGAGGCTGCCAAGAGCGCATCAGGCGTAACTTCTGAGATCGTCGCATTCGGCCATCAGATCATCATCGAGGTCGAACAGGTGGTCAAGAGCCTGAATGAGGTCGTCAAGATCGCCCGGGAGTCCGCATCGACCGCGCAGGAAGTGACCTCAAGCACCGAAGAGCAGACCGCTTCCATGCAGGAAATGTCCGCGTCCGCGCAGGAGCTTGCGCGGCTGTCCGCTGATCTTATGTCGATCGTCAGCAAATTCAAGCTTGATTCCACTGAAGCCGCCGCAGCATCAAATCAACGGGGAGGTGAGAGATCAGAAAAAGCATAGCGTGATCGTCAGGATAAGGAACGACGGTTGAACTTATACGAAAGGAGCGGGAAATGAAAGGGTACATGAAAGCAGTTGCAATACTGGTGGTTCTGGTCGTTGCGTGTTTCGCCGGCGCCGGGTTCCTTTACGCCCAGAGCGTTGAGGAAAAAGTGAAGACCGCCATCAAGGCGCTTGAGGACAAGACCTTGGCGCTCGGCGCTCCCGCACTCGACAGCGGCACGTTGATGTTCGGCGAGGACGAGATGAACGGCAATTACGACATCGTCGATGAGATCGCCGATAATTACGGCGGCACCGCCACGATCTTTGCCAAAGTCGGCAATGATTTCAAGCGTATCTCCACCAATGTCATCAAGGACGGCAACAGGGCTGTCGGAACGCTTTTGGACCCCAACGGCGCCGCCATCAAGAAGATCAAGGCAGGCGAGGCGTTCTATGGCGAGGCGGATATCCTGGGAGAGAAATATGAGACCGGGTATGAGCCCATCAAGGATTCTTCGGGCGCGATCATCGGTATCTGGTATGTAGGGTATAAGAAATAAGACCGCCGCGGTAGAGAAGTGTTTTTGTCCCAGGGGCCCTGTTTGAATGCTTCAAACAGGGCCCCTGGGATTTCTTAGCAGGCCTACGGGGTCGATTGCTAATTGTATTGACTCAAATCGCCTTTTTTCGTATGATAGAGGGTATTAAGGAGGCGCCCTATGAAGGTCATTGTTACCGGCGGCGCGGGCTTTATCGGCAGCTGCCTGATATCGAAACTGAACGCCGAAGGCATCGACGACATCCTGGTGGTCGATGAGCTCGGCTCCGCGGAGAAGTGGAAGAACCTTGCCGGAAAGGCATTCGATGATTATATCGAGAAAGATGAATTTCTCGAATTGCTCGAAGGCGGCCGCATCGGGACTGCGTTCGACCGGGTCATCCATATGGGCGCCGCGACGTCCACGACCGAGACCGACGCGTCGTATCTTATCCGGAACAATTACCGCTATACGCGGCGGCTGTGCGAATGGGCGCTCGCGAAAAAAATACCGTTTTTTTATGCGTCGTCAGCTGCCACCTACGGGGACGGATCATTCGGCTATTCTGACAGCGACGAGGTATCATTGACCCTGCGGCCGCTTAACATGTACGGGTATTCGAAGCAGCTTTTCGACCTGTGGCTTATCCGCAGCAAGCTGTCAGCCAGGGTCACCGGCTTCAAATTCTTCAACGTCTTCGGCCCGAACGAATACCATAAAGGCGATATGATGTCGCTCGTCTGCAAGGTGTTCGACGGGGTGAAGCGGGGCGAGCCGATGCGGCTGTTCAAATCGTACAACCCGGCGTATGCGGACGGCCAACAGAAACGCGATTTCATCTACGTCAAGGATGCCGTCGCCATGGTGTATTATTTCATTACGCATCCGGCAAAAAAAGGCATCTTTAACATCGGCAGCGGCTCCGCGCGGTCCTGGAACGACCTGGCGCGGGTATTGTTCTCCGCGCTCGATATGAAGCCTGACATTCGGTATATCGAAATGCCTGCCGGGATCAGGGACAAGTACCAGTATTTCACCGAGGCGGATCTTTCGAAACTGCGCAAGGCCGGCTGCCGCCACGCCATTACGCCGCTCGACGAGGCCGTGAAGGATTATTCCGGGTACCTGGCCGCACACGAATATTTCTGAGCTTTCATGAAACGATTTATTTTTTATCTGATCAGGTGGCAGTTGAGCACGCCGATATTGTGGCTCGTCGTGCGCCGTCTCGGCGCCGGTATCTGGTCGACGGTCATCGCCAACCTTATCGGAGGAGCCATATTCTTCTGGGTCGATAAATTCATCTTTACCTCTGCCGTATTCGAGGTCTGGCATGTCAAGGACATGGGGCATTGCGACCGGTGCGGGAAAGAGGCGCCTTTGCGCAGGCTGGTGAAGGCCAGGGATTACGACCGGACCGACGCGCCTGCGGTTTTTCTGTGCCCCCGGTGCTCCAGGGAAAAGCTTGCCCAGCTGCGCAGCCAGGGCATCAAGACCAGCCAGAGATTCTAATCCGCTATGATACAGCAACGGAACCCGGACGGCATCATCGTTGTGAACAAACCGCGCGGGTTTACCTCGCACGATGTTGTGGCAGTGGTGCGCCGCAAGATCGGAATGAAAAAAGTCGGCCATGCGGGGACTTTGGACCCGATCGCCACGGGCGTGCTTGTCATCCTCGTGGGCAGGGCAACGCGGCTGTTCGACCGGTTCCTGAAATTCGACAAGGAATATTCTGCTGTCCTGCGGCTCGGAAGCCGCACCGACTCCGGCGATTCTTCGGGATCCGTCGTCGAGGAAAAGCCGTTCAACCATATCAGCGAAGAAACGGCGCAGGCGGCGTTCGCGCGTTACCGCGGGGACATCATGCAGACCCCGCCCATGTTCTCCGCCGTCAAGCACAAAGGAAAGCGATTGTACCGCCTTGCCTTACAGGGGCAGGAGGTCGAACGCCAACCCAGGCCGGTCCGCATAGACGATCTCAGGATCATTGGCTTCTCACTGCCCGATATTTCTTTTTACATGCGTTGTTCCAAAGGCACGTATGTGCGCCAGCTTGCGGAGGATGTGGCCCGCGACATGGGCTCTGCCGGCCATATCATACGGCTGGAACGCTGCGCTGTCGGGCCGTTCAAGATCGGACAGGCAATCGAACTTGATGACGTTGATCCGTCCAGGATACAGCCGTTCTATGAGAGTATCCGCTCTGCCGCTAATGATTGACACAGGGGATGGATTACTATATAATAAAAGAGCTAAGTTGTTGCTACGCGATATAGATACGCTTCGGGAACAGAGGGCGCATTATGGAATTGCATGAATTGATACAGCAGAGGATATTGAAGCTCAAAAACCTGCAAGAGAGCGGGATCCAGGGTTACGGAAAGCCGTTTGCAGGCCATGTCGATATAGGACGGGTCAGGGAAGAGTTCGAGGCTGGAAAAAAGGTCGTGATCTGCGGCAGGCTGACGGCCAAACGCGGCCATGGCAAGGTCGTGTTCGCTGATTTGCGGGACGCCACGGGCAGGATCCAGCTTTATATCAAGGCGGACGGCGTGGGCGCCGACCTGTTCGCCGCTCTGGAGAATATCGAGGTCGCGGATTTCCTGTGCGCGGCGGGCGAATTGTTCCTGACGCACACGAATGAGCAGACCGTGAAGGTCGAGAAATTCTCGGTCCTGGCAAAGGCATTGCGGCCTCTGCCTGAAAAATGGCACGGCCTGCGCGACGTCGAGGCACGGTACCGCCAGCGGTACCTCGACCTCGTATCGAACGAAGACGTGCGTGGGGTGTTCCTTGCCCGCAGCCGGATCATCCAGTCCCTGCGTAAAACCCTTGACGAACGCGGTTTTCTCGAGGTGGAAACGCCCATGATGCACCCGATCGCCGGCGGCGCAGCGGGAAGGCCGTTCACAACGCACCATAACGAATATGACATGGATCTTTTTCTGAGGATAGCGCCTGAGCTGTATCTCAAACGGCTCCTGGTCGGCGGGCTCGACAAAGTGTATGAGATCAACCGGTCGTTCCGCAACGAAGGAGTCTCCGTCAAACATAATCCGGAATTCACCATGCTCGAGGCATATTGCGCGTATTCAGATTTCGAGGGCATGATGCATTTGTGCGAGAGCCTGATCGTTAACGCCGCGCAGGCGGTGTTCGGAAAGCTCGATTTCAGCTTCCAGGGTAAAGAGATCGACCTGACCCCGCCGTGGAAGCGCGTTTCGTTCGCGGACCTGGTGAAAGAGAAATTCGGCATCGAGCCGCAGGATACGCCCGAGGCGATGCTCGCCAAACTCAAGGAGCGGGGCGCGGCGCGCGACGTGGATGTCTTGAGCCGCACGCAGATCAACAAGATCATCGAGGATACCCTTGAGGCCGGCATGTCGGTCAATCCGACGTTCGTCACGGATTATTATACGAGCCTGTGCCCGCTCGCGAAGACGAAGCCCGATAATCCGCTGTTGTCGGAACGTTTCGAACTTTTTATCGCAGGCATGGAGGTCGGCAATGCCTATTCCGAGCTCAACGACCCGCAGGAACAGCGCCGCAGGTTCGAGGAAGAGGTCAGGGATCCCGGCGAATCGGGCCAGAAGACCGTTGACGAGGAATATGTCCTCGCCCTCGAGCACGGCATGCCCAATGCAGGGGGTCTGGGCATCGGCATCGACCGGCTCGTGATGCTTCTGACCGGACAGCCGTCCATCCGCGAGGTCATTTTGTTCCCGTTATTGCGCCCCGGCGGCAACCAAGAGGCTGCGTGAACTCCATGTCGGTAAGTTTTTTCATCGCCTGGCGGTACCTGATCACCAAACGCAAAGAGAAATTCATCTCTTTGATAAGCCTTATCTCGATACTCGGCGTCGCCATCGGCGTCATGGCGCTTATCGTCGTGATCGCGGTCATGACCGGTTTCGACATCGACCTGCGCGATAAGATCATCGGCAATTATTCGCATATCACCGTCGCAAAATACGACGGCATGAACGCGGCGGAATACGACGACGCGGTCGATAAGATCCGGCCGAACGAGCACGTCCTTGCGGTCAGTCCGTTCGTCCAGGGGCAGGTGCTTGTCTCCGAGGGCAAACGGTTCATGGCCCTGTCGTTCAGGGGCATCGATCCGGAGCGGGAACAGGCGACGAGCCGCATATCGCGCAGTATCGTCAAGGGCAGCCTTCAGGACCTGGGCGCCGACAGCGTCATCATCGGCAAGGAACTGGCTCTGTACCTCGGCGCCGGGCTCGGCTCGCCCCTCACGTTCTATTCGGCGCTCGGGAAGACCGTTACGGCGCGGGTCGCGGGGATATTCAGTTCCGGCATGTACGATTACGACATGAACCTTGTTTTTTTCGATCTCGGCCGCGCGCAATCGATACTGGGGGCCGAAGGCATTATCAGCGCTCTTTCGATAAAACTGGACAATGTGTATTACGCCGATACGGTCAAGCGCCAGCTTCAGGCCGCGCTCGGCTACGAATACACGTATAAGACCTGGATGGAGCAGAACCAGAATTTCTTCGCTGCGCTCAAGCTGGAAAAGCTGACCATGTTCATTATCTTGACGCTGATCATCCTCGTGGCGTCCTTCAACATCATCTCGACGCTGATCGTCATGGTGGTCGAGAAGACCAAGGATATCGGCATACTCAAGGCGCTGGGCATGTCGTCGGCGGATATCAGGAAGGTGTTCATGCTGCAGGGGCTGGCCATCGGGTTCGCCGGCACCTTTTCCGGGACCGCCGGCGGGGTCATCCTGTGCTATCTGCTCAAAAAATACCAGTTCATCAAGCTGCCGCAGGACGTGTATTATATAGACCGGCTGCCGGTCGCCCTGCAGGTGTGGCCGGACCTGGCGCTGGTGGCGGCGGCGGCCATGTGCATCACGCTTGTGTCGTGCGTGTATCCGGCGTTCAAAGCGGCGTCGATGAGGCCCGTTGAGGCGCTCCGGTATGAATAGCGCCATGATCGAAGCAAAGAACATCCATAAGGTTTATACGTCGGCGGGCAAGGAGCTCGAAGTCCTCAAAGGAGTCGACCTTGCCATTGACAAGGGGACTTTTACCGCGCTGGTGGGGCCGTCGGGCGCGGGAAAATCGACGCTCCTGCATATATTGGGCGGCCTCGATATCCCGACCCAGGGTTCGGTGCGGCTGTTCGGCCACGACCTGTATGCTTTGTCGGACGCGGCGCTGTCGGTGCTGCGGAACAGAAGGATCGGGTTCGTTTTCCAGTTCTATCATTTGCTGCCGGAATTCACGGTGCTCGAGAACGTGTGCATGCCGGCATTGATATCGGCGGGAAGGAGATCGCGCCCGGGACATATCCGCGGCCGCGCCGTCGAACTGCTCGAGAGCACGGGGCTGGCCGACCGGATGGGGCATTTTCCGGCGCAGTTGTCCGGCGGCGAACAGCAGCGCGTGGCGCTCGCGCGCGCGCTCATGAACAAGCCGGAACTGCTGTTATGCGACGAACCGACGGGAAATCTCGATTCCGCAACGGGCCAGGCCATCATCGACCTGCTGCTGGGGATCCAGCGGCAGACGGATATGACCGTGATCCTCGTCACGCATAACAGGGATCTGGCAGCGAGCGCCCGCACAACGTATTATCTGAAAGACGGGTTGCTGGCGCATTGACGATCATGCAAGGAGGCAGCGGTATGAAGATCTATATGAACGGGAAATTCGTCAAGAAGGAAGACGCAAAAGTGTCCGTGTTCGATCACGGGCTTTTGTACGGGGACGGTATCTTCGAAGGCATCCGCGCGTACAACCGCCGCGTGTTCAAATTAAAAGAGCATGTGGTGCGGATGTTCGAATCGGCGCAGAGCCTTATGCTGAAGATCCCGCTGACGCAGGAGCAGATGTGCAGGGCGATCGTGGATACCCTCAAGGCCAATAACCTGACCGATGCCTATATCCGGCCGATCGTCACGCGCGGCGTGGGCGATCTCGGCCTCGACCCGCGCAAATGCACGGGCGGCCCCTCGGTCATCATCATCGCGGATACCATAGCGCTGTATCCCGAGAAATTCTACAAAGAAGGATTGGCGATCATTACGGTCCCGACGGTGCGCAATCTTCCCGAGGCGTTGAACCCCCAGTTGAAAACGCTCAATTACCTTAACAATATCCTGGCGAAGATCGAAGCGACGAATCTCGGATACGACGAAGCGATCATGCTCGATAATATGGGGTATGTCGCTGAATGTACCGGCGATAATATTTTTACCGTCAAGGGCAACCATCTGTATACGCCGCCCCAGTGCATGGGCACATTGCGCGGTATCACCCGCGACGCTGTGCTGGAGATCGCGGACAATGAAAAGATCGAGACCCATGAGCATGTCATCACCCGGCATGAGATATATAACGCCGATGAATGTTTCCTGACCGGCACCGCCGCGGAGATCGTCCCGGTGGTAAAGATCGACGGCAGGACCATCGGCACGGGCAAACCGGGGAAGATGACCCTCAGGCTGATCAAGGCATTCAAGGAATTGACGAAAACCGACGGCGTAAAGTATTAACCGGAAAGGATCGCGAACATGATATGCGATATTTGCGGCAAGAACCCTGCGACGGTGCATCTGACCGAGATCATCGACGACCAGATGAACGAACTGCATTTGTGCGAGGAATGCGCGCATAAGAAGAGCGCGCAGATGGAGCAGCAGTTCGGCCTGTCGGACCTGCTCGCCGGGCTTGCGGGCTTCGAAAAGCAGAAAGACGAGAAAGAAGGGCTGGTCCTCAAGTGCCCGAACTGCGGCATGACCTTCAAGGATTTCAAGAAGATCGGCCGGCTCGGCTGCGGCGAGTGCTATGCGGAGTTCCGCAGTTTCCTGGGGCCGCTGCTCAAGCGGATACACGGGTCGAACCTCCACTGCGGAAAGGCGCCCGCGTCGCGCATCGCAAAGCTTCCCCGCAGGAAGGCCGAGCCGCGCGAGGCGCGCACCGTTGTCAGGCAGGATGATATCGCGGCTTTGCGCATCCGCCTGCAGAAGGCGATCGAGGCGGAGGCGTATGAGGAGGCTGCTCGCCTGCGCGACCAGATCAAGGAACTCGAGCGGTCGGGACATCCGGAAAGCAAAAAGGAATAGCGCATGCAATTGAACGATCTTTTGACCCATACGTGCGAATGGCTCAAAGGCACCGGGCCCCACAGCGATATCGTCATATCGAGCCGCCTGCGGCTTGCCCGCAATATCGATAAATTACCGTTCCCGCATTGGGCGAGCAAGAAACAGGGCAAGTCCGCGCTTGATACCTGCAGAGAGGCGGTCGCGAAAAGCGACGTGCTTAAAAAAATGACCATGTTCGTCCTCGAGGAGCTCGATACCGTCGATAAGCAATTCCTCGTCGAACGGCATCTCATGTCGTACGAGCACGCGCAGAAGACGAATTCGAAAGCGGTGATCGTGGACGAGGAGGAGGTCGTTTCGGTCATGATCAACGAGGAGGACCATATCCGCGCGCAGGTGATGCAGTCCGGCTTCAACCTGCCCGAGGCGTGGGATACCATGAACCGGCTCGACGATTCGCTTGCGAAGGAACTGCCGTTCGCGTTCTCTCAGGAATGGGGGTATCTCACCGCCTGCCCGACGAACGCGGGCACGGGCATGCGCGGGTCGGTGATGCTGCATCTGCCGGCGCTGGTCATGACGCGCCAGATCAATCAGGTGCTGGCGGCGATCGCCAAGCTGTCCTTTACGACGCGCGGCCTCTACGGCGAAGGCACGCAGGCGACCGGGAACTTTTTCCAGATATCGAATCAGGTGTCGCTCGGCCAATCCGAGAACGATATCATCCAGAGCATCAATAACCTGATCCGCCAGATCATCGAGCAGGAATCCCAGTGCAGGGAAACGCTTCTCGCGTCGAACCGCGGCATGCTCGAGGACAAGATCAGCCGCAGTTACGGCATATTGAAAAGCGCGCATATCATCACGAGCCAGGAAACCACCGAGTTGTTGTCGCTCGTGCGCCTCGGCTGCGATCTGGGCCTTATCAAGGACATCAACCGCCGGCATGTCAACGAGCTGTTCCTTTTGATACAGCCGGCGCATTTGCAGAAGATAGAGGATAAGAAACTCACGTCCCAGGAACGGGATATCAAACGCGCGGAACTGATCCGCAGCAAGCTGGCAAAATAAATCAAAGCTTTCTTAAGGAGAGGACCTATGTTCAACCGCTTTACGGAACGGGCACGCAAAGTCATCATTCTGGCCAAGGAAGAAGCGAAGCGCTTCAATCATGATTACATCGGCACCGAGCATATCCTGCTCGGGCTGATCCGCGAGGGCGAAGGCGTCGCGGCGACGGTGCTCGAGAAAATGGGGCTGTCGCTCGAGAATATCCGCCTTGAGATCGAGAAGCTGGTCCAGCCCGGCCCGACGACGCAGATCATCGGCGACCTGCCCTTTACCCCGCGCGCGAAAAAGGCGCTTGAGATGGCGGCGGAAGAGGCGCGCGCCCTCGGCCATAATTACATCGGCACCGAGCATTTGCTCCTGGGCCTTTTGCGCGAGGAGGAAGGCGTCGCCTCGCAGGTATTGCTGAACCTCGGCCTGGACCTGACCGGCGTCAGGAACAAGGTCATGGAAGTCCTCGGTTCCGAACTGCCCGGCTTCGGCCAGGCGCAGACCAAGACCAAGACCCCCGCGCTCGACGCGTTCGGCCGCGACCTGACGCAGCTTGCGAAAGAGAATAAGCTCGACCCGGTCATCGACCGCCATGTCGAGATCGAGCGGGTCATTCAGATATTGAGCCGCCGCACCAAGAACAACCCCGTTTTGCTCGGCGAGGCAGGCGTGGGCAAGACCGCGATCGTCGAAGGCCTTGCGCAGTCGATCATCGCGGGCAATGTCCCCGAGCTTCTGCGCCACAAACGGCTTATCGTGCTCGATCTTGCGCTCATGGTCGCCGGCACCAAATACCGCGGTCAGTTCGAAGAACGCATCAAGGCGGTCATGGAAGAGATCAAGCGTTCGCAGGACGTCATCATATTCGTCGACGAGCTTCATACGCTCGTCGGAGCGGGCGCCGCCGAAGGGGCGATCGACGCCTCGAACATCCTCAAGCCCGCATTGTCGCGGGGCGAGATCCAGTGCATCGGCGCGACCACTATGGATGAGTACCGCAAATACATCGAGAAGGACGCGGCGCTCGAGCGGCGTTTTCAGACGATCATGGTGGAGCCTCCGTCGGTCGACCAGACCGTGGAGATATTAAAAGGCCTGCGGGACCGGTATGAGGCGCATCACCGGGTGACCTATAAGGACGAAGCGCTTGAGGCCGCGGCAAAGCTGTCGGACCGCTATATCTCAGGCAGGTTCCTGCCGGACAAGGCCATCGATCTCATTGACGAAACAGGATCGCGCGCGCGCCTCAACGTGCTCGTCGTGCCGCCCCAGATCAAGGAGTTCGAGGCAAAGGTCGAGGGCTTGAAGAAGGAAAAGGAAGTCCATATCAAGAACCAGGATTTCGAGAAAGCGGCCGCCCTGCGCGACCAGGAACGCCTCGCGCGAGAGGAACTCGAACGGCTGAACCGCGAATGGACCCAGACCAAAGATAAGATCCGGCCGGAGGTTTCAGCCGAAGACATCGCCAAGATCGTGGCGCAATGGACGGGCGTGCCGATATTCAGGCTCGAGGAAAAAGAGAGCGAGAAGCTCCTCAAGATCGAGGAAGAACTCCACAAGCGCGTCATCGGGCAGAATGAGGCGATCGACGCGATCGCCCACGCGGTGCGCAGGTCGCGCGCAGGCATCAAGGACCCGCGCCGGCCGATCGGCTCGTTCATCTTCCTCGGCCCCACCGGCGTCGGCAAGACGCTTCTGGCGCGGGCGCTGGCGGATTATATGTTCGGCAACGAGGACGCGCTCATCCAGCTCGACATGTCCGAGTATATGGAGAAGTTCAACGTGTCCCGCCTTATCGGCGCTCCTCCCGGGTACGTCGGCTATGAGGAAGGCGGACAGCTCACCGAGCGGGTGCGCCGCCGCCCGTATTCGGTCATCCTTCTCGACGAGATCGAGAAGGCGCATCCGGATGTCTTTAACCTTTTGCTCCAGGTGTTCGAGGACGGCCGGCTGACGGACAGCTTCGCCCGCAAGGTCGATTTCCGCAACACGATCATGATCATGACCTCCAATGTCGGGGCCGAGACCATACGCAAGACCGGGTCCATCGGCTTCAGGGACCAGCAGGAGGAAGTGACGTACAAGGATATGAAGGGCAAACTGCTCGAGGAGGTCAAGAAGACCTTCAAACCGGAGTTTTTGAACCGCATCGACGATATCATCGTGTTCAGGCCGCTTGCGAAAGAGGACCTGGAGAAGATCGTAGACATCGAGATCGGTCATCTGGCAAAACGGCTGGCGGAGCAGGGCGTGACCCTGAACGTTTCCCGGGAAGCGAAGGATTTTCTCATCGAAAAAGGGTTTGATCCCGTGTTCGGGGCGCGGCCGCTCAAGCGGACCATCCAGCGGTTCCTCGAGGATCCGCTCGCCTCGGAGATCATTTCGAAAAAGTACAAAGAAGCGACGAACGTCGTCGTTAACCGAAAGAACGAAGAGCTCGCATTCGAGACATGCTGATACGCCGGATCGAAGATACGCTTGAGGAGCGGACGCGCACCTTCCTGGGATTCCTCGGGGGCATCACGTCGCTTGCGTTCCAGACGGTCATCCTGACCGTTACGCCGCCGTACAAGCGCCGACGTATCCTCGAACAGTCAAAGAAGGCGGGGCTCGACAGCTTCCTCATCGTCGCGCTCATCTCGTTCTTTATCGGCGTCATCTTTTCGTTCCAGATATCGTATCTTATGCGTCAGCTCGGCGCCGAGATGTATATCGCAAGCATCGTCGCGCTTTCCATCGTGCGGGAGCTCGGTCCGGTCATCACCGCGCTCATCGTCGCGGGCCGCGTGGGCGCTTCGATCACCGCGGAGCTCGGGTCCATGCAGGTCACCGAGCAGATCGACGCGCTGACGACGCTGGCGACCAACCCGGTCAAATACCTTGTCGTGCCGCGGTTCGTCGCCCTCGCCATGATGCTGCCGATCCTGACGCTGTTCGCGGACATGATCGGCATCGTCGGCGGATGGATCATCTGCGTCACGAAGCTGGGCATACCGTCCAAGATGTACATGACGATCGCGTTCGATTCCCTGCAGTTCAAGGACCTTTTTACGGGTCTGATCAAGACGGTTTTTTTCGGTATGATCATCGCGTTCGTGAGCTGTTACGAGGGGTTTAACGTCGAAGGCGGGGCTGAAGGCGTGGGCAAGGCGACCACCCAATCGGTGGTCATCTCGTTCATCCTTATCATCGCCTGCGACTGCTTCTTCACCGCGTTGTTCTATTTCATTTTTCCGTGATGCATACGATCGAGATCAAACACGTCACCAAGAGCTTCAATACGCACCGCGTGCTCAACAACGTGAGCCTTTCCGTGGAAAAGGGCTCGACCCTCGTCGTCATCGGAAGGTCGGGCTGCGGCAAGAGCGTGCTGTTGAAGCATATGGTCGGGATACTTCAGCCGGATACCGGCGCCGTGTATGTCGACGGGCTGGACATCTGGCAGCTCAGGCCCAAACAGCTCGATGAAGTGCGCATGCGCATGAACATGGTCTTTCAGGGCGGCGCGCTGTTCGATTCCCTGACCGTGGGAGAGAACGTGGGTTTCGAGCTGATCGAGCATTTCGGCGTTTGCGGGGACGAATTATACGAGCGGGTGGAAGAGGCGCTTTCGCTTGTCGGTTTGTCGGGTATCGGCAATCTCATGCCCTCGGAGCTGTCCGGCGGCATGCGCAAGCGCGTGGCGCTGGCCCGCGCGATCTGCATCAAGCCGGAGGTCATCCTCTATGATGAGCCGACGACCGGCATGGACCCGATCACCGCGGATTCCATCAACGAACTGATCCGTTCGCTCCACGACAAGCTCAAGGTGACCTCGATCGTGGTCACGCACGACATGAAAAGCGCCTATAAGATCGCCGATCACATCGCGATGCTTTTTAACGGCAAGATCATCGCCGAAGGGACCCCGGGAGAGATCCAGAACACGACGCATCCGGTCGTCCATCAGTTCATCAACGGCCTCGCCAAGGGGCCGATAACCGAGGCGACCGACAGCTTTATCTAATCATACTACGGAGGCAGACATGATATTCGGCAAGAGCAAGCTCGAATTGAGGGTCGGCGGGTTCGTGTTCGCCGGCATGGTGGTCCTGATGATATTCGTCCTCTATATCGGCGATTTCAAGAATACCCTGTTGACCTACCGCGTGAACTTCACCTTCAATTTCATAAACGGCGTCAAGGTCGGCTCGCCCGTCCGTTTCGCCGGCGTCGACGTCGGCGAGATCAAGGCGATCGAGTTCTTCTTCCCGGTCAAGGGCGAGCGGCCGAAGGTCCGGATGGTCAGTATCATAACCAAGAGCATCAATATCCCCCGCGACTCGACCGTATGGGTGAACACCCTCGGGATCCTCGGGGAGAAATATATCGAGATCATGCCGGGAAAGGACTTTTCCGACGTGCTCAAGGACGGGGACACTATGGTCGGCAACGACCCGTTCGCCATGCAGGAGTTCGGGGAGCTCGCAAAGAACCTTGCGACCAGACTGGACACCACGCTGACGAGCATCAACGGCGTGGCGGATTCCATAAAGACCCTGACGCTCAACATCGACGACGGGGTGTCCCGCATCAAGAACGGCGAAGGCACCGTCGGCAAGCTTTTATACGAGGATGAGATCTACAACGAGCTCGAGGCGCTTGTCGTGGACCTCAAGAGTCATCCGTGGAAATTGTTCTGGAAGGGTAAGGAAAAGCCCGCCCCGAGGAAATAAACGCCCGATAAACACGCCCGCGCGGTCATCACGATGAACCGGACTATCGCCAGAAAAAAAAGCGTTTTTGCATGCCAGCGGTGCGGGTACCAGTCCCCGAAGTGGCTGGGCAAATGCCCGGATTGCAGCAGCTGGAACTCGTTCGTCGAGGAGGATTTTGCGCCCCCCGCATCCCCCGCAGGAGGCCGGCGCGGCGCCGGATATGACCGGCCGCCCGTGCTTTTAAAAGACGTCGAGCCGGCAGAGGGCAGCCGCACGTCCGCCGGCATCGCCGAACTCGACCGGGTCCTCGGCGGCGGCATCGTGGCCGGATCCGTCGTTTTGATCGGCGGCGACCCGGGCATCGGCAAATCGACGATCTCCCTTCAGATATCGAACCAGCTTTCCGCCGGGGGCAGGACCGTCCTGTATGTTTCGGGAGAGGAATCGGTGGCGCAGACGAAACTGCGCGCACAGCGGCTCGGCGCGCACGCGCAGCAGGGGAAATTATATATCGTCAACCAGACGGACCTTTCGCTCGTCACCGGGTACATCCGGCAGTTGAAGCCGGATATCGTTTTTATCGATTCAATACAGGTGATGTTCGATACGGCGGTCGGATCGGCGCCGGGCAGCGTCAGCCAGGTCCGCGAGTGCGCGGGTATCCTGACCCAGCTTGCCAAATCGACCGGCACGTCGGTATTCATCATCGGCCACGTGACCAAGGAAGGGACGCTTGCGGGGCCGCGGGTGCTCGAGCATATCGTCGATACGGTCCTGTATTTTGAGGGCGACCGGTTCTCGACATACCGGATCCTGCGCGCGGTCAAGAACCGGTTCGGCTCCACCAACGAGATCGGCGTTTTCGAGATGGCGTCGGAGGGATTGAAGGAAGTCAGCAACCCCTCGGAGATATTCCTGTCCGAGCGGCCGCACAACGTCCCGGGGTCGCTCGTCGTTTCATCCGTCGAGGGCGGCCGGGCGCTTCTGGTTGAGGTCCAGGCGCTCGTTTCCCGGTCGAATTTCGGGTATGCCACGCGCAGGGCGCAGGGGTTCGATTTCAACCGCTTGACGCTTCTCGTCGCGGTCCTTGAAAAACGCATGGGGCTGGCGCTCGAGGCGCAGGATATCTTCGTGAATATCGCCGGAGGCTTCAAGGTCGAAGATCCCGCGTGCGATCTCGGCGTGGCCCTTGCGGTCGCGTCCGCGTTCCTTGACCGGACCGCGCCCGCGGACACGGCAGTGCTCGGTGAAGTGGGCTTGACCGGGGAGATCCGCAGCATATCGCAGATATCCATACGGCTCAACGAGGCGCAGAAGCTCGGATTCAAACAGTGCGTCGTGCCGGCGAACAGCATCAAGGGATTGAAAATGGGAGGGAACACCATCAAGCTGGTCCCTGTTTCCACGCTTAAGGAAGCGATGGATATTGTCATTGGAGGGAGGGCTTAGAAATGAACCTGATATCATTGCGTTTTCTTTTTATCGTTGCCAGCACCATGGTCGGATATCAATTAGCCGGCGTCAATTCCTGGGTCGGCGCCGGAGTGGGCGCGGTCGTCAGCGTGGTGATCGTGGCGCTGGAACTGGGGATGCGGTCCGTATCGGTGCGCGGCCTGTCATCGAGCGTCTTCGGCCTTATCCTCGGCCTTATCATGGCGAAACTCGTGGGGGATGCGTTCTACCTGATGCCGATACCCCCGGAGAGCCTGGCGATCAGCAGGACGATCCTGACGCTCGTGTTCTGTTATCTGGGCATGGTGATCGGCCTGCGGGGAAAGGACGAGTTCAATATCATCATCCCCTATGTGCGCCTGCGCCGGCAGGATCAGAACGAGGAACTGACCCTGCTCGACACCAGCGTCATCATCGACGGCAGGATCACGGATATCCTTAAGACAAAATTCCTCGAAGGCAAGATCATCGTGCCGAAATTCGTCCTGAAAGAGCTGCAGCAGATCGCCGATTCCACCGATCCGATCAAGCGCCAGCGCGGCAGGCGGGGGCTTGAGATCCTCAATTCCATACAGAAAGAGACCGGGGTCAATCTGTCGCTGCATGACGACGACGTCCCCGATATCAAAGAGGTCGATGCCAAGCTCGTCAAGCTTGCGCAGCTGCTCGAAGCCAAGATCATGACCGTCGATTTCAACCTGAACCACGTGGCGAGCTTCCAGGGAGTGAAGGTGCTCAACATCAACGAGCTGGCGAACGCGCTCAAGCCCGTCGTATTCCCGGGCGAATTGATGACGTTGAAGCTTCTCAAAGAAGGCAAGGAGTACAACCAGGCGGTCGGATACCTTGACGACGGCACCATGGTGGTCGTCGAAGAGGCGCGCCGGCTCATCGGCCAGGAGGTCAAGGTTGCCGTGACGTCCGTCCTGCAGACCCCTGCCGGAAGGATGATCTTTACCAAGCTAACGAATAAATGATGAATATCTGCGCGGTCGTCCTTGCCGCAGGCAGGGGCGAAAGGCTCAAGTCAAAAGTTTCCAAGCCGCTGGTGCGTCTGGGTTCGAAACAGGTCCTGGAATATTCGCTCAGGGTCCTATCCGCCTGCCCCGAGATCGCGTCCATCGTAGTCGTCGCCAACCGATCGAACCGGCGCGCCGTGGTCCAATGCGTCAGGGCGTCGGGTTCGAAAAAAGTCATCGGCGTCGTCAACGGGGGCACCAGGCGGCAGGATTCGGTGAAAAACGGCCTTGGAGCGCTTGCGCCGGAATGCGGATATGTCATGGTGCACGATGCCGCGCGGCCGTTCGTCGATGCGGCGTGCCTGGCGCGGCTCATCCGCGCTGCGCGCAGGACCGGGACGGCGATACCGGGCGTTCCGGTAAAGGCCACGATCAAAGAGGTCATATCGGACCGGCCGGGCAGCGGCGGGATAGTCCGGCAGACCCTTGACCGTTCGCGGCTCTGGGAGATACAGACCCCTCAATTGTTCAGGAAAGATATCATCTTAAAAGCGTACCGGGCATGCGCGGGCGCGGCGGTGACGGATGACGCCGGCCTGGTGGAGAAACTCGGGGTGCCGGTCGCGGTCGTCATGGGCGCGTACGGCAATATAAAGATCACCACTCCCGAAGACCTGCGCGTTGCGCGGGCGTTCGTGCATGCAAGGAGCAATCGATGAACAAAGTCGGCATAGGGTATGACATTCATCGGTTTAAGAAGGGCCGCAAACTTATCCTCGGAGGGAAGATCGTGCCGTTCTCCAGAGGATTGGACGGGCATTCCGACGCGGATTGCCTGCTCCATGCCGTGTGCGATGCGCTGCTCGGCGCCGCGGGCATGGGAGACATCGGAGAACATTTTCCCGATACTGACCCTGCGTATAAAGGGATATCGAGCATGGAATTATTGCGCGCGGTGCGCGCGCGGTTAAGAAAAAAAGGATTCCGCATCGGCAATATCGATTCGGTGATCATCTGCCAGGAGCCGCGCCTGGGAGGTCACAAGAAAGACATGGCCCGTAATATCGCAGCCGCGCTCGGGATACCGGTATCGTGCGTCGGCGTGAAGGCAACGACCCCTGAAAGGCTCGGCCCGCTGGGCCGGTCGCAGGGGATCGCCTGCTGGGCAACGGCACTGATAATGAAAGGGGTATGACGTGATCACGATACTGGCGGTCATCCTGGTCCTTGCAGTCCTGTTCATCCTGAAGCTTTTTATCATATCGACGGTCTTCACCGATGAGATCCGGACGATCCAAAAGCGCGACCCGGCGGTCCGCAGCGTGCTGGAGGTCGTGCTTTTGTACCAGGGGCTCCATGCGCTCATCTATAACCGCATCGCTCACTTTTTTTACGAGCGGGGCCTGTTCTTTATCGCGCGGGCCGTCAGCCAGTGTGCGCGTTCCATGACCGGGATCGAGATCCATCCGGGCGCCCGGATCGGCAAGCGTTTTTTCATCGATCACGGCATGGGGGTCGTGATCGGGGAAACGGCGGTCATCGGCGACGATGTTCTCCTGTACCAGGGCGTTACCCTCGGCGGCACGGGGCTTGAAAAAGGCAAGCGCCATCCGACCATCGGCAATAACGTGGTCATCGGCGCGGGCGCCAAGGTGCTCGGCAATATCATTGTCGGCGATAACGCGTATATCGGCGCCAACGCCGTTGTCATCAAGGATGTTCCCCAGAATTCGACCGTTGTCGGCGTCCCGGGCCGGATCACCAGGCAGGAAGGCCGCAAGATCGACATCTCGCTCGACCATATCCATATCCTCGATCCCCTGATGCAGACGATCGATGAGCTTGAGAAACGCATCGAACAACTTGAAAAGAAGAAATGAACCTATGCCCGCGCCGCTGACCATTTATAATTCACTTACGCAAAAGAAGGAAGCGCTCGCCGTGCAGGCAGCGCCCCGGCTTACCATGTATTCGTGCGGGGTGACCGTGTATGACGACTGCCATATCGGCCACGCGCGGAGCCTCTATATATTCGAGGTGATACGCCGGTATCTGTCGTACCGCGGGTATGACGTCCTGTTCGTGCGCAACATCACCGATATCGACGATAAGATCATCAACCGCGCGAATGAATTGCAGGCCGATTGGAAAGGGCTCGTGGCCAGATATATCGAGCGGTATTACGAAGACATGAAGGCGCTCGGGATCCCCCGGGCCGATATCGAGCCGCGCGCGACGGAGAACATCCCCGGGATGATCGCGCATATAGAAAAGCTTATCGAAAAAAAGTACGCCTACGTGACCGGGACAGGCGTGTATTTCAACGTGCGGAAGTTCTCGTCCTACGGGAAACTCTCGGGCCAGAGCATCGAAGCGATGCTCACGGGCGTGCGCAAGGATTCCGACGAGAACAAGCGCGATCCGCTCGATTTCGCGCTCTGGAAGGCGTCGAAGCCGGGCGAACCCTCATGGGAGAGCCCCTGGGGACCGGGCAGACCAGGCTGGCACATCGAATGTTCGGTCATGTCGATGAAATACCTCGAAAGCGATACGATCGATATTCACGCCGGCGGCCGCGATCTCATATTCCCGCATCACGAGAACGAGATCGCGCAGGCAGAGGCCTTGACCGGGAAGTCGTTCGCCACGCACTGGATCCATCACGGCCTTCTGACCATCAACGGCCAGAAAATGTCGAAATCCCTTGGGAATTTTATCACGATCAAGGAAGCGCTTAAGAAATATCACCCGGATGTGCTCAAAATATTCTTCTTACAGGCTCACTATTCCAGCCCCATCGATTTTTCCGATAAGAAGATGGAGGAGGCGACGCAGGCATACGAGCGTATCACAACCCTTTTGAGCAGGCTCGGCGATGAACGCGCGGGCGCCGATCCGGGCGCGGATGATTTCTGCGCGCCGTTCAAAGAGCAGTTCCTGCGGTTCATGGACGACGATTTTAATACCCCGCGGGGACTGTCCGTTCTTTTCGACGTCGTGACCGCCTGCAACAAGGTCCTTGACGGAGCGGACAACGGCGGACAGGCGCAGAAACTGGCGTCCGCGGCCGGTTTCATAAAAGAGATCGCGGCCATTTTCGGGTTGTCGTTCCAGGCGCGCGTATCCGGCGGCGTACCTGATGAAGAAGTGCGGGCATTGATCGCCGAGCGCGCGCGATACAAGGCGGCGAAAAAGTTCAAGGAATCCGACGGTATCCGGGCATCGCTTGAAGCGAGGGGCGTCATCCTTGAGGACACGAAGGACGGCACCACCTGGCGCAGGAAATTATAGGAATGGCCGGGCTGTGTGGGTGCCTTCTCAGGGACGTTCGCCGGCCCCTGCGAGGCCGGCTCACTCAGTTCCGCCCCTCGCTCTCACTGAGCATTTAGATTGCGGGTGATCCGTGCCCGCTCGGGGCTTCACATGCCCTGAGAAGGCACCCACACAGCCCGCCCAATACCAGGAGTTCCATGTGAAAGGTGTGTTCATCACATTCGAAGGTTCGGAGCGCTGCGGCAAAAGCACGCAGTCGAGGCTCCTGTATGACCATTTGATCAAGCAGGGCTGCACGGTGGTTTATCTGCGCGAGCCGGGAGGCACGCATATCAGCGAAATGATCAGGAATATCCTCCTGGACCCGTCCAACGCGGCAATGGCGGCAGGCACCGAATTATTGCTTTACATGGCCAGCCGCTGCCAGACCGTGGAAGAGGTCATCAAGCCTGCGCTTGCAGGCGGGGCGATCGTTTTATGCGACCGGTTCCTCGATTCAACGGTCGTGTATCAGGGCTGCGGCCTCGGCATGAACGTGAAGCTCATCCGGTCGCTCGGGTCGTTCGCAACGTCGGCCATCAAGCCCGACCTGACCCTCCTGCTCGATCTGCCGTTAAAAAAAGCGCTCGGCAATATCGGAGCGCGCAAGGACCGTATCGAGAGGCGCGATTTCGCCTACCACGCGCGGGTCAGGCGCGGATATATGGCACTGGCGCGGTCCGAGCCGCGCCGCTTCAGGATCGTGAAGGTCGCTGCGGATAAAGACCGGACACAGGCGGCCGTCCGCGCGGAAGTGACGGCTTTGTTACAGAGGCGTAAGTACCGCATATGACATTCGGCGATATTATCGGACAGGAGAAAGCGGTCGGCAGGCTGAAAGGATATATCGGTACCGCAGCCGCCGACGGCGCGTATCTTTTCACCGGCCCTGCGGGCGTGGGCAAAGCGCTGACTGCGGCTGCCTTTGCCAAAGCGCTCAATTGCCTGACGCCCGGCGCATCCGGCTGTGACGAGTGCGTGTCCTGCCGGAAGATCGATAAAGATGCGCATCCGGACGTGCATATCGTCGATTCATCCGCCGCGCCGGGCGGCGCAGCGGACAAGGATCCGGAAGAGCCCGGCCAGATACGCATCGCGCAGATCCGCCAGCTGCAGGAGGATATCAATTACCGGCCGTATGAGGGCCGTAAAAAAGTGTTCATCATCAACAATGCGCATGAGCTGAACCTTGAATCCGCCAATGCATTCTTGAAAACACTGGAAGAACCTCCGTCAGACAGCGTGATCATCCTGATCACCGACCGGCGCTCGCTGCTGCTGCCGACGATCCTGTCGCGGTGCAGGATGGTGAAGTTCTATCCCTTATCCCGCAGTGCGCTTGAGCAGACGCTGCGCCGGCCGAGGGAAGGCGGCGCAGCCTGCAGCCCGAAAGAGGCGCATTTTCTCGCGTTCTTTTCCGAGGGGAGCCTGGGCGCGGCGTTGAAGCTGAAGGAACGCGGCATTTTCGAAGAAAAGAACAAGATCATCGACCTGTTCTGCGACAGCGGCAGGCGGCTCGACGACCCGGTCCCGGCGGCCTCGCGTCAGGACTTGAGCGCCAGTTTCAGCATCCTGGCGTCGTGGTTCAGGGACATATATCTGCTCAAGACCGGCGCCGGAGGGCAGGAGCTCATCCATGCGGACCGTGCCGCAGAGCTTGCGGAGGGCGCGCGGAGGTATTCATTCGCGGACCTCGACCGCATTTTCGATCTTTTATCCGAATCAGCCCTGAACGTGGGGCGCAACGTGAACAAGAAATTACTGGTATCGAATATGATCGCCGGGTGCAGGCAGTCGCCTCCGGCGTGATCATAAGAGAGGCGTGATATGGAAAATACAATATGCGTGCGATTGCGGGATACGGGCCAGACGTTCCCCTATTATCCCGGTGATTGTCAGGTCAAGGAAGGCGATTACGTCATCGTCGAACACGACCGCGGCCACGATTACGGCCAGGTCGTTTCGCTCAAGCAGATCCCTCCCGCTGCGGGAGAGAAACCGCCGGTCAAAAAGATATTGCGCATTGCGCAGGCAGATGACCTGAAACGGATCGAGGAGAACCGCGCAAAGTCGAAAGAGGCATTTAACACCTGTTCCCGCAAGATCGACGAGCACAAGCTGGAGATGAAGCTGGTGCAGGCTGAATATTCCTTCGACCGCAGCAAGATCGTGTTCTATTTCACCTCGAACGGCCGGGTCGATTTCCGCGACCTTGTCAAGGACCTCGCCAAGATATTCAAGGCGCGCATCGAGCTGCGGCAGATCGGCGTGCGGGACGAAACGCGGTTCTTCGGCGGTTTCGGGCCGTGCGGCAGGGAGCTGTGCTGCGCGACGTTCTTAAAGGATTTCGAGCCGGTGACCATCAAGATGGCAAAGGAAGAGGGGCTTCCGCTCAACACGCCCAAGATCTCGGGCATCTGCGGCAGGCTCATGTGCTGCCTGAACTATGAATACGGGACCTATAAGGTCCTGGCCAAAGGGCTGCCGCGCGAGGGAGAGCGTATCTCCGTCAACAACGTCAAGGGCAAGGTCGTCAGCGTCAACGTGTTCAAGCGCACGGTCATGGTCGAGCAGGAGGACGGAACGCAGGCCGAGGTCCAGTACAAGTGACGATGGATAAGAAATTCTACATAACGACGCCGCTGTATTACGTGAACGCCGAGCCGCATATCGGCCATTCATATACGACGATCGCCGCCGATATCCTCGCGCGGCGGATGCGCCGGTCCCTCGGGGCGGGCCGCGTCTGGTTTCTGACCGGCACCGACGAGCACGGGCAGAAGATACAACGGGCCGCGGCGCAAGCCGGCATCGAACCGCAGGCCTTTGCCGACGGCATCGCCCGGAAATTCAAAGACCTGTGGGCGGATCTCGGTATCTCATATGACGATTTTATCCGCACGACGGAAGAACGCCACAAGCAATTCGTCCGCCGCGTGCTTGAGATCGTGTATCAAAAGGGCGATATCTATCAGTCGACGTATGAAGGATGGTATTGTTCTCCCTGCGAGAGCTTCTGGACCGAAGAGCAGGCGGTCGACAAGCTGTGCCCCGACTGCCGGCGGCCGGTCGAGCACATCGCGGAGCAGAATTTTTTCTTCAGGCTTTCGAAATACCAGGACTGGCTCATCTCGTACATCGAAGAACATCCTGATTTCGTGCGTCCCGTGATCAGGCGCAACGAAGTGTTGAGCTTCCTGAGGCAGAACACGCTGACCGATCTGTGTATTTCCCGTCCGAAGGAGCGGCTGTCATGGGGGATCCCGCTGCCGTTCTCGCCCGGCCATGTCACCTATGTCTGGTTCGACGCGCTGATCAATTATATCAGCGCGGTCGGAGAGTTCGATGCGGACGGCGTATACCGGTCGAAATGGTGGCCGGCCGACGTTCAGCTCATGGCAAAGGATATCCTGCGCCAGCATGCCATCTATTGGCCCATCATGCTCCGCGCGCTCGGCATCGAGCCGCCGCACAGCCTTCTCGTCCACGGCTGGTGGCTCATCAACGACGCGAAGATGTCCAAATCCCGCGGCAATGTCGTCGCGCCCCTTGACATGTCGAAGAAATACGGGGTCGACGTCTACCGGTATTTTCTCGTCCGGGAGGTGCCCTTCGGCCTTGACGGAAACTTTTCCGAGGAGGCCATCGTCAAGCGGTTCAACGGAGATCTCGCCAATGACCTGGGGAATCTCGTGTTCCGGACGCTGACCATGGTCGAAAAATATTATAACGGCAATGTCCCCGCGGTCGATATCGGCGCGTACCGGTTCGACGAACGCGGTGCCGAGATCGTCCGCCTGATCGGCGAGATCGACGGACTGATGGAACAGTCGTTATCGCCTGCGCAGGACGCGAATTTTTCAGCCGCGCTCGAACAGCTCTGGGGGCTTATCAATATGGCGAATAAATATGTCGAAGAGACCAAGCCGTGGAACCTGGCAAAAGAAAGCAAGGACGAACAGCTCCGGGCGTTCATGCGGCTTTTGGTGGAAGTGATACGAACGGCCGGATCGCTTATCGAGCCGTTCATGCCCGGGACCGCGCGGTCAATCAAAGAACAGCTCGGCCGGGACACGATCGCCAAAGGCGCGCCGCTGTTCCCGCGGATAGAAACGGACGGCAAAAAACGCACGGAAAAGAAATAGCACGATCATGCCACTGCAGACCGACGTCGAACTGATAGATACGCATGCCCATATCGACTTTCACGATTACGACGCCGACCGCGGCGAGGTCATCCGCAGGGCCGAAGCGCAGGGCGTGCGGCGCATCATCAATATCGGTTCCAGCCTTGAGGGTTCGGTCAATTCCGTCGATCTTGCAAAAAAATACCCGAATGTGTACGCCGTGGTCGGCTGCCATCCGCATGACGCCAGGGATTTCAGCGACAGCGACCTCGCGCAGGTCCGGTCGCTTGCCGCCGCGGACAAGGTCGTTGCCATCGGAGAGATCGGCCTCGATTATTACCGCAATCTCTCCCCGCAGGACAGCCAGCAGCGGCTGTTCGTATCGTTCATCCGCATGGCGCAGGACCTGGACCTGCCTGTTGTGATCCATACCCGGCAGGCGGCGGAAGATACCCTGCGCATCGTCAGGGAGGAAAAGCTGGAGCGCGCCGTCGTCCATTGTTTCTCGGGCGATGAGCGTTTCATGCGCGATTGCCTGGACATGGGTTTTTATATCTCTTTTACGTGCAACATAACGTATAAAAGATCCCAGGGCCTGCGCGATCTGGCCGCGATCGTTCCGCTCGACCGTCTGTTCCTCGAGACCGACGCCCCGTATCTGTCTCCCGAAGGATCGCGCGGAAAGCGCAACGAGCCCGCTTCGGTCCGCCTGCTTGCGGAAACGGTCGCGGGACTGCGCAACGTTCCGTTCGAGGATATCTGCCGGGCAACGACGCAGAATGCGGTCAGGTTCTTTTCGCTCGATGTCTAAACACGCTTTTTTCCCCGTACTGCGCAAAGAGCTCGATGACGCGATCACCTACGGCACGCAAAAGCAGGCCCTGGCGCTTGCCCGACGGGGATTGCGGGCCGCGCAGGATGCCCGCGCCGCGGCAGAGGCGGAATATTTCAGGGCGCAGGTCCAGATCATACGCGGCAACTTTGTCACCGCGATCGAGCATCTCGATCGCGCGATCGCGCTCAACCCGCATGACGGCGCGGCGTTCAACGACCGGGCTTTGTGCATGGTGGAGATCGGCCTTATAGACGGGGCAATGCCTTTTTTCGACCGCGGCATCGCGGCTGAGCCGGATTACGCCACGATCTATCATAATAAAGGATGGCTCCTGAACAATATCGGCAGGCATACCGAGGCGATCGGCTGTTTTTACACGGCGCTGGAGCTTGAGCCCGGGCGGGCGGTGACGTATGATAATCTCGCCGACGCTCAGATGAATCTCGGGGACAACGACGGCGCGCTTGCCTCATACCGGACCGTCCTGGCGCTTCTGAAACCGGGCCAGTGCCGGGGTATCAGGAAGCAGATCGTCCGGCGCATCTCGGAACTTGAAAGGAGAGGGACTTGAATCTGCGCACGATCGAATGGGCGGGCAATGCGATCAGGATCATCGACCAGACGCGCCTGCCGGCTGAACTGCGCCGCGTGTATATCAGGGACCTGCGCTGCCTCTGGCATGCGATCAGGGTCCTTCAGGTCCGGGGCGCTCCTGCGCTCGGGGCTGCGGCAGGTCTGGGCGTGTACCTGGGCATCAAGGATTCAGGCGCAAAAACGTACCGGGAATTCGCTTCGCAGATGGACCGCGTGATCCGGTATCTCGGCACATCGCGGCCTACGGCACGGAACCTTTTCTGGGGCCTTGAGCGCATGGCGTCGGTCGCGGTCGCAAACCGCCGCCAGAGTATCGCGCAGATCAAGCGGCTTTTGTTCAAAGAAGCGATGCTGATCATCGAGGAAGACCGGCAGACCTGCCGCAGGATCGGCAGATCCGGCGCGCCCCTGATCAAAAACGGCTTCTCCGTATTGACGGTATGCAATGCCGGGATACTGGCGACTATCGACTACGGCACTGCGCTGGGAGTATTGTATCGCGCCCGGGAGCAGGGCAGGCGTTTCAGGGTATTCGCGTGCGAAACGCGGCCCCTTTTGCAGGGAGCGCGGCTGACGTCATGGGAGTTGAAAAAGAAGGGAATTGATGTTACGCTTATATGCGACAGCATGGCGGCATCGCTCATGCGTCAGGGATCGGTCGATGCGGTGATAACCGGCGCAGACCGGATCGCGGCAAACGGGGATACCGCCAATAAAATAGGGACATACTCGCTTGCGGTGCTCGCGCATCATCACCGGATACCTTTCTACGTCGCGGCGCCGAGCTCGACCTTTGACCTGCGCGCGCGAAGCGGGCGCGATATCGATATCGAACAGCGGCCTGCGGACGAAGTCACCCGTCTTTTTTTCAAAAAACCGATCGCAGCCGGCGGGGTAGCCGTGTACAACCCGGCCTTCGACGTGACGGACCACGGGCTGATCACCGCGATCATCACCGACTGCGGCATTGTCAGGCCGCCGTACCTCAAGAATATCCGCGCGTCGATGCTCAAAGGGACGAGCGTTCTGCCATTGCGGGGAGCGCGGCGTGCTGCGCCGCAGTCTAAAAAATGCTTGTAAGCAACATCGGAGAATTCGGCCTGATCGAACGCATCCGCAGGATCGCGCCTGCCGACCGGTCGGTCATACAGGGCATCGGCGACGATTGCGCGGTCCTGCCGTATACGCGGGGCGCGTACCTGTTATACACCTGCGATATGCTCGTCGAAGGCGTTGATTTCAAGTCATCGGACGATCCGGCCCTTGTCGGCAGAAAATCCCTTGCGGTATCCCTTTCTGATATCGCCTCGTGCGGCGGCGTTCCGCGCTGGTGCCTGGTGACGATCGGTCTGCCGAAGCGCTCGCGCGTCGCGCAGGTCGAAGCGCTGTACCGCGGGCTCGCGCGGTTAGCCGGGCAATATGCCGTGTCCGTGGTTGGAGGGGATATCAGCGCTTCCCCCCGGCTGGTCATAGACGTCAGCGTGATCGGAGAGGTCGAAAAGAAAAAACTCGTTCTGCGCAGCGGCGCCCGGCCGGGCGATATCGTTTTTGCGACCGGCGAGTTCGGCGGTTCCATCAAAGGCAGGCATCTGCGTTTCGAGCCCCGGCTCGAAGAAGCGGCGTTCCTGACAAAGAGCTTCAAGCCTTCGGCGATGATCGATTGCTCGGACGGATTGAGCCAGGACCTGGGGCATATACTCGACGCGAGCCGCGCCGGAGCCGTGCTGTATGAGGAAATGATCCCCGTCAGCAAAGATGCCCGGGGCCTTGCGGGGGCGCTCGAGGACGGAGAGGATTTCGAATTGATATTTACGCTCGACCGCAGGCAGGCGTCGCGCCTTATGAAAGGCTCGGCCGCGTTCAAGCCTATCGGCGAGATCGTGGCGCGCAGACGCGGCTATACGATCGTGGATAAACGCGGACGGGTGCGCGGCCTTTCGCGCGCGGGATACCGGCATTTTTAACATGCATATCGTTTCCGGTTCAGTCAGGGATACGCTGCGGTTCGGCAGGCGCATCGCGCGCCATGCGCGGCCGGGCGATATCGTCTGCCTGTTCGGGGACCTCGGTTCGGGAAAGACCGTTCTTGCAAAAGGGATCGCGCACGGGCTGGGCATAGACCGCGCCTGCGTCACCAGCCCGACGTTCGTCCTGATGCACCGGTATGAAGGCCGCATGCCCATGTATCATTTCGATCTTTACCGCATCCAGGACGCGGGACAGATCGAGGACCTGGGGTATGAAGAATATATGTTCGATAACGGCGTTGCGGTCATCGAATGGGCAGGGAAGATGGGAACGCTTATTCCCGATGCGTATTTGAAAGTCGAGATGCGCCCGGCCGGCAGGAATACGCGCAGGATCCGCGTGACCGCGGTCGGCGCGGCATATAAGGAAGTTTTGAAGAGGATCGATGAAGATACTCGCGCTTGACACTTCGAGCAAATACCTCTGTCTGGGCATCGTCAACGGCGAACGCATGTTCGAATACGTCCTGGATACGGGGATCGCGTTGTCCCGCGTACTGGTGCCGACGATCGGGCGCGCGCTGTGCGCGGCAGGGATGCAGCCGCGCGATATCGAGCATTATGTTCTGGGGCTCGGCCCCGGATCGTTCACTGCGCTTCGCATCGGCCATGCCGCGGTCAAGGCAATGGCATGGGCCAACGCGCGGAAGATCGCCGGGGTTTCCACCCTTGAGGCGATCGCGTCCCATCCGGCGATCCCGGACGGCCTCATTGTTCCCGTTATCGACGCCCGCCGCGCCATGCTGTATTGCGGGTGGTTTTCTAAAACTGCGGGCTGTGTCCGCAGGGTTGGGGCGGACGAGCTTCTGGGTTACGACGCGTTTATCAGGCGCCTGGGCCGGACGCGCGCGTCCCGCGCGTCAAAAAAGATCGTTATAGGCGGTGACGGATCCGAGATCTGTTCGTCCCGCATCAGGGCGGCGTTTCCCGGCGCTGTCATCATCGATAAAGAGCTCTGGCATCCGCATCCGCAGCCGCTCATTGCCCTGGGGATGCGCCTGATACAGGCTCACAAAACCGCGCATCCTTTCAGGATAGGGCCTGAATATCTTCATCCGCAGGAGTGCCAGGTGCGAAACCGCCGCGCGACACGCGATCGAGGGAAGAAATGACGGATCAGCATGATATTCGAGGGTACCGCCAGACGTGGGCAGAGATAGATCTCGACAATCTTTCCCATAATCTCCGCGCGGTCAGGGCGCGGATCAAAAAAGGGGTCAAGGTCATGGCCTGCGTCAAGGCAGAGGCCTACGGCCACGGGCTCATCCCTGTTTCCCAAGAGCTGGCCGATGCGGGCGCTGATTTCCTTGCGGTCGCGTCCGTCGACGAGGCGGTCCGTCTGCGCCGGGCAGGTATCGACAGAAGGATCCTTGTCCTGGGCCTTGTCCGCGAAGAGGATATACCTGCGCTGCTCGATCATCGCATTACGCCGACCGTGTGTTCGTTCGCTTTCGCAAAAGCGCTCTCCCGCCAGGCATGTCTTCGCGGCCAGGGCGTTGATATCCATATCAAGGTAGACACGGGTATGGGGCGCATCGGCATCATGCACGACCAGGCGTTCGGTCCGGTCAGGCGGATCTCTGCACTGCCGAATATCCGCATCGAAGGGATATTCACTCATCTGGCCTGCGCCGACTCAGACGACGTGCTCACGCGCAGGCAGATCCGTTTGTTCGGCCGGCTCGTCGGCCGCCTGCGAAAGGCCTCGATCTCCATTCCGCTCGTCCATGCGGCCAACAGTATGGGCATTATTTCGTATCCGGACAGCCATTTTACCATGGTCAGGCCCGGATTGATCCTGTACGGCCTGCGCCCTGTCAAAGGCCTTCCGGCAGACATCCGCCCGGTGATGTCTTTAAAAACGCGCGTCGTATACGTCAAAGATGTCCGCGCAGGCACCGGCGTCAGTTACGGGCATACCTATGTGACGCGGCGTGCGACGCGGATCGCGACGCTGCCGGTCGGGTACGGGGACGGATATCCCCGCAGTTTGTCCAACACCGGGCCGGTATTGATCAACGGGCGGCGATTCACGATCGCAGGCAGGGTGTGCATGGACCAGGTCATGGTCGATGTGGGGGATGCTTTGGTCCGGCCGGGCGATGAAGCGGTTCTGATCGGTACGCAAAAAAAACGGCGCATCAGCGCCGAATCCCTCGCTTCATTGTCGGGCACGATACCGTATGAGATCGTCTGCGGCATCAACAGCAGGGTGCCGCGCGTGTATCGCAAAAAAGCCGCGCCCCCTGCCGAAAAACGTCGTTCTGAGCGCAGTCCCGAGGCCATTCCGGTGCGGTTCCTCGATACCCCGTCGCTGGCAGATACGGCGGGCGTAACCGGCGATATCAGCGCGGCCGGGATGAAGCTCTATACGCCCGACCCGGTCCTGCCGTACCGGACCTATCAGATGAGCCTGGAAAAACGCGGCCGCGATCCCGTGCGCGTCAGGGGTACCGCGGTCTGGACGCGTCCCGCGGACAACGGCATGTACGCCTGCGGCATCAAATTCCTCAAATAATAAAAGGCTAAAAACGGGGTCAGAATTATTTATTTGCGGCGATACACGCAGCGGACAAATAAATAATTCTGACCCCGTTTTTAGCCTTTCTTACGGGAGTTTTTTGATCAGGTAGAGGCTGTAGAACAGCGCGGTCAGGTGGGTGAGGGAAGCGCTCAACAGCGGGAACAGGATACCGGCTTTGCCCAGGGCGATAGAGACCGCATTCAAGATATAATACAGGAAACCGACGACAAGCGCCAGGCCGAGCGACGAAAACCCCGTCGCTCTTTTTTTCATCTTCAGCGAGAACGGTATGGACAGCAGGATGATCATGAGGCTCGTGAACGGAGCCGTATAGCGCTGGTACAGGTCGATGTGAAGGCTGCGGATGACCGTCGTGGCGCCGCTTTTGGAAAGCCGCCAGATGTATTCTTTCAGTTGCGCGATGTTCATGAAATCCGGATGCTGGCGCTGGTCCAGAAAATCCTCCGGGGTCTCGGTGATCGGCATTCTTTCCAATTCCTTGTACACATGCTCGTCGATCGACCTGCCGTCGGCGTCATATGTGTCGGTGATCGTTTGGTAAAAGTGCCAGACCCCGTCCTTATATTCCCCCGCAGAGGCAACGGTCTTTCTGAGCAGGTCCTGGTTCTCGTTATGCTCGAGCACCGTTACGCCGATCATTTTTTTGTCCGCCGGATAGAACTTGTTGATGTAAAAAAGCCGGTTATGAAGGCCGTAGACGGTGAAGTCCATGATGACGTCCGGGCCTTTTTTATCGCTGTGCGATTTTCCGGTGTCGCTTTCCATCTGTTCCTGCATCTTCTTGCTGACGAGCATCGCATGGGGCACCATCCTGTCGTTGACCCAGAAGACGGCCCCGGTCACGATCATGCCGAATACAATGACCACGCGCGTTATCCGCAGGATGCTCAATCCTGACGACCGCATGGCGATGATCTCGTTCTCCTTGTTCATGCGCGCAAAGGTATAGAGGCTCGCAAGCAGGCAGGAGATGGGCGCGACCTGGGTGAAGATGATCGGCAGGTAGGATGCATAATAACGTTGCAGGACGTCCCAGGAAACCGCCTGCTTCAGGATCATGTCAAGATGCGAGAACAGGTCGATGATGATATAGAGGAAGAAGAACGTGAATGCGCAGCTGAAGAATATGACAAAGACCGACCCGAGGATATACCGCTCTAATATGCGCATAATTTATAGGTGAGGATCCCGCCGGCCAGGCCGAACAGCGTGTTCGGTATCCAGAGGGCGAACTGCGGGTCGAGATACCCCTGCCTGCTCAACGCCTCCGAGCCCAGGAGGAGCAGATAATACACGCCCACGATCAGGAATGCGATGCCGAAATTGATCGATTTTTCCCTCCGGTGCGTGATGACCGCCATGGGCATGCCCAGGAGTATGAAGACCAGGCACGAGAACGCCAGCGATATCTTCTTATGGACCTCGGTGGCGAGCGGGCTCGGGTCTATTTTCTGGGCCCGGAGAGCGCGCATCTCGGCTTCAAGCTCCCGGATGGTCATATCTTTCGGTTTTTTGAGGATATTCTCTTTTGATTGCGCGCGCGCGATGTTCAGCGACATGAAATAGGTCTTGAAGTTCAATTTATAGAAATTGCTCGGATTATCGGGATCGGGTTCATCGGCGGTGCCGTCCATGAGCTTGAGCTTGACGATGTTGCTCTCCGGGACCGATATGAACTCGCCCCGGCGCGCTATGATGAGCCGCGTCGGTTTGTCCTCGCCCTGCGGCTCGTAGATCCGGACGTTCTGGAGCCTGTTGCCGTCGATCGCGTAGATGAAAAGGATATATTTGTCGAACGTGTTGATGAATATGCCCGGTTCCAGGGCCGCAGCGGGGTTTTTGGTCCCGACGTCCACCAGGGTCTTGCGCTGGGCAAAGTGGGCGTACGGCACGATGCGGTCGTTGAAGATCAAGAGGACCAGGCTCATGACGGCCCCGATCACCAGAAGCGGCATCACGATATGAGCGAGGTTGATGCCGCTTGCGCGCATGGTCACGATCTCGTTGTCGCCCGAAAGCCGGCCGAGTGATAATAACACCGCGACGAGCGTCGCAATGGGGACCGTATAGGTCAGGAGCGCCGGCATCATGAACAGGAAAAGTTTTACGACGCTCAGTATATCGACGCCTTTATTGATGACGAGGTCCGCGATCTTGACGAGGTTGCCCAGGATCATGACAAAGGTCAGGACCAGAAGCGACCCGATGAGCGGACCGAGGAATTCTTTTATGACATAATTTCTGAGGATCTTCATGTTTGTTTACTGCGTGCAGGCCTGTGGATCAACTTGCGAGCGTTAAGGCGAACACGATGTTCGCGCCCGCATCCTTTAATGCACCGGCCGCTTCTGACGCGGTCGCACCCGTGGTGAGAACGTCGTCGATGAGGAGGAAATTCCGGCCTGTGACGGATTGTTTTTCGGTCACCCCGAAGCACCCTTTGACGTTCAGGAACCGCTGGTGCGGCTCGAGCGTCGCCTGCGTATCGGTTGCACGGTACCGGAAGAGGTTTCCCTCGAGCACCGGCTTATCGAAGGCACGCGCGACCTCCGCGCAGAGTATCTGCGCCTGGTTGAACTCGCGCTCGCGCAATTTGGCGCCGTGCAGGGGCACCGGGATCAGGTAATCCATATATCCGACGGGCACGTCGTATTTCTTTATGAAATCGATCAACAGCCGCGAAAGCGGCCTGCCCAGATACTGTTTGTCGTTGTATTTAAACTCGTGGATGAGCGTTTTGACCGCGCCGTCGTACACGCATACCGAGTATGCGCGGTCGTACGCGCGGGGCTCGCGCATGCACCGCGAGCACACGTTCTTTGCGGTGTCCCTGCGGCTCATCTGCCTGCCGCATCCATGGCAGAACGGCGGCTCGTTCAACGCGATCTGCGACCAGCAGGACAGGCATACCATGGTATCCATGGCAACGCGGGGGAGCGGCTGTTTGCACACGGGGCATGCCGGCGGATACACGAGGTCCACAAAACTGCGGATGAAGTTCTGCAAAACCGGTTTTGCAGATGCGATCCGCGTTCGAGAAGACTGCCGCGCCGTCAGGCCCTGCATACGCGCCTCCCACACGTTTGAACGATGGATTTTGCTCATCGATTGTTACTATAATATCAATGAAAACGCAGCTTGTCAAAACAAATGCGTGCTAAAAACGGGGTCAGAATTATTTATTTTTAGGAAAACATGGGGACGGTTCTCGAAGAGAACCGTCCCCATGTTTTCTATTTAAATAATTCTGACCCCGTTTTTAGCACTTCCGGTGCGCTGGGCGCTTGACAGGGGGGGTGTCCGAGGGTACAATAATGATGCTATGGATAGACCTGAAACGGCACGATTAAAGTCTGAACTGCTCGCTCTCTTGAAAAAAGAGGCGCTCAAGAAAGGCACATTTATCCTGTCCTCGGGCAAGGAGAGCAGTTTTTACCTTGACGGCAGGATCATCACCATGCTGCCCGAAGGCGCGTATCTGGCCGGCTCGATCATCCTTGATATGATACAGGATGAAAAGATCGACGCATTCGGCGGCCCCACGCTCGGCGCAGACCCGATCGTCGGCGCGGTCGCGGCGCTGGCGCACATCCGCAAAGTGCCGATCAAAACGTTCATCGTGCGCAAGGCCGCCAAAGGCCACGGCACACAGCGGCAGGTCGAAGGCCCCGCGCTTGCGGCAGGCATGCGGGTGATCCTTGTCGACGACGTGGCGACGTCCGGCACATCCCTCATCGAGGCAAAGGCGGTGCTCGACGCCATGCAGGTCCGCGTGGAGCGCGCCATCGTGATCGTTGACCGCTGCGAAGGCGCTCGCGAGAATTGCGCCGCTGCCGGTATCGCGCTCTCGCCGATCTTCACTATCGCCGACCTCGGGGTATAGCGGTGGAGCAACGGTCCGGACAGATCATCGTGATAGGCGCGGGCCCTGCCGGCATGATGGCCGCGATTCGCGCCACCCAGCTTCACCGGCAGGTTACGCTCATCGAAAAGAATCCCGCAGCCGGCCACAAGATCCTGTTGAGCGGCAAGGGCAGATGCAACCTTACCAATGCCTGCCCGCTTGAAGAATTCCTTCCGCATTTTTCCAACGGCCCGTTCTTAAGGGACGCATTCAAGAAATTTTTCAATCAGGACCTCATGCGGTTCTTTGAGGAGCGCGGCGTCCGGCTCAAGGTCGAGCGCCAGAACCGCGTTTTCCCGTTCCTCGACCGGTCAACGGTCATCCGCGACGCGCTCGTGCGGGAACTGATCCAGCAAAAGATCGAAACGCTCTATAATACGCAGGTCAGAGGCATTGTCGTCAGGGATAATGCGGTTGCGGCGGTCATGCTTCCTGATAAGAGCACGCGTGCGGCCCGCAGCGTCATCCTCGCCACCGGCGGCGTCTCATACGCGTTCACCGGCTCTACCGGCGACGGGATCAGGATCGCACAGAAGTTCGGCCACCGGATCTGCGCGCTGCGCCCCGGCCTGGTGCCGCTCGTTCTGAAAAAAGATTTTATTTTCCCGCAGGGATTAACGCTTAAAAACGTCCGTCTGGAGCTGAGCGGCGAACGGGATTCTTTTACTTCGGATATCGGTGAACTGGTGTTCACCCATTTCGGGATTTCAGGGCCGCTGGTATTCTCGGCAAGCGGCCATGCCGTAGACTGGCTCGATGCGAAACAGCGCGTTCACGCGGCGCTCGACCTCAAGCCGGGGCTGTCGTTCGAACAGATCGACCGGCGGCTGCAGCGCGATTTCAGGCAGGAGCCGAAAAAAAGCCTGCGCACCGCGCTCAAAGGTCTGCTTCCTATGCGCATGGCTGACATTTTTATCAGCCGGCTCAAGCTGAATGCCGATACCCGGTGCAACCAGGTGACTGCGGCAGACCGGCAGCGCATCCGCGGCATGTTGAAGCGGTTCCCCATGGTCGTGACAGGTTCCCTGCCGATAGAAGAGGCGATGGTCACCCGGGGCGGCGTTTCATTAAAGGATATCGATCCCCGCACCATGGGATCGCGCTTGATCAAGGGGTTGTATTTCGCCGGCGAAATGATCGACGTTGACGCGGACACTGGCGGATTCAATCTCCAGGCGGCGTTCTCAACCGGCTATCTGGCCGGCGAAAGCGCCGCGCAAAAAACTTAGGGACGGTTCTCCGGGGAAAATCTAAAATCTTAGGGACGGTTCTCCGGAAACCCTCGGCTATTATGCAAAAGATCTATCTCGCTTCGGATTCGAAAGCCCGCAGGAAACTGCTTGAGATATTCGGCCTGAAGTTCACGGTCATCTCAAGCGGTGCTGCCGAACAGATGAGTCCCCGGCAGCGTTCATTCGCCGATCTGGTCAAGCACAACGCCGAGGCCAAAGCGCGCGCTGCCGGCCGCAGGGTCAAAGACGGCATTATCATCGCCGCGGACACGATCGTCGTGGACGGCAAGAGGATCTACGGCAAGCCGCGGGATCTGGCCGACGCGCACCGCATGCTCAAAAAACTTTCCGGCCGTTCCCAGTGGATCTATTCGGGCGTTGCCGTGTACGATAAAGGCCGCGCGCGCATGCGTGTTTCATACGAAAAGACCAGGATCCATATGGATGCGCTGACGGATAAAGAGATCGACGCGTATTTTTCCTATGTTTCCCCGCTCGATAAGGCGGGCAGTTTCGACATCCAGGGCAAAGGGGCTTTTTTCATCCGCAGGATCGAAGGATGTTTTTATAATGTCGTGGGCCTGCCCCTGCGCACCCTGTATCGTATGCTCAAGGCCGCGGGCGTGTCCGTGTTCGCCGCAACGCTCTTTGTTCTTTCCGGCCTCGCATGCGGCTGTTCGCACGAATTCAACGTGGCAACGGGCAGGCAGGAAGCCTATTATTATTCCACCGAGCAGGAGCTGGCCATGGGCAGGTCGGTGGCGAAGCAGGTGGAAAAAGAATACGATCTCGTCGATGACCCGCTTGTCCAGCAGCGCGTTTCGGGCATCGGCAGAAAGATCGCAGCGGTATCCGACCGCAGGGATATCGAATACCGGTTCAAGGCGCTCGCCGAAGACGAGATCAACGCGGTGTCTTTGCCCGGCGGTTATGTATACGTGTTCAAGGGCCTGCTCGACATCACAGCCAACGACGACGAATTGGCGGCGGTGCTCGCGCACGAGGTCGGACATATCGTGGCGCGCCACAGCATCAAAAAGATGCAGGCGACCATGGGATATACGCTCGCGCGGCTGTTGATGATCCCCGTGCCCCAATCCGGCGCGGTCGCGACCGCCGCCGACGCCGCATTCATCGAATTCATGCTCGGGTACAGCCGGGAGGACGAACTGCTCGCCGATACCCTCGGCGCGCGCTATGCCAGGGCGGCGGGATACGATCCGGGCGCCATGATAACCTTTCTCCAGAAGCTCGAGGATCATAACCGCCGCAAGCCGCTGCGGCCGCGCAGCTACTACAAGACCCATCCGTACGTCCCCGACCGCATCCGCGTTGTCAAACAGGAGATCGGCGCGCCTATCAGCTTCACCGATTTCATCAACACCGAACAGGATAAGAACGCATTATGAAACCGCAGGACCGGCCGCCGAAAGATTCAGGACAGGTCCGCCTCGCGCGGCAGGATAGTCCCTACGGGGTGCTTGAATTCCTGTGCTGGGACCATGGCTGGAACAACCGTCATTATCCGTCCAGAGCATCGATCGACCGGTCCATAGAACTTATGAAAAAATGCGGGGTCGGCATGGTGCGCATGGATTTTCTCTGGCAGGACATCGAGGCGGTTGCGGGCGCGTACCGGTTCGAAAAGTACGATTATATCGTCGATGCGCTCACACGCAGCAATATCGCAATGCTCGGCGTGCTGGGTTACCATACGGACTGGGCGTCGCCGGATAAAAAATGGAACGTGCCCAGCCCGGACCATTCTTTTTTTACGAATTATTGCAGACGCGTCTGCCGCAGGTATAAGGACCGCGTGAAATTCTGGGAGATATGGAACGAGCCGGATTCAAAGATCTACTGGGAGCCGCAGGACGGCCTCACGGAGTATGTTCCGCTCCTGCGCGACGCCTACACCTGCCTCAAGCAGGAGGATCCCGGATGTTCGGTCCTGAACGGCGGCCTTGCAGAAGGCCTGCCGAGCGTCAATGCTTTATATGCGAAGGGCGGCCGGGACTGTTTTGATATCCTGAACATCCACGCGTTCGAATCTCCGATCAAGAAAGACGCGATCGAAAGCGTCGTGTCCTTTGTCAAGGCCGCCGGGGGAGTCATGGACCGTTACGGAGATACGAAAAAGAGGATATGGGTCACGGAGATCGGTTGTCCCGGGGTGAAAGCCGGCATGCCGGTCGAGGATTCCTGGCTCGGAGAGAACCCGAGCGAATTACAGCAGGCAAGCTGGGTTACGCAGATCTTCCATGAAGTGCTCGGCCTTGACCGCGTGGACAAAGCGTTCTGGGCTTTTTTCCGGGATACCGACGATCACTGGAAGAACGGGGTCGATTATTTCGGCCTGATCAGGAATGATTTCTCATTGAAACCCGCCTACCGCGCGTATCGCGAATCCGCCTTGCTGTAACGGCGTTTGCGATGGCCGGACTCAAGGATCGTTCGATGGATCGATTATCGATAAATTCCCGGATGATAAAGTTATGGTCTGAACGTGATATCAGGCCATATAAGACGTTCTCATGGCTTTCATATATGGCGCATGAGATATTGTGGGCCAAATATCTGTTCTGGAAGGACCGATTAAATCTGCCCGCGAATAGTAACGTGATCGAAGTCGGATGCGGATTCGGGAAATTCAGCATTCTCCTGGGGGTTACAGGCGAGAAAACAACCCTGTTCGATTATAATAAGGATACCCTTGCGTCTGCGCTGGAGTTACACCATTGGTTCCATTTAGAGCCTCGATGTCAAACGGGCGATCTGCTGGAATCGAACGCGTCATTGCGCGGCCGGTTCGACGTGGCATGTTCTTTGGGGGTGTTGGAGCATTTTGCAGGCGCGCAACGCCGGCGGGCTTTTCAGGCAATGGCGGACTGCCTGCGGCCCGGGGGCATGCTTTTTTTCACCGTTCCTCACCGGTTTGGATTTTTATACCGGTTTGCATTCTGCCTGCGCAGGATCGCAGGGGCCATCCCGAGATCTTTTTACGAAGAGCCCTATTCGGCCTCTGAATTGCGATCGATCGCGTCTTTGTCGGGCGTAGATATTCTTGAAGTCGAATGCATCGGTTCGCTCAAATATGATTGGCAGTATTGGATCGGAGAGAATGTGAAGTCCGTTATGCGCAGAATATTCGGGATAAAACGTTCCGGCGCGCACGTTGCGACACCGGACCCGGCGGAAACGCAGGGAGGATCGGCGGATCTATCCGGATCCCGGATCAAGGATATGCGGTCATACTGGGACAAGCGTTTTTCTTCGAACTTGCTTTTTGTCGGGCAAAAAAAGTAGCGGATATCCTATCGACTCCTCCCGGAGTCAATTTTAAGCTTTTCGAGGAACTCCATGTCTTGCGCGTTCGGCTGGTAACCCAGGCTCTCCGCTTTACGCGCATCTGCCCACGCCTTATCGAAGTCTTTCATCTGATAATAGACAACAGCCCTTCCGAAGTAGGTATCCGCACGGTCAGGGTTGATCTCGATGGCTTTATTATAATCAGCTAACGCCTGCTCGATATTACCCGCTCCTTTATTTACCGTTCCTCGTTTTAAATAGACGCCGGCAATATCGGGCTTCAGACGGACGGCTTTATTGAAATCCGTCAGCGCCTGCTGATGATTCCCCTGTTTCTTGTGGAGATACCCGCGGTTATAATACGCATACGCATAGTGGGGATCGATTTTAATGGCTGTATCAAAATCGGCTAACGCCTGCTGGAACCTGCCCTGTAGCATATATATGTTTCCGCGGTTGTTGTAAACGGATGCGCGGTGCGGGTTGAGCTCGATGGCTTTATTATAATCGGCTAACGCCTGCTCATTATTCCCGAGCATCTTATGGACGCGCGCGCGGTTGGCATAGACGCCTGTCAGGCTGGCATTGAGCTCGATGGCTTTATTGTAATCGGCTAAAGCCTTCTGCATGTCACCCAGGTCCATATATACGTTGCCTCGGTTGTTATACGCATCCGCCGGCATGGGGTCTATGGCGATGACTTTATTGTAATCGGTTATAGCCCGCTGAAGGTCGCCTGTCTGTTTATAAAGGTTGCCCCGGTTGTTATACGCCTTGGCGTATCCCGGATCGATCTCGATCGCTTTGTTGTAATCCGCCAGGGCCCGCTCGATATCGCCGCTGTCTTTGTATGCGTCTCCCCGGTAATGAAAGGGCGCCGCTTTCCTATGAGGTCTCATCGAAGATTTTTGGATCACGTCATCCCACAGGGTAAGTTCGTCTGTCCAGATACGATTCCTTCGATACGTCAGGAGCGCGAAGCTGGAAGTTATGACGATCAGCGCGATGACTATCCCGGTGAGGCCTCTGCCTTTGAAAACATGGTATGTGATCCCGGCCAGAAAGAGCCCGAATCCGGCCATGGGCAGATACAGCCGGTGTTCGAAGATCACGTGCTCAAGGGGAATAACGGTTGATTCGGGCAGGAGGGTGAGAAAAAACCAGAAAACGCCGAATGAGATGATCCTATGGCGGTTGTACCATCTGACCGCGAGAGCCAGGATCGAGCCCAGGAAAGCGATGCTGGCCAGGACAGGCAGTTCGAATAAGCTTTTGGATACAGGGTAATCATACAACAGGTTCTGATTTACCGGCGCAACCAATAATCGTATGTACGTGACCATCACCTTGAACTGGGTCAGGAGATAATGGGTGGAATTCTGCATCGAATTTTCGAAGAAACGCGCCACATCCCCGGATACTACTGATTTGGATAAGGATACGGTTATCGGCACCACAGGCAATAGTATGAAGAAGGGAAGAGTGTATTTCCAGCGGACGCGTTTGTCCCGGCTGAAAAAACACAGCTCATAAAGCAGGATCATCAAAGGGATGGTGCCTGCATTCTCCTTCGAGAACATGGCGATAAGGGCGGCGGCAAAACTCGCGGCATAACAGGGCACATTGAGCCGGCCGTTCGCGTCGAGATCCAGCCGGGCTTTGATATAGAGGCATAAGGACAGTAAATAGAACAACGCTGCCAGGACCGTAACGCGCTGAAAAATATAGACGACCGCTTCGGTCTGCACCGGATGGGCCAGGAATATGAGCCCGGCAAAGAAGCTCAATATCCCTTTATACCGGGAGATCCCTTCCTTTTTCATGGCAGGGGTCATAAATGTCATGCGGGTGAGCCAGCACGCTGTCAGGCTGGCGAGGATATGGAGCAGGACGCTGACCAGATGGTATCCCAATACGCTGAATTCATTGAATCGATAGTTTAGCGCGAATGACAGGAAACCGATAAAGCGCGAGGGCCAATACCGGAACAGGTCTGCGAGCCTGCCCGGCATCGTTAATGCAGAATTATTCAGAATAAAATACGGGTCGTCGTAATGGAAGGAGTTTTGAAAGCTGTTGGAGTAGATAAGGATCCCGCAGAAGAATATCGAGGTGAGAACGAATATTTTGAACTTTTGTCGGGATATCCAGGACCTTAAAATGATTTTGAGCCCTCCATGGTAATGTCATGGACGACGAGGTAAGCAAAATCATATGCGGAGGGAGGGGGTTGAACCCTCATGTCTTGCGACACAGGCTTCTGAGACCTGCGCGTCTGCCAATTCCGCCACCTCCGCGTGAGATTATAAGTATATTCTACAAAGCACCTGCTGTCAACTTGAAAAAAGGCTAAAAACGGGGTCAGAATTATTTATTTTCAGGAAAGCATGGGGACGGTTCTCGAAGAGAACCGTCCCCATGCTTTCTATCTAAATAATTCTGACCCCGTTTTTAGCCCTGGTTTTTTTCAGGTTGCGGCTGGCTTTTTTTGCTGTTATAATGTATACTCTCAAGAAGGGATAAATTATGTTCCTGGAGTCATTTAAGATCACCGCATCAGGCGTGGGCCAGAGCCTGATACTGGGAGTACTGGGATTTTTTCTCATCAAGCGAAATATCTTGGGGGAAGAAGGGTTAGATGCAATAAGCAAGTTCGTCATCGACGTTGCGGTGCCGCTCTTGATCTTCAGCCGCCTGGTCAAAGGATTCACCTTTGAACAGTATCCGGACTGGTGGGTGTATCCGCTGCTCAGTTTATGCGTGACCGCGCTGGGCATCATGCTCGGATTTGCGTTTTCCGGATTTATCAAAGGCACGCAGGAGAAGATGCAGTTCATAAGCCTGGTGTCTTTCCAGAATTCCGGGTATCTGCCGCTTATCCTGGTAGCTTCCATGCTGCCGCAGCAGCAGGCAGATACGGTGTTCATTTATATTTTTCTGTTCCTTGTGGCATTTAACGTCGTCATGTTCTCCGCAGGCGTGTATTTGCTCACGTATCACAAGGCAAAGAAGTTCGACTGGCGGTCGTTATTCCACCCGGCAGTCGTTTCGACGCTGATAGGCCTGTTCATTGTCTGGTTGAAATTGAACAGGTTTATGCCCGCGCTCGTCATGAAACCGATAGAGCTCGTCGGAGACTGCACGGTGCCGCTTGCGACGCTCGTTGTCGGCGGGAACATCGCCGCTATCAGCTGCAGCGCCGTTAATAAAGGGGCGATATCGCTTATGTCCCTGGCAAAGCTCGTTCTGATGCCGGCACTCGGCCTGCTGCTGGTATATCAGTTCAGGATCGGCGGATTGCTGGGCTTTTTGATCATCCTGCAGCTCGCAATGCCGCCGGCCACGAACCTGTCAGTGATCGTGCGGCAATACCGCCAGAACGACTGCCTGGTCAGCCAGGGCGTGTTCTGGGGCCATATGATCAGCATCATCACGATCCCGGTGTTTTTGAGTTTATATTTCATGCTGGGTATGTTACAATGAGCGGTGCGATAGCGACGAACAAAAAGGCGTTCCGTGATTATGTCGTGCTTGACCGGTTCGAGGCGGGGATCGAGCTGAAAGGCAGTGAGGTGAAATCCCTGCGCGACGCCAAGATCACCATAAACGACAGCTTTTGCCGGGTCGATGCCGGACAGCTCTTTTTGTACAACGCGCATATCAATCCATACTCGCAGGCAAGCTATCTGAACGTCGATTCGACGCGCCAGCGCAGGCTCCTGCTTCACAGGAAGCAGATCCGCGCGATCGAGCAGGAAGCTGATCAGAAAGCACTCGCGATCGTGCCGCTGCGCGTGTATTTCAACGACCGAGGTTTTGCTAAAATAGAGATCGCGCTGTGTAAAGGCAAAAAGATTTATGATCGCCGCGAGGATGTCAAGAAGCGGGACATAGACAGGAAAATAAAACAAACGATACGAAGCAGGAACAGATGAAAGGGGGGTGATTGGTCTCGACTTAGGTGAGTCGGGTATAAGCAGCATGCCGCGGACTTGCAAGGTTGGCCGCGTTAACAATCCTTGCTAAAAGACAAATGCCAACGAAAATACGTTGACGTTTAACGGGTTGATGGAAAGCATGGTAGTGGTTAATCCCGCTGCCGTGGCGCCCATCGCGCCCGCACTCGTCCCAGTTCTCTAATCAGAATTGGGCCCCGATCCAGCCTGCCTAAGGGCTGACGTTGGGACTCTAATTTAGGCTGGCCCCGGCTGTTAGCCTTCGGAACCGGGGTGAGAGCAGTAAAAGGCTGCGGCCCGGGGAGTCCTGTCTGTCGGAAGTCCCGGGAATAAGGCGCAGAAGACAGACTGAGCATGGAGCGGCTTATATTCGTTTATCTAAGGACGCGGGTTCGATCAACACAGGTCGACTCCCGGAGTGATCCGGGATGAAAAAACTGGCTTATATCAGGGGAACCCTAACGCATCATATAAATGCGAGGGCAATCCTGAGGGGTGCAAGCCCTGCAGAGACTTCCTACTAAGGAGATAGGAGGCGCAACCGTTGAAAAACGGTAAATAATGCCTTCTATAAGACGCCAGTCCCCGCCGGATTCTCGGCGGGTGAAGAGATAGTCCACACTGCCTGGATGACAGGCAGGTTCGTGTCCCGCCACCTCCACCATTTTTGCAGCTAAAAAAAAGGATGAACAAGACCGGAAAAGTTATTAAGCGGATTGCATCAGGTGTGTGTATCGTATTGATCGTATATATGATCGTTCACCTGGTTATAGTGATTCTCAATGCGTGCGGCGTATCGTTGACGTATTACATCGAGCGATTCATCCGTGAGCAGGGCTTCTGGGTACTTGCGGGAAGCGGGCTCCTTATATACGGGTTTCTGTTTTTTTTCATTAAGGGGCTCATCTACGATGTACGCGGAGAAGAACGCACAGGGTTTGCATATTGTTACGGCCATCGGCAGGAAGGCGAAGCGTATTACAAAAAGGGCACCTTGTTTTTCGAGGATGATCGAGTAAGTTTCATACCGTTTGACAAAGGAGCGAAATCGTTTCTGATACCGTATGATAAGATCATTCGTTCCGAAATTGTTCTCGACAAAAAATCCTTACTCCAGGAGTTTTTTTGCCAGTCGTTTTTTCTCTCTGAACTTTATCGTGTGAATATTCGGTATAGAGATGATAAAGACAGGGAACGTATTTTAGAGTTTGGGTTGCCTCATTTTACACGGTTGATGGCTGTTGTGCGGCAGAAGCTTTATAAAGAAACGGCCGGGGCGAATTTATGAATCAGATAAGAATGCCAAATGATCTTAAATTTATATGGATGGGGATGATCTCTTTGGTCATTATGTCAGGCTGCGCCACGGCGTCCCGGCGCGGGGACATGCCCGTGACCATGATCCACGGGACCCGGTATATCGGACTCAATGATTTCTGCCGGGCGCGCGCGGTCACCACGTCGTACGATCCCATGACCCGCGTGGCTACGCTCGGAAAAGGAAACCACCAGGTGCGCATGGCCGTCGACGACAACGCGGTCCTCATCAACGGCGTCCTGCACCATCTGCGTTCGCCGATCGCCTCGTCCGCGGGCAGTGTGCATATCCCGTATCATTTTTACCGCGATGTCCTGGCCGGGCTGTTCGAAAGCAAGCCTATGATCATCAGCGATTATGCCGAGCATCTCGATCTCGGCGCGGTCAAGAGGATCGTCATCGACGCCGGCCACGGCGGCAAGGACCCCGGCGCCATCGGCCGCAGCGGCCTGTATGAGAAGGAAGTGACGCTTGATATCGCCCACCGGCTCAATAAACTGCTTCGGTCCCGGGGGATCGAAACGGTCATGGTCCGCTCGACGGATAAATTCGTCGCGCTTGAGGACCGCGTGAAGATCGCCAACGAGCCGGGCAATTCCCTGTTCATCAGCATCCACGCCAATGCCAATCATTCGAGAAAGATGCGCGGGTTCGAGGTTTATTACATAACGCCCCGCGTCAGCGATACGGAACGCGCGTTGAAAAGCGCGCGCGTCGTTCCTCCGGGCATGGAGGGATCGTTTGCCGGGAACCCGTCGCTGAACCTGAAGGCGGCGGTGTGGGACATGATCCATAATTACAACAGATCAGAATCCGCTGCGCTCTCAAGGAGCATCTGCAAGGTGACCGGCTGCCGGCTTGACACGCGCATTATCGGGGTCAAGAGCGCGAATTACCACGTCCTGCGCGGAAGCACCATCCCCGCAGTCCTGGTCGAAGTCGGTTTCCTGTCGAACGCGGCGGAAGAGCGGCTTTTGAAAGACGGCGGTTACCGTCAGCGCATCGCCGAGGCGATCCAGGACGGCGTCCGGGATTTCCTTGTTGCAAAGGTTCCCGCGCAAAGCGGGCAGATGGCATTATCACGATAGAAAGGATCGTATGCAGCCCATTGGCGTTTTTGATTCCGGCGTCGGCGGCCTGACCGTCGTCAAGGAACTGGTCGAACAGATGCCGCATGAGGACATCGTGTATTTCGGCGATACCGCGCGCGTTCCCTACGGCATCAAGTCGAAAGAAACGGTCATCAAGTTCTCCATCGAGAACATCCTGTACCTGCTGGGCCACGACGTTAAATTGATCTGCGTGGCCTGCAATACGGTCTCAAGCCTGGCGCTTCCGGTCATCAAGCACCATTTCAAGGTCCCGATCGTCGGCGTGCTCACCCCGGCGGTGCGCGAGGCGGTCTATGCCACGCAGAACAAGCGCGTCGGGGTGATCGGCACGCACGGCACGATCAAGTCCGGCGCGTACGAGAACGAGATCAAACAGCTCGATCCTTCGGTGAAGGTGTTCGCCCGGCCGTGCCCGCTCTTCGTGCCGTTCGTCGAGGAAGGCTGGACCTCGGGCAAGGTCGTCGAGGAAGTAGCGCGGGCGTATCTGAAGCCGCTCAAGGACAACCGCGTCGACACGCTCATCCTCGGGTGCACCCATTATCCGGTGCTCAAGAATGTGATCAGGCAGGTTATGGGGCCGAAGGTCGTGCTCATCGATTCCGCCAAGCAGGTGGCGGTCGAGGTGAAGAAGATCCTCGCGTCGGAATGCATGATGGGCAAGCCGCGCCGCGGCAGGCACCGTTTTTTCGTGAGCGACAATCCCCGATGGTTCACTGATCTTGCGAGCCGGTTCCTCGGCCGCAGGATCAGCGACGCGCAGAGGGTCGCTGCGCCGTAATGGAACGGATCAATTTCGAGGGTGAACATGTACACCATTAAAGTCGAAGGCGGATTCAGCTCCGCGCATAATCTCAGGGAATATAAAGGCAAGTGCGAAGGCCTGCACGGCCATAACTGGCGGGTGGAGGCGCGTATCCGCAGCGCAAAACTCGACTCCATCGGCATGGTGGTCGATTTCAAGGATGTGAAAGCGTATCTGAACGCGGTGCTGGAGGAACTGGACCATCAATATCTCAATGACCTCGGTCCGTTCAAAAAGACCAATCCCACGTCGGAGAATATCGCCGCTTACATCTACGGCAGGCTCAAACAGCGGTTCCCGGAGCTTGCGGCGGTCACGGTGTGGGAGAACGCGACAAGCGCCGCTACCTATGAAGAATAAACGTTCCGGCTGCCGGCCCGCAGCCGTGGTCCTTTTGTCAGGCGGCCTTGATTCTGCGGTGACGCTGTATTACGCGATGCGCAAAGGATTTTCGTGCACGTGCCTGTCTTTCGATTACGGCCAGCGCCATCGCAGGGAGATACAGTCTGCGGCCCGCATTGCCCGGTATGCGCGCTGTAAACATTATGTGATACAGGTCCGGTTTCCCTGGAAAGGGTCGAGCCTGCTTGATGCGTCAGCGCGGCTTCCGGAAAGAAGGGCAGGGGCGCGCACCGGCGCGGCAGCGATACCGAATACGTACGTTCCGGGGCGCAATATCATTTTTTTAAGTTTTGCCGTGTCCTGCGCCGAGGCGATCAACGCGCGCGCGGTTTTTATCGGCGCCAACGCCGTCGATTACAGCGGGTATCCTGATTGCAGGCCCGCGTTTTACAAAGCATTCAGGAATGCCGTCAGCCGCGGCACTCGATGCGGCGTCGAACAGCACCCGGTGAAGATCGCGACCCCGTTGATCGATATGACCAAGGCGGGGATCGTCGAACTCGGAACCCGGCTGAAGGTCCCGTTCGGGCTGACATGGTCGTGTTACCGGGGCGGTCAAGCGCCGTGCGGGAAATGCGACAGTTGTTTTTATCGCCGCAAGGGTTTTCAGGAAGCGGGCATGATCGATCCGCTTGAGCGCGGCAGAAAGGCTTTCAGATGAAAGCGAAGATCGCCGAAATTTTCGACAGTATTCAGGGCGAAGGCCTGTACCTGGGAGAGCGGCATGTGTTCGTCCGTTTTTTCGGATGCAATCTTCAGTGCCGGTATTGCGATACCCCGTTGGTCAATTTCACCGAGTATGATCCTCCTGCGCTGCTGGAAGAGGTGAAAAAATTCCGCCGCCCGAACGGCGTCATCAGCCTGACCGGCGGGGAACCGCTCGTGCAGAAAGATTTCCTGAAAGAGTTCCTGCCCCTGGCGCAGAAGAACAACTATAAGATATATCTCGATACCAACGGAACGCTGCCCGAAGCGCTTGCCGAGGTGATCGATTCGCTCAACGTCGTCGCCATGGACGTGAAGCTTCCCGGTTCGACCGGGCTCGGGCCGTTCTGGGACAAGCACTGTGCGTTCCTGAAAGTGGCTCAGAAAAAAGACGTGTTCGTAAAAGCCGTCATATGCGAGACGACGCAGGACGCGGATATCCACGCGCTGATCTGCATGGTCGAGGACAGCCATCAGGCAGTGTCCCTGGTGATCCAGCCCGACAATTCGGCAGACCCCGACGCGCTCAAGACCAAGATCGAAAAATATGTTTCGTGGTGCACGAGTGAAGGCATTGCAACATGCTATATCCCCCAGATGCATAAAATGATGGGCATCCGATAGCCCGATGGAGACAATATGAGATCCGGTTACGAAGGTTTGCAGGGCAGGGTGCGGACGCTGAAGCTTCCGCGCATCGAGGTGTGGAAAAACCAGTATCAGGACCGCGACTACACGATCCTTATGGACGTGCCTGAATTCACCTGTATCTGCCCGAAGACGGGCCTGCCGGATTTTGCCGATCTCAAGATCGAATACTCGCCCGATACATACTGCATCGAGCTTAAATCGTTCAAGCTTTACACCATCGCGTTCCGCGATATCGGGATCTTTCACGAGCACGTGACCAACAGGATCCTCGACGATCTTGTCGCGGCGGCACAACCGAAATGGGCCAGGATCACCGGCATATTCAACGCGCGCGGCGGCATACAGACGAGCGTGACCGCCGAATACACCCGTCCTCTGGAATAAAGGAAAAGCGATATGCGCACCGTGAGCGCCAGGAAAATATCCGAGACCGTTGCCCGGCTTTGTATAAAGGCGAATCTTGAATTGCGGTCTGACGTGTTGACCGCGCTCAAGAACGCATACCGGCATGAGACGCGTCAGCGGCCCACAGCCATTCTCAAGGCGATCATCGAGAATGCCGCGGCTGCGAAAGACCGGGCGCTGGCCATTTGCCAGGACACGGGCATGCCGTGCGTGTACGTCGAAATAGGGCAGGACGCGCGCGTGCGCGGCGATATCGACAAAGCGGTCTCGCAGGGGATCGCGAAGGGGTACCGAACCGCGTATTTGCGCAATTCGATCGTCCGGGATCCTCTGCGCCGCGGATCGCCCGGCTTTGCCCCCGGTATCCTTCATATTGAGATGACCCGCGGCAGCGCCATCAGGATCACGGTCCTGCCCAAAGGTTTCGGGTGCGAGAACAAAAGCCGGCTGCACATGTTCAATCCCACGGCAAAGGCAAAGGATATCAAGCAGTTCGTCATCGATGCGGTACAGGCCGCGGGCCCGGACGCATGCCCGCCGTATGTCGTCGGAGTGGGTATCGGCGGCACCGCCGACTACGCGTGTCTGCTTGCGAAAAAGGCATTATTGAGAAAAATAGACGCGCGTCGTTCCTCGAGCCTGGAAAAAGAACTGCTTCGCTCCGTCAACAAGCTGAACATCGGGCCTATGGGGCTCGGCGGCAGGACAACCGCGCTTGCGGTGCATGTCATGACATACCCGACGCATATCGCTGGATTGCCGGTTGCGGTCAATATCAGCTGTCATGCGACCCGCAGCGCGGCCGCGAAGATATAGACGATCATTGGGACGTATGAAAAAAATATCGACGCCATTATCCCAAAAGGCCATTGCAAAACTCGAGGCAGGCGACATGGTTCTCTTGAGCGGCGCGATCTATACTGCCAGAGACCAGGCGCATGCTTTGATCGCCGCAGCGCTCAAAAACGGCAGGCGGCTGCCGTTCGATCTTGCCGGCCAGGCCATATATTTCTGCGGCCCGACAAAGACCCGGCCCGGTTTTGTTATCGGTTCATGCGGCCCGACCACAAGCAGGCGCATGGACGCGTTCAGCCCGACGCTGCTCAAAGCAGGGCTCTCGGCCATGATCGGCAAGGGCGATCGGTCGCCCGAGGTCATCAGGGCGCTCAAAAAGTATCATGCCGTATATTTCCTCGCATATGCCGGCTGCGGCGCGCTCATCAGCAGGTATGTGCGGTCAAGCCGCGTCATAGCATATCCGGCCCTCGGGCCTGAAGCCATATACCGGTTGGAGGTCTGTGATCTCCCGCTTATCGTAGGGGCCGATAGCGCGGGACGGAATCTCTACGCAGGAATGAAGCTATGAAAAGTTTACAGCGTAAAATGGTCACCCAGCTGATCTTGACGTCGGCCCTGCCGCTCGTGGCCGTCGGCATCATCACGGTCGCGTTCATCAGCCGCATGGCCGTGCATGAGGCCCGCCAGCGCATCATCAACAATCTTCAGATCGCCCGGAGCATCTATGAGAGCGCGCAGGACCATCTGAAATACGTGACGCGCGACCAGAACCGGCGCCTGGCCACGCTCATCATGGAAGACCAGGTCCCCCTGTTGCGCAACGAATACGCAAAGGTCATCAGGGAACATAAATTCGATTTTTTCATCATTACCGACGCCGGCGGAACGGTCATCATCTCCATGACCAATCCGGGGCTCGAAGGGTATAATTTCAGCAGGGACCTGTTGATCCGCAGGGCCATGCGGGGCCAGGTAAACGTGTGCGCCGAGGTCATGGCCGAGTACGAGCTGGCGAAGTTCGGGCTCCTGGAAAAGGCGAAGATCCCCGGCGTGACCCCGACGGATGCGCTTTTGATCAGGACAAGCCAGCCGCTGATCAATACGAACGAGATCATCATCGGCACGGTCACCGCCGGGTATCTGCTCAATAATAATACCGATTTCATCATCGACAAGATCACCAGCGGCACCGATTTTGTCGCAACCCTTTTTCTCGGGCCGTCCCGCGTCGCGTCGAACGTCCCTGCCGCGCCCGGAATGCAGGTGCTCGGCACCCGCCTGCCCGATACCATCGCGCAGCCGGTATTGCAGGAAAACCGGATGCATATCGGCAAGCTGATCGTATCCGAACAGTGGTATCTTGCGGGGTATGCGCCGATCCTCGATATCAAGGATAATCCGATCGGGGTCCTGGGCATCGGCATACCGCAGAAGAACGTGTTCGGGCTCAGGGACCGTCTCGTGCTTCTGTTCGTCCTTGCGGTAATCCTCTCGATCGTTCTTTCCATGACGATCGGGCTTGTGCGCGGCGGGCACATCGTCCGTTCGATCCGGAAATTGCGCACCGGCATCGCGGCGTTCGGTTCCGGCGATCTCGATTACCGGATCATCGACATCAATTCCGGGGACGAAATAGAGGACCTTGCCGATTTCTTCAACCAGACCATGCTGCAGCTCCAGCTGACCAAGAAAGAGCTCGAGCAGTCATCGCGCAGGGTCGCGCATCTGACCGACGAGGTGTCGCGTTCGTCGCAGCAGCTCGATGAAGCGCATAAACAGCTTCTCGAGTACGAGCGCATGGCCGCAATGGGCAGGATGGCGACCGTTATCAACCATGAGCTTCGCAATATCTTCGCCGAGATCCAGGCAAGCGTGTCCTCGCTCAAGGCGATCGTCGATAAAGACATGCCGCCGGCAGGCTCGAGCGTCCGCGATATCGAAAAGGGCCTTGCGTATGCCAACGAGGTCCTGAACAATGTCCTGCGCATCAGTTATCCCAAGCGGCTCATGTTCATCGACGTCGACGTGCACGGACTGATCGAAGACCTTGCGAAGAATCCCAATATCCGCAGCCTCGCACAGGAGAACCGCGTCAAGATCGCGACAAAGATCACCCCGCGGCTGCCGGTTGTCCAGGCGGACGGCCTGCAGCTGCGCGAGGTCCTTTCCATCCTCATCACCAATGCCATTCAGGCGATGGACAGCGGCGGAACCGTGACCGTTGAGGCAGGCCTTGACAAGACGAAGATGGTCATCGACGTGATCGATACCGGCCCGGGCATTCCGGCGGACGTCAAAGAAAACCTGTTTACGCCGTTCTTTACCACCAAGCACCGGGGACTGGGGCTGGGGCTGTGTATTTCCAGGGAGATCATCAAGGCGCATCGGGGGACACTGGAGGTCTTTACCGAGGTCGGCAAAGGCACGACTTTTTCGATACGATTGCCGCTTAAGAACGGCGGCGTCTGACAGGCGGAGAAAATTTAATGGCGAATACGGCATATCACATCATGGTCGTGGAAGACGATAAGATCCTGTGCCAGCATCTCAAGGCCGGCCTGACGGAAGAAGGGTATCAGGTTGTTACGGTCAGCAAAGGCGCCGATGCGGTCGAGCAGATCAAGCATAAGTTCTTTCATGCGGTGGTCGTGGACCTTGTTTTGCCCGATATCCAGGGGCTGGAGCTGATCCGCACGATCAGCCGCCGGAATCCGGAGATATGCTTTATCATTTCGACCGGCTATGCGACCGTTTCGTCCGCCATCGAAGCGCTCAAGATCGGCGCGTACGACTACATCATCAAACCGTACGATATCGAGCATCTGAAGCTTGTCATACGCCGGGGCCTTGAAAAACAATCGCTCATTTTCCGCAATCGGGAGCTTCTCGAACGGCTGGAAAAGGAGAAGATCAAGCTTGAGATCGTTATGGACGCTTATACGCGCATGTCGGCGGTGTACCGCCTCGAGGACCTGGCCGATTTCGTCGCTGACCGCGCCATCGAGATCGTCGAGGCGGAAAAGGCGTCCCTGCTGTTCCTCGACGAGGCGACCAATGAGCTGGTGCTCAAAGGCTCGCGCGGCATAAAAAAGGACAAGGTTTCCTGGCGGGTCAAGGTCGGGGAGCTTATTTCCGGATGGGTCGCGCAGGAAGGGGAGGCATTGCTCGTCACCGATATCGAGACTGACCCCCGGTGCAGTATGTTCGCCCGGGGCGGGCAGTACAAAACCAAGTCGTTCGTCTCCCTGCCGCTCAAGATCGACACGCAGGTGATCGGCGTCATGAACGTGACGGACAAATTGTCGGAGATGAAGATATTCACCGAAGAGGACCTTCGGTATCTGTCGCTTCTGGCGCATCAGACCGTGGCGCAGATCGAGAACATCCGCCTGTGCGAAACGCTCGGGTCCCTGGCCATCACCGATTCGCTGACCGGCGTGTTCAACCACCGGTATTTTCAGGAACAGCTGACCGTCGAGATCATGCGCGCGGAACGGTATAAACATCCGCTTTCGCTTCTCATATTCGACGTCGATCATTTCAAAACGTATAACGACCAGTTCGGCCATCTCGAAGGCGACCGGGTCCTCAAGCACATCGCCTGGGTCATCAAGGAGAACGTCCGGCAGGTCGATATCATCTGCCGTTACGGCGGGGACGAGTTCGTCGTCATCCTGCCCTATACGGATACGAAAGGGACCCTGGCGGCAGCGGAGAAGATCCGAAGGTCCGTGGGCAAGCTGGAACTGGTCAATAAAGGCGTGCGCAAGGAAGTGCATCTGTCTCTGTCCGGCGGCATCGCGTCGTTCCGCGCCGGCATCAAGAAAGACGAGTTCATATCGAACGCGGACCAGGCGCTGTACAAGGCAAAGAACGAAGGCAAGAACAGGATCAGCGTAAAGGAATAATATTCCAAGAGAAAGGATTCGAAATGCCAAGGATCGACGGCAGGGCTCCTGACGAATTACGGAAGGTCACGATCACGCGCAATTATCTGAAGTTCGCGGAAGGCTCGTGCCTGATCGAGATGGGCAATACCAAAGTGGTCTGCAGCGCTTCGGTCGAAGAGAGCGTCCCGCCGTTTTTGCGCAACAGCGGCAAAGGATGGGTGACCGCCGAATACGGCATGCTGCCGCGGTCGTGCAAGACGCGCATCCAGCGCAACAAGGATTCAGGCAGGACCTATGAGATCCAGCGGCTTGTCGGCAGGTCCCTGCGGAGCGTGACCGATATGGACAAGCTCGGCGAGCGCACCATATGGCTTGACTGCGACGTTCTCCAGGGAGACGGCGGAACGCGCACCGCATCCATCACCGGCGCTTTTATCGCGCTCGTCGATGCGCTCAACGTTCTCAAGAAAGGCGGCGCTATCTCCGGGATCCCGGTGCGGGAATTCGTCGCCGCGACGAGCGTCGGCATCGTCAACGGCGCCATGATGCTCGATCTGGCGTATGAGGAGGATTCGCGCGCCGACGTGGACATGAACATCGTCATGACCTCAGCCGGCGAGTTCATCGAGATCCAGGGCACTGCCGAGCGCGTCACATTCAATAAAGACCAGATGACGGGCATGCTCGCGCTGGCGCAGTCAGGCATCGACCGGCTTATCGGTTTGCAGAGGCAGTATCTCAAAGGTATTCTTTAACGCATGCCCCGCGAACTCATCGTCGCCACGCAGAACAAGAAGAAGCTTCAGGAGATCAGGGAGATATTCAAGGATCTCCGGTTCCATATCGTATCCCTCGCCGATTTTCCCCGCGTCCCCCGCATCATCGAGAACGGCGCTACCTTCCGGGCCAACGCCGCGAAAAAAGCCGTTGCCGCGGCGCGGTTTTACGGAAAGCTCGCCATGGGCGAAGACTCCGGATTGTGCATCAACGCGCTCGGCGGCGCTCCGGGCGTGCGGTCAGCGCGTTTCAGCGGCGCCGAAAAGTGCGATGAGAAGAACAATCGGAAAGTATTGCGGTTGCTTCGCGGCTTGCCCATGCGCAAGCGCCGCTGCCATTACAGCTGTGCCGTCGCACTGGCCGATCCGTCAGGGCTCATCGGCGTCGTGGAAGGCCGCTGTTACGGTTTCATCGCGTATGAACCTGCGGGTGCGGGCGGGTTCGGATACGACCCCATCTTCCGCGTGCCCGGCTATGGCATGACCTTCGGCCAGCTCGGTTCGCGGATCAAGCATTCCATATCCCACCGGTACCGCGCTTTGAAGAAATTCCATGAGGTCCTTGAGAAATATATTGAGAACACCGGGGAAGGTTGATATAATCTTACTATCCGAAGGGGTCATTATACTATGAAGAGAAAGGAGGGCACGGTGATTGCCAGAAAAGTATCGATAACGGTCGCTGCAGTCCTGCTGTGGGCCGGGGTTTCGTTCGCGGGGAAACTCGTCGAAGAAGAAGGCCTGAATTATTATAACGAAGGCATCCAGCTCCAGAAGGCGGGAAATTTCGACGCCGCTATCGTGTCGTATCAGAAGGCGATGGTCATCGGAGTGGACGCGGCGAACTACCGGAAGTTCGTTTACAATAACGTCGGCGTCATCTATGCCGAAAAAGGGGAGATGGACCGGGCCGAGGCGATGTTCCTGGAGGCGCTGAAGCTCGATCCCGAGTACAAGCCGGCGAATTTCAACATGGCGGTATTGTATATGAAGCAGGGCCTGTGCAACAAGGCCATGATCTATTTGACCAAAAGCTATAATATTTCCGGCGAATTCGTCATCGAGCAGGAAGCACAAGTCAAGAAATAACCCTCTTAAATGCGCCTGTAGCTCACTTGGATAGAGCAACTGCCTTCAACCAAGGAGCCTCTATGTGGAATAAGAACACATAGAGTGAATGTGGCTGTATGCAAGGATCTCCGATCGAAATATCGGACAACTTGCAGGCAACCCGAAAGGGGAGTCCTCAGAGACTATACGCCACACACCTGAAAAGGTGAAGACATAGTCCAGACCGCAACGTAAATACGGTCGGAGTAATCCGATGCGGTACGCTAAGCAGTGGGTAGCAGGTTCGATTCCTGCCAGGCGCGTAGATCCCGAATGCATCCGCCGCAGTCCCTGTGTTTCGCGCAGCGAAACAGCAGGGGCCAGGCGCGTAGATCCCATTTATCATGAAACTCGTCCGACACATCGTCATCATCTTGCTTATTGCCGGCGCACTCGCATACGCCGGCGCGTGGATTTTCTTTACCCTCCAGGGCACAAAGATCGTTACCGATCAGCTTTCCCGTATCCTGGGCCGCCCCGTGTCCGTCGCGAGCGTGCGCATGACCGGGCTGTGGTCGATCAGGATCGATGACGTGCGGATAGACGGCATCGGCACGGCCGCCTCAGTCAGCGTATCTCCGAGCATTCTTGGCCTGGTGACCGGCAAGATCATCATATACTCCATCGAGGTGGTCAAACCGGAAATTTCTTATACCAATCCTGCGCCGCAACAGCCTGCAGCGGAGGTGGACGCGAGCCCTGTTCCTGCAGAGCCGCAGCCGGTTCAGGCACAGCCAGTGACGGTGCCAGTGACGGTACAGCCGAAATTCCCGTCCCTGATCTTTCATCATCTGCGCATCGTTGACGGCGTGTTCGTATACGTCGATCAAGGCGTTTCCCCCGAAACGGACGGCATCAGCATCACTGCGACAAACCTGAACGTTACAGTCACCAACGCCTATCAATTTCCCCGGGAGATCGTGACCAAGTTTGTCCTTTCCGCGGATGTCCCATGGAAAGATTCGCCGGAAAAGGGGACTGTTAAGCTTGACGGCTGGATGAATTACGACCGCAAGGACATGCGGGCAATACTCGACGTGAAAGATATCGATGCGTTGTATCTTTACCCGTATTATTCGGGATGGTTCAGCCTGGATAAAGCGAACATTCAGAAAGCCAAACTTACGTTTACGAGCAATGTAACGGGATTGAACAACGATGTTACCGCGGCATGCCATCTTGAGCTGACGGAATTGAGTTTTAAGGATCGTGAGCCTGATGCCGAGCAGTCGCGTTCCGAGCGGCTCGCCCAGAAAGTGCTGCAGTTCTTCCAGGCGATGAACAACGGCAAGGTGCAGCTTAATTTTACCATCAAGACCAAGATGGACAGCCCTGAATTCGGATTGAACCCGATCAAGAACGCGTTTTACAATACGATCAGCCAGGCGCGCAGGGAACAGGGTGTTACCGCATCCAAGGTCATGGAAGTGCCGGGTCAGGTGGTCGGCGGGACCGTCAAGGGCGTCAGCGACGTGTCGTCGGCTTTGATCAGCGGAGTGACGAGCGTCGGCAGGGAGATCGGCAGGTCCATCAAGGCGTCATTCCGCAGGGAAGGGCCGGTTTCGCAGAACGGCCCGGAACCGGAACAATAATCCGCGGGGCGTGGCTCTCCTGAATCCGCCTTCGGCGGATTACAGGACACGCCACGATGACAATAATTCGCGGGGCGTGGCTCCCCCGTAAGCCGTGCCGGCTTACGGGACACGCTTGACAAGATCTCGCGGGGCGTGGCTCAGTTTGGCTAGAGCGCTTGCTTTGGGAGCAAGAGGTCACAGGTTCAAGTCCTGTCGCCCCGACCATTCATAGGCAGGACTACTTCGCTTTACTTTCCAGCACTTCCAGTACTTTATTGATCTTGGATGCGAGCGACGCCACGTGCTCATTGTCCTTTTTGCGCACCCCTATGCGGATCGAATAATCCCCATTGAGGACTTTTTCAAGGTTGTTCTCAATCCGGGGGAATGCGCCGATCGTTTTGTGCAGAGTGTTGAAAATAATGAATAACAGCGAGGCGTTCGCGGCGAGCTGGATGAGGATGAATACCAAAAAGCTTATGCGCCAGATGTTCTGGGCGTTCGGGTTGAACGTCATCTGGTTCGACATCGTTACGGATACGAGGATCCCGAACACGAGCGTGAACATAAGCATGCCGCATACGGAGATAACGACAAAAGGGGTGCTTAACTTCGTTTTCCACTGAAAAACGTTCTGGCGTTTATTGTCCATGGTATGAGTCCTCCTTAACGCCATATTATACTCCAAATAACGCAATTGACAAAAAAAATCTTGCTATGCAGATATGCAAAAACCTGCTATAATTAACACTCGTAAAAAATGGTGGGTATAGCTCAACTGGTCAGAGCACCTGACTGTGGCTCAGGTGGTTGGGAGTTCAAGTCTCCTTACCCACCCCATTTATCCTATCTCGTTGCACTGCAATGAGTTGCAACTAGTCCTCGACGGAGAACATCTGTCGAGGACTTTTTATCTGTCGATGTCCCTAGGAGATGGGGCAATAATATATTTTTGTATCGACGGATAATGTGCAAAAAATAATTCTGTAAATAATATAGGCAATCATATAGGTAATTCTCCGTCGGAAAAGCCGAATTCCTATCTTATAAACAGGCGCGTATATACAGGCATTTTGGCGGATATTTCGCATTCATACGTATGGTAATATTGTCTGTATATAAAACCATAGGACACTCCCCGGGCAATTTACAAATAGAAATTATTTTTTATTGACAAATGATACTAATATGGTATCATTATATCTGTTAATACAGGAGCCATTGTGAAATTACTGACACGTGACACCGATTATGCGGTAAGGGCATTACTGGTGATGGCAGCCAGGAAATCCATGGTTGCTGTTTCCGATCTGGTTATAGAGTTAAAGATTCCTCGGCCTTTTTTGCGGCGCATTCTGCAGCGGTTGACTAAGGCAGATGTATTAGAGTCACTGAAAGGCAAAGGAGGCGGGTTTGTTCTTAAACGCGAACCTGCCAAAATCAGTCTGGTTGATCTTATGACTGTTTTTCAAGGGCCGGTACAGCTGAATGAATGTTTATTCAAGAAAAGGGTCTGTCCTAACAGAAATTCCTGCCCTTTACGCGCTGAAATTAGTGTAATAGAGGATTTTGCTTTAACAAAGCTGCGTTCTATAACGATAGCCAAGCTTTTGCGTAAGTAGGAGGACGTATGGGGATCGCTCCCGAATGCCCAGGCCAGGATAGGCGTAATATAAAAGTCGAGAATGTAACCTGCGTTAATTGCGGGTATCAGGTTGAGATGTTCTCGGATGAGATGAATGTCCGTTGCCCTAAGTGTAAAGAACAGGTTTGCAGGCAGCGGCTGCCTTCGTGCGTGGATTGGTGCGCTCATGCCAGGGAGTGTGTCGGAGAGCAGCGGTGGAAACAATTAAAGGGAGGGCAGGGCGGTGGCGAAAAGAAAGATCATTAAGATCGATGAAGCTAAATGTAATGGCTGCGGATTATGTATTCCAAACTGCCGCGAAGGCGCGATCAAGATCATTGACGGCAAGGCAAGATTGATCGGGGATGTTTTATGCGACGGGTTAGGCGCCTGTCTGGGGCATTGTCCCCAGGGAGCGATTACGATGGAGGAGCGCGAGGCTGCCGCGTTCGATGAGGCGGCGGTTCGGGCGCATGTCACAGAGAAAAAGGCTTCTTGCGGATGCCCGGGCGCTAAGGTGATGGATTTTCGCACGGGAAAGCCTGGCGTGGCGGCAGGCGCGCGCACACATCAGGAGTCGCAGTTACGCCAGTGGCCTGTACAGTTGAGGCTTGTGCCTGCGCAGGCGCCGTATCTTAACGGGAGCGATCTTTTGATCTGCGCTGACTGTGTGCCTTTTGCCTGTGCCGATTTTCACAACAGGTTCCTTCAGGGAAAAGTGCTTTTGGTAGCTTGTCCAAAACTTGACGATCCTCAGGCGTATAAAGAAAAGCTCAATCAGATTATCGCGCAGAACGGTTTCAAGTCTATAGTCTATGCGCGTATGGAGGTGCCCTGTTGCGCTGGGTTGGTTAATGTGATTAAACAGGCTTTGATCGATAACGGAAAAACGGAAATTCCGTTTCGCGAGGAAATCATCAGCATACAAGGAGGAGAATAATGTTTTGTTATCAATGTGAACAGACGGCCGGCGGAACGGGATGCACGAAAGCAGGAGTGTGCGGCAAAAGTGAGGATATTCAAAGCCTTCAGGATACTCTGTTATTCGGGTTGAAAGGCATTGCTGCTTATGCTTATCATGCCCGGCAGCTGGGTGCGCGGGATGAAGAGGTTGACGCGTTTATGCACGAAGCGTTGTTTGAAACGATTACCAACGTCAGTTTTGATATGGAGCAGTATCTGGCCATGGTGCTCAAATGTGGACAGATTAATCTAAAAGTTATGGAACTTCTGGACAAAGCCAATACCGGCAGGTTTGGGAATCCTGTTCCCACTGAAGTTGAAACAGGCACCAAAGCTGGCCCGGGTATCTTAATAACCGGCCATGATCTTCTTGATCTGTATGAGCTTTTGAAACAGACCGAAGGAACCGGGGTAAATGTGTATACTCATGGCGAGATGCTTCCTGCGCATGGCTATCCCGAGCTAAAGAAATTCAAGCATTTAGTCGGTAATTACGGCGGGGCCTGGCAGGAGCAGAAGAAGGAGTTTCTTGCATTCAGCGGGCCGGTGCTGGCCACGACGAACTGCGTTTTGATCCCGCCGCCCAATACCTATCTTGACCGTTTATATACCATTGGCACTCCCGGGATCCCGGGAGCGAAACACTTGGTTAAACGCGATTTCAGCCAGTTGATCGCGCAGGCTAAAGCTTTGCCTCCGTTGCCTGAAGCTCCGGGTA
>JAGOOP010000041.1 GCA_017992455.1 Candidatus Omnitrophota bacterium | reverse complement strand
GCCGCAGGGCGAATGCGACGTCGTGTTCTCGCAGGACGAGAGCGCGGACGACCGCATCAGGCACATGGTGGAGCATATTCCCAATCCCCGGATCGTGATCGTGGTGACCGACGACCGGTCAGTGCAGTTCCATGCAAAAGCGGCAGGCGCGGCGGTGCTCGGCGTCGAGGCATTCCTTACCGCCCGTGCGCAGGCGGAGCGCGCGGCGCAGCAGAAGGCGGACCGCAAGCCGGAGTTGAGCGCAAGCGATGCCGCGCGGATCAATAAAGAGCTCAGGAAATTATGGCTGAACGAAACGTGATGCAAGGCGATTTCCTCAAGTTTCTGGGCACCGCGGGCGCGCGCTTTGTCATGATCAAGCAGCTGCGCCATTCAGGCGGCATCTGGGTTTCGTCGCACAATACCAATGTCCTGATCGATCCCGGGCCGGGAAGCCTTGTGCGCTGCCTTGCGAGCAGGCCGAAGCTGGACCCCTCGAAGCTCGATGCGATCATTCTCACGCACCGGCACATCGACCACTGCAACGACGTCAATGTCATGATCGAGGCGATGACCGAGGGCGGACACACGAAAAGAGGCGCTGTTTTCTGCCCGGCTGACGCGCTTGAAGGCGATCCGGTCGTCTTTAAATATTCGCGGGCGTATGTTGAAAAGGTCGTTGTGTTAGAGGAGCGCACCTGCTATCGCGAGAAAAAATTCGCCTTTCAAACATCCATGCACCATATCCATCCGTCGCTGACCTTCGGGCTGAAATTCAAGCTCAACGGCCGAACCGTCGGCCTCATGACCGACACGCGCAGCTTCAAGGAACTTAAGGAATTTTATAAGGTCCACACGCTTATCATGTCAGTCGTATTCCCCGAGCCGAGGCCGGGCATAGACCATTTGAGCCTGGTAGAAGCGGCTGACCTTATTAAGATCCTGAAGCCCAAACGCGCCATACTGACACATTTCGGCATGCGCATGCTCGCGGCAAAGCCGCACCTGCAGGCGCAACGCCTGACCCAGGAACTCGGCATTGAAATAATCGCCGCCACCGACGGGATGACAATCGTTTAAATGGTTTTATTACATATTTGCTGCGGGATATGCGCGAGCTGGTGCATTGAAAAGCTCAAGGCCGAAGGCCGCGGCGTTACGGGTTTTTTTTATAATCCGAATATCGAGCCGGCTGACGAATATCAGCGCAGGCTGAACGTCGCTGTTGACGTGTGCCGCATATACGATATCCCGCTGATCGAAGGCGCTTATGACAACAGCCGATGGCAGGAAAGTATCGCCGGGTTCGAACACGAGCCTGAAGGCGGCCTGCGCTGCCATGCCTGTTTCCGGATGCGGCTTGCCGCAGCTGCTGCCTGCGCGCAAGAGCGCGGTATCGAGCATATCACCACGACCCTTACCATCAGCCCGCATAAGGACGCGCAGGTGATCAATAATATCGGAAAATCCATAGCGCCGCACGGGTTTCTGGTGTATAATTTCAAAAAGGAAGATGGATTCAAGAAGGCGAATGAATTTGCCAGAAGTCATGATCTTTACCGCCAGCATTATTGCGGCTGCCATTTCAGCATGCAAACCGTAAAAGACGCAACGAAAGGAAGGTGACGCGTGAAATTCGACAGTAGTCTGGATGAAACTTTGTTTTCAAAAGAACTCGAGTCTGACGGCGTGAAGATCGTTGTCAGCGTGCATTCGTACAATAACGGCGCGAAGAAGCTTCAGCTTGTGCGCGAAACCCGCGATGCCGAAGGCAACTGGAGATTCGGAAAACTCGGCCGCCTTACCAAGGCCGAGGTCGAGGGTATCCTGCCTTTGATCAACGAATCGCTCGGCCATATGTGATCGCTACAAGTTCGTTCTGGAAAACATATGTTTTTATTATGCAACTTTTTTCAGGACAGACAGTTAAGTGATCGAATAAGCGCAAAAAAAGTGTTCTTTTAACATTAAGGCATTGCAACATTTAGAGATAGCTTTATTTTGAGCCGAAAAAGTTGGTATGATTAATGCTTGTACAATGCTAAGGGGGGATAGTCATGGTACAGGCATTTCAAGGCGAGGAACGCAGGCAAGGCAAGCGGCTCAGGATGAATTGCACGGTCATCTACCGCGTCAATGAACCGGTTACTGCCAGGTTCATGATGGCCGGCCGCGACATCCAGGCCAAAATGGTGGATATCAGCCAGAACGGCATGGCAATGGTGACCGATCATGATATTCCGCAATCGACCATATTGTCCATGCGCTTTACCTTGCTGAAGGTAAAGCCTGATATAGTGAACTTTTCAGGGCCGATGGAGATCGTAGGGGAGGTCAGGTCCAGCACGCCTGAAGAGAACAATACTCACCGGCTCGGCATTTATTTCACCAAGATGCGTAGGGTCAACGTATCGTGATGAAACAATATCAGCAAGCAAAAAGGCTAAAAAACGGGGTCAGAATTATTTATTTGCCCGGCGTCAGGGCGGCAGCAAATAAATAATTCTGACCCCGTTTTTTAGCCTTTTTTTCATGATATATATGAGCGAACGCACAAAGGTCCTCATGATCGAGGACGACAAACTCCTTGCTAAAACCCTCAGGGACGTGCTTGAGACCGTCCAGGGCGGTTTTGACGTTGCGTGGGAGCCTGACCTGGCGCAGGGCCTGCAGTATCTTGCGGCAAAGCAGGTCGATGTCCTGCTGTTGGACCTGGTGCTTCCCGACAGCATAGGGTTCGAGACTTTTACCAAAGTTTCCCTGCTGAACCCGACAGTGCCGATCATTGTTATGACCGGCATGGACGACGAAACCATTGCCGTCAATGCCGTGCGTAACGGCGCGCAGGATTATCTGGTCAAAGGCCAGGTTGAAGGGGCCGTTCTCGTCAAGAGCATACGCTATGCCATCGAGCGCAAGCGTATCGAGGAAGACCTTCGCAAGGCGCGCACCGATCTTGAATTCAAAGTCCAGGAGCGCACCGAAGAGCTCTGCGATATCAATGAAAGCCTCGCGCAGGAGGTCGACGAGCGCAAAAAGGCCGAAGCGCAGCTCCAGGGCGCGTATGAACAGCTGAAGCTTGCCCAGTCCCAGCTTGTTTATACGGAAAAGATGGAGACGGTCGGCCGGCTTGCAAGCGGCGTGGCCCACGAGGTGAAAAATCCGCTTGCCATACTCCTGCAGTGCGTCGAATACCTCCAGCGCAACGTGAGCAAGGAGAATGAAAAAGTCGCCCGGACGCTGGAATATATGACGACCGCGGTCAAGCGGGCCGATAATATCATCAAGGGCATGCTCGATTTCTCGAGCGTGTCCGCAATAGAGTACAGCCAACAGCGGCCTGAGGATATCGTCGAGAACGCGCTGGTCTTCGTCAAGCACGAAATAGACAAGCACCATATCGCGGTCGAAAAGGCGTTTGCCCCGGACCTGCCGATGATCTCCGTGGACAAGAACCGCATCGAGCACGCGTTCCTCAACATATTCATGAACTCCATCGATGCGATGGCTGACAACGGAACGCTCGTGATCCGTGTCACGAGCCGGGTGCTTGACAGCGTCGGGGAGGGCGTCGGCCGCCGCGGCGTTGACACGTTCAAGATCGGCGACCGGGTCGTGGTTTTCGATATCGAGGACAACGGCTGCGGCATACCCGGGGACGTCCTCGATAAGATATTCGACCCGTTTTTTACCACCAAGCACGACCAGGGAGGCACGGGGCTGGGGTTATCCATTATCAAGAACATCATGGATATGCACCACGGGCGCATATCCCTCAAGAACCGCGAGCAGGGCGGCGTGATCGCGACGCTCGTATTTCGCGTTTGACGCATCCGGAGGGGGCATGGCGGAAAAAAAGAAGATCCTTTTTATCGACGATGAAGAAGCGTTCGTGACCATGGTGAAGATGAACCTTGAAGAAGCGGGCCCGTATGAAGTCCGGACCGAGACAAGGGGGACCCGCGCCCTGGCTGCGATCCAGGAGTTCAATCCGGATATGGTTTTTCTCGACGTCATCATGCCCGATATCAGCGGGTCTGACGTATTAACGGAGATCAAGGATCACGTGCAGGCGCATAAGATACCGGTCGTGTTCCTGACCGCGATCATCACCGAACAGGACGTTGAAGGCGCATCGGCCGTCATCGGCGGCAGGGAATTCCTTGCCAAACCCATTTCGACCGAGTCGCTCATCGCCTGCATCAAACAGCACCTTGGCTAAAAACCGGGCTAAAAAAGGTGCTAAAAACGGGGTCAGAATTATTTATTTGATACCTACCCCGTTCGAGGCAAATAAATAATTCTGACCCCGTTTTTAGCCCTTCTCAAATATGGCGAATGAAATTTCGATCAGGATAACCGGGGAAGCAGGGCAGGGTACGCAGACGATCGGCGATGTGCTCTGCCGCATATTCAAAGCCGCCGGCTATCATTTGTTCGCCACTCAGGATTTCATGTCGCGCATCCGCGGCGGCAACAACTTTTTTGAGATCCGCGTTTCCACCCGGCCCGTGCATTCTCCCCGCCATAAGCAGGACCTGATCCTCTGCCTTGACAAAGCAAGCATCGACATCCACAAAAAAGACCGCGCGACCGACGGGGTCATGTTCGCGGACAAATCAGGGTTCAAGCTCGATCAGCTCGAAGATTTCATGGCTGACGTGCCGTTCGACGAGACCGCCTTGCGCATTGCCAACGATAAGCTGTATGCCAACACGATCGCCTGCGGCCTTATTGCCGGTATCACGGGCGTCGAATTTTCATTCGTTACCGCGAGCATCAAGGAGGTCTTTGGCCGTAAATCAGAAGCCGTGGTCCAGAACAATATCAACGCGGCGCGCGCTGGTTTCGAGCTGGGCATGGAAAGCCCGCATAAAGAAATGTTCGCTCTTGCCCCGGGCGCTAAATTCGACCCCATGGCGCACGCGCCGCTGCTGCTCGACGGTTCCGAGGCGATCGCGTCCGGCGCGATACAGGCCGGCTGCACATTCTATTCCGCATACCCCATGTCCCCGTCAACCAACATCATGAACATCATCGCTTCCCGCAGTGCCGCGCACGCAATTGTCGTCGAGCAGGCGGAAGACGAGATCGCCGCGATCAACATGGCCATCGGCGCGTCGTTCGCAGGCTCGCGCGCAATGACCTCGACCTCAGGCGGGGGTTTTTGCCTTATGGCAGAAGGGGTGAGCCTTGCAGGCATGACCGAAACGCCGGTCGTCATCGTTGACGCCCAGCGGCCCGGCCCGGCAACGGGATTTCCGACCCGCACCGAGCAGGCTGACCTGGATTTTGTCATATCCGCAGGCCACGGCGAGTTCTGCCGCATCGTATACGCGCCCGGCTCCCCTGAACAGGCATACTACCTGACCATGCAGGCATTCAACATGGCTGAAAAATACCAGATCCCGGTCATCATTCTCACGGATCAGTATCTGCAGGATTCGATAACCGATGCGGCTGCGCTCGATCCGGCGCGGATATCGACAGAAAGGCATATAATCTCCAAAGAGGCGTCGGCAATGATCACCGGCTATAAGCGCTACGCGCTCACCGACACCGGCGTTTCCCCGCGCGCGATCCCGTCCTGGATCAATGATGTTATGTACGCCGATTCAGACGAGCACGACGAAGACGGCCATATCACCGAGGACGCCGCCATGCGCAAGCAGATGGTGCAGAAGCGGCTTCACAAGAAGTTACACGGCCTGCTCGCTGAAATCGAAAAACCGACAGCGGTCAACGTTGACAATGCCGAAGTGATCCTTTTGGGCTTTGGCTCGACTTTGGGCATCCTGCAGGAGACCACCCAGGCGCTTGAGAAGAAGAAAGTGGGGTTCGTGCATCTGTCTCAGGTCTGGCCGTTCCCGTCCAACGACATGCTGAGGCTGTTGTCCGACGCGCGCATGATCATCAGCATCGAGAATAACGCCCAGGGCCAGCTCGCAAAGCTCCTGCGCCGCGAAACCGGCATCAAGGTAAGCAAATCGATCCTTAAATACGACGGCCGTCCGTTCTGCCTGGACTGCGTCATCGACATCGTCAAACCCGAACTGTGAAAAAATGGCAATGACCCCGAACGACTTCAAATCAAATGATCCGATCGCCTGGTGCCCGGGATGCGGCAATTTCGGTATCCTTACCGGCCTGAAGCAGGCGCTTGCCAAGCTTGGCATCCAGCCTAAGGATCTGCTTTTGGTTTCAGGCATCGGCCAGGCGGCAAAAATGCCCCATTACGTCAGGGCAAACTGCTTTAACGGCCTGCACGGCCGAAGCCTTCCTGTTGCCGCAGGCGCAAAATTGGCAAATCCCCGCCTGACCGTCATCGTCACCACCGGGGACGGCGATTGCTATGGAGAAGGGGGCAATCATCTGATCCACAACATCCGGCGCAACATTGACATGACCGTCATTGTCTGCGACAACCAGATCTACGGCCTTACCAAAGGCCAGGCATCGCCTACATCAGACCCCGGCATGGTCACCAAGGTCCAGCCTGAAGGCGTGTCAGCGCAGCATCTTCAGCCGCTTGCGCTTGCGCTTGCCGCAGGAGCTGGATTTGTCGCC
>JAGOOP010000017.1:9046-31791 GCA_017992455.1 Candidatus Omnitrophota bacterium | reverse complement strand
GTATCAGGGGATGGCTGCGTTCAAGATCTGGACAGGCCGGACGCCGCCCAAAAAGATCATGGCAAAAGCGATCGGGTTATAATATGGACATCGTCACGCGTTCATTCGAGACCCCCAACGGCCTGGTCGAAGGCGTCCAGGTCAGATGGGAGGGTTTCGGCATCCTGATGGTCACGGGAAAGGAAGGATTCCTTGTGTGCGGCGTTTTCGATCTCGATGCGATCGGATCCTTTGGCGCCGCGGCGGCGATCGTCGAAAGCACGCCCGAAAATCCCATCGGCACGCTTGAGCGTTTTCCGCTGCGCACGATCATGAAAGTGAACGCGAAGGCCCGCGGACTGGGCATCACTGCCGGCATGTCCGTCCCGCAGGCGTTTGCGCTTATCGCATGACCATGAAAAAAAACAGGCTTTTTCCCGTCGTTGTCTGCGTTGCGGCCCTGATCTTTCCGCGCGGCTCGTTCGCCCAGACAATGCAGGAACGGCTTATCAGTTCCGCGTTCAAAACGCTTGCCAAAACATATATCGCCGCATCGGACCTTGAGAAGCTGAAACGCAACACCCTGGCGAGCCTGGAAGGGCTCAATACCGAATCGTTCCGCGAAAAATATCCCCGTACCCTGCAGATCGTTGAAGATTCGCCTGTCCTGGCAAAACAGTTCGGGCTTCGGCCCGACATGTCCGTCGCGCAGGCGCGCTCGTTCGTGCGCTCATTGAACAAAAAAAAGGTCTCGATGCTCATCGACGCGGTGCCCGATACGGTCGTCGCGCGCCACGTCGCCGAGGATATCTCCAGAAAAAAGCAGGCTGCCGCATCGAAGAATATAGCGGATCAGGCCGCCGCGGTCTGGCGTACGCTTCAAGACCGGCTTGACCGGACAGCGCAGAGGAGCCGGCAATGATCGTCATAGGCGCGTTTATATTTGTTATCGGCGTTTTTACCGTCATCACCTTCAACCGGGCTGTCAGGCTGAAGACACTCGTGGCAGAGGCCGCAAGCGGCATCGACGTTCAGCTCAAGCGCAGGTACGACCTGATCCCTAATATCGTCGGGGCGGTCAAGGGTTATATGGCGCATGAGCGCACGGTGCTGGAACAGGTCGTATCCCTGCGCAGCCAGGCCATGAACGCGCCCTCCGTGCAGGACAAGGCCGCGATCGAGACCCGGTTGTCCGCGGCCCTGAAACAGGTATTCGCCCTCGCCGAGAATTATCCCGATCTCAAAGCGGGCAAAAATTTCCTCGACCTGCAGTCTTCCCTCATCAGCGTCGAGGACGAGCTTCAGTTGTCCCGCCGCTATTACAACGGCGCGGTGCGTAATTACAATATCCTCGTCGAGTCGTTCCCCGGCAATCTGGCGGCTTCGGCGTTCGGCTTCAGGCCGGCCCGGTTCTTCGAGATAGAATATGCCACCGAGCGCAGGAACCCCGACGTAAAATTTACATAACTATGCAGAAGAAGATATTCTTTTGTCTGGCCGTTCTGCTGATGCTGTCCGCCGCGGCGCCGGCGTATGCCCGGGGCGCGTCCGAAGAACGGATACTTTCCTTCAACAGCGATATCGCGGTCGAGGATGACGGTTCCATGACCGTTACCGAAACGATCACGGTCCATGCCGCGCATGAGGACATCAAACACGGCATATACCGCGATTTCCCTACCCGCTATCGCGACCGGTTGAGCAATTCCTACCATGTTGCCTTTGAGCTCGTCGAGGTCCTGCGCGACGGAAACCCCGAAGATCATCACGAAGAGACTTTGAGCAACGGCATACGCGTGTATATCGGCTCCCGGAACGCATTCGTGCCGCGCGGCGTCCACGTCTATGCGGTCACATACAGGACGAGCCGGCAGATCGGTTTTTTTAAGGAGTTCGACGAGCTGTATTGGAACGTAACGGGGAACGGCTGGGCGTTCGTGATCGAATCGGCACGCGCGACCGTCACCCTGCCCCCTGCGTTGTCAGGCAGGATCAGGTCATACGAAGCATATACCGGCGTGTCCGGAGCGCGGGGCCGGGATTATTCGGCGTTTATCGACGAGAGCGGCAGGGCGGTTTTTGTCTCGACAAAACCCCTTGCGCCGCAAGAAGGGCTCACCATTGCCGTGACGTGGCCCAAAGGATATATACCGGAGCCTGCCGTTGAAACAAAAGTGTTCTATTTTATGCAGGATAACGCGATCGTCGTCATCGGGTTCCTCGGCCTGACGCTCGTGGCGGCGTATTATCTGCTCGTATGGTCCCGGTTCGGCAGAGATCCGGCAAAAGGCACGATCATCCCGCTTTTTAAGCCGCCCGCGGGCCTCACCCCTCAGGCGGTGCGTTATATCATGAACATGGGGTATGACAACAAGGTCTTTGGCTGCGCGGTCATCAATATGGCGGTCAAAGGATTTCTTTCCATACGGGAGGATAGCGGCGTCTACACCCTTCACAAGACCGGCAAGAATCCTGTGCCGCTGAGCGTTGATGAGCAGGATCTGGCTGATGCGCTGCTGTCGGGCTCCGAGATCGAACTGCGCAATACCGAACATGCGGCCGTGAGCGCCGCCGTCAAATCGCTTAAATTCCACATGCAAAAGGCGTACGAAAAAACATATTTCCTGACCAATATCCGGTATTTTATCCCCGGGCTCGCTGCTTCTGCGGTCATCGTCATGGCGAGCGCGTTCATCCAGGCAGGGCCGAGCCTGCCCATCGCGTTGTTCATGTCCGTCTGGCTTACCGGCTGGAGTTTCGGCACGTTCTTCCTCCTGGCGCTTGTCTTCAATACGTGGAAGTCGTATCTGGCGTCGAAGCCGGGATCTGCCGCCATGCTCGGACAGGCGTTTTCCACGACCCTGTTCTCCATACCGTTTGTGCTCGGCGAGCTTTTCGGCATCGGAGTCTTTATCTTTGCCACGTCTTTCGCGATTGTTCCCTTGCTGCTCCTTTTGGTATCCGTCAATATCATTTTTTATTATCTGCTCAGGGCGCCGACGCTCGCAGGAAGGCGCGTCATGGACAAGATCGAAGGGTTCAGGATGTATCTGGGTACTGCGGAAAAGGACCGGTTGAACACTCTCTACGGGCCGGAGCGCACCCCTGAATTATTCGAGCAATACCTGCCGTATGCTCTGGCGCTCGACGTCGAACAACAGTGGGCTCAGAAATTCGCGTCGGTCCTGGAGGCGGCCGGGACGCAGGATGCCGGGTATTGCCCGCACTGGTATTCGGGAGCGGCCGTGAGCCGTTTCGGTGCCGCCGGTTTTGCGCAACAGATCGGGAGTTCCGTGTCTCAGGCGATATCATCCGCGTCAAGCCCGCCGGCCTCCCATTCGGGTTCCGGCGGCGGAGGAAGTTCGGGCGGCGGCGGAGGAGGCGGCGGCGGAGGCGGCTGGTGAACCCGGCGCCGTGTTCTAAAATCCTTGAGCATGCAGGGAATTCGTGATACAATCCCGCTATGATCGATACGGCGATGAACGTTTTCGTTTTTATTTTCGGTTCCCTCGTAGGCAGTTTCCTTAATGTCTGCATACATCGGCTTCCTCTGGGCGAATCCATCGTCTGGCCGGGCTCTCATTGCCCGGAGTGCAAAAAACCTATCCCGTGGTATCTGAATATCCCGCTTGTCAGTTTCATCTATCTGCTCGGCAGATGCCGGTATTGCAGAAAACCGATACCAATGCGTTATTTTATCGTCGAACTTCTGACGGCGTGCGCATTTTTAATGATCGCCCGGCACTACGGCATCGGATACCGCGCATTCATGTATGCGGCCCTTGCCTGCGGCCTTATCATTGCGACGTTCGTGGACCTGAAGCATCGCATCATTCCGGATGAGATATCGCTTGGCGGCATCGCCGTCGGTTTCATCTTCAACGCGGGCCGCGGGTTTACCGGCGCCCCGGGTGCGTATGACCTGAAGCCCGCAGTCGATTCGTTCCTCGGGATCATCGTTGGCGGCGGTATTATCTTCCTCATGGGATTTGTTTTTGACCTGGTGTATTTCAAGCTCCTCAAAAAGCCTCCTATCCAGGGGGAAACGGAATCCATGGGCGGGGGGGATGTCAAGCTCCTTGCCATGATCGGGGCCTTTCTTGGATGGAAGGCGGCGGTCCTGACGTTTTTTATCGCGCCGTTCCTGGGCATCGTCGCCGGGCTGGTGAACATGATCGTCAAAAAGGACCATTTGATCCCGTACGGGCCGTTTTTGTCTCTTGCCGCCTGTATCAGCGTTTTCTGGGCCGATACGATCCTCGATTTCGTTTTCCTGGCGCACTATTACCGGTGATCCGATGGCTGTGCTCGAAGGGCTGGAATTTTACATATCGAAACGGGCAGGCAGGGCCATCATCGACCATGGCATGATCGAGGACGGCGACCGCATCGCAGTGGCGGTATCGGGAGGCAAAGACAGCATGACGCTGCTGCAGGTCCTCGCGGACCGGAGAAAGTTCGTCCCGATCCGGTATGACCTTGTCGCGGTCCATATCGATTTCGGCTTCCATCCGCGCCAGACCAGGTCCCTCATCAGGCATTTCAAGGCCCTCAAGGTCCCGTATGTGGTCGAGAGATCCGATATCCTGCGCAAGACGGACCCGAAAAAGATCAACTGTTTCTGGTGCGCCTGGAACCGCCGCAGGGAGTTGTTCTGCGCCGCCGACCGCCTCAAATGCAGAAAGGTCGCCTTCGGCCATCACAAGGACGACATCGCTCAGACCCTGCTCATGAACCTTTTTTTTCATGGTGAGATATCGACCATGTGCCCCCGGCAGGAGCTCTTCGGCGGCAAGATCGTCATCATCCGGCCCCTCGCATATGTCGAAGAGCAAATGATCAGGCGCTTTGCGCGGCAGGAGCGTTTCTCGGCGGTTTCATGCCGCTGCCCGCATGCCGATGTGTCGAACCGCCGTAAGGTCGCCCGCATCATCGCCGACCTTGCAAAGGTATGCCCCGAGGTCACCACCAATATCAACAAAAGCACCGGCCGCATCAAAAAGGAATATTTGGGTTAACGGGCGATCAGTGGTATAATCAGACTGTCAACAATCCGCCGTATATGATCATTCAGGTCCGTGTTGTTCCGAGATCGAGCAGGGCGCGCGTACAGGAAACAGCCGGCGTCTATAAAGTCTATTGTACGAGGCCTCCTGTCGACGGCCAGGCGAATGTGCAGGCGCTTGAGATCCTGGCAGGACATCTGAACGTACGCACGTCTCGCCTGAGGATCGTCAGAGGCGCATCGAGCAGGACAAAATTCGTGGAGATCATCGATGGGTAACGCGCATGTCCTCGAGGAGCAGCACGGTCTTATCGGCAATCTTTTCCCGCACAGCATAACCATGCGGTTTTCCGGCCGTGCCGACGGGAATATGTCCCTGACGCACGGGGATACGGCCGGTTCACTCGACAACCGCCGCAGGTTCCTGCAGGCGGCCGGCATCGACGCGTCGCGCCTGGTGTGTGCCCGGCAGGTCCATGGCGATGCGATCGCGTGCGTCACCGAAGCCGATATAGGCCGCGGCGCCGCTGATCAAACAGAGGCATTGCCTGATACCGATGCATTGATCACTGACCGGCGCAGGGTGCCGCTGGCGGTTTTTACCGCAGACTGCCTTTCAATATTCCTGTATGACGCCCAGCAGCAGGTCATCGGCCTGGCCCATGCGGGATGGCGGGGGACAAAGGAGAATATCGCCGGCAAGACTGTCCAGGCAATGATGAAACACTATGACTGCATGCCGGAGAACATATATGCCGGCTTCGGCCCCTCGATCCGCGGCTGCTGTTATCGGGTAGGCGAAGAGCTTGCCGGATCCTTCAAGCACGGATTGGTCCGGCGGGAGAATACCTGCTATCTCGATCTCGTCCGCGAGAATATAGCGCAGCTCCGGCGCAGGGAGGTCAAACACGGCAACATCTTCGATTGCTCGATCTGCACGTTCTGCGGCAATGAGCGATATTTTTCGTACCGAAGGGAAGGGACTGCCTGCGGCAGGGCAATGGCCGTCCTGATGATCCGATAAAAGCCTCCGTACGGAGCATCGATGCATATCGTCGTTCTCATAACGGTTCCGGACGCGCGCATGGCGCGCAGGATCTCCCGGGCGCTCGTCGAAAAGCGCCTTGCCGCGTGCGTCAGCGCAGGGGGCAGCGTGTCTTCTCTGTTTTGGTGGGAGGGCAGGGTGGATACGGCGCGGGAGGTTTTGCTCGTCGCGAAATCGACAAAGGCGAAACTGCCGCGGATCGTAACACTCGTCAGGTCCATGCATTCATACGCGGTGCCCGAGATCATCGCCTTGCCCGTCGTCGGAGGCAGCCGCGCCTATCTGGATTGGATCGATGAATCTATCAGGCAGCCCGTTTGATTTTGCAGCGGCATTCCTCGGCGGCGTCGCGGTCAGCTTTACCCCGTGCGTCTTTCCGCTTATACCCGTCACGGCAGGGTACATCGGCGCCAGGTCTGCGGGCAACAGATGGACAGGGTTCTCGCTCGGATTTGTCTATGTGACCGGCGTTGCGCTTACCTATGCGGCCCTCGGGATCATCGCGTCTTTGACCGGATCGATGTTCGGAAGGATCAGCGGGCATCCTGCCGCGAGGCTTGCGGTGGGACTCATCGTCGCCGCATTCGGTTTTGCGATGCTCGATCTTTTTCATATCCCCGTTCCGCGGCTGCAGCGCGCGCCGGCATTGCAGAAAGGCAGTTATATCTCGACATTCGCGCTCGGTTTGACCTCCGGGTTTGCGGTAGCGCCGTGCACGACGCCGGTGCTCGGTTCCATACTCGTCGTCCTGTCCCAGAACGGGAATGTCGTGTACGGAGGTTTTCTTTTGTTATGTTTCGCATACGGCATGGGCGCGGTCCTTTTGTTGAGCGCTGTTTTCAGCACGCTGCTGACCGCGTTTCCCAAGGCAGGGCCGTGGATGAACGTTTTGAAGAAGGTCTATGCGGCCGTATTGTTCGCTGTCGCCGCATATTTTATCATCGATGCCCTCCGGAGGTTCCTATCGTGAGAAAGTTCCTGGCTGGTCTGATGTTTTGTCTTCTGATATTCGGCACTGCGGGTTCCGCGCCGGCAGCGGAGCAATCGGCGGGAATTCGCGCCGCATCGTTCGCGCTCAAGGACCTGGCGGGCACGACGTATTCCCTTGCAGACTATCGCGATAAACAGCCGGTCCTGCTTTTTTTCTGGACGACATGGTGCCCGTATTGTCTGACAAAACTGCGTCTTATGAATTCCGAATATACTGCACTGGAAAAGGACGGGATCGCTCTTCTGGCTGTGAATGCCGGCGAGCGCAGGTCAAGCGTCGAGCGGCTTGTGCGAAATTACGGGATCCGGTATACGGTCCTTCTTGACGAATCTTCCGCGGCGACCGAAAGTTACCGTATTCTCGGCGTGCCCACGTTCATACTGATAGACGCCCGGGGCTTGATCCGGTATAAAGGCAATGAGTATCCCCGATCGGCGATCGACGAGCTCGCCGGAAAGCGATGATGGATCCGAATGCGGCGCTTCTGGCCGATCTGTATGAATTGACCATGGCGCAGGTGTATTTTCGCCGCAAGCGCCGGACGCGCTCGACGTTCGACCTGACCGCGCGCCGGCTTCCCGTTAACCGTTCGTTCCTGATCGCAGCCGGGCTCCATGACATCCTGGAGTATATCAGGGCTCTCAGGTTCACGCCTGACGGCCTGCGGTATCTGCGGTCCCTGCGTATTTTTTCCGGCGAGTTCCTGCGGTATCTTGCAACATTCCGTTTTACCGGCGACATCTGGGCAATGCCCGAAGGCACGGTATTTTTTGCCGGCGAGCCGGTCGTGCGGGTGACCGCGCCTGTCATGGAAGCGCAGATGATCGAAGGTTTTTTGCTCAACACGATCAATCTGCAGACCATGATCGCCTCGAAGGCGGCGCGCGTCGTGCAGGCGGCAGAAGGCAGGGCCGTGTATGATTTTTCCCTGCGCAGGACCCACGGGGCAGATGCAAGCGTGAAGGCCGCCCGGTCCTCATATCTGGCCGGATGCAGCGGCACGTCGAACGTTCTGGCCGGAAGGCTCTACGGTATCGCTCTTTCCGGCACCATGGCGCATTCGTTCGTTACGGCGTTCGGGTCGGAAATTGAGGCGTTCCGCGCGTACGCGGACGTATTCAGGGAGCGCACGGTTTTGCTTGTGGATACGTATGATGTCGGTCAGGGTATCCGCAATGCGGTCCGCGTCGGCCGTGAAATGAAAAAAAAAGGCGCGCGGCTGATGGGGATCAGGATCGATTCCGGCGATCTGATCAAAGCAGCCGGATACGCCCGCCGCTGCCTCGATACGGCAGGGCTCGGGCACGTCAAGATAATCGCAAGCGGCAATCTCGATGAGCGCTCGATCGCTCGTATCCTGGCGAAGGGCGCTGCGGTGGACGGCTTCGGCGTCGGAACGCATATGGGCACGTCGAGCGACGCGCCGGTGCTCGATGTCATCTATAAGATGTCCGAGGTCACCGATCGCGCCGGCAGGTTCGTCCCGGTGATGAAGCTGAGCAGGGCCAAGGCGACCCTCCCCGGGCGCAAGCAGGTCTACCGCGTCCGCGCGCCGTCGGGCGCCTTTCTGAAGGATATCATCGCGCTGGAGAAGGAAAAGATACCGGGTACGCCCCTGCTTGTCCCTGTTGTGCAAAACGGTTCCGTAATGTATAATATACCGAAGCTCGAAGCGTCCCGGAGGCGCGCGGCAGAGGACATATCGAGCCTTCCGCCCGGGGTAAGGCATATTGACGGAACAATCGTATATCCGGTCGTCCTGTCAACAGGCCTGAGAAATCTGCGCGCCAGGCTGGCGCGGGCATTGCGCGCACGGCAATAGATGAACACGCATTCCAGGAAACGGATCGTTTTTTTCGACGTCGACACGCAGTATGACTTTATGGACCCCGCAGGCCGTTTATACGTCAAGGGCGCGGAGTCCATTGTCGCGAATCTCAAAAAGCTTACGGCGTTTGCCGACCGGCGCGGCATCGCGATCGTCTCGACATGCGACTGGCATACGGCGCATGATCCCGAATTCGCGGCATTCCCGCCGCATTGCGTGCGCAATACGCGCGGGGCGCGCAAGATCAAAGAAACGATCGCGGGCCGGACAAAACAGACCGTGATCAAGAAGGCAAATATTGACGTTTTTTCAAATCCGGCAATCGCGCGTGCTTTATCGAAATATTCGGATGTTTATGTTTACGGCGTTGCCCTTGATTATTGCGTCAGGACGGCGTGCCTCGGCGCGCGGCAGCTCGGCGTGCGCGTGTTCGCGGTCAAAGACGCCATAAAGGCGATTTCGCCTGAAACGGGAAGAGCGGCGGCTGATCAGTTGCGCCGGCACGGCGTGCGGTTCATAACAATGAAGGGTTTGAAAAGGAGACTCTCATGATGAACGAACGGATGCAGCAGCTTCTGGATAATCTCAAGCGCAGGAATTTCGAGGCCCTGTATTGTCCGACCAGGGATGAAGTCCACGCGGCGATCATGGACCGTGTTCAGGAATCCGCCACGGTCGGTTTCAGCGGCTCGCAGACCCTCGAGCAGCTCGAGGTCGTCGAAATGCTGCAATCCCGCGGCAATAATGTCCTGAACCAGTATGATCCTAATCTGAGCCGGGATGAATCGCTGCGCATCCGCAGGCTGAGCATACAGTCGGACTGTTATCTCTGCAGCGCAAACGCTGTTTCTATGGCAGGAGAACTCGTTTTTTTGAGCGCCTACGGCCACCGTATCGCGGCAATAGCGGCTGCGAGCCGCGTCATCGTCGTATGCGGAACGAACAAGGTCGTTGCCGACCGCGCGGCTGCAATAAAGCGCGCGCGGGAGCATGCGGCGCCGCTCAACGTCAAGCGCCTGCACTGGGATACGCCGTGCGCGAAAGACGGTATATGCCATGAAGATGTCTGTTTCGCGCCGGAATATATCCGCATGTGCTGTCAGATGTTCGTGCTGGAGTCGGAAGTCGATCCTGAGCGCTTGACGGTCATCATCGCAGGAGAGACCCTCGGGCTGTAGCCATGTTGACCAAACGCGTGCATGAATTCCTCAAGAAACGGACGTTTTTGAACGTCGCCACCGCAACGCTCGACGGCAAGCCGAACAATGTCTCCAAGCTGATCCTGAAGGCGGAAGAACACTTTGTGTATCTGGTCGATTATGCGATCGGCAGGACATATACAAACGTGAAGGTCAATCCCCGGGTTTCTCTGTCGTTTTTCGACCTGGAGAAGCTCGTGGGTTTCCAGATCAACGGGCCGGTCGAACTGATCGAAAAAGGCCCCGTGTATGATTCGTTCAAAGCAGAACTGACGGAAAAAGAGATCTCCCTGGCGACCGAGCGTATCATCAAAGGGGTTTCGAGCGGTCAGGGCCACGAAAAATTCGAATTGGCGCCGCCCCGCCATTTCGTCATCTTCAAGATCAAAATAGAAGAGATCGCCGAAGTTTCGTATTCCGGCGAGATCAAACGCGAAAAATCATAACGAAGGGTATCCCATGTTCGATAAGATCAAAGGCCTGATGGAAATGCAGAAGAAAATGCAGGAGGTCAAACGGCAGCTTGACGCATTGACATTCGAGGTCAAGAGCGCCGACGGCAGCGTTACGGTCGCCATGAACGGTTCGCAGGAAGTGCAGTCTGTGGCCATTGCAGGGTCTTTGGCAGGGCTTCAAAAAGATGCGCTCGAAAGGCAGTGCAGGGACACCTTTAACGCCGCGATACGGCGCGCGCAGGGGCTGGCGGCGCAGAAAATGAGGGATATAACCGGCGTGAACCTTCCGGGTATGTGATGCCCGTACAAGAAAGAAGGATAGGCGATCATGGAAAAAGCCAGAGGCTTCTGGGATATCGTCGAAGCGGTGTGCGAGCGTGACGTCCGGTATAAGCCCGATAGTTATGAGTTTGTCATGCAGGCCTTGCGGTTCACCCAGAAAAAGCTCAAGCGCGCGGGCCACGTAAGCGGCAGGGAATTGTCCGAGGGTATCCGCCAGTATGCGCTCAAGGCCTACGGTCCCATGGCGCGCACGGTGCTTGAATACTGGGGTATCCGTTCGACCGAGGACATCGGCAATATCGTGTTCAATATGATCGCGGTCAGGCTGTTCTCCAAGAACGAGGACGATACCATCGACGATTTCAAAGAGGTGTATCAGTTCGATGCCGCGTTCAAACGCACGATCACCGATATGACGATCACATGAGCATACGGGCAATAGCGACGGGTATCGGCAGCCTGCCGTTCAAAGATCCGGCGCAGGCGGTGGATCTCGTGCTTCGATATCTGCCTGAGGCGCCGTTCTGGCCGCAGCTTCCCAAACGGAACGTGCGGGAAGGCATGGTCGCCCAGTACAGCGAAGGCATGCCGGGCCTGAAGGTGACCGGCGACGGCCTCCAGTTCGACCGGAAAGAGGCGGAGGATTCTCTTGAGGCGTTCTACGGGCATATCATCTCGATGGACCTGGACCATTTCAGGATCGGCGAATCATACGCCGCGGGTCTTTACGAGTTTTACAACCGGTTGAAGCGGCAGGGTGTTGCCGGCCTCAAATTCATCAAATGCCACGTGACCGGCCCTTTTACTTTTGCGGCGAGCATCACCGCCGCCGGGGGCGCTGCGCTTATTCATGACGACGTCCTCATGCAGGCAATGGCCAAAGGATTGGCCATGAAGGCGCTCTGGCAGATCAGGCTCTTTCGGGAATTCGGCAAACCGGTCGTCGTTTTTATAGACGAGCCCTACCTGGCCGGATTCGGGTCGGCGTTCACCGCTTTGACCAGGGAAACGGCGGTGCGCGTCCTTGAGGAGATGGCGACCGCGCTCAAAACGCCCGATGTCCTCGTGGGAGTGCATTGCTGCGGCAACACGGACTGGTCCATATTCACCGATATCAAGACGATCGATATAATCAACTTTGACGCATTCAGCTATGTTGACAAATTCACCCTGTACGGCAGCGATATGGCGCAGTTCCTTGAGCGCGGCGGATATATCTGCTGGGGCATTGTGCCGACCCAGGAGTTCAAGCCGGGCCTGACCGTTGCATCGCTTGCCGGCATGATCCATTCAGGGATCAGCGCCCTGGCGAATAAAGGCGCAGACCGGGCTTTGCTGGCCGAGCAGCTGCTGATAAGCCCCAGCTGCGGCCTTGGCGCCCTCGAGCCGGCTGCCGCCGACCTGATATTCCGGCTTCTCAATGGACTTTCAACGCATATGCGCGCGACCCCTCCGGGGGCCTGAAAAAATCATTGACAACGCAAACCCTCAGGTTTACAATAGCTTCTGTTTTATTTAAAAATAAGGAGTGCACAGCATGAAAGAGATCCGGATTCACGCCCGCGCAGGGCAAGGTGCGATCACGACCGCAACGCTGTTAGGCAATGCGTATTTTATGAAAGGGGCATATCCGTACGCGTTTCCGCATTTCGGCGCGGCCCGTATGGGCGCTCCGATGAACGCGTTCGTCCGCGTCGATTCCAAGCCGGTGAGATTGAGAAGCCAGATCTATGAGCCGGATTACGTCATTATCGTCGATGCGACGCTCATGCGCGGCTTTAATTGCTTCTCCGGCCTTAAAGAGGACGGCATCGCTATCGTCAGCCAGCGGGAAGGGGTGGAAGTCCCGAAATTAAAGGTCAAACAGAAATGCTACGTCATTCCGGCAAACGATATTGCCATGAAGACGATCGGCAGGCCGCTGGGCAATACCGCTCTCCTGGGGGCTTTTTGCGCCGCCACCGGGGATCTTGATGTGGAGAACTTGATCAAAGCGGTCGGTAAGCGTTTTTCCGGCAAGGCGCTCGAAGGCAATATCGAGGCGATCAAGCAGGGCTTCGATCTCGTAAACAAACTGAAAAAATAAAGCTGTTCATACCATTAAGGAGCGTCGGCATGTTCGGTCCGCTGATCTGTAAAGCAGGCTCAAGCAGTAAAAATAAGACCGGTTCGTGGCGCGTCGAGGTGCGGCCCCGGTTCCTCAAGAAGAACTGCATCGGCTGCACGATGTGCGCGGTGGTCTGCCCCGAGGGGTGCATAACCGGTGAAGGAAAGAACGCGTATGACTTCGATCCCGCATACTGCAAAGGCTGCGGCCTGTGCGCGATGATCTGCCCCAAGAAAGACATCGAGATGGTCAAGGAAGAATCCGTCAAAGAGCAGAAATAACCATTATCGCATTTTCCGTATAAGAAAGAGGGTGTGTATGAAAGAGTTCCTCGAAGGTTCCATGGCAGTCGCGAAAGCGGTCGCGTTGTGCAAGCCGGGCGTCGTCTCCGCATATCCGATCACGCCCCAGACCCATATCGTGGAAGAGCTTGCCCAGATGGTCGCCGACGGCCACCTGAATTCCCAGTTCGTCAATGTCGAGTCCGAGCATTCGGCAGCGTCCGTCGTGCTCGGCGCCCAGGCGACCGGCGTGCGTTCGTATACCGCCACGAGCTCCCAGGGGCTGTTCCTTATGGCAGAGGTCGTGTTTAACATCGCCGGCATGCGCCTTCCCATTGTCATGACCGACGCCAACCGCGCTATCTCGGCGCCCATCAATATCTGGAACGACCAGCAGGATACCATATCCCTGCGCGATTCGGGCTGGGTACAGTTGTATATGGAAGACCTTCAGGAAACGGTCGATTTTCATATCATGGCCTACCGTCTCGGGGAAGACAGATCCATCATGCTTCCGGTCATGGTGTGCATGGACGGTTTTATCCTGACGCACGGCATCGAGACCGTTGATATGCCGTCGCAGGAACAGGTCGATAAATTCCTGCCTCCCTATAAGGCGCTCTATAAGCTCGATGTCGAGGATCCGATGACCCTCGGGCCGCTCGCCGATCCGGATTATTATATGGAAACGCGCTACGCGATCCATGCGACCCATAAAAAGGTCCTCGATCTTCTGCCGAAGATCACTGCCGAATACGCGAAGGCGACCGGCAGGCAGTATAACGGCTTGATCGAAGGATATCAGATCAAAGACGCCGAACGGGTCATCGTTGCCATGGGTTCCGTGTGCGGCACGGTCAAGGACGTGGTCGATGAATTGCGCGCCAAAGGCAAAAAAGTCGGGTTGCTCAAGATCACCTGTTTCAGGCCGTTCCCGGCAGAGCAGATCTGCGACGCGTTGAAGAACACCGCCCGGGTCGGCATCCTCGACAAATCGGTTTCGCTCGGTTCGTATGCGCCGCTTGCCGCGGAGATGAAGGCGGCGTTCTTCGGCAAAAAAAAGAAGCCGGAGATCATCTCCAGCTTTGTCGCGGGCCTCGGCGGAAGGGACATCACCAAGGAATCGGTCAAAGAGATGTTCAGCATGCTCACGCAGAAGGAGAAGGCATGCGAGTATATAGACCTTAAACCGGAATTGTTAAAGGAGAATTATGAATAAACATCTGTATGCTCCCGGGCACACTGCCTGCGCCGGATGCGGCCAGTCCCTGGCCGTGCGGCTTGTCATGGACGCGGCGGGAAAGAACACGATCGTCGCCAACAATACGGGCTGTCTTGAGGTCTTTTCGACCAAATATCCCGAGTCAGCTTTTGAAGTGCCGTTCGTACATTCCCTGTTCGAGAATGCGCCTGCGGTGGCTTCAGGCGTCGAGGCGGCGCTGATCCATCTGGGCAAAAAAGAAGGCACGAACATCATCGCGGAGGCAGGCGACGGCGGAACCGCCGATATCGGCCTTCAATCCCTGTCGGGCATGTGGGAACGCGGCCACGATATCCTTTATATCTGCTATGACAATGAGGCGTACATGAACACCGGTATCCAGAGAAGCGGCCTGACCCCGCATCTGGCCAATACCACAACGAGCCCCAAGGGGCAGAGATCGAGCGGCAACCTGCGTTTCAAGAAGCCGATCCCCGAGATCGCCAATGCGCACGGCATCCCGTATGTGGCGACCGCATCCATCGGTTTCCCTCAGGATATCCAGCGCAAGGTAAAAAAAGCGCTTTCGATAAAAGGCCCGAAATATATGCAGATCCATGTGCCGTGCCCGCTGGGCTGGCAGTTCGCCCCGCAGGCGTCGGTCGACGTGGGCAAGCTTGCCGTCGAGACCGGATTGTATCCGTTGTTCGAGTATGAGAACGGGCAGCTGACCGGAGTGCGCAAGATACCCCCGAAGCCCGTTGAGGAGTATCTCAAGGCGCAGGGAAGGTTTAAGCACCTTTTGAATAATCCCGAAGGGATCGCCGAGCTTCAGGCTGTCGCGGACAGGAATATAGCGAAGTATGGCTTAAAAGCGGAAAACACGAGCGCGTAAAAGCGCCTCAGCACAGGAGAGACAGATGGCAAAGATCATTGTTGACGCATCCACCTGCGTCGGTTGCGGATTGTGCGAACAGAACTGCCCCGAAGTGTTCAAGGTCGAAAGCGACGGCATTGCGCACGTTATCGCGCAGGAATGTTCGAAACATAATCTCAAGGAAGTCGCGGAGCAGTGCCCCGTGACAGCGATCAAAGTCGGCTAAGACCGGCAGGCCCATAAAAAAAGAGCGGATCCTGTTTTGATCCGGGAGAGGCACAGATCAAAACAGGGTCCGCTCTCTTTATGAGACCCGGCCTGAGCCGCCTGTTAAAAACATAGGGACGGTTCTCTTCGAGAACCGTCCCTATGTTTTATAGTTCTGCGGACAGAGAGAAGCCCTTTTGGATTTGTGCTTCTCCCAAATCCAAAAGGGCTTCTCTCTGTCCGATCTATTAACTGCCGACGGCCTTTTTCTTGAGTTCCTGGACGAACGCCCCGAACGCTTCCTGCTTTTTCTGGGAGAGGAATTTTTCAGCGAACGCGGCTTTTTCTTCGGAGAACTTCGCTTCATCGATGGGAATGATCTCTTTAACCTTGATGATGTAGGATCCCCCCGGTATTTCAATAACCGAGCTGAATTCCTTATTCTTGAGCTTTTTTGCCTCGGTGAAGAACGTATCCGACGCGCCGATGCCCTGGATGTAACTGCCGAATTTGAACGGGTCGGTCGCGCTTGATTTCAGGCCGAATTCAGCGGCCGTTTTATCGAAATCCGCCGCATCCGGGCCTGCGTTCATAAGCGCCGCCAATGCCGCATTCATCTTTTCAGTCGCGAGCGCCCGCGCTTTTTTCTGCGATACGATCTCCTTGATCCTATCCTTGACCGTTTCGAATGCCGGGATGAAAGGTTCTTGTATCTCCTTGACCCTGAATGCGTAATATTTCGAATCGATCTGGCGTATGGGAAGCACTGTTCCTTTTGGTATCTGGGGCAGGGATCCGGTCATATCGTTCGCCCAGCCGATGCCGGGTACCGGGTCTGTTTGATGAAAGAATCCGGTCTCGCTGATCGGCAGGTCCATCTCGCGGGCCGTTTTGTCAAAGCCGTCTTTTTTCTCCAGTATCTGGCTTGCGCCGACCGCCTGCGGTTCGGAATCAAAGGTGAGATATTCCAGGTTGAAGGATATCGGTTCCTTGAATTCTTCGCTGTTCTTCGCGAAATAATCCGAAAGCTCCGCATCCTCCACGGCCATGTTTTTTTGGAATTCTGCCGGCAGCCCCGCGATATACGATATGCTGACCTGCTCGTTCTGTTTTTCGTACGCCAAGCGTATTTCGTCGTCCGTCGCGGCGACGGAACCGGTTATTCTGTCATAGAGCCCTGTCAGGATCAGGTTCTGCCGGGTCACCTCTTCGAAGGCGCGCGGCTGCACGCGCAGGACATACCGCATCACATATTCGTATCCGGCAGGATCAAAGGCGCCTTTGCGCTGGAACAGGGGGTTCTGGGCTATGGCGCGGCGCACGTCCTCATCGGTGACCCGGATGCCTTTGCTGCGGCCTTCATGGAGAAGGATCAGCCGTTCGATCGCCAGGTTCCTGAAATCCAGGAACTTCTCGACCTGGCTGAACGAATCGCCGAACTGCATCATGGTCTGCATGCGCACTGCCTGTATCGCCTGGGAGAGATCTTCGGCCGGCACGCGTTTGCCGAAGATCATGACCCCCGGCAGGGGCTTTTCCTTGGCGGATTTAATGACGCTCGATGTGCCCCAGAGGAGGAAACCGGGCAGGATGCAGATGAAGATGCCGATCATTATTTTTTTGTTGCGTTCCTTGTCCGCGAAGATCTGCAGCATTGCAATGCTCCTTTGTTGTTTTGTGAAGGATAAACCTTATTATAGTACATTTTTTTTCTTTGACAAGGCATAGTCGGGCCTGTATAATAAAAAACTGTGTTTAAAGCGTCATGCGCATTGCGTTCCATCACGGGGTGTTTTCATGAAGAAGAACAAAGTGCTGAAGATCGGGCTTCCCAAGGGAAGCCTGCAGGAATCGACGTTCAAGATGTTCCGCAAGGCCGGTTTTAACGTATCGGTTTCGTCGGACAGGTCATATTTCCCGTCCATCGACGACCCCGAGATCGAGGCCGTTCTCTTGCGCGCCCAGGAAATGTCCCGGTACGTTCAGGACGGAGCCCTTGACTGCGGCATCACCGGCAACGACTGGATCATGGAGAATAAGTCGGATGTCGTCCGCGTGACGGACCTGGTATATGCCAAACAGAGCCTTTCCAAGATCCGATGGGTCGTCGCGGTGCCTGCGGCGTCGGGCATTACCTCCATCAAACAGCTCAATAACAAGCGCGTCGCCACCGAACTGGTCAACGCGACAAAGGAATATTTCAAAAAGCATAAGGTCAATGTCGATGTGGAATTCAGCTGGGGCGCGACCGAGGTCAAGGTCAATTCAGGCCTTGTCGATGCCATTGTGGACCTGACCGAGACCGGCTCGAGCCTCCGGGCGAACAAGCTGGTGGAGCTCGACACGATCTGCGAATCGACCACGCAGTTCATCGCCAATAAAACAGCGTATAAAGACGGTTTTAAACGGATGAAGATGGACCAGATCGCGTTATTGCTCAAAGGCGCGATCGCAGCCGAACGAATGGTCGGGGTCAAGATGAACGTCAGGAAGAAAGACCTCGATCGCGTCATCGGGCTGCTGCCCGCATTGAAGGAACCGACCGTATCGAGCTTGTCGTCGACGGGATGGTTCGCGGTCGAGACCGTCATCGACGAAAAGGTCGTCCGGACCCTGATCCCCGCGCTGAGGAAGAACGGGGCGGAGGGCATCATCGAATATCCGTTGAATAAAGTGATCTATTAACGAACAGCCATCAACTACCGGAGGGGCACTATGCCTTGTGGCAAGAAACGTAAGCGAAAAAAGATCAGGACCCACAAGAGAAAGAAGATGCGTCGTCTCCGCCGTCATCTGAAGAAGAGAGACTGGTAGCGACCGCGCGCCGGCATGCCCGGCGCGCATCGTTCCGTTATAGCAAGGGTAGAATGACTCCTCGTGGTATAGTGAGCGTTGGGCGGGTGTGTTTTTGTTTCTTGATCGCAGGGTTGCTTACGGCGTGCGTGCGCGCTGCCGATACAAAGAATTCGTCGGTGATGGCCCGGTATATCATGGGTTCGTTCTATGAGAAGACCGGCGATCTGGAGAGCGCCATTGCCGAATATCAAGCCGCGTTAAAGCAGGACCAGCAGAACGCCCGGATCCACCTGAGCCTCGGTTCCGCGTATCTCAAGAAAAACGACATTCCCAAAGCCATCGAAGAGCTCCGCCGCGCCTCGGAATTCGACCCGGAAGCGGTCGAGCCCCATGCGATACTGGCGCTTCTGTATTTTTCTCAGGAGGACCCGCAGTCAGCAGGCAAAGAATACGAGACCGCGCTTTCCAAGGCCGCGCAGCTTGACCCGTCGAATATCGCCATTTATAAAAGCCTGGGCATGGTGTACCTGCATAACAAGGATTATGCGGCTGCGGAGAACGCCTTTGATCTTATCCTGAAACTTGCCCCGCAGGATGAGGAAGTCCTTTTTTATCTGGCGAACATATACGACGAAACGGGCCGCAGGGATCTGGTCGAAGGGACCCTGAAAAAGGCCCTTGAGGCAGATCCGGATTATGCGCAGGCGTTGAATTATCTGGGCTACCGGTATGCCGAGGAGGGCAGGCATCTGCCCGAAGCGCTGAAGCTGATCAATAAAGCGCTCGCGCAGGAGCCGGATAACGGCGCGTATGTCGATTCTCTCGGATGGGTATATTTCAAGCAGGGAAAGATCAGGGATGCCATTGTCCATCTTGAGCGGGCCAGGACCTTACTCGAAGACCCGGTCATTTACGACCATCTCGGCGATGCCTATCTGAAATTGCAGGACCCCGTGAAAGCGCGGGAACATTGGGAAAAGTCATTAGAACTTGACCCGGATAATGAACAGGTCAAGAGTAAACTCGAAAAGCACAAGGCGCGGTCACCATGACGGAATATCCGAAAGAACAGGTCAAGGACCTCGAGCGCAGGGCCAAAGAGATCAGGCGCGATATCGTCACGATGCTCTGCCGTGCATGCTCGGGCCATCCGGGAGGAAGCCTTTCCGCCGCGGACCTGATCACCGCGTTGTTCTTTGCTGTCCTGCGCCACGATCCGAAGAATCCGCAATGGCAGGACCGGGACCGGTTCCATATGTCCAAAGGCCATTGCTGTCCGTTATGGTATGCGGTGCTGGCGCATGCCGGGTATTTCCCGAGGGAAAAGCTGATGACGCTGCGCACGCTCGGGTCCATGCTCCAGGGCCATCCGGACCGGCGTACGCCGGGCGTCGAATCGGCAAGCGGGTCGCTCGGCCAGGGGTTGTCCATCGCGCTGGGGATGGCGCTTGCGGGAAAGATCGACAAGAAGGCGTACCGCGTATATTGCCTGATGGGCGACGGCGAAAGCCAGGAAGGCAATATCTGGGAAGCCGCGATGGCTGCCGCGCATTACCACTGCGATAATCTGTGCGCCATACTCGATTATAACGGGATGCAGATAGACGGCAGGACGGCCGATGTCATGTCTCTTGATCCTGTCGCGGACAAGTGGCGCGCGTTCGGCTGGAACGCGATAGAGATAGACGGGCATGATATGAAAGCGATCCTTGCCGCGTATGAAGAGGCGGCGCATGCCGCCGGCAGGCCCTCGATCATCATCGCCCGCACGACCAAGGGCAAAGGCGTTTCGTTCATGGAAAATGTGTGCAAGTTCCATGGCGTCGCTCCGACCAGAGAAGAAACCGATAAGGCATGCGAGGAGCTCAGTTAATGGCAGAAGCCCTGTATCAGCGGGATATATACGGAAAAACGCTTATCGAACTGGGCACGCAGGACCCGTCCATCGTCGTGCTCGACGCGGACCTTTCCAGTTCGACGCGCACCGGCTGGTTCGCGCGGGAATTCCCGGAGCGCTTTTTCAATTTCGGGGTGGCGGAACAGAACATGATGGCCACGGCAAGCGGCCTGGCCTCCTGCGGGAAGAAGGTTTTCGCCACGACATTCGCGATGTTCGCGACGGGCCGGGCGTGGGACCAGGTCCGCAACAGCGTCGCCTATAATAATTTCGACGTGAAGATCGTTGCGACGCACGCCGGCATCACCGTCGGGCCCGACGGAGCGAGCCACCAGGCGATCGAGGATATCTGCCTGATGCGGGCGATACCCAACATGAAGATCATCGTGCCCTGCGATGCGCCCCAGACGGCGGACGCCGTGCGCGCGGCAGCCGCCCAGAAGGGGCCGTTCTACGTGCGCCTCGGCAGGACCAAGGTCCCGACGGTCGAGGGCAAAGGGGCATTCGTATTCGGGAAAGGCCAGCTTTTAGCCGACGGCGATGACGCGGCCATCATCGCCTGCGGGATCATGGTCAACGAAGCGCTGATCGCGGCGCAAAACCTGTCCCGGAAAGGCGTGCGCTGCAGGGTCATCAACATGCATACGATCAGGCCGTTCGATTCGCAGATCGTCATAGATGCCGCCCGCCAGACCAAAGGCATTGTCGTATGCGAGGAACATTCCGCGATCGGAGGGCTGGCATCCTGTGTCGAGGACGTCCTGTGCGAATCGCATCCGGCGCCAATGCGCAAAGTCGCTGTCAAAGAGCGGTATGGCCAGTCAGGCGAGCCCGATGAATTGATGAAAGAATATGGCCTGACCCCGCACGACATTGAAAAAGCGGTTGTATCCCTTCTTTCCCGATAGGACCCCTGTTTTGAAGACCCTTACGCTGGATTCTTTCGCCAAACTCAACCTCTACCTGAGTGTTCACAGTAAACGCCGCGACGGATTTCATTCCATCAATACCATCTTCGAGCGGATCAGCCTGTGCGATCGTATTATCCTCAAGGACCGCAGCGACGCCCGGATCGTCTGTTCGTGCAGCGGCCAGCCCCTGCCTGTTGACAGCCGGAATCTTGCCGTCAGGGCGGCGCAGATTCTGTCGCAGCGCTATGCGCCGGATAAAGGCGCTGCCATCAGGCTGATCAAGCGCGTTCCGCAGGGCGCGGGCATGGGAGGAGGATCCAGTAACGCGGCTTCAGTGCTGCTTGGGTTGAATCGGCTCTGGAAACTCGGTTTATCTCTGGAACAATTGAGCTCCGTCGCGGCCCGCATAGGCAGTGATGTCCCTTTTTTTGTCCATACCTGCCGGTTCGCCCTGGCCAGGGGCAGGGGAGAGCTGATCAAACCGGTTACCGGCCTGCGAAAGCGACTTTTATGGCATGTGATCGTCGTACCCGGCTTGCATGTGTCAACGCCTCTTATCTATAAGCAGTGGGATAAGTTAAGAGCGAATAAAAATATTGATATATCGCGGTTGACAAGGCCCTCATCTGGTGCTAAACTTATGATTCTGGCGCTGCAAAAAAAAGGCCGCCGTGAGCTCGCAAAAGCTCTTTTCAACAGCCTTGAAACTGCGGCACTGCATACGTATCCGGGCTTGGCCGAAGTGCCCCGGGCGTTCGCAGGGCTCGGTATCAGTGATATTCTTATGTCCGGCAGCGGATCGGCGTTCTTTGGCATCGTATCATCCCGAAAGGAGGCAGGGCGTATCAGCAGACAGCTGAAAAAACATCATGCGTCGTGGCACGTTTTTGTCGCGCGGACAGTTTGAATCAGCGAGGAGGAACATCATGGAAATATCCGAGGTTAGGGTTTTCTTAAAGGACTCTCCTGATAAGAAGCTGAAAGCATACGCGACGGTTACTTTTGACAATGCATTTGTCGTGCGGAATATCAAGGTCATTCAGGGCTCGAGCGGGATGTTCATCGCCATGCCATCGCGCAAGGTCAAGCACCCGTGCCCGAAATGCAATTATAAGAATGAATTCCGGTCCAGATTCTGTAATCAGTGCGGCGCCGGGCTTCCGATGCCTGCGGTGACTGCGCCCAGCGCGCATGAGAACGGCGCGCAGGCGGAGCATAAGGATATCGCGCATCCCATCACCCAGGCCTTCAGGGAAATGCTCCAGAAGAAGGTCCTTGAAGCGTATGAACTGGAAGTCGGGAAAGGTCCCCATGCGGCCCGGGCTGATGCGAACGACGACCTGTAACGATAGAGGCTTAAGGTTTTGGGACGTCGTCCAATGGTAGGACACGAGAATTTGGGTCTCGCTATTATGGTTCGAATCCATACGTCCCAAAGTTGACGCGCAGTTCTGATTCATGGTTCGCCCCGTTCTTACAAAGCAAGAACGGGATTAATTCGGCCAGATAACTTACGTTCACTCGCGATGCTCGTTCCGTAAGTTATGGCCTCATTAAAATCCATACGTCCCAAAGTTCAAGGTTTCAACAATGAAGAAAAATGATATAGCGGCGATCATTCTGGCAGCGGGAAAAGGAACCCGGATGAAATCGGATCTGCCCAAGGTCCTCCATCCGGTATGCG
>JAGOOP010000017.1:1565-8946 GCA_017992455.1 Candidatus Omnitrophota bacterium | reverse complement strand
AATCCATACGTCCCAAAGTTCAAGGTTTCAACAATGAAGAAAAATGATATAGCGGCGATCATTCTGGCAGCGGGAAAAGGAACCCGGATGAAATCGGATCTGCCCAAGGTCCTCCATCCGGTATGCGGCAGGCCCATGGTCCTGTATGTGCTCGACCTGGTCAAGGCGATCAAGGCCCGGCGGCATGTCGTGGTGCTCGGCTATAAGGCTGCCGATGTCAAAAAGGTTCTGCCTGCGGGGACCAGGATCGCGATCCAGAAGCGCGTGGTCGGCACGGCGGATGCGGTGAAGCATGCCATGGCTGCGCTTGCCGGATTCAGCGGCACGGTCATCGTTCTGTACGGGGATGCCCCGCTCCTTAAAAAAGAAACCGTGCAGGCGCTCCTCAAGCGCCATGCGGAATCCGGGGCAGCCGCGACGATTCTGACCGCGGTCATGGAAGATCCTTCCGGGTACGGCAGGATATTAAGGGACGATTACAACAGTATCGCCGGTATCCGGGAAGACAAGGATGCCGATGATTTCCAGAAGGAGATCAAGGAGATAAATACCGGTATTATCTGCTTTGACAGGAAGAAGTTAGGGGCCGGATTGAAAAAGGTCAGGCCTGATAACCGCAAAAAGGAATATTACCTGACCGATGTCATCAAGATCCTCCGCGATCAGGGGGATCTGATAGAAGGAGTGACGGTCAAGGACGCGCATGAAGCCCTGGGCGTGAACTCTCGCGTCGAGCTCGCGCAGGCGCAGGCGGCGATCCGCAAAACGATCAACGAATCTTTCATGAGGGCGGGGGTAACGATTGTCGACCCTGATACTACATCGATCAGCCACGGCGCCTCCATAGGGGCCGATACGACAATTTATCCCTTTACAGTCGTTGATAATTTTGTTACAATTGGTACACAGTGCAAAATCGGCCCTTTTGCGCATATCAAAGAGGGGTCGAAAATACGTAAAAACACGGTAGTGGTCGGTTTTCCCTCCAGCTACAATACGTAAGCGGCACGATCGAGCTCACCTCGTCATAATATATTTTTCAAATTTCAGGGGGTCGTATGGACAAGTTGAAGATCTTAAGCGGGAATGCGCATCCCCAGCTTGCGCTGGATATCTGTTCATCCTTGAAGATCAAGCTGTCGGACGCGTTCGTGGGCCGTTTCAGCGACGGCGAGATCAGGGTCAAGATCAACGAGAACGTCCGCGGCAAGGATATCTTCGTGATACAGCCGACATGCCCTCCGTCCAACGATACGCTCATGGAATTATTGATCATGATCGACGCGCTGAAGCGCGCTTCGGCCCAGCGCATCACCGCGGTCGTGCCGTTCTTCGGCTATGCGCGCCAGGACCGCAAGGACCAGCCGCGCGTCCCGATCACGGCAAAGCTCGTCGCCAATCTTCTGACGACCGCCGGCGCCAACCGCGTCATCACCATGGATATGCACGCGGGCCAGATACAGGGTTTTTTCGACATTCCCGTCGACCATCTGTTCGCCATAAACGTGTTCATCGATTATTACGCATCGATGAAATTGGACAATATCGTGGTCGTGTCCCCGGATGTGGGCAGTATCAAGATGGCGCGCGCCTATGCAAAGCGGCTTTCCGCCGGCCTTGCGATCATCGATAAGCGCCGGGATTCCCCGGAGAAGACGGAAGTCATGCATATTATGGGCGAGGTAAAAGGCAGGAACGCCATCATCGTCGATGATCTGATCGCGACCGGCAGTTCGTTGATCGAGGCCGTTGCGGCATTGAAGGGCGCCGGCTGCAAGACCGTCCGCGCCGGTATCAGCCACGGCGTCCTGTCGGGGCCGGCGATCGAACGCATCGACGCGTGCAAAGACCTGCAGGAACTTGTTATTACCGACAGCATTCCGCTTGCCAAGGAAAAGCAGCATGCGCGCATCAAGGTCCTCTCGATCGCGCCGCTTCTGGGAGAAGCGATCTGGCGGATCCACCGGGAAGAGTCGGTGAGCTGTCTTTTTGACGAAAATAAGTGAAAGGGAGTACACAATGGATGAATTATTGCTTGAAGCGCAATTACGGGAAGAGATCGGCAAGAACAAATCGAAGGCCCTGCGCCATAAGGGATTGATCCCGGCCGTCGTCTATTCCGACGGGAAAGAGTCTCTGGCGATCAAGGTGTCGCGCAGCGATCTTATCAAGTTGATCCATCAGCATCAGATCGAGAATGCCATCATCACGCTCAAGGTCAAGGACGACAAGAAAAAGTCGGGCAGGCCCTGCATGATCAAAGAGATGCAGCATGATCCGGTCAAAGGCGATATCCTTCATATCGACCTGCACGAGATATCGCTCACCAAAGCGCTCAAGGTCAATGTCCCGGTCACGACCAAGGGCGAGGCCGTGGGCGTCAAGTCCGACGGTGGGTCGCTCGAGCATATCCTCTGGGAGATCGAAGTGGAATGTCTGCCGACCGATATCCCCAAGTCCATCGAGGTCGATATCAGCCATCTCAAGATCGGCGACGCGATACATATCAAGGATATCCAGTTCCCTCCCAAGCTCAAGGTCCTGCATGAGCCCGATGTCATCGTGCTGTCGGTCGCGGAGCCGATGAAGGAGGAAGCGGCCGCGCCTGCGGAAGGCGAGGCGCCGGCTGAACCTGAGGTCATCAGGGAGAAGAAGCCCGAGGCCGAGGAAGGCAAGGAAGCCGAGGGTAAGGAAAAAGAATCGAAGGAAAAGAAATAATCCGTGTATGAAGCTGATCGTCGGCCTGGGCAATCCGGGGATACTGTATGTCAATTCGCGCCATAACATCGGCGCAATGGCGGTGAACGCCCTGGCAAAGGAAACGAAGGCGCCGCTGCGCAGGGAACGCACGATCCCGGCGCGCACGGCAAAGGCGTTCTTTGAGAAAGAGGCGGTGACCCTGGCAGTGCCGCTGACATATATGAATCTCTCCGGCGCGGCAGTTGCGCCGTTGCTCAGGCATACGCGGACGGCCGTGCAGGACCTTATCGTCGTGTACGACGATCTTGATCTCGACATGGGGGTCCTTCGGCTGCGGTCGGCGGGCTCTGCCGGAGGCCACAACGGCATGAAGTCGATCATCGCGGCGCTGGGCACGGACGATTTCTGCCGCCTGCGCATCGGTATCGGCAGGCCGGCGCGCCGCGACGCGGATGTCGCGCGATATGTCCTGTCCTCGTTCGGCCGCAGGGAAAGAAAAGCGCTTGATGAAGCGATAGAAAATGCCTGCAATTGCCTGCAGTCATGGGCCGTTGAAGGCACAACCAGATGCATGAATATCTATAACAGGTGAGGTAGGAATGAACAAGTACGAAGCGATGTTTATTGTCAAACCGGATCTTTCAGAGGACGAGGCAAAGGCGTTGTATGGGACGATCAAGGACGCCGTCGCCAAGAACGGCGGCACGGTATCATCCGCTGATGTCTGGTCGGAGCGCAGGCGGTTGACCTTTACGCTCAAGAAACAGCAGGAAGGCGTGTATTATCTCGTGAAGTTCTCGGCGCCCTCGGACGCCGTGGCAAAGCTGAAATACACATACGGATTGAATGAATCCGTCCTGCGTGTTCTGTTCACGCGGTTAGCGGCATAACGGCCCGGCGCCGCATCGAGGAGGTCCTATGGCAAGTTACAACAAAGTGATCCTGGTCGGCAATCTTACGCGCGACCCGGAACTGCGGTATACACCGTCGGGTACTGCGGTGGCGAACCTGCGGCTTGCGGTGAACCGCAAGTTCCGCGACAAGGCCCAGCAGCTCAAGGATGAGACATGTTTTATTACCGTTGTCGTATGGAGCAAACAGGCGGAGACCTGCAATCAGTATCTGCATAAAGGAAGCTCGTTACTGGTCGAGGGAAGGCTCCAGTCCCGCGCATGGGAAGACACGCAGACCGGCAAGCAGCGCAGTGTCATCGAGGTCCTTGCCGAACGGGTGCAGTTTTTGGGTTCGCCCGGAGGGCGTCCGGCTGCGGCTGTCGCGCAGGAAGCGGCGCCCGAACCCGAAATGGCGGCAGATACCGCATGGATAGAAGAAAGCGAGGAGAAACACGATGAGAATTAACAGCAGGGACAACAGAACGAGAAAGCCGCGCAAGAGGTCCGGGATGTTCATGCAGCAGCGCAAAAAGGTTTGCCGGTTCTGCGCGGATAAGGTCAAAGAGATAGATTACAAGGACCTGAAGACCCTTGAGTCGTTCGTCAAAGAACGCGGCCGCATCGTATCGGCGCGCAGTTCGGGCAATTGCGCCGGCCATCAGCGTCAATTGACCGCGGCGATCAAAAAAGCGCGGTTTCTGGCGCTTGTGCCGTACGTGCGCATCTAAGGGAGGTTTTTCATCATGAACGTCATCCTGAAAAAAGATATAGAGGGCGTCGGCAAGGCCGGCGCCGTCGTGAAGGTGAAGGACGGGTATGCCCGCAATTTCCTTTTTCCCCGGTCGCTGGCGCTGGAATCGACGCCGGCGAACCTTAAGAAACTGGAACAGGAGCAGAAAGCCCGGTCGGTCCAGTCGGAAAAACTGAAGAAATCAGCGCTCGAGATAAAAACGCGGATCGAGAAATTGTCCTTGACCCTGCCGGTGCTCGTGCAGGAAAAAGAGAAATTGTACGGGTCGATCTCCGCGGTTGAGATCGCCAAAGCGCTGCAGGACGAAGGCGTCGACGTCGACAAGAATCTTATCGTCCTTGAGGAGCCGTTGAAGGCGCTGGGCATATTCGAGGTCCCGGTCAAATTGCACGCAGAAGTCACCGCGACCGTAAAGCTCTGGATCGTCAAGAAATGAGCCGGCGCGCCCGCGGGCGCGATCATGCAGCAGGATACCATGGCTGAGATCACAAAAGATTTGCTTCCGCCGCAGAACCTCGAAGCTGAAATGGCCGTTCTCGGATCGATGCTCATCGACGAGAACGCGATCGGCGTTGCGCTCGAGGCCATCGACAAGTCCTGTTTTTATAAGGACTCCCACCGGCAGGTCTATGACGTGATCCTGTCCTTGTATAACGACAGCAAAGCGGTCGATCTCATCACCCTGACCGACGAGCTGAAACGCCAGGGCATTCTTGACAAGATCGGGGGCGTGAGCTTTTTGACGGAGCTGGTCAATTCGGTCCCGACCGCGGCCAATATCGGCCATTATGTCAAGATCGTCAAGGAAAAGAGCATCCTGCGCTCGCTCATCAATAATTCCACTAAGATCGTCTCACTGTGTTACGGCACCGACGGAAATATCGCCGAGGTCGTCGACGAGGCCGAGAAGCTTATCTTCGAAGTCAGCGATTCCCGCCACCAGGGGTCGTCCCTCCAGCTCAAAGAGATCATCAAAAACAGCATCGAGACCATCGACCGGCTGTACCAGAAAAAGGCGCATGTGACCGGCGTTCCGACGGGTTTTATCGACCTGGATCTGAAGACCGCCGGCCTTCAGCCGTCGGACCTGATCATTATCGCCGGCAGGCCTTCCATGGGCAAAAGCGCCCTTGCCTTGTCCATGGCCGAATACGCGGGCATCTCGGCAAAGGTGCCGATCGCGATATTCAGCCTTGAAATGTCCAAGGAGCAGCTCGTGCAGAGGATGCTCTGTTCCCACGCGCGCGTCGACGCGAATAAAGTGCGCACCGGCTACCTTGCGGCATCCGACTGGCCGCGCCTGACCGCCGCCGCCGGGAAGCTTTCCGAAGCGCCGATCTTCATCGACGATACGCCGGCCATTTCCGTGATGGAATTGCGGGCAAAAGCGCGCAGGCTCAAGGCCAACCACGATATCCAGCTCATCGTCCTCGATTATATGCAGCTCATGCGCGGATCGAGCATGTCGGCCGAAAGCAGACAGCAGGAGATCTCCGATATCTCCCGGTCGCTCAAGGCGCTCGCGCGCGAACTGCGCGTTCCGGTCATTGCGATATCCCAGCTGTCCCGAGCAGTCGAATCCCGGACCGACCACCGGCCGCAGCTTTCCGACCTGCGCGAATCCGGCGCGATCGAGCAGGACGCGGACGTCGTCGTGTTGATCATGCGCGAGGATTATTACAACCGCACGCCCGAGAACCAGGGCATTGCCGAGATCATCATTGCCAAACAGCGCAACGGCCCGACGGGCACGGTGAAGCTTACCTTTATCAGCGAATATACGCGGTTCGAGAACATGGCGCATGGAGAAGGCTAACAAGGAGGAGGGAACATGAAGGCCCGTAGGCAGTCCGCAGCAACGCGATCATTCACCCTTGTCGAGGTCATGGTCGCAGTGGTTGTCCTGGGTATCCTCGTTATGGTCGGCATTCCGTCGTACCGGAATTTTGTAGAAATGGGAAGAACCAGGATGTGCGCAGACAATCTCGGGGCGTTGAAAGCTGCGTTCGACATATATATCGCAGAGCATAATGTGGTCCCCGGGACGTTGAGCGAGCTTTCGCCCGAAGAGGTTTCCCGGGCGTACGCCCGGATCAGGACCATGCGGTCAAAAGATCTTTCCGTCCGATGGGTTTCATTTCTTGAAACGCGGCAGGCGCGGGGCTACGCGTATGCCGTATCCCTGATCGAGCAGCTCGGCAAGGGAAACACAAAGCTGTTGACCTGTCCGTCTGATGCCCGCACGTCAGCGAAGATATCGTACGGCATCAATAACGCTGTGGCCGGGAAGACACGCGATGAGTATATGGCGCTTCCGGCAAATATGGTCGTCATTGCGGACAGCGATACAAAGGTCTTCAGCGGCGGCACGGGAACTTCGACGGAAGCATCGGGCGGGAGCGAGCGTCATAAAAGTTACCAGGGTTTGAAAACGGTTACGTTCGCGAATGCCGTTACCAAAGGCGGATGGGTGAAAAAGAACGGTGCCGGAAGCGCGTGCGCCAGTTGTGCCAACAGGGAGCCCAAGGGCCCGAGGCCGTCGCGAGAGAAAATACAGGAAGCAATCGCTTGCTGGAGCAGATGTAGATAACCCTCAGCCCATTGAAGAAGAACGCTGTCGATTGGAAACTGGCTGTTTTTTGCGCCGCGGCATTCGCGGCCGCGTATTTTTTCATTCCTGAACGGATATTCCTGTCCGTTAATGATCTTCCCAACCAGTACCATTACAACGCATCCGGCCGCACCGTTGCGGTCCCCGCCCGGATCGTTGCCGTCGCGATCGACGATTATTCCCACAGCAGGATGACTCAGCGCTGGCCGTGGACGCGTTCAGTGTATGCCGACCTTTTCAGGAATCTTGACCGGGAAGGCGTGCGGACCATTGCCCTGGATGTGTTTTTAAGAGGCTCCTCCGGCGATCCCCTGGACGCAGGGTATTTATCCCGGGCTTTGCAGGAGATCAAGGCATCGGTCGTGCTCGGATACGAGTTCGATTTCCAAAACATGGCCCCCGGCGCGATCGTCGAAGAGATCCCCA
>JAGOOP010000017.1:0-1465 GCA_017992455.1 Candidatus Omnitrophota bacterium | reverse complement strand
TTATGGCGGTTTCACGTCAAGACGGACTTTTTCCGGGTGATATCGTTCTCGACAATATTCTTCGTGAGCGCAGGGCTGTACCGGATCATCGATTTTCTTGCACGGCTGGCATCGATCAAGGACCGCGCGACCCTCGACCCGCTGAGGGGGATCTATACGCTGAGGTATTTCCGGTACCGGCTCGACCTGGAATCCCGCAGGCGCAGGACGCAGGCGATCATGGTGTATTTCAGGGGCTTGGGGGCGGAAACTGAAAAGGTCCCGGTTGACCGGCAGAAGCAGATATGGTCCCGGGTCAACGCGGCAGTATCGAAAGTCGGCAGCTGCTGGGCGAGTTATTCGCTCGAAGAGATCTGCGGGTTTTCCTTTCAGGACAGGACGCGCCTGGAAAAAATTCTGTTCTCTTTGCGGGATGATCTTGGCGAGGTCTTTCAAGAGGGATCTCTGTCGGTCGAGGCCAAGATCTGCGCGGCAGAATATTCCAGAGATCACACGGCGTCCGACCAGTTAGCCGCTCTTGCCGGACAGATCCGGTCTCAAACCGCCGGCGTCCTGATGACAAATGCGATCAAGCCGTTGATTCGCGGGCCGGCTGAAGGCCGGGCCGGTGACGGTCAGGTGCATCTATTAGATAATCTGGCAGATGATATAGAAGAAAAGAACCGGCAGTTGTTGAACCTGTATGAAAAGCTCAAGTCCGAGCATGATAAGACGCGCGAGGCTTTTTACCAGATCATCGAGTCGCTGGTGAACGCCCTCGAAGCGCGGGATCCGTATACGCAGGGCCATTCCCGGCGCGTTGCCGATTACGCCCTGCAGATGGCTGACCGGCTCGGCTGGACGCCTGACCGGAAAGAGCGTCTGCGCAAGGCAGCCCTTCTGCACGATCTGGGCAAGATCGGCATCCCCGACGCCATTCTGCATAAACGGGGCCAGCTTTCCGAAGAGGAATTCGGCATCATCAAACAACATGAGATATTCGGGGTCAATATACTCAAGCCCCTGAAGGAGATCGAGGATATCCTTCCGTGGATATTGTATCATCATGAAAAATGGGACGGGACAGGGTATCCGCACGGGCTTGGCGGAGACGCAATACCCCTTGCGAGCCAGATAATTGCGCTCGCTGACGTCTATGATGCCCTCACCACGGGCCGGGATTACAAAAAATCCCTCAGCAAGCCGGAAGCCGTCGACATCATCGTCAAAGGCAAAGGCACCCATTTCAGCCCTCAACTGGCAGAGGTATTCATTTCGGTCCTCGGATAAAACATGGGGACGGTTCTCAGCCCCAAGCGAACCGGGTCGCTTGGGGCTGAGAACCGTCCCCATTATTTATGTAATCGCAATATAATAATGTCCGGTTTACGCAAAGTGAAAATGTCCTCTTTTTGAATGCTATAATAACTCCGAAAGGAGTTATCAATGGCATTAGAAAAGGGGACATTTATAATGACGGACAGAG
>JAGOOP010000016.1 GCA_017992455.1 Candidatus Omnitrophota bacterium | reverse complement strand
CAGGATCGCGGAATGAGGCACGATAACAAGCTTTCTCGACTCATACGTGATCTCAACGCCTGAATTGCGCAGAAATATGCAATAATCACCCTCCCGTGCCTGCAAAGGGAAATATTTCTTCTGCTGCTCCGGCGACTGCCACGGTTCTACCTCAAGGTCTTCGGGGCTGGGCATGGGATATCCGGGCCCGGTCTTGATGATCGTGCCTGCCTGGACCTTCTCTTTTTCCTTGACCCCCTGCGGCAGATACAGGCCGGTATCGGTCTTTTCATCCTCCGTGTCAGGGTCAATAAGGACGCGGTCGCCCACAACAATCAGCTCTTTTTCCACATCTGCCTTTCGTTTCTTCCGGCTGCTATGCGGTCACTTTCGGAAGATCTTTCAATGCGCGCGCGATCTCGGCTGAGGGATGCGCGTAATTAACGAGCTCTCCCGCCATGTATTTATCGTAGGAACCCAGGTCGAGGAACCCGTGGCCGCTCAGGTTGAAGACGATGCATTTGCCTTTCGGCGCCCGCTTGGCAACATCGATCGCGGTCTTGATCGCATGCGCGCTTTCCGGAGCGGGAAGCGTGCCTTCGGTCTGAGCAAAGAGCATCGCTGCCTTGAATATGTCAAGCTGCTCGCATGATACGGCATCGACGAGCTTCTTGGCGCACAGCGCGCTGATGAGCGAAGAACAGCCGTGATACCTCAAACCGCCCGCGTGGATCCCCGGCGGCATGAATTTATGGCCGAGGGTGAACATCTTCAACAGCGGCGTAAGCATCTCGGTGTCGCCGAAGTCATACGCGTATATGCCGCGCGTGAGGCTCGGGCATGCGCTCGGTTCGACCGCAATGATCTTCAAAGCCGGCCGCTTGAGCTTATCCGCGATGAACGGCAGGGCAAACCCGCCGAAGTTGCTCCCTCCGCCGACGCACGCGATAAGATAATCAGGAGTTTCTCCCGCCATTTTCAGCTGTTTCTTCAGCTCAAGACCAATGACGGTCTGATGAAGCAGGACATGATTCAGGACGCTGCCGAGGGAATAATTGGTGTTTTTATGCCTGGCCGCATCCTCGACCGCCTCGGATATGGCCGCTCCGAGGGATCCCTGTGAATGAGGGTCGTCCTTGAGCATGGCCCTGCCCGCATCGGTCGTATCCGAAGGCGACGCGATGACATTCGACCCCCAAATATGCATGAGCGACCGGCGGAACGGCTTCTGATGGTAACTGACCTTGACCATATACACCGTGCACTTGAGGCCGAATATGTTGCACGCAAAGCTCAAGGCGCTTCCCCACTGCCCCGCCCCCGTCTCGGTCGTGAGGCGTTCGATCCCCGCTTTTTTATTGTAATAGGCCTGCGCGACCGCGGTATTGGGCTTATGGCTGCCCGCGGGAGAAACGCTCTCGTCCTTGTAATAAATGCGCGCTTTGGTTTTGAGCGCTTTTTCGAGCCTCACCGCGCGCTTGAGCGGGGTCGGCCGCCAGATACGGTAAATATCGAGGATCTCGGACGGGATATCGATCCACCGTTTCGTCGACATCTCCTGTTTGATCAGCTCCATCGGAAATATATGCGACAGGTCCTTCGGCTGTAACGGCTGTAATGTGCCCGGATGTATGGGCGGCGGCAGCTCGAACGGCAGGTCAGCCGCGACATTATACCAGGCCTGCGGGATGTCTTTTTCGCCAAGCACAAACCTCGTTGTTTCCATACGCGCGCTCCTTTGTTTAGGCCCCTGCCGGTTACCGGCCTGAAGCCTTGATCATTTTACGCAAGATAGACGTGTATTTTTCATCCTGCATCTCTTCTATCGACAGCGGCATGATCAGCGACCAATTTGCCGGGCCGACCGTGCCGGGCGTGTTCAGGCGGTTCTCATACGGATCCCCGCCGATCGCTCCGAAAAGATACAGGATATCGGTGATCAGGTTGACCGAAAATACCGAAGCGGTCTGCAGGTTGGTCCGCATTACCTCGTTGATGAGCGGCCGGGACGCTTTTTCTTTCATTGCGCCTTTCATGGCCATCTGCTTCCAGAGCTTCTCTTTCTCCATATACGAGTTCTCGTACAGGTCGATGAACTGCCACGACTCCTCGCGGCTCCTGCCGAGGACGGAAAGAAGCGTATCGACGGAATCGACCGCCGTGAGCCAGCGCAGCCTGCCGTGCATTGACAGTTCCGGATCGAACAGCGCTTTTTTCATCGCTGCCGCGTCGATGCCGCGGCCGGCGCAGGTGCGGTCGAACAGCCCTTCGTCGATCGTGCCCGCCTCGTTCTCCCACCAGGCCGCCCAGTTCGTCGTGTCATGCGTGGACAGCATCGAAACCGCCAGCGGCCGGTATTCATCCGGGGGAAGAAAATCGTGCTTTACTTTCCAATCCTTGATCCAGCGCTGGACGTCGTTGCCGGGGATGTTGTATTCGAGAAGGGTTTTCGTGCATACCGGCGGGATCGTTCCCAGGTCTTCCGCGCATAAAAGCATGGACGTATGAGCGAGCATGAACGACAGGATGCGCTTGCCGTGCGCCTCCCACTGCAGTTCGTCCCGGGGGTCGTAGGCGCCGTTCAACCCCTTGTTCTCCTCGGGATCGTTGAACGGGATCGCCCAGATCCTGAAAAGCCCGACCACATGGTCGATGCGCAGGATATCGTAGAAATTCTGGGCGTAGGCGAGCTTTTCCGCAAGATACGTGCCCGCGTCGGAGAAGATCGCGTCCCACTCATACGTCGGCGTGCCCCAGCGCTGGCCCTTTGCGCAGTACATATCAGGCGGAGCGCCGGCGACAAAATCGAGCTTGAAATACGCGGGATGCGCCCATACGTCAGCCGAATCCCTGGAAACCAGGATGGGCAGGTCGCCTTTGAGCAGGATACCTTTTTTCAGCGCGTACTTTTTAACCCCTGCGAGCTGCTTGAATAACTGCCACTGGAGCCATTTGTAAAAATCAAGATCGCCGGCGTGCTCGACTGCGATGTTCTTGAGAGCGACAGGGTCGCGGTCCCGGTATTCCTTCTCCCATTGCCACCACGCGTATCCCGTATGGGCTTTTTTGAGATAACAGAACAAGGCGAAATCTTCCAGCCAATACCTGTTCGCGTCCGCATACGCGCTGAATCCGGCCTTTTTCGACTCCGGCAGCGCATCGAAGATGCCGCGCAGGACTTTCAATTTTTCATCCTTGATCCGGTAATCCACGTTCTTTCCGCCCGGAGGGAACGCCTCTTTCAGCTTCGCGATGGAAGCGCGCGCCGTGCCGGTGTCAGCCCCGTCAACCCCTTCAAACCGCATATACATGGGGTCAAGCGCGAACGAACTTAAGGAATCATACGGGCAGAACAACGGCCCGACCTCGTTCATGGGCAAAAGCTGCAGAATGGAATTGCCCGATGCAGCGCACCAGTCGACCAGCAGTTTGATGTCCTCGATATCGCCGATGCCGGCGCTTTCTTTCGAAAAAACGGAAAACAGCGGAACGAGGATGCCGGCGCGCTTCTGCCTGCCGATGCGGCTCCATGCTTTATCGGCAAGCTGCGCCGCGTCCTGCTTTACTGCTTCATCAGTTCTCATGTTCGTCTCCGTGGCATTGTTCATATGTGCAGCAATCTGCGGGCGTTGCCCCCCAGGATATTCTCTTTCTGAGCCCTGCTCAGGCCGAGCCGGCCGATATGGTCAAGCGCGATCTTCTGGTCGAAAAAAGGGAAATCAGTTCCGAACACGATCCGGTCCTGCGGATGATGTTTCAGGATATACCGGACGTCCTCGTCGGAGATATATCCGAACGAAGCGGACGTATCGAGATACACATCCGTGCCCACAAGCTTTTCCTTGACCTCTTCCCACTGCCTGAACCCGCCGAAGTGAGCCGCGATCATCACCAGTCCCGGGAACCGTTTGTGAACGGCAAGCAGCCGCTCAGGCGTCGCCCGTATGGTCAACTGCGGCGCGAGCTCATCCCCGGAGTGGAACAGGACCGGCAGGCCTGCCTTCTCAATGGCCTCATAAATAGGGAATACCGCCTCGTCATCGACAAAGAACGATTGGAAGCTCGGCTGGAACTTGATCCCCTGCGCGCTCACTCGTATGCGGGCAAGCTCTTTTTCCCATGCCTCGAACGCAGGATGCAAAGACGCAAAAACCTTGATGCGGCCGCTGGCGACGGAAAACAGCCAGTTGTTGATCGAGGTGACCTGTTCCGGCCTGGACGCGACCGCGCATATGACGCTTGCGTCGATCTTATTGGCGTCCATGAACGACAGCAGCGTCGAAACCGTCGGATCGCCGCAGCATTTGACCGTGTAATACGATTCAAGGCTCTCGCGCGCCTTCTGCGACACCTTTTCCGGCCAGGCATGCGCGTGAATATCGATGATCATATCAGAACTCGTGCAATTCGTCCTCGAGAAGATCGAACCCTTTCTTTTGCAGTATCTTCTTGATCGCAGACGGATCCTTGACCTCTACGCAGAATACCGCCTGTTTGCTCGATTCGATAACGAACCCGTATGCGTCAAGCACATTGACCTTGTGCGTGTATAAAAGGTCGGCGAGTTTCAAAAAACTGCCCGGCTTGTCCTTGAGCGCGATGGCGAGGATGTCCTTTATGGCGCACGCAAAACCCTTGTCCTGGAGCGCCAGAAGCGCCTCCTGAGGCTTATCCACGATCATTTTCATCAGGCCGAACTCTCCGCGGTCCGCAAGGGTCATGGTGCGGACGTTGATCCTGTTCTGCGACAGCACCTCGGCGACCGACCGGAGCCTGCCGGGGCGGTTCTCGACAAATATGTTCAATTCTCGTGCCATTGGATACACCCTCCGTTATTAAAACGCTCCCTGCTTGCTGCCGCTATAATTTGGCCCGCGCGTCAACAACGCGCTTTGCCTTGCCTTCGAAAACGGGCAGGCTTCCCGGCTCGTGCAATTCCACGACCGGATTGATGACGATCGAAGCGCGCAGGTCGTCCCTGATCCTGCTTTTGAGCGCGTCGATCTGGCCGATATCGCCGCTGAAGAGCTTCGAATAGATCTCGACCTTGACGACGAGCTTGTCAAGCGTCCCTTCTTTTTCAAGATATATCTGGTAATTGGTCCCGACCTCGGGAACGCGCATGATGACCGCCTCGATCTGCGACGGATATACGTTGACCCCGTTGACGATGAGCATATCGTCGGTCCTGCCGGTGATGCGCGAGAGCCTGCGGTGCGTGCGGCCGCATTTGCACGGCCCGCGATGGATGCAGGCGATATCCCGGGTGCGGTAACGCAGAAGCGGGGTCGCGCGCCGCGTCAGGTTCGTGAGCACAAGCTCTCCTTCTTTTTCGTCAGGCAGCGGCTCGCCCGTCCGGGGATCGACGACCTCGATCACGTAGGTGTCTTCCCAGCAGTGCATGCCCGTCTTGTACACGCACTCGAACGCAACGCCCGGTCCGTTCATCTCGGACAGCCCGTACGAATTATACGCATCGATACGATACAGGGATTCGATCTTTTTGCGCGTATTCTCGGAATACGGCTCGGCGCCGAGATACGCTTTCTTGAGCTTCAGGTCCTTGCGCGAAACCCCGCATTCCTCCAGCTTTGAGAATATGTGAAGCGCGTAACTGGGCGTTATATGCATCACGGTCGTGCCGAAATCCTTCATGAGCTGGACCTGGCGTTTGGTATTGCCGCCTCCCATGGGGATCACGGTCATGCCGACCCGTTCGGCCCCGTAATGCAGGCCGAGGCCGCCGGTGAACATGCCGTATGACATCATGTTCTGGAAAATATCCTCTTTGCTTGCGCCGGTGGCGACGATCGAACGCGCGAGCAAGTCGGTCCACACATCGATATCCCCGCGCGTATGATAGATGACGGTCGGGATACCGGTCGTGCCGCTTGACGTATGCAGCCTGATCACGTCCTTCATCGCTACCGCAAGCAGGCCCGCAGGGTAACATTCGCGCAGATCGTCTTTTGTGGTGAACGGGATACGGTTATGGTCGTCGAGCTTGCGGATATCCTCAGCCGATCTGATACCGCATTTCTTAAGCCGCGCCTTGTAGAACGGCGTCTTCAACGCCTGGCGCACGGTCTCTTTCAGGCGTTTGAGCTGCAGAGCCTTTAATGCGCCGCGCCCGATCGTCTCAATCTTCTTATCCCAGAATTTCACTTCCATCACAAAGCCCCCATGTCCTTTTGGCCGACAACGCGTATTTTGTTCGCCTTGAGCACCTCGATGGCGGTATCGGGATTATCGAACCTGAACACAAGCAGCGCGCGCGTCGAGGCGCGTTCGAGGAACCCGTACATATACTCGACGTTGATATTATGCTTGGCAAGGACCTTGAGCACCTCGGCAAGGCCGCCGGGCTTATCCGGCACCTCGACCGCCACTATCTCGGTGAGATTCGCGACAAAACCCTTGGCCTTCAATATCGTCGTCGCCTCCTGCGGCTTGTCCACGACCAGGCGCAGCACGCCGAAATTATCGCTCTCGGCAACGGTCAGGGCGCGCAGGTTGATCTTGTTCTCGCCCAGGAGCGAACACACGTCAAGCAAACGCCCCTTTTTGTTCTCGAGGAATATCGATATCTGTATAAGCTTCATAGCAGGCTCCTTTATGGTTTACAGCACCCGTTTGTCTATGACCCGCTTGGCCTTGCCTTCGCTGCGCTCGATCGTCCGGGGCTCGACAAGCCGCACCTTGACGAAAACGCCCAGCACCGATTCGATCTCCTTCTTGATCTTCTCCTCGAGGCCGCGCAGTTTCTTGATCTCGTCGGAAAATATCTTCTCCTCCACTTCGACCAGGACCTCGAGCTCGTCCAGGTCGCCGATCTTGCGGTCGACGACAAGCTGGTAATGCGGCTGGGTGCCCTCGATGCCGAGGAGCACGTGTTCGATCTGGGACGGGAACACGTTGATGCCGCGCACGATGATCATGTCGTCGGTGCGGCCCGAGATCTTAGAGATGCGGGGGCTGGTCCTGCCGCATTTACATTTTTCGTATTTGATCGCGACGATATCGCGCGTGCGGTAGCGGATGAGCGGCAGACCCTGCTTGGTGAGCGTCGTGATGACAAGTTCGCCCTTACTGCCTTCCTTCACCTCAACGCCCGTTTTAGGATCGATGACCTCGGGATAAAACACGTCGGAGAACAAATGGAGGCCTGATTTATGCTGGCATTCCTGCGCCACGCCCGGGCCGATGATCTCGGACAGGCCGTAGACATCGGTTGCGATCATATCATAGGTAGATTCGAGCGCCTTGCGCATTCCCTCGCTCCACGGTTCCGCGCCGAACACGCCGATCTTCCACGACGCGTCCTTCGGTTTGATGCCGATGGATCTGGCCTCTTCGGCCATGTACAAAGCGTAGCTGGGGGTACAGCCGAGGATCCGCGGCTTGAAATCCTGCATGATCTTGAGCTGCCGCTTGGTCTGACCCGACGACGCCGGAATGACCGACAGCCCCATCTCAAGCGCTCCGTAATGGAATCCGAGCCCGCCGGTGAATAATCCGTACCCGTAGGCGATCTGTATCATATCTCCCGGCATTGCGCCCGCGCAGCACAATACGCGCGCCATGACCTCGGACCAGAGCTTCAGGTCGTCTTTGGTGTATCCGACAACGGTCGGATTGCCGGTCGTGCCGCTTGACACGTGGATCTCATTGATATCCTTGACCTGCCGCGAGAAAAGACCGAACGGATAGCTGTCGCGCAGGTCGTCCTTGACGGTAAAGGGAAGCTTCTTGATATCGTCAATGGACTTGATGTCTTTGGGGCATATGCCGAACGCGTCGAGTTTTGCCGCATACGCGGGAGAGTTCTTATGGATATAGGCGGCCAGATTCCTGAGCCGCTCGGACTGGATATTTTTGAGGTCCTCGGGCTTCATGCATTCCATTTTCTCGTTCCAGATCATTTCATCTCACCCCTTCCTCGCAAAAATGCGTCTTTGTTGCCCTGCGGGTTCTTTTTCGCAAAAACGGTATCGATGGCCAGGAACCAGCTCGCTTCGCTGATCGGCACATGGCGCGACAGGACTCCGAGCAGATAGCTGTTAAGGAATTTTTTTTCTTCGATCGTGCCGTGCGCTTTTTCAAGGTCTGTTGTCAGATCAACACCGCGGCTGCGAAGCATGGGCCTCATGCGCAGGCTTTCGTCTTTTAAGAATGATACCAGGTAATCCGCCGTGCCTTCGGGGATAAGCGGGGAATACACGCGGGCGCCGAACCGCACGTGCGACTCGACCGAGCCGCCGCGCTGCGCCATGCCGTGAACCTCTGACTTTTTGACGTGATACCCGTCATAGATCGCGGCCCAGCTCAGGACCTCCGCAGCGGACAGAACGCCCTGCCCTCCTGTTCCGCAGAACAGCACATTCGTCGTTAAAACCTTAGAAACCTTAGGGACGGTTCTCTTCATAGATCCTAAACCTAAAACCTTAGGGACGGTTCTCTTCATAGATCCTGGGGACGGTTCTCCGGTTTTTGATCAGGGGAACGGCTCTTTGGTTTAATGAGCGCGCCGAAACTGCACGCGCTGACGCAGACATCGCAGCCCGTGCAGGTCTGCGCATTGATCCCGATAAGCCCGTCTTGTGTTTTAAATATCGCCGGGCAGTTGACAGCGAGGCACTGGTAGCATTTTTTGCATTTTGACGCGTCGAAGTGCGGCGCCTCTGACCGGCTGCGCTCGATCAGCCGGCACGGAGACCGCGCGATGATGATTGACAGCGACGCCTCATTGAGACGCTGTTTGATGAGTGCTTTGAGTTCACTTATCCTGAACGGATCGATGACATCGACATGGTCAGCGCCGCAGGCTTTGCACAGGTCCTCAAGGATCAGTTTTTTTGTCTGCGTCCCTTTTGCCGTCATGCCGGTCGCAGGATGCGGCTGGCTGCCGGTCATGGCAGTGGTGGAATTGTCCAGGATGATGATAACGCCTTTGGTCCTGTTATACGCCGCGTTCACCAGGCCCGTGATGCCCGAATGCACGAACGTGGAATCGCCGATCACTCCGACGACATTATTGCCGAGCGCGCGGCTGAACCCGTCGAAAAAGGTAACGCCGGTGCCCATGCACAAACAGGAATGTAAAGCCCCCAGCGGCGGCAAAGCGCCGAGCGTATAACAGCCGATATCGCCGGCAACCGTGGCTTTCAGCGATTTCAGCGCGATGAATACGGCGCGGTGCGGACAGCCGGGGCACAGCACCGGCTTGCGCGATGTCGGCTCGGCCTCGATCTTTTTCTTCCCGGCCACGATTCGCGGCATGAATTCGGGCCGAAGCTCGCCGATGCGGAACGACGGGTCTTTCGCCTTTGCTTTCCTGATCCCGAGGCGCACAAGCTCCTCCTCGATAAAAGGCTCCAATTCCTCGACGACGAACAGGCGCTTGACCCCGGATGCGAATTCCTTCGCCTTTTTATCCGGGAACGGGAACGGCATTCCCAGTTTCAGGACCGATGCTTCGGGATACATTTCCTTGACGTACAGATACGATACGCCGCTTGCGATAAAGCCGATCGAACGGCGGTTCAATTCGATGCTGTTGAGCAGGGTGCGGTTCGAATATTCTTTCAGGCGCAGCAATTTCGCCTCAAGGGCAAGATGTTTCCTGTAGGCATTGCCGGGCACCATGACATACTTGGCCGCGTCGATCTTGAAATCCCTCTGCGCGATATTACGCGTGCCGGCGGTTGATATATTTTCTTTGGTATGCGCCACGCGCGTGGTGAGCCGGATCATGACCGGCGTGTCGAAATCCTCGCTGATCTTGAACGCGATCGGTGCGTATTGATAACATTCGAGCGGATTCGCCGGTTCGAGCATGGGGATCTTCGCAGCACGGCTGAAGATACGGGTATCCTGCTCGTTCTGGGAGGAATGGATGCCCGGATCGTCGGCAACGACCACGATGAACCCGGCGTTGACGCCCGTGTATGCCGAGGTCATGAGCGGGTCCATCGCGACGTTCAAGCCGACATGCTTGGATGAATACAGCGACCGCTTGCCTGCGATCGCGCTGGCGAGTGCCACCTCAAAGGCGACTTTCTCGTTCACCGACCATTGAGCATCCACATCCGCAAACTTCGCCAGATACTCAAGCACCTCGGTAGCAGGAGTGCCCGGATACGAAGCGGCAAACTGCAGCCCCGCCTCATAAGCCCCCTGCGCCACCGCTTCATCGCCCGACAAAAATTTCATCATCATTATCAAGACGCTTTATCTAAATTCATACGGGAGAATAACTTACAACTTCTTTTGCACTTATCCTACACGATTAACCGGTGCAAAAGATCTTGTAACTCCTTGCGTTAAAATATTTTATCTAAAGCGTCTTCAATTGTTAGAACTTGAGTTCAAGCTGGGTACGAACGAAGATCGCCCGATCTGCGTCGCTCGTGTAGAACCCTTTGCTCCCTTTATTTGGAATAAAATATTCTCCCAGTAAATACGCAGTTACATTCTTGTTGAACATATAATCGAGCTTGCCGATGATCAACTGCCCGCGATTCTTTCCTGTGCCGGACAGATTACCCGTTGCGTTCGCGGCAACGAGCTCATTAGCGCGCAGGAAGCTGTAATTAAGATTGAACTTCGCCTTCTTGACAGGAACAAGCGAGATCCCGATCCGATACATCGCCAGGTTCGTCCAATATGAATTCCCGGACTCATACGTGAACGCCTGCGCATACAGTTCCGAATACATGGGGAACCTGCACCACAGGGGGTTCCATCCTTCATGCTTCAAGGTCCCCTGCTTGTTCCCGGACAAATACACGTACCCGGCGCTCAACACCGGCTTCATTTCTGAATCGTTCACGTCAAAATCCGCAAACAGATACCCGCCCTGCGCCTGCCGGTCATCCTGGCCGTATTTGCCAAGCTGTTCTGCGATCTGCGCATGGAGCGTCCACGGCGCGATCCGGTATTTGCTGAAAATACCGATGGTCTGGACCTTGCTTTTCTTTGCCTGGTAGCCGCTGCCGTAATCGTCGTCCTCCCATTTATACATGAAGTACGGCTCGACCGCCAGATCCTTGATCGACCGATTCTTCCAATAAAAGGCATACCCCTCTTCGGCTGTCGTCGCCAGAACAACAGGGTTTTTGTCCTCGTTGAAAACCGGCAGCCAGATATCATCGCGCGGATTGTTCAGATATATGAAATCGACCGTGTTCTCGCTGTCGAAATCCCAGCTCGCCTTCAACGCGTTGAAATAGAACGTGCGCGAGCCGTCGCCGGGAGTGCCATCGCAGATCAGGAAGTTCTCACCATACTGGCCCACAAAATCCTGGCGCCCGATCCTGAAGCTCAACGGGATGTCCCCGGGCCGTTTCACGTCAAGATACAGGTTATCGAATATGATCTCATCCGGGTCCCAGTGGCGGTGGCTGCTGTAATATTTCTTGCTGCCTCCCGATCCCAGGAGATTATAGCTCTTGATCTCGTTGGTCAGCTTTCCGTATAGCGACAGGGTCTGTTCATAATCGGCCTGGCCCCAAACGCTCGTCTTGAACCTGAAATAATTGCGGTCTCCTCCGCCGTAATACGTATCCTCCATGTCCTGGTTATTCTTCCAGTACTCGTGGCGCACCCGTTCGTAAAATCCGCCCTTGAGCTTGATCGCGTCGTCCTGCGCCATGGCAGCCGGGATCCCGGCAGATATCATAACCGCCAGCAACACTATCACCGCACACAATCGCCGCATACGTACCTCCTTTAGATATGTTTGAAACACGCCTCGATATGATCCTTTGACAGTTTTTTGGTGAACAGGCTCACCCCGAACGCCGTTATGAGCGACAAAGGAAGCACGACCACAATCGGGTCCACGACGTTCCACGGATGGACCGCAAGACAGGGCTTGTTGAATATGAACTTGCACAGCCCCAGCGCCGCCGCTTCCTTCTGATGGATGAACAACAGCCAGAACGCGCTTCCGAGAAAACCGACCATCATGCTGGCGATCACTCCACGCTTGGTCATTCCTTTCCAGAAGAGCGCTCCGATATACGAGGGAAGGAACGTCGTCGCGCACAGGCCGAAAAAGATCGCCGTTGCGACTGCGATGACGTTATCCGGCAGTTTAAACCCGAGCAAAACCGTAACGAGCACGCCCAGTACGATGCCGATCCGGGTGATCCCGACCGTATATTTGAACTGCCTGCCTGCCAGGATCGATTTCTCGACAAAATCCCTGCCGAACGCGCTTCCCAGCGTATGGAACTGCGAGCTCGACGTGGACATCGCCGCGGACAAAAGCGTGAGCATGAACACATATACGAACCACGTGGGCAAAGCCGCGTTGATATAGGTGGGGATGATCTTGTCGATGTTGCCGCCCGCTGCTGCGACGGCGATCTTTCCGAACCCGGGATGCTCAAGAAAATACACGTTGGTGAGCGCCCCGACCACGAACGCCACGCCCGTCATCATGAGGATGAAGATCCCTCCGATCATGACCGCGCGATTAAGCTCCTTGTTGCTTTTCACGGTCATGAACCTGACCGCGAGCTGCGGCTGCGCGAGGACCCCGATGCCGACTCCCATGACGATCGTGGAAACCAGATTCCACCAGAGGCTCGAACCCAAAGCAGGCATGTGTGTCCATCCTCGATGGCCCTGCGCGACCAAAGCCTGCGGGACTTTATCCGCGATCGCGGTCAATGCCTGGTGCGCGACGATCACGCCGCCCAATTTAACATACGTAAAAACAAGCAATATCGCCATGCCGACGAACATGATGCTGCCCTGCAGCGCGTCGGTGTACATGACGCCCTTTAAACCGCCTGCCAGCACGTACGCGCAGATGATCAGCGTATAGATGAGTACCGCCACGTTATAATTGATATAGCTGGGGAACGTCGCTTCAAGGAACCGCGCCGCGCCTATCAGGACCGCCGCGGCGTATATGGGCATGAAAAGGAAAATAACCATGCCACTGAACCCCTGGATGAACGTCGATTTAAAGCGCCTGCCGAGCAGTTCGGGAAACGTATGCACATCGAGATTATGGCCCATCTTGCGCGTGCGCTTTCCGAACACGATGAACGCGATCACGATGCCGACGAAAATATTGAGGAACGTCAGCCACAACAGCCCCATGCCGAACAGCCCCGCCGCTCCGCCGAAACCGACGATGGCGGACGTTGAGATGAACGTCGCGCCGTAGGACAGGGCCATGACCACCGGATGCGCGCTGCGGCCGGCAACCAGATAATCAAGCGCATTCTTGGTCCTGCGGTATCCGTAATACCCCAGATACCCGATCATGAACAAATACGCCACTACGATAAGCGTTAAAAGAGTGATGTTCTCCATATATCCTCCGCTCAAAGGTTAAAGTTCCTCTTTCGCTTCTTTTTCATCCTTTACCCATTTGACATCTTCAGGATATACGGGCTCATCCCCTTTGTTCCAGTTCGCCGCGCCGTACACGATGCTGATGATGACGCTGACGATGCACAACAGATACGCGCTCCACACTCCGGGATCCGGTATTCCAAGCATCCCACCCTCCTGTTCTGTTGACCTTCTTTACTGCCGCAGTATATCGCGCCCTGCGCGGATCATCGGTTTCCCGCTGCATGCGGCCTTTATTCCTGCGGAGCTTCCTTCTGATATCCTTCGGGCACTTCGAATAATTCAGGCGGCAGCGGGCCTATGGCGATGTCGGACAACGTGCTTTCCCAACTGCCGTCGGTCGACTTGCGCTTTATGGGCCACGAAATATCTTTTGCCACCCATATATGAATATTCTTATTACCTTCGAATCCTTTTGTGATCACGATATATTTGTCCACATCCCTGCCGTCCAATGTCTCCGAGCAGATGAACGTGCGATGGATCTCACCCGGAAGCTCGCCGCGAAAAGAAGGGATATGATCAGGAGGCAGGATGGTTTCGACATACGATTTCCTGCCGGGATCAAGCGACAACAATATTTTCTTATCGAGCCGAATAATGTTTATCACACCGGCTGTTTCAAACCGGATCTTGTTTTCGGATATGTAAACCTTTCCTTCCTGGACCCTATCCTGATAAACATTCCGCGTCGCCGCACTGAATTCCTGAGCGAACAGGAGCCGTGCGGCTGCGCTCCACATCATAACCGCCATAACGACAATGCAGACGGTCCTCACGATCTGGCCCCCCTGTGTTCCTCAACAACCCGATTTTCCAGGGTGCCGATACCGCAGACCTCGACCTCGACCCGGTCGCCCGGCTTCATCGCGCCGACGCCGGGCGGTGTACCGGTCGAAATGATGTCCCCGGGAAAAAGCCGCATGACACGCGACACGAACGATACCAGGTACGGAACGGAAAATATAAGATTGGCTGTCTGCGACCGCTGCCTCACTGAGCCGTTCAGGCGGCACAGCACGGTGGTCGCGGACGGATCGAACGAGGTCTCGACCCAGGGGCCGACCGGGCAGAACGTGTCGAACGATTTCGCCCTGGTCCACTGGCCGTCTTTTTTCTGCACATCGCGCGCGGTCACGTCGTTCAGGCAGGTGTACCCGAGAATATGCCCGGCCGCGTCCTCGACAGGGATATTCTTCGCCTCTTTGCGTATGACCAGTGCCATTTCCGCTTCATAATCGAGGCGGTCAACTCCTTTGGGAAGGACGATCTTCTGCTTGTGCGCCAGAAGCGCGGTCGGAGGCTTCAGAAATATGACCGGGTCTATGGGAAGCGGCATGTTCAATTCAACCGCGTGGTCGCGGTAATTCAATCCTACAAGGACGATCTTGGTCGGCTCTGCAGGCACTGCGAATTTGAGTTTCGATAGAGGAATGGTTGTCTTGGAGGGGACGATCGCGCGAAAAGGAGGCTCTTTCAGGAGCACGACGTCGGCATCTTTGAGGATGCCCCAGCGGTATTCCGAATTATATTTGCATCGAACAAGGCGCATTGCGTTGACGCTTTTTTATTACAGCCAGCCGATAAAAGAAAGCGCGCAGATCGTCTTCGCGTCGACGATCCTGCGGTTCTTGAACATCCGACGGACCGCGGCGCGGCTCATCGGAATACATTCCAGGACCTCATCCTGCTCAGGCCTGACCGCTGCCTTGCGCAGGTTCCGGGCAACGAATATATCGATCTTCTCGGTCGAATATCCGGGCACCGGATAGATCATTCCCAGCCGCTTCAGCGACCCTGCGGCATAGCCGGTCTCTTCTATCACTTCGCGCCGGGCGCAGGCGGCAGCCGATTCTGCGCGTCCGCGCGTTCCGGCTGGAAGTTCATATAAATAAGCGCCGATCACCGGCCTCAGCTGGCGCAGCATGATCACGGTATCGCGGTTGATAAACGGTATGACAAGCGCCGCGCCGGGATGTTTGATGACCTCCAGTGCGGCGACATACCCGTTGGGCAGCCTGACCGAACGCGCGTACAACCGCAGGAGCTTTCCGTGGAATATCTTTTTCTCCGCGGCCATCAATATTTATAGTAATTCGCCGGCACCTGCTGCGATATATATTTGACCGCCTCGATAATGCAGACGCGTATGGCTTTTTCCATGGGAGTATTGGCATACCCCGATAATCCCGCCCCGAGCCCCCAGCTGCCCAGAAATCCCGCCAGTATCCCGCCCTGCATGTCGGTCGCCTGGCCCTGCACCCGCGTTGCGGCGAGTATCTCCGAGGTCGAGGTATCGAGGATCCGTATATCCAGCGCCATGTGCGCCTTGTTCTTGGAACCGCCCAGCACTGCTCCGAGAACGCCGCGGCCGATATTTCCGCCGCCGCCAAGCCCGACGGCGCCGCCGGATGCCGCAGGCTCGAACTCGGTTACCGCAGCGGTTATCATGATGTCGGCGGTTTTGATCTGGCCCCGCTGAACTCCTCCGGCCTGGGCAGCGCCCGATGAAGCGAGTTCCTGTTCCTGCATCAGGGCGTTGAGCACCTGCCGTTCGACAACGCGGAACCGGTTGGAATTCATGAGTGCGGTCACGAGCATCTCGCGCAGCCCCGTTCCGATCTCTCCGTCAGCCCTGGCTGCCTTCACATCGAATTCAGCGACCGCGATGCGGGCCTTGGGGCCGCTGTACGGAGGCATTGCCGCAGTGCCGGCATTGTTATCCACCTGCGCTGTCGGCTGGGGTTGGGCGAATGAACCGGATGCCATTGCAAGAGCCGCAATGCATATAAAACCCGTTTTAAGGACGAATGGAAATCTTTTCATGGCAACTCCTTTCATATATTTCAATATTGTATACTGCTTTAGCCCTTTTATCAACAAAAAACCTAATACATTTTTTTAATTTCAGCGGACTTGAAATAATGCTCAAGAATATCCTTATACGTTTTGCCTCTATTCGCGAGGCCGCACGCGCCGGCCTGGCACATGCCCACGCCATGCCCCCATCCTCCGCCGTAAAAAACGAATTGCAATGGATTCTGATCGCGGTCGTACCGGGCCTCGACTTTGAACATACTGCTTCGAAGGTCTCCGAACGATTTGCGGATATTCAATTCTTTTTCTATAAGATACGAGGACCTGCTTCCGATCAGTTTCAACGCGGCGATATGGCCTGACGGATTGCGTTTGATGATCACGATCTTAGACACCCTGCCCACATCCCCCAGCCTGGCAGCGAACGCATCCATTTCCGCTGCGGTATATATACGCACCCACCTGAAATTACTCGCACGGGCAAATTCGGGTATATTGCAGAGGATACCTTCCGGAGGGTCTTTAATCCAGCTCTCAAGGCCACCGGGGCTCAAAGGAAACGTTTCCTCAGGGGGCAACATATCAGGCGTGCCTTTAAAATAGGGGATCGTTTTCGGCTCCCGGCCGAATATATTATCCTGCGTATGCCCCCCGCAGCAGCTCGAATATACCGCGTCGATCGGCCTGCCGTCCGCATACAGCACCATCCCGCGCGTTTCGTCAACGGCCAGATTCGTCGCCGCAGTCTCCCGTTCGACGCCCGAGTACGCCTGGCAATGCACATCGCTGCAAAAATCATATTTGTCCGCCTTATGCCTGCCGATCTTATGCATTGCCTCTGACCGCGCCGCGACTGCCTGCGATTTCAGGGCCTCGAACGGCCACGTCGAAGGCATTTCCGACGGAACGACGCTGTACAGATACTCTTCCATGCTCAATACGTTGATAAGCCGCACTGTGGAACCGTGCGCCGAGACCTCGATCATACCGCGGTACGAACGGTCATCGTTCCGGTGCCAGAAACTGTCCTTTCCCACCACGACGCCGAATATCGTGCACGTACCCCTGCCCGTATCGGGCTCGAACACAACCGGCTCGTCGACGACCACCCGCTCCCCGCCGCTGAACTGACAGACGATCTTATTATCGGCGGTGGCGGAAACACTGCAGACCTGGCCCGGGCTGCCTTTACTGATCAAAAAACCGCCCTGTTTAGACCTGATCGTGTACGCGGTAGACACCATGAGTTCCGCCTCGTCAGCAGCATCCACCAACCCGACCCGTACGCGGGGGACCGTTGCGGGAATATCAGCCGGTTTTACAAACACTTTTTTCAATCGCTTGCGCTCGAGGCGCTTTTCTTTTTCCTGCGCAAAAAACGATTCCCCGAGCTTTGCGCGGATCATCTCAAGCTGCGCACGGACGATCGGATCCGAAGGGTCGCGGCCGCGCATCTTTTCATATATCTTGTACGCTTCGCGATAATTCCCGAGCTTCACCAGCGCCGCGCCCCAATACGCATAGATATGCTGGATGCTGGCATCAAGCAGATTGACCGCCTTATACTGCGCGTCGGATTCCTTAAGCCGGCCGCTGCGGTAATAAATATCCGCAAGGGTCAGATGCGCGATCACGTTATCCGGGTCGCGCTCAAGCGCCCGGTGCAGATACCCGTCGGCATCGGTATCGCGCCCTATGCTCTCAAAGCACAAGCCGAGCAAAAGCAGCGCGTCACCATCCTGACCGCCGCCCCGGACAAACCCCTGCAGCACATCCACGGCTTTGTGCGGCTCGCCGTTCAGGAAATAGAACCGGGCAAGCAATTTGAGGATGCGGGCCTCCTTCGGGAACCGGACCGCGGCGTTTTTCAGCACGCGGATTCCCTGCCGGTAATGGCCGAGGTCCTTGAGGATGACTGCAAGGTTAAGATACCCGTCGAGATCGCCCGAATCGGCGCGGGTGCGGTAATATTTGATAGACTTGTTGAACTCGGATCGGTTATACAGGACAGGCGCGCTTTGCGCGCAACATTCGGCAAAGGGACTGAGGCAGGCAAAAAACGAAACGATGAATGTTACTATGACCTTGTTTTTGGGCATCACGCTCCGCACGATACAGAAAGCCCGGGAAAGCTCTGGCTCCCGGGCTTTCATGCCGGAATCATTTCTTGATGAACGCCTTTATGATCTTCTGCTCCGTGACCGGCCGGTCCTGCGGCCCGACAGGCGTCGTTTCGATCTTCTTCAGGACATCCGCTCCGGCGACAAGCTCCCCGAATATCGTGTGGTTCATGTTAAGCCAGGGCGTGGGCACTGTGGTGATAAAGAACTGCGATCCGTTGGTGTTCGGCCCCGCATTGGCCATCGCGAGGATACCGGGCTTATCGAACCTGACGTCTTTGCGCACCTCATCCTCGAACGGCTTTCCCCATATCGACTGCCCGCCCCTGCCGGTGCCGGTCGGGTCCCCTCCCTGGATCATGAACTGCTTGATGACCCGGTGAAAGATCAGGCCGTCGTAATACCCTTTCTCGACGAGCTTCACGAAGTTTTCGCATGCCTTCGGCGCGATATCAGCCATGAGTTTGAGTTCCATGGCCCCCTGCGTTGTCTCAAGAACGACGATCGGATTCTCCACAGCTTCAGCTCCTTTGGATAAGATAGATAAACACAACACCCCTGCCGCAAGCAACACCAGCCGTTTCATGCATCCCTCCTGCTATAGCATCCGGTCCGGCCTTATTTCGTCTCGCCGGCCTTAAGCGTGATATGCTCCCGGTCCCCCCATGGCCAGAGCATCGCGAACACCACATTGCCGCCTTCCTGCTCGGCGTACAGCGTCTGGCCTGCCATGACGCTGCCGTACTGCGCAATGGCTTTTTTGACCTCCGCGGAAACCGGCGTATCAGACGGCCACGCTATTTTGCCGAACAGCTCGTTCAAAGCTGTGATATGATCTTCCAGTTTTGCCTTGAGAAAAACCACCTCGAAATACGTATCGCTTTCAGTGCGGAGCGTTTCATACCCGGCGGCCTTGATCCGCCCCTTCAGATCAGCGAATTGGATCATGTTCCCTCATGCGCGTTTTGCGCTCTGGCCGGCAGATTTCGCCGCCAGCAATTTTTTAACCAGCTCGTCGATCTCGGCCTGGGTCAGCTTTCTGTCTCCTGCGGAAGCTGCCGGGATCTGAGGTTTCTCTTCGTTCAGGAGGATCTTGATTGTATCTCCTGCCTTGATACAGCGTAATTCTTCAGGCGGGCACAATATCCTGCCGATGACCACAACAGGGAACGCGGGCACCGGCCGGTCCGAAGTGCTTGCCGGCGTCCGTCCGAAAAAGACGCACAATCTTTTTTCCTCATGGCGGTATCCGACATCGCCGACATTCACCTCCATGGTCGCGTGGAGATCCGACGCCTGGATGCCTGTATCGACATATATCTCATCCCCCCAAACACTGATCACCCCCTCAAAGGGCAGGCTCTTTATGATCATTTGAGCGGTCAGAGACTGATCGAATTCAGCAAGGAACTTCTTGTTCTGGGTGTTAAAAGCTACCTGCGCCATAATGGCTTATATTACTATAAAATACGCCGTTATTCAACAGAAACTTGGCCCTGCCTGCTGACGGACGATACGGCAGGCGCCCTTTTCCTGAAAAGGACTGCGTACCAATTTTTTTTATGCGCAACCGCAACGCGAACAAGGGCGCGGGATGAGAACCTCCTGCGGAACAGCGGATAATTATCGTGAAATATCCCCGAAACCGCCAGAAACCCTCCCGGAGCGACTGCGCCGACAAGCTTTTTTTGCAGCCGTATCAGGTCCTGGGTCAGGAGATTCGCTGCGACAAAATCGAATCGCCCATTGATCCGGAAATCCTCAAAAGAAACTGACTTGAGATATTCGAACGCGCAGCGATTTGCCTTGCAGTTGGCGAAAGCGGTCTTGACCGCGACAGGATCGATATCTATTGCGTATACGTTCGCCGCGCCATAGGCCCGGGCGATAAGCGCCAGAAGCCCGGAACCGGTGCCGATATCGAGAAACCTGCCCATGCGGCCCCGGCAGCGCCGCAGGAACCCGGCCATCATACGGGTCGTTGCGTGCAAACCTGAACCGAAAGCGAACGTCGTGTCCAGATAAACCGGGATCGCCCCCGCAGGGATCCTGGCATGCTTCGTCCACAAAGGGACCACGCGTATATCGGGCGTTATGTTGAACGGCTTAAAATATTTTTTCCAGCGCGTGGTCCAATCCTCATCCTTTATCCCCGCCACCGATACTGCTGCGCCTTTGAGCTTCAACGACCGTATCCGGCGGGCATGCATATCTGCCTGCGCGCGCGATCGTTCGTACCACGAAAGCGTGCATCTATCCGCGCGATATTGCTCGATGATCCGGCTGTCGGCAACGCCGGCATTGACCAGGACGCATCTGATAATATCCGCCCGGCCGGCGTTTGAATCGCGCAAGCCGACCCTGACTTCAAATATCATCGCCATGTGATATCGGGATCGTTGCGCTGAGGGATCCTGGCATATGCGTAAAGCGGATATCCGATAAGGAACGCCGCAAAACAGGCGCATTTCTTCGATATGTTCACGATGCCGGCAGCAGGCGGCCATTGGTTAAGCGCCATCTGGGCATACCCTGCCCAGCAGGTGCCGATCCCGTGCGGCAGGGCTGCAAGCTCGAAATATTCCCCTGCGATCACGCACGCGCTTTGGGCGATCATATCGTCCTTTATTCCGTAGAGCAGAACAAGGTGCGGCGCATTGCGGCAGATAAAATCCTTGCCCGCGTCCCATCCGGCGATCAGATTCTCAAACTTCAACGCCTCCGCCATCGGAGACTTTTCCTTGATCAAAGATCTCATCCAGAATATGGTCTCCTGGGCGATCGCCGCGACTTTCTGCGTTTCATGCACCACGACCCACCGGACCGGCTGGCGGTTCGTGCCCGACGGCGCGTACCGGGCCGTGTCGATCATACGCTCGATCATGGGCCGCTCGACAATGTCGGGTTTGAACAGTCGTATCGACCTGCGGCCCTTTAACAACTGCTCGACCTGGGGAACGGTCAGATTCCATCCCGCAGGCAGCACATTGCAATCGGACGCCGGCATAGCCGCAAGCGATAATGCTCCGTGCGGGCAGGCCGCGACGCAATGGCCGCAGTTAATGCACCGCTCTCCGGCGCCCTCGACGGGAACGGGTATTCCCTCCTCGTTCATGACGATCAGGCCGACCGGACAAACCTGCGCGCAGCGGCCGTCCCCTTTACACAAAGACCGGTCCACCGTAAATAAGCTCATACGCTCCTTCTTTCCGCCGCCCTGCGCCGCGCGCGCCGGGCGCATTGCGCACCGTTGTCTACCAGAGCCAGCTTTTTACTGCGCGGCCATGATTTGATCTGACATTCTCTTTTCAATGCGCTCGACCGGTCAGCGCAGTCTTCGGCATACAGCAGCCTGACCGGAGGATTATAACTCGTGTACCGCGCGCTTCCCCGCACGTGCTCCTTATACCTGCGTTCGACATCGCAGGTCATGCCGGTGTATAACGAACCGTTTTTGCACTGCAATATATATACCTGCCAGCGGCGTTTCCTCGGGAGCATGATTTATTATACCCCGGCGCGCGAGAATATAAAGTTAAAAATATTGCATGCGCAGGATAAGTCAATTATAATAGCTTCATCATGCGAAAAACAGCGCGTATCCTCCTCCCATGCATCCTTGCTGCGTCGGTGCATACCCATGCGCTCGCGGTGAATTTCTACGACGGGGTACGGGCTCCCCAAGGCCATTATATCCTCACCTATTCCGCCTACTACACTGCGGACAAATACACGAATGCCAAAGGCGTGGTCAGTCACAACGATTATGACTACGTCAAGAACGAGGAAATCCTCCGGTATTGTTATTACACGCCCGACCTGGTGCTGACCGCGATGTTCGCTGCCGGCAATACGCGCAGCGGCGCCTACCATATGTCGTCTGAAGGCGTCGGCGATATCAACCTGGGCATCGGACACTTCCTGCCGGTCAAACAGGCGGACATCCTGCCTGCGCTGTTCGTAAAATTCCGCAACGGCAAATATGACAGCGCAAAGACCGTCAATTACGGGACCAACCAGTATGACATCAAGCCGATGGTCTTTCTGTATAAACAATGGGGCAGATACAGCGTCGACGCGGTCGCGAAGTATTATTTCCGGCTGGAAAACCCCGCGACAAAGGTATCCCCGGGCGACGAGATATATCTGCAGTTCCTGCCCGGCATTCAGTTGACGAAAATATTAAAAGCAGGCCCCTCGTTCAACTGGATGCAGAGCTCAAGCAAAAAGGTCAACGGCGCGAAGGTAAGCGACAGCAGGCGGGAATCCATGTCGATCGGCGCCGACGTGTACGTGCGCACGCCCGTCGCCGGCATCACCTTTACGTATCTGCGCGATGTCTATTCCCGGAATACGACGCGGGGAGATTTCTTCCAGATAAAAACGACCTGTAAATTCTGACGAGGCGCGTATGCTTGAAGGCAAAAAAGTGGTCGTGGTCATGCCCGCGTACAATGCGGAAAAGACGCTTGCCAAGACATACCGCGAGATCCCGATGGGAGTCGTCGACGAAGTCCTCGTGACCGATGACTGCAGCAAGGACCGGACCGTCGACGTCGCCGGCGAAATGGGTCTTTCCGTATACCGCCATGACAGCAATACGGGCTACGGCGGCAATCAGAAAACCTGTTATCGCGAGGCGCTCAAGCGCAATGCGGACATCGTCATCATGCTCCATCCGGATTACCAGTACCCTCCGAAGCTCATCACCGCAATGGCCGGGCTGGTCGCATCGGATATGTTCGACATCGTGCTGGGCTCGCGGATCCTCGGCGGCATGGCGCTCAAAGGAGGCATGCCCCTGTATAAATACGCAGCGAACAGGATACTCACGTTCGTCGAGAATATCCTCCTGGGACAAAAGCTTTCGGAATACCATACCGGATACCGCGCATTCTCGAGGGACGCGCTCGCGCGTCTGCCGCTGCTTGAGAACTCCGACGATTTCGTGTTCGACAATGAACTGCTCGCGCAGGCGGTTTATTTCAACTGCAGGATCGGCGAAATAACCTCGCCTGCCCGGTACACAAAAGAATCTTCGTCCATCGGTTTGCGCAGGTCCATCGGCTACGGCGCCGGGGTTATTGCGACTGCGCTGAAGTTCGTGCTCCAGAAAACCGGTATTGCCCGATTCAGTATCTTTGACGCAAACGGCAGAAAACTGGCTTGAACCCATGCAGCCACGGCATATATCGATCTTTTTCATCATCCTCGCCCTCGTTGCCATCGCTTTTCTTTATACCTATCCGCTCTGCCTGACCATGTCGTTCCGTCTGCCGGGTTTCGAACAAACAGATACCTATTTATCGGCATGGAACATCTGGCATTTGAAAAAAACGATCCTGACCGGCCTTGATTTCTTCAAACTCACCACCGGATACATCTTTTATCCGCAGACACCTTCGCTTTTCCTTCATAATTATATCATCACCTCCGGTTTGCTCTCTCTGCCGTTCCAGGCGTTCTTCTCACCGATCGTCAGCATGAACCTCGTGTTCTTCCTGCAGTTCGTCCTGACGGGCGTCGGCATGTCCATGCTCGTGTCATGGTATACCCGCAGCAGATTCGCGGGCTTCTGGGCGGGCATCACCCTGGCGTTCTGCCCCTATGTCATCATGCAAAGCTGTTATTTCCTTCATTTCTCGTCGGTGTGGTTCTTCCCCTGGTTCATATTTTTCTTCTGGAAATTCCTCGGTTACGGCAGGCTCCGCTTTGGCGCCGGCGCCGCGGCCGTGTATGCGCTGTGCCTGTTCGAAGACCAGACGTATTTTTTATTTTTGACCATACTTGCCGTGTTCATGGTCGTGTTCTTCTCCGCGCGAAAACGCAAGACGCTTCACAGCGGTTTCAGGATGAATGCCGCAATATCGGCTGCGATATTCCTCGGGCTCGCATCGTGGTATCTTATCGGGCTCATACGCGCGACAGCCGCTGTTCAGACGCGATTACCCGTATGGCCTGACGCGGCTATCGATTATTTCTCGATCCATTGGGCAGGCTTGCTGCGGCCCTCGCCGCTGCTTGCGGCATACCGCACAGTGCCGTCGCTGGCCACTCCTCTGGCGCATGTAACCAACGCATTCGCCGGATATGTCCCGCTTTTTTTCGCCTGCCTTGCGCTTTTGAGGATCAACCGCCTGGTCGCTTACAAAAAGAAGATCGTGCTTTTCTGGGTGATAACCGGAACGGTCTTTTATTTGCTGGCCGCAGGGCCGTTACTTTTCGGGCCTCATGCGAACCTCCGTGCTCTTGCCCCCTACAATCTTTTGTGCATCGGCCCGCTGCGCCAGATGAGGATCCCGGTCAGATTCGTGTTTGTAACGCTGGTCTCAGTCTATATCGTGGCAGGGTTCGGCGCGGAGCAATTCCTGAGGATGAAACGATTGTTCATTCAAAGCGGCGTGTGCGTGGGAACGTTCCTGATAATCCTGCAGATCATTGAATTCCTTCCAGGATCCTATCCTTTACTTGATCTGACCGTGCCGCAGGTTTATGTTGACCTGGCGCAGCGCGACAAAGGTTCTCCGGTCCTCGTATTGCCGCTTGGCTGGCAGACCAGTTACAAAAGCGTGGGCTATTACAACAAGGAAACCCAATACTTTCAGACCGTCCACGAGCATCCTCTCTTCCAGGGCCAGATCGCGCGCATCGACGACAAATACATCGATTACTACACATCACAGCCGGGCTTCAAATATCTGATGGAAGCGCATTTCAGAAGCCCGACCCCCGAAGAACAGACAGACGTATATCGGATACTGAAAGAATACAACATCAAGAACATCATCATCTCCTCCAAATACTTCCCCCCCCACCATCTCCACACAATTCAAGACGCTTTAGCTAAACCATTGCGAAACAAAGAATTACAAATTAATTCCTACTAGAATACAAATTGACGCAAAAAGAATTAAATTGTAATTAATTATAGCTCTTGGGGTTAGCTAAAACGTCTTCATTAGGAACTGGGATTTGAGCATGCCTTCGTCCCATTCGCCTTGAGGAGTGGAGTCCCACACTATGCCGCCGCCGATGCCCATCTCGCCAGTCCCATCCCGCAGCAGCAACGTCCGGATCGGTATGTTGAAGAACATATCTCTGTTCGGCAGTATATATCCGATCGCCCCGGTGTAGATCCTTCGCTCCTCGTTCTCCAGCTCCCGAATGATCTCCATCGCCCGGATCTTGGGCGCGCCGGTCACCGAGCCCGACGGAAACACCGACGCGAAAAGTTCGCGAACGGGAATATCCTCCCTGACAGTTGCAGTCACGGTCGAGGTCATCTGATACAATAGATTATATTGCGCGACTTCGAACAAAACAGGCACCGCGATATCCTTCCCGCACCTGCCCAGGTCATTGCGCAAAAGGTCGGTGATCATCAAGTTCTCGGCGCGGTTCTTTTTGTCAAAATGCAGACGCAGACCTGCGGCCAGGTCGCTGATCGGATTGCTGCCCCGCGGCCAGGTCCCTTTCATAGGCTTGGTCTTTATGAAAGAGCCGGATTTTTTAAGGAACATTTCCGGAGATAATGACAAAATACGGAAGCGATCCGTTTCCAAATACGCGGGGTACGGCACCGGCTGCATGCGATACAGCGCCCGGTACAAACCAAATGCATCCCCGTCCCATCGGAACCGCATCTTGATGCAATAGGTTATCTGATACACGTCGCCGCAGGCGATATACCTGCGGATCGCATCGATATCCTTAAAATATTTGTCCTGCGCAGTATTAATGACAATATCGTTTAACGCGTACGGGCCGCACGCCGTGCGCGAATAAGCGCCCGGCAAAGTCGGCGCCCGATAGCATCCCATGTACAGGAGGGGAAAATCATCCTGTTTGTCATGCCACAGTTTCTTTTCGAACGCATACCCCGCCTCATACGAACAAAACCCCGCCACGGTCAGTCCGCAGGCAAGAGCCGATTCGATCATGTCAAAACATGCGTTCAGGCGGGCAGGATGATAACACGAGATTATTTTGACGGGATCCTCTAAATAAAGCGGTTTTTTTTCGAACTCGAACAGGATCTTCATGGGGCACCGTGATGGCTGCGGCCTGGATGCCCCGGGAGGGGTTAATTTACATAGCCGTGTATCGGTTACAAATATACCACGTCTTCGGCATGATACAAAGACAAAAATAACAGCAGGTAATCCTTGAGGTGCCGCGTCAGCAGGAAGTTGTTGCGTATATGCTCCCTGCCGTTCTCCCCGAGCTTTTTGGCATATCCGGGGTTGTTGAGCAATTGCTTTACCGCGAACGCGGCGCCGTCTATGGAACGGCACAAAAGGCCGGAATACTTATTCTTGATCTGTAAAGGGATCCCGCCGACATGAGAGGCGACGACCGGTTTTGCCTTCCACAGCGCCTCGGACACGGTCAGGCCGAACCCTTCGCGCAGGGATTTCTGCATGATAACGGTCGAGGCGCGCTGCAGCGCGTTGACGTCGATGTCGTTCTGCGGCATGAGCAGGATATGGATATCCTTATCTTTGCCCGCGCGTTCCCTGACCTCCTCAAGCACCTGGAGCCCCTCAGGATCGTCCGTCGCCGTGCCTCCCGCAAGGATGAGCCGGCACTCGTTGTATTTCTTGACCCGCTTATACGCCTCGATCACGCCGACCGGGTCCTTTAAACGGTCGAACCGCGATATCTGCGTGATCAGCGGCTTGTCCCGGGGGATCTCATATTTGTCGAGCACGGCGTTGATCGCTGACTGCGGCAGTTCTTTGTTCTTATCGCTCAGCGGATCGATGGACGGAGAGATAAGGAACTGGCGCACGGGCAACGGCCGGGAAAAAGACGGCGCAGAGAACACCGCCGCGTCGTAACGGGGAATATATTGCATCAAGAAATCCCACACCTTGTGCTGGGGCTCGGAAACATCCACATGACAGCGCCAGATCCACTTGTTCGACGCCTTCTTCTCGACCAGAATGATCGGCTGGGGGTCGTGGACGAATATGATGTCCCCGCTCAGGTCCATCTCGGCCAGGTTCGTCCGGCTGGTCTGAATAAAAGCCTGCAGATCATCATCGGTAATACGCTCTGACTTGCCATGCAGGGCATTGTGGAACTTCTTGGTAACGGCAAAGAACCGCTCCCCGCCTTTAATGACGTCCCAGCGCGCGTCAATGCCCAGTTCCTGCAGGAACGGCACCATACGGTTGAGGATCTCCGCAACGCCGCCTCCGACAGCGGTCGAATTGATATTGCGGATGACCTTCCCCCGCAGCATCTCGGCAAGGAGCCGCAGATCGTCGATGACCGGCTGGGTCACGACAGGGATATAATCATCAAGTCTTGGCATATCCTGCCCTTACGATTGAAATGATGCGCCTGCGCAACTCCTCCATGGTGTAGGCATACGGATCCAGGCGCGCAAGCTTCCCGGCGATATCGGCGCAGCCCAGCGCGGTATCGATCCAGTTGGAAAAATCATTGGTCTGATGCTCAAGGCGCAGCCGGGCCTCGAACACATGGAAGTATATCGAATCAATGGTGATCTTTTCGAGTATCTGAGCGAACTCTTCGAGGTTGTTCGCGATATACGGCGTCGGTATGATAAAACTGACCGACTTGATGAAATGGAACTCTTCTCCCGCGCCGGCAAAACGCAGCGTTGCCAGCGGATTCTGCGCAACATATGTCTCGATGGTTTGAGCTATCTGATCGCGGAGGCTGCGGATCGTGGGGAATTGTACGGTATCGATACTGGCAAGCTGCTCTGCAAGCTCATCCTCGCCGATCACCTCGCTCACCCAGTACGCGAAATCATTCGGCGGCTCAGGCGACAGATACTGATGCTGCTCGAGGAACCGGTGGGTATGATGATAGATGCATGCGCCGGGGACCTGTTTGATCAATTTCAAGAGCTGCGGCAGGACCGATGCGCGCAATCCGGTCAATTCAGTGAGGTTCAACCGCGTGTGGAACCTGAAAGGCTCTTTTGCCTGTGGTAAGGGATCCATGATATTCACGCCCTTTGCGCGACGATACGCTTTAAAAGTTCGTCCACTTCGTCCTGAGAACGAAGATAATACCGCGCTGCGCTTGACCGGCGCCTGCCCACGACGACCGTGATGCCTTTGTGCGCAAGCGCGCGGAACGCGTCTTCATCAGTCGAGTCATCCCCGCAATACAACGGGATTGATCCAACCCCTTTATCCATCGCGGCCCATCGTTCGGTAAGCCAGCGCACTGCGTTTCCTTTATTCCACCCGGACGCAGGCCTGATCTCGACGACCATCTTGCCGTGCCGGATCCTGACGAGGCGTCCGGAGCCGTACGAACGCACGATTCTATCAACGGCATTGCGCGCCGCGCGCCTTTGCCCGGCGGATACGCGGCGGTAATGCACGGAAAGCGTACACCCTTTGTCTTCGATCAAAACCCCGCTGTATTTCCTGACCGCTTCCGCGATCATCGGCCGTAACAGCCCGATCGCCTTGCGGTACCCTGCGCTCAGCCGCACGGTATGACGCACGCCAGGCCCTGCGATCTGCAAGCCGTGATTGCCGACATATACGACGCCCTTGAGGCCGACCTTTTTCCTGATATCCTCAAGCGCCCTGCCGCTGACAATAGCAACCCGGCACGAAGACATACCCGCGATCCTGCGCAGCAATGACTTCGTCGAACCAGGCAATCCGGCTTGTGCCGGCCTGGGTACGATGGGTGAAAGCGTTCCGTCGAAATCAAAGAACAATAATAACCACCCGGCCTTGATCCGCCTTGTTAAAGCGCCCCACTCCTTCAGGAGATATTTCATGTCATACGTTCTTTAACGCGGTCAGGTCCGTGATGATATTAGCCGCCCAACGGTATACATTATTCTCGGAAACGATCCTGCGCATGTTCTGCATGCGCCTGACCTGCTCTTCAAGGGGCATCTCGACCGCCTGCAATATATTGTCGGCGAACTCCTCGATGGAATAGGGATTGATCAGTATCGCGTCGGTCAGTTCCCGGGCAGCGCCGGTGAACTGGCTCAGGATCAGGCTGCCGTGATCGTCGCGTTTCTCCGAGACGTATTCCTTCGCCACCAGGTTCATGCCGTCATGAAGCGAACTGACGATACAGAAATCAGCCATCGCGTAGAACGGAGCGATCTCATCAGCGGAAAAATGGCGTTTCAGGTACAGGATCGGCTTCCATGTACCGTCCATATGCTTCCAATTCGTTTTCTCCACCAGTTCGTCGATCTCCGATATGAGATCGTGGTAGCGCTTGATGTGCGTGCGGCTCGGGGACGCAAGCTGGACGAATACGACCTTGCTCCGGTACTGCGGATACTTCTCGAAAAAGCGGTCGATGGCGAGGATCCGTTCGACAAGCCCTTTAGTATAATCGATGCGGTCCACTCCGACGCCGACGATCACATCCTTCAGATTGAACTCCTGGCGGAGCCGCTCCATTTTGCGCCTCGTATCTCGCTCGGACACGCCGCCCCCGGGATTCGTGTCGACGCTGATGGGGAACGAGCGCACGAACGTCTCTTTCTCAGACCGCACGACGCTGAATTTCTCCGTGTCAACGCGGGATTCAAGCAGCCGGTTGGCCGTGTCGAGGAAATTATTACAGTGATTCTGGACATGGAACCCGATCAGGTCGCAGCCGAGCATCCCGTCAAGGATCTCTTTCTGATACGGGCATATCTGGAACGCCTCGGGCGTGGGCCACGGAATATGCCAGAAAAGCGCGATCTTTGCGTCAGGCCGCTTCTCCTTGATCATCTGGCCCAGCAGGGTGAAATGATAATCCTGGATGAAAACGAACGGGCTTTGCGCCGGAAGCTCTTCGAGCAGGCTGTCGGCGAATTTCCGGTTCACCTGTTTATATATCTGCCAATCCTCTTCCCGGAACAGGGGCCGCGTGTGGGTATTGTGGCACAAGGGCCAGAGGCCCTCATTGGAAAATCCGTAATAATATCCGTCCTCTTCCTGCTTCGTGAGCCAGACACGTTTAAGGATATACCGGTTATCATTCGGAGGGACGCCGAGCTTATCCTTGGAATTGACGTATTTCCGATCGGCATTGCCTCCGCCGTGCGCGATCCATGTGCCGCCGCAGGCGCAGAGGATCGGATGGATCGCCGTAACAACGCCGCTCGCCGGCCGTATGCAGGCCACCGAACCCGTCGCCTCGTCCATAACATGCATATACGGTTCGCGGTTCGAGACGACGAACAGCGTCTTATCGCCCAATTTTGCCTGGATAAGGTTGCGCAGCTTCGATTCGGTCCAGACATCGTCTTTCTGCAGTTTCACGGACGCTACGTCGGATATGGTCTTGCGCGCGACCCGCAGGCTCAGCGCGACCTGCTCGACCTCGCTCGCCAGCTTTCCAAGCTCTCCTTTTTCCCTGATCGGATGCTGCGCATCGGTCTCCCCTTTCTGGAAATGATGGAACCATTCCGTCAGCCGCAGGACCGGAAGCACGAATATCTGCTTATGGATGAACATCGAGATCAAAAGGATCAAAATAACCAGCGTAACAAGCGTGCCGCTGATCCTTTTCCACAACTCGGCAAGGCGGGTGAACACAAATGACGTGTCGTGGATAACTTCCACAAGGCCGATAAGGGACGCATTGTCGTCCAGGATCGGCAGAACATAACTGTACACCGTGTATTCCTTGAATCGTTCAATGCCGCTGCGGGGCTCCTTTGTTCCTATAGCTTCTGTCAGATACGGCTTATTCTTTTCTTTCCAATCAAGGAACCTGCGGGTAATGGCGAATACCGCCCCTGTCCGGTCGTAGATAACGCATCCCTGTAACCGCTCGCGCGTCTGAAACTTTTCAACGAGATAATTGGCGGTCTTGAGGTCATTATCCTCAAGGACGTGCTTAACGGATATCTCCATGCTTTCGGCGATCGACCGGGACTTGCGCTGCACGTCATCGAGAAGCTTTTCCTCCTCGAACCTCACCTGGACGATGCCGAACACCGTGAATGCCGCCGCTATAATGATCAAAATCGGCAGGATAAATAATAATATTCTTTTCATGGTGATATTCTACGCCGCATACGGATGATTGTCAACCAAAACCGGAATAGCTTGAGTCACATACGGTTAACAACGGCTCTTAGTGATTTACTTGTTGTTCTGTTGTGGTATAATACGGTGAGCGAAAGGAAGAAATCAGAAATGGGCAGGCAGGATAGTCATCGATATATCATCTGTTTATTTCTCGGCATCCTGACAGTGTGCATGCCGGCAGCATATAGCATTGCCGATAACGCTACGACAAACGAAACCGAAGAGATCGATGATGTAAAGCGCATAACCGGAACCATCTCCAAAGTATCGTTTGTCTTTTCCTCGCTCATGCTCATCTGCGACCTGGGCTACGTGACGTTCTCTGTCCCGGCCAACGCGACCATCGTACGCAGCGGCCGCCCGATAAAGCTGGAAGAGCTCAAAACAGGGGAAACCATCACGATCCAGTACCGCCACCCCTATCCTTCGGAATACATCGCAGATTACATCCGGGCAAGCGACGAATTCCGCGAGTAATACCATCCCATTCGGCGCGCAGATTTTATTTCGGCCCGCCGATATCCGCCAGGCCTTCAACGCTTGAAGCTATCCACCTGACCAGACCGGCATCATCAAAGATCACAGACACGATCTTATCTCTCGACCGATTCGTGACCCTCGAGTCATCTTTGGCAAAAACATAGACCCAGGAGCAGCCAAGCGGGCCGGGATCAGCCGCCTTCGGATATATGTATTGCACATAGTCGGGTGCGCCGAATAATCGGGCCACGCGGTCCTTATCCAGGCCGACGGCCGCGTACACATAGTTATCACGGATGTGTGCCGTCCGCCAATCCGGCGCCGCATACGGAAACTCGTGCGCAGCAACGAACTTCTCGTAGCTCAGCGTGTCGTACGAAACGCTGTCCGCGCATAATCCGCAGGAAGCGATCAGCATAAATGCCGTCACGCTCACAACCCTGATGACGCTCGTAATCTCCGCTTTCATGCGCCGTTCCATTTCCTGAATCTCAAATATAATCCTGCAGCCAGCAGGACAAGCCCAGCTCCGGAGCCGAATGAAGTAAATAAAGCACCCTTCAAAATCGATACCCGGCGCCTGTCCCAATTATTGACGCGCGCCTTGATATCAGCCGGAGCGACCTTGTATTGTCCTTGAAGGCC